>JBJXGZ010000063.1:0-49563 GCA_046160625.1 Saprospiraceae bacterium
CTGTCTGAAACAGACCGAGTGACTTCAAGTCACCCGGTCTGTTTCAGGCACCGTCCACTCCCGAACACCCCCACGTCCGATTTCGTACACACACCTTGTCACAAATTAACCTAACTCCTTGAAGAACAGGCCCTTAAATTTTCGGCACGAGGTATGAAGTAACAGCGTAAGATCCTTTCTTTACTACTACGCTATGATTCAAAACTACCTCACCATCGCATTTCGCAATCTATCGAAAAACCGTTTTGTCTCGGCACTCAACTTGCTTGGGTTGTCGTTCAGTTTTGCCTGTTTTGGTTTTTTGGCCTTATATTACAATCATGAAACGAGTTTTGACCGTTGGATTCCGAGATCTGAACAGGTTTACCGAATTGCCCACGAAATAACGAACACAACCGATGGTAAAGTCATCGTTTTTGCTACTGCAAGTGCGCCACTGCCCGCTGCCATAAGCGAATTCCCACAAGTAGAAACGAGCGTCCGATTGGTTCAGCCCCTTGAAAATGAAGCGCTTGTAAGTAATGGAGCAGAAAAGTCGTTTTTTGAAAAGGGCGTTTGCATGGCCGACTCCACTTTTTTTCAGGTTTTTCCATATCCGCTGCTTGAAGGCGATCCAACATCAGCGCTCAACGCTCCAGACGCTTTGGTTGTCTCTGAAAAGGCGGCTCGGAAGTTTTTCGGCACGACACAGGGCATTTTAGGTAAAACCCTTTTAGTCAACGGCAAGAATCTCCGTGTGACGGCTTTGATGAAAAATTTGCCAGAAAACACTTACCTGAAGGCGGATTACATAGGATCAATCGGCGAGTTTGCCAGCCAGAAAAACACTTCGCATTGGCACACCAATATTTTTACTGTTTTCACCCGTTTGCGATCAGATGCCGATCCTGCTGGTTTTGCTTCCCAAATCGAACGCATCGCTGACGGTTATGTGGGCGATGAAATAAAGGAAAATGGCCAGTCCTATAGATACTTGCTTCAGCCGCTGACAAAGCTGCACTTACATTCCGATTTTCGCTATGAATGGTCGAAAACTGTTCCTGCATCCCGCGTAACGCTTCTGGGCTGGGTAGGGCTATTTATTCTAGGCTTGGCCGTAATCAACTTCATCAATCTGTCCACTGCTCAGGCAAAATTGCGGGCAGCAGAGGTCGGAATCCGCAAAACTTTTGGAGCATTTCGATCGCAACTGACTCAGCAATTGCTCCTTGAAGCAGTACTGATGTCGGCACTTGCGTTCTTGGGGTCATTGGGGCTGATGACGGCTGGATGGGCTGTTTATCAGCAGATGTCAGGTTTGTCACTTCCGTTGGATGTGCTCTGGAATTTGCCTACAACTGCCGTTGGAGCCATCATAGCCTTGCTGACAGGGCTTCTTGCGGGGCTTTATCCGGCGATTTCGCTCAGCCGTTTTAGCCCGATGGAGGCTATTGGACGCCAGAAGGAAAAATCTGGAAGGCAAGGTGGGCAGTTTCGTCGCCCTTTGGTGGTGGGGCAGTTTGCTGTCTCTATCGTTTTGCTGCTGACTGCATTGATAATATCGCGGCAATTGGATTTTCTGAAAAGTCGCCCGCTTGGTTTCGACCAAAACCAGTTGCTCGTAGTTACGTCGAAAGGCGATAATTTTTTGCGGGAAAACTTTCGTAGCCTTTGCTTAGAGCTAGCACGCAATTCCGGTATCGAGCAGGTAACAGTAAGCACTAGCTTGCCGGGCAAGACGTTGCCAAACAATCTGATCGAATTGGAAAGTGACGAAATGAAAAAAACGGATATGCGGCTGCTTGCTGTGGACGAACATTTTTTGGAGACTTACGATGTCCCCCTGGTTGCCGGACGTAATTTTTCGCTTGGTGTTGTGGCAGACAGCTTGGGCGAGTCTGTTATTATCAACGAAGCAGCATTGCCGTTTTTTGGTTGGAATACCCCGGAAGATGCACTCGGTGGACGCTTCGGTGGCGGCTGGGGCACAGTGGTGGGCGTGGTGCGCGATTTTCATTTCAATTCGCTGCAAACTGCCGTTACCCCACTTTTGATGTACAGCGGGGCGCGCCGTTTTCAGTACCTCAGCCTGCGTCTCGCCCCCGGTGCCATCGCCTCGGAAGTGGTGGCACAAGTGCGCAGCGATTGGCAACGCCTTGCGCCGGGTCGGCCTTTCGAGGCGACTTTTCTGGATGAAACTTTCAATCGGCAATATCAAGCCGAGGAAACGCTTGCTGGGTTGTTCGGTGCCGCAGCCAGTTTAGCGATTTTCGTGGCTTGTCTGGGGCTGTTTGGGTTGGCTACTTTCGCCGCCCAACGCCGCACCAAAGAAATCGGTATCCGCAAAGTGCTTGGCGCAAGTGTGATGAGCATCACGGGTTTGTTGGCCGCGGATTTTTTGAAATTGGTGATCATCGCCATCCTCATCGCCTCGCCAATTGCCTATTATTTCATGGACAAATGGCTGGCAGATTTTGCGTATCGCATTGATATTCAATGGTGGATGTTTGTAGTAGCAGGGGCTGCAGCAGTGGCAGTGTCGAGCTTTACGGTCGCCATCCAAAGCGTCCGAGCCGCTCTGGCGAATCCGGTGAAGTCATTGCGCAACGAGTGATTTTCTTGGTGATTTGAGTAATGCTTTATTCGACTCCAACCAACTTAAATCAACGTTCAACCATTATTCAAACGATATAATCAAACTCATTTCAAACGCATGTTACTCCATTATTTTAAAGTTGTTTGGCGGGCGCTAAACCAAAACCTGGTTTATTCATTGGTCAATTTGGGCGGATTAAGCCTGGGGCTCACGGTCGCAATGCTGATCATGCTGTATGTTCAGGACGATTATTCATTTGATCGCTTTCACAAAAACGGCGCATCGCTTTATCGTCTGGTGCAAAACAGGCAAGACCCAGGCGCTGGCGAAATCAACCGAATGGGCAATACCGGGATGCCACAAGGCCCGATTTTCAAAGCGGAAGTGCCCGAAATACAGGATTTCTGCCGTCTTAAAAATGGCTGGAACACGATTGTTAAAAAAGGGAACGACGGCATCGAGGAAAAACTGATGTACGCCGACAATGCGTTGCTAACCATGTTTTCGTTTCCAGCCATTGCGGGCAACACTGCAGGTGCTTTGAACAAGCTGGAAAATGTGGTGATAACAGACCGGATAGCCGAAAAGTATTTTGGCAGCGAAAATGCTGTTGGCCAGACCATGTACATCGGCGATGAGGGAGGCGAATTTAAGCCATTCGTGGTTGCGGCAGTGGTAAAAAACCCGCCTTCAAATTCTTCGATCCAATTCGATTTGCTTTTGTCTATCGAGCACCTGGTTTCAACAGATCCGGCCCAACGTGCACGAGACGAAAACTGGCACAATGCCAATCTCAACACATTTATCCAGATGTCACCGCAGGCCGAACTGGCCTCCGTGCTTCAAAAACTAGATCAGGTCAAAGCAAGTCACCTGGCCCAGCAATCAGATAGCAACAAGGGAGCATCAAAGGCTGACCAGAGCATTTCGTTTGTGTTGCAGCCATTCTTCCAAATGCACCTGGATCCCGAATATTATGCCACCAATGGCCTGGAAAACTGGTCGGATGCCCAATATCCAAAGATTTTGTCAGTGCTCGCGTTCATCGTTTTGCTGATTGCCTGCATCAATTTTATCAACCTTTCTTTGGCCCGTTCGCTCAAACGCACCAAAGAAATTGGTATCCGAAAAGCAACCGGAGGCACCCGCACCCAACTGATGGTGCAGTTTATGGGCGAATCTCTTTTAATGGCCTTGTTGGCATTCATACCCGCATTTGCATTGACGTATGCCGTATTGCCTGCTTTTAGTGACTTGATGGAAAAGCACCTGGCAATCAATTACTTGTGGCAGCCACAAACACTTGGGCTCTTCGGGGCGCTCCTGATCATTGTTACCTTGTTGTCTGGACTTTACCCTGCCATGGTATTGTCCGCCTTTCAACCCATTCAGAGCCTGAAAGGCGAATTCAGCATCGGGCGGCGGCTTAGCTTTGGAAAAGTCTTGCTGGTTTTGCAGTTTGTTGCTGCGGGCGTTTTGATGCTGGGTACTGGCATCGCATCACGGCAGTTTGATTACATAGCAAATGCCAATTTGGGTTACAAAACGGAGAACATCCTTCGATTTTGGCTGCCTTGGGAACAGATTGGCCCTATCGCCCCGCAGATCAAAAACGAACTGGCGCAAATACCCTTTGTTGAAAAAGTCTCAGCCAAATCCGGTGATTGGAACAGCACGAAGTACGACATTGACGGAACAAAAACGGATTGGGTATATTATGAGCACATAGATGAAAATCATCTCCAACTGATGGGAATTCCCCTTGCCAGCGGGCGCTATCTTTCTTCGAAATATATGCTGGATACCGTGTCGAACATCCTTGTAAATGAATCTTTTGTGCGGCAATATTTACCAGAAAGCAAGGATCCATTTACCTCAACCATCCGGCAACGCAACCTGCAAATGCACATTGTCGGTATTGTGAAAGATTTCCATTATGCCTCGTTTAAGGAAAAAATTAAGCCTATGGTATGGGCCTTGGATCGCGGAACCCAAGCCGGTTGCCTGCATGTTCAGATCAGCGCCAAGCATCAAAACGAAGCCCTTGCGGCTATACAAGCGGTCTATAAGAAACACGTTCCCTACCTGCCCATGGAATACCACTTCCTGGAAGATTTCAGGATGGAGCGCTATGCAGAAGATCTGCGTTGGAAGCAATTGCTGGACTACACCTCGTTTATTGCCATTTGTATTGCCTGCCTTGGCTTGTTCGGCCTGGCCGCATTTATGATGGAGCGCCGCACCAAAGAGATCGGTGTTCGAAAAGTGTTGGGTGCGAGCGTGGCAGGAATTACAGGTTTACTTGCCAGGGATTTTTTGAAATTGGTCCTCATCGCAATAATCATTTCATCCCCCATCGCCTATCACTTTATGAACAAATGGCTGGCTGATTTTGCCTATCGAATTGATATTCAATGGTGGATGTTCGTTGTGGCAGGAGCAGGGGCGCTTGCTGTCGCCACGTTCACAGTCGCCATTCAAAGCGTTCGGGCCGCATTGGCGAATCCTGTTGAGTCACTTCGTTCAGAGTGACGAAATCCTGAATGAGGGAATGAGGTGACATCTCCGACGAAGGAGGAGGTGTCACCTCATTTCACGGAGGAGGTGTCACCTCATTTCACTAACTAAAGTATCCGGCTATGCACAAAAACGATTTCAAACTCGCCTTTCGGCATCTGGCGAAACATAAAACGCACACCTTGCTCAACCTCGCCGGCTTGTCCATTGGTCTGGCTGTCTGCTTGTTGCTTTTCCTTTGGGTGCGCGACGAACTTGCCTACGACAATTTTCATACCAAGGCTGACCGTATCCACCGCGCCTTCTGGAAAGCGCGTTTTGGCGACAACGAATGGGCAATTCCGCTTTGTCCTGTTCCATTGGCTCCGGCGCTGGAACGTGAGTTTGGCGAGGTAGAAAAAGCCACACAAATTGTCACCGGTGGATTCACCCTCAAGTTTGACAACGAGTATGTTCGTGAGCAAAATGTGCTTTGGGTGGACGAGGATTTCTTCGACATATTTAGCGTCGAAGTGATTGCGGGCGACCCCAAGGCCGCTATTGCCGACCCAAATGGAGTAATACTGACTGAATCGGCTGCGCGGCGCTATTTTGGCGAACAAAACGTTGTCGGACAAACGCTCAGTACCAACGACGGCCAAAACTGGCTGGTGGGCGCAGTGCTGAGTGATTTCCCTCAGCAGTCGCATTTACAATTCGATTTTTTGCGGCCAATCAAAACCCGTTCTTTCCTCACAGGGCGGAAAGACCATTGGGGTTCGGCTACTTGCTATACTTATTTTTTGCTAAAACCCGGCATGGATGCGGGGCTGGTTCAGCAAAAATTGCAGGCTTATGTAGAAAAAAACGTGGTGGATGACGATTTTAGAAAAGGCCAGAACTACACTTCTTTTCCCTTCCAAGCCCTTACCGACATTCATCTTTATTCCAATCTTGAAATCGAAATATCGCCCAACGGCAGCATGGCCTACGTTTGGATTTTTGGCATCACGGGTTGCTTTATACTGTTGCTGGCATGCATCAATTTCATAAATCTCGCCACCGCGCGAGCCGCCACCCGCGCCAGGGAAGTAGGGGTGCGCAAAGTGCTCGGCTCGCAGCGTTCTGCTCTGGTCGGGCAGTTCTTCGCTGAGGCGTTTTTGCACGTCCTGCTGGCGGTGGGGGCAGCCTTGATATTGGCAAATCTTGCTCTGCCCGCTTTCAACGAATTTGCAGACAAAAAGCTCAGGTTCAATTTTTTAGAATCTCCTTTTTTGACGGTACTCGTTGCCAGTTTGGTAGTTGTGACGACTTTACTGGCAGGGGCTTTTCCGGCGCTCGTAATATCGGCTTTTCAGCCGGTGAAGGTACTCAAAGGTCAGGCCACAACTGTTGACGGCGGGCGGCGTGACTGGTTGCGGCGCAGTTTGGTGGTGACACAATTTAGCATTTCCACAGCATTGCTTGTCGGGATGCTGATCGTGCGCGGGCAGTTGGATTTTATGCAAAAAACCCGGCTGGGTTTCGACAAGGAACGCGTACTCGTCGTGTCAAGGGCGAACGCTTTGGGCAACAATTTTGATGTGTTTGGGCAAAAATTGCTGGTCTCATCCGCTGTTGAAAAAGTGACTGCCTCCTCCTCCCTGCCGGGCAAGGATTTCGACAGCACCATTTTTTTGCCAGAACAACCTTCCAATTATCAGGAAACTTCGCTGAGCTACGCTTGGGTGGATGCCAGTTTTGTCGGCACCCTTGGCCTGCGGCTCGTCGCCGGGCGTGATTTCCAGCCTGGCTCGGCGTCTGACAGCGCGGGCTGCCTCATCAACGAAGCCGCCGCCAAACGCCTCGGATGGACCGACCCAGTGGGTAAAGAACTGACAATGGGCGGGTTCCAGTCAGGCAAGGTATTGGGCGTGATGGAGGATTTTCACTTTCAGTCGCTGCACCACGCAGTCGAGCCGGTCGTATTAAAATTATCCCCTTGGCCTTTGGGCACAATCGCCGTGCGGCTAGGTCCGGGTCAGGTGGCCGAAGGGGTCGCGGCGGTACAGACTGCGTGGCGGGAACTCGCGCCCACTACGCCGTTGGAATATACATTTCTCGACGATGACTTCCAAAAGCTCTATTCTGCCGAGGCGCGGATGTCAAGAGTGTTTGAACTGTTTGCCGTGTTGGCAGTATTTATCGCCTGTTTGGGTTTATTCGGATTGGCTTCGTTTATGGCAATACAGCGCACCAAAGAAATCGGCATCCGAAAAGTGCTCGGCGCGAGCGTATCAGGTATCACGGGTTTGCTGGCCAGGGATTTTTTGAAATTGGTCCTTGTCGCCATTCTTATCGCCTCACCCATTGCCTATTATTTCATGGACAAATGGCTGGCTGATTTCGCCTATCGCATTGATATGGAGTGGTGGATGTTTGTAGTAGCAGGGGCAGGGGCAGTTGCAGTAGCTAGCTTAACGGTTGCGTTTCAAAGCATCCGGGCGGCGTTGGCAAACCCTGTTGAGTCGCTCCGTTCGGAGTGACGAAATCCCGATTTTTCTACAGGATTGAGAGTTTGCGGAGCGAATGATGCGTAAGTTTTTATCATGACTAACGCGCAATTCCTTCGGGTAGCGGAACTTTGGGCGGCTTGATTTTGGTCAACAGTTGCCACATGTTTTGGACATTGCTTGAAAAAACAACAGGATCAAAAACAACAAACAATGACGACAAAAACACTCTTGGTTATCTTTTGCTTTCACTGTTGGTACGGACAAACTCTTTTCGCGCAAAACCCAGGCACGAACCTTTCCAAAACCGACGAGGCGGCTGTCCGGCAACTCCTCGCCCAGTACACCGATGCATGGCTGAAAAACGATTCAGCGGTCATACTTTCTCTTTTTGAAGAAAAAGCCCGGCTCGCCCCAAGTGGGATGTGCCCCATTGAAAGCATAGCCAATATTCGGCAGTTTTGGTTCCCGAACGACAGTTCTTTGACCCTCATCCACGGCTTCGACAACGACATCATAGAACTGTCTGGAGAAGGTGACATGGCTTTTTCCACGCAAAAAACTTGGCTCGATTGGTCGTACTTCAAGGGAAAACAAAAAATGGGCAAGGAACAGCGCGGTTACGCGACAACTATTTTTCGGAAACAAAACACGGGGGCCTGGAAGATCTGGCGGCAAACCTGGACGGACGTTTGGTCGCGGCCAAAACCAGACCAAGAGGTGGGCCATCCGGCACCGGTTAAAAACAGATGGAGCAGCCGTATCAAAACCGTAAAGGATTTCATCGCCGCCCGTCAGCGAAAAGACGAAACCGCTTATCTGAAAATGCTATCCCCGAAGATGAGGGTTTGGTACGAAGAAAAAAAAGGAGAAGGCCAACCTTGGAATCCAAAAAGTGCGTGGGCAATCTGGGACGATTTTTTTAACGGCCAAAAAACCTACGGCGAGTTCAGGGAAGACAGCAATGCGGTTATAGTGGTTGTTACGGAAACCAACGATTTTTTTACGCTTATCGAACGCCCGGCTTCCCCGGTGCAACTCACTTGGTGGTTCGACAAAGAAGGCAAAATCGAGAGCTACCTCGTGAAATCCTTTTCCGGGAATGCTGTTCCTGACCGATTGCAAGAATTCAAAGCTTGGGCCAAGCAGCAAGACTCCACAGCATTGGCCTACCTCATGCCCGACGGGCGGATCAGCCCGGATGGAGACCGACCACATCTTTGGAAAAAAATGCTGTTGAGCTGGCGAGAAACGCTTGATTCCGCGAATAACCCGGAGGCCCGTATTCGCCAAGCAATTGCCGCGTTTTCCCAACTCCTCATGGCTGGAGATTGGGATGCCGTTGCAGCCGCATATACCGACGATGCCAAAATCTTCCCACCTGGTCAGCCGGTCGTGTACGGTCGGGCAAATATCCGGGCGGCCTGGGCGGCCTCCGCAAAAATTATGTCCCACAAAATCACGCCCTCCGAAATAAAAATCAATGGCTCGGAAGCTTGGGATTGGGGCGTATACGAAGGCAAGTCTGTGGATAAGGACGGCAAAGAATCGGTTTGGAAAGGCAAGTACGTCATTGTTTGGAAAGAAGTGGCACCTGGCGATTGGAAGATGTACTTAGACATTTGGAACCGGATGCCGGATTGAGGTAATGGCCTCTTCCGCCATGCATAGCCTTCCACCTCCACCCCCTCCCAAGTTTCAGATTAAAACGACTGTCCAGTCCCTACAAGAAACCCCTAACTTGCAGGCCAATCCATCCCTAAACCTGCCATAAACAACTCCCCGTATGAAAGGTGCTGAAAATTCCCCTCCCCCTTTTGGTTGGGACGACTGGTACAAATCAGTAGGGGGCAGAACGATTGATATTGCTGAAGTCAACATGATCCTTCAGGATATCAGAACCTATCAATACCCGAAGTTTGCCGGAGCAGTGAATCCCGAACAAACGGTGTTTGACAATGCTGCTTTAGCCGCTTCTTTGGTCAAAAAGAAGGCATTTGAATTGGGCGCCGATGAAGTGGGCATTGCTGAAATAGAGCCCTCCGATATTTACAAAGGCCGGGAAATCCATGAAAAATACGCCATTGTTGTCGGTCAAAAAATGCTATGGCGTCATTTTCAGGAGGTTCCTTCTCATGATTCTGCCGTGGAGTGCCTGCGGATTTATTTTTCCCTGGGAGAAACTGTTATTCAATTGGCAGACTACATCCGGAGCCTGGGTTATGCTTGTACGGTGGAACATCCTATTGGAGACAGCGACGTGCTGCATGTGCCGCTGGCGCTAAAAGCAGGTTTTGGAGAATTGGGCAGGCATGGCTCTATTATTCACCCCAAAATGGGGCCCTTGTTTCGGTTGGGCAGTGTCATTACGGATATGCCGCTCCAAATTGATCATCCAATTGATGCGGGGATCGCTGCTTTTTGTGACAATTGTCGGGCCTGCCGGATATACTGTCCTGCCAAAGCAATCCCTGATGAGCGTTCGCCAGAAGCTGGTAAAGACCATTTGGGCAATGACCGGTATGTAGTGGACACGGGCAAATGTTTCCCTTATTTTGCTGCACACAACTATTGCTCAATTTGTTTGCCGGTCTGTGTGTACCACCACAAAGAATGGGCAAGGGATTTTGAAGGATTTACGACCAAATTGTTTCCTTCCATAGAGATGAAAGATCCCCCGGCTCCCACCGATCCAGACGTGCCCAAACACTGGTATCCGCGAATTCAACGCGAAAGCAAAGAGGTGTAAACTGGAGAACTCAAGATGAGGAGGCAACTGCCACGACAAATAGAATTTGTCTCCCGTCCACTCCCGAACACTAAACCGTCCGATTCCGAACACCGCAACTCTTCCAATCGCCACCTAACTCCCTGAAAATCAACTCCTAATATTTCCGGCACGGGGTATGAAGTAGCATGGCAGGATAAGCCCTGATCCGCTAACTGCCTTGCTATGAACAACAACCTGAGATTCACCCTGCGAACCCTTTGGCGTAGCCGCCTTTTCACATTCCTCAATATCGTTGGCTTGTCAGTAGGATTGGCTGCCGCCTGGGTGGTTTTCCAAATCGTTAACTTTGAATTCAGTTACGATGCCGCGCATCCGAACCGTGACCGCGCCTACCGTGTAGCCAGTTGGCACGCTTCCGATGGGAAGGAAAGCGGCAACGGCGGTATTCCTTTACCCCTGGTACAGGCCGCTTCCGAAATACCCGGCGTGGAATTGTCGGTGCCCGTTTTTGACAAGTATTTCAGCAACATCATCGTCCCTGGCTGGGGTGGTAGCAGCCCACGGGTTTTTGAGGAAGAAATACGCCAAATCGTAGAGACCAACGGGGGATATTTTCAGCTGACCACGTACGATTGGTTGGCTGGAAATCCCGTCACAGCGCTCAATGCGCCAGGGCAGGTGGTATTGACCAAAAGCCGTGCCTCGCGGTATTTCCCCGGACTTTCCCCGGAACAAATCCTGGGTCAAACCCTTTATTACAACGACACCATGCAGACGACCGTCGCTGGCGTGGTGGCGGACCTGGATTACCCAAGTGTGTTCGAGGCGAAGGAAATGCGCTCCTTTTCCAAGCCGATCAGCACCGAAAAGCGGCGCTGGGGCGGAGTGAGTTCCAACAACCAGCTGTTTTTGCTGCTCGACCCGAAAGCTGAAGCCACTCGAGTACTTGAACAGATCAACCGTGTTTCGGACGAGAACAGCAAGGAGATTTTGGCCAAAAACAAGACCACGCGACGCCATGTGTTGCAATCGCTTCATGCAGTGCATTTTGAGGAGGATTTTGGAAGCCATATCCGTGCAGTCGAACCCAAAGTTTTGTACAGTTTAATGGCTGTTGGAGCATTTTTGCTTTTGCTGGCGATCATCAACTACATTAATCTGGCTACCGCACAACTGCCACAGCGCAGCCGTGAAATCGGCGTCAGAAAAACACTTGGAGGCCAAAAAAGCAGCATTATTGCCCAGTTTTTGGGCGAAACAGCCATTGTTACCATCGCTGCATTGTTGCTGGCGGGATTACTGTCCATGTGGTTTTTGAACAAATTCCAGGAGTTGATCCCCACAGACAAATCGCTGCTTGATTTTATCAGCCTGGGCCCGACCCTTGGTTTTTCGGCTGCATTGGTATTGGTAGTCAGCCTGCTTTCCGGGATTTATCCGGGCTGGTTGATGACCCGTTTTCAGCCCGTTCATTTGCTTCGTGGAACATTGGCAAAAACCAATTCGGGCGGAGTTCGGCTCCGGCAGGGCTTGATCGTGTTCCAGTTCGTGGTGTCACAAATATTGCTGGTAGTGGCGTTGGTAGTGGGCCACCAAATGGAGTTTTTGATGCGGCAGGACCTTGGTTTTAACCGCGAGGCCATTGTATTGGTGGATATTCCTTATAAAATCCTGCAAAAACCCGAAATGGCTAACCGTCATTTCACCCTTGCCGACGAACTGAAAAAATTACCGGAAATTGCGGGAATCTCGCTTGGGGAGCAAATTTTTTCGAATTCCTATTCGACAAATCTCTACGAAGCGATCAACGAAAAAGGGGTTTTATCGGAACATGAAGTGACGAGACGAGTGATTGACACAGCTGCCATTGGCTTGTATAAAATACCGCTGCTGGCTGGCAGAAACCTGATGCCTTCCGATACTGCCCGTGAGGTGGTTATCAATGAAACTGCAATTGAAACCTTTGGCTTAGGTTCTCCAAAGGAGGCCATCGGAAAATTTTTGAAGGAAAATCAGGGAAGAACCTATCCCATTGTGGGCGTGGTCAGCGATTTCCAATTGCTTTCTTCCCACCAAAAAATAGAGCCGATCGCCCTCATTTGCGAGCGGGAAAGTCAAACCACGCTTAGTATCAAAATGCAAGGCGCTGACCCAAATATCTGGCAACGAGGCTTCCGAAAAATGGAATCTGAATGGCAGAAACTATACCCTTCAGTGCCGTTTAAATACAAATTTTACGATGAGGTTCTGGCCGAGATGTATGCCGAAGACCGCAAGGTTTCGTCGCTGGCCAAAGGAACTATGGGTATCGCGCTGCTCATCAGTTGTCTGGGTCTGTTCGGGTTGAGCATTTATACAATCCTGCGTCGCACCAAGGAAATCGGGGTTCGCAAAGTGCTCGGCGCTTCCGTGGCGGGTATTACAGGCTTGATTGCCAAAGATTTTCTTAAACTCGTGTTCATTGCCATACTCATCGCATCGCCTATCGCCTATTATTTTATGCAAAAATGGCTCGCCGATTTTGCGTATCGAATTGATTTGCAAGGCTGGATGTTTGCAGCGGCGGCCTTAGCAGCAGTTGCAGTCGCACTCTTCACGGTCGCGATTCAGAGCGTTCGAGCGGCATTGGCGAACCCGGTGGAGTCACTTCGTTCGGAGTGACTTAA
Organism: Saprospiraceae bacterium; assembly: GCA_046160625.1. Classification (GTDB taxonomy): domain Bacteria; phylum Bacteroidota; class Bacteroidia; order Chitinophagales; family Saprospiraceae; genus M3007. Next base: position 12,961 of record JBJXGZ010000063.1, read on the forward strand.
TCGTAGGGAACACGAATGACACGGATTTAAGTCTTAAATTTGATCTTAAATCCGTGCCTAAATCGTGTTCCCCACGATTAACTCAAGGACATTTTACCCCGAAACCTTTTGTTGTTAATTCGCATTTATGGCAACAAAAAAAGATCCTATGCACACACCAACACAAATTGCGAAGCACCTCAGAGAAATCCATTTTGGCGTAAACTGGACCTGGTCAAACCTCAAAGACAATCTGGCGGATGTGAGCTGGCAACAGGCAACCACAAAAGTGTATGGTTTTAACACCATTGCGGCCCTCGTTTACCACATCAATTATTTTGTAGACGCGGTCTTGAAGGTTTTGCAGGGCGGGCCGCTCGATGCCAAGGATATCTATAGTTTTGACCATCCGCCCATCCAATCTCAGGAAGACTGGCAACAAATGCTGGATAAAACCTGGGCGGACGCTGAAAGCGCTGCCAAATTGATCGAACAAATGCCCGAGGAGAAGCTTTGGGAAACGTTCTCAGAAGAAAAATACGGGTACTATTATAGAAACCTGCACGGAATCATCGAACACAGCCATTATCATTTGGGGCAAATTGCGCTGATAAAAAAGATTCTCCTGCATCGGGCTGGCGAACACTAAAGGGACAGTAGTCGCAGATAGGAACTTATACTGAGTATTTGCTCATTGGTAAATTTTTATTTGTCAAAATGCTTGTATGTAAAACAGTGCCATGCTACTTTTCAGTCTGGTAAATCCCCAACATGCTGTTAGTGAATGCTTGATTTTTGCTTAGTCACTGGTTGCGGGTAAGCAACCGTTCGCGGCAAGTGTCACAGACGACACTAACAACAGAAAACATAATGCAAGACGTACTATTTGACTTTATATCAAAATATGTTTCTCTGACAGAAGATGAAAAGAACGCTATCGTTTCTTTGGACATATTTCGCTCGGAAAAGAAAGGGACGATTTTATTGAAAGAGGGAAAAAATCTAGAGATGGCTACTTCGTTTTAAAAGGCGGTATTCGGACATATTACATTTTAGGTGGTGAAGAATAAACGTTTTAATTCCGCTGTTCAAACGGCACAATCGCACCAGTTTCCACATAATTTTTGAGGCCTGCCAGCAACTGTCCCCAGCAATAATTGCTGATGCGGAAATGCTCGTTTGCACTTTGCCAGCCTTCATGGAAAAAGTAAACAGTGGTTTGGCCGTTTTTTTCCTGAAGCCGGAATCCCACACGGGTCGGTATCCAGTCCTCCATGGCTTGGGTCATCTGCCAAGTGAGGGCGCGGTTTGGTTTTACACTGATTACCGATGCCCTCCAATCATATTGCGGCCCGAAATAAAAGGTGTAGATGTTGCCTTTTTCAGGCTTGCCTGCCGAATGGAGCGGCCACCATGAATCAAGTCCCTGGGGTGTGCAAAATGCCTCAAAAACTTTTTCGGCAACGGCGGAAACGATGAATTGATGCTGAATTTTTGCCATGATTTTAAATATTTGAAACGGTGGTCTCAGGTTTTTCAAAAGCAAAAACGGGGCCGCTGCTTATTTGCCAACTTATTAAAAGCCAGACAAATATAGCTTCCGAAAACCCTCAAGGTTTTTTGTGAAGCTAAAAAATCATTCACTCCGAAGTGACTCAACAGGGTTTGCCAATGCCGCTTTCACACTCTGAATGGCGACCGTCAAGGTCGCCACAGCCACTGCTGTTGCCCCGGCCACTACAAACATCCACCATTGAATATCAATACGATAGGCGAAATCGCCCAGCCATTTTTGCATGGCCCACCAAGCCACCGGTATCGCAATCACGAATGAAGCAACGACCAGTTTGAGGAAGTCTTTTGCCAACAAGCCTGTAATGCCGGCCACGCTTGCGCCCAATACTTTGCGGATGCCAATTTCCTTGGTACGCCGCTGGGCGGCATGGGCCGCAAGTCCCAGTAAACCAAGACAGGAAATAAAGATAGCAAGCAGTCCGAAGCCCTTGCAGGTGGATGAAAAACGGGCTTCAGCAATATAAAAATTGGCGATATTTTCGTCCAAAAATTCCCCGCTGAACACTTGTTCGGGCAATATCTCATCGTACACCTTCTGCACCGCAGCCGTAGTGGCTGCCACGTTGTCGGGACGGATTTTTAGAGCAATATTCGAATAAAATTGTTTGCGGGTGGTGATCAATGTCGGCTCGTGTTCCTGATGTAAGGAATGCGTGTGAAAATCTTCTACTACACCGGCTATTTTCATGACCCGTCGACTTCCTAATCGGAGATTTTGCCCCACGGCTTCTTCCGGGTTGGCAATGTTAAGTTTGCGGATCATGGTTTCGTTCACTAGGGCTTCCCGCATGGTGTCGCTGGGTTCGAGCCAGCGGCCTGCACGGAGGCGAAAACCGTAGGTTTTTTGCCAATCGGCATCGCAGAATTTGAGTGAGGTGTCGAACGATTCGTCTTCTGAATGGGTGCCATAGCGGAAGTTGGTGCTCCAGGTATTGCCGGACGAAGGCTGGTCGCTGCAAAGGCTCACCGATTCCACCGAAGCGATTTGTAGCAAGCGGTGTTTCAGCGTGTTTTGACGCGCAATGGTTGCGCTGTCGGTATTCATCGAAAAAGTATACACCAGGTTTTTGTCAAACCCCAAATCCCTTGAACGCACGTAATCCAATTGCCGGATGATGATTATGGCACCGATCACCAAGGCCTGTGCGATGAAAAACTGTAAGATTACCAAGGACTTGCGCAAAAATGCACCGCCTGTCGCTCCTTGTTGCACATTGCTTTTCAAGGCCTGAATGGGATTGAAGCCTGCCAATACCATAGCCGGATAAAGCCCTGCCAATAGGGTCACAGCCAATGTAATAACGCCCAAAAAACCCCAAAAAATTGGATTGGAAAAGAACGGCAAATTATCGGGCACATCCGAAATGTGCTTGAGCAACGGCGCAGTAAAATTCGCCAACAAGCCCCCTAATATCACAGAAGAAGTGACAACCAGGGCTGTTTCGCTCATGAATTGTCCAATCAAATTGCGTTGGCCGCCGCCGAGGGTTTTACGCACCCCCACTTCTTTTGCCCGAAGCGAAGCCTGCGCTGTGGCAAGGTTGATGAAATTGAAACAGGCCATGATGAGGATGAGTAATCCAATAGACCCTAACACCCCAAGTCGGCTTTTAGGCGTGATATGGCTACCTGAATGGTTGAGTTCATCATTGTAGTGCAGATCAGACAAAGTTTGGAGCTCGTGGTACCGGCTTCTGTAGTCTTGTTTATTGTACTCCTCTTCCCCCACCTTACCAAGGGCAGCGTTGGCGGCATCCAATTGGCCAGGGTCGCGCATAAGCGCATAAACCTGGTTATTGCTACTACAAGAGCCCCAATCTTCATCGTAGAAATAGAGATGCCCATTGGGTTTTAGTGTAGCGTAAGAAATCAGCACGTTAATAGGAAAATCACAATTGAGTGGAAAATCCCGGACCACACCGCGCACCGTTACAGGCACAAGATTGTCGAGTAACAGGGCTTTGCCCATTGCGTCCTCCCAGTTTCCAAAACACTTTTCAGCCATTTTTTGGGTCAAAACAACCGACCCGACATCGTTCAGGGCTGTTCCCGAATCGCCTGCAAGCCATTGCAAGTCAAAGATTTGAAAGAAGGAAGGCTCTGCAAAAAAACTGACCTCCGGTTCCTCGCCATCGGGGGAGAACTTCTTCAACGGCGGTCCACCGGCAGGATTTGGAACGATGATATTCGGCCAGGCCTCGCGGATCCGAACCAACTGCTCAAACTGCGGCACTGTGCTGCGCATGACTTCCATAGCTGGAATAGGAATACAAGCTGAAAATCCGGAACTGCCGTCTTTAGTGCGTTCCCTGGTGACCACGCGTACGATGCGTTCGTAATTCTTGAAGTTTTTATTGAAACCTAATTCGTACCAAATGATACGGAAAATGAGCATCACAGCGGCAATGCCAACGGCCAAACCAAGTACATTGAGCATGGTAAAACCTTTTTGGCGGTTCAGGTTGCGCAGAGCGAGTTTAAGGTAATTGTTGAGCATTTTTCTTCGTATTAATTTTCAGCGTTCGCTTTATATAAATCTCCTTGCAACTTATCGCCCATTAGATAATAGACATCACTGATATTCTTATAAAACCTGGTCAGTTCGGCATGCCCCAATCCTCGCTGTAATATTTTGTTTTGCAAGGCTTTATCAAGATATTCCAATGCAGTTTTATAGCTTCGTTTTTCTCTATAGGCATTGCCTAAGCCCCTATAAGATTCAATGATTTCTACGCTATTTTCCCCAAATAGTTTCGCTCGTATGTTTAGTGCTTTTAAATGCGTTTCGATAGCTTTGTCGTAATTTTTACTATTAAAATAGACGTTCCCTATATTTCCATAACTGGTTGCTACATCAGCATGGTATTCCCCTAATTTTTGTAAGCGTATTGCAAGGGCTTTATTGTGAAATATTAAGGACTGATCGTACTTCTCTTCAGCGGCATAGACCACACCCAGACTTATATAGGTCACAGCAATAGTCAATCCATTGGAATCGAGCGAAGTATGACCAATTTGCAGGGCTTTTTCCAGATATTCTTTGGCGGGTTCATATTTGTCCTGCCTTGTCAGGATGACACCCATTTGGTTATATGTATTGGCTAATTTTTCAAAATCGGCTGTTTTTTGAAATTCCACCGAGGCCTTTTCATAATAAACCAAGGCGCTATCACGCTGGTTACTTTTCTTAAAATCATCTGCCAATTGCATATAGCGATCTGGAAGATTTTGAGCCTTAATAAAATGGCTAAAAGCAATTATAATAAACAGAATGGCCGTGGCATTTTTTATAAATATCATAGCATTAATTATTTAAAACCTTTTACAAAAGAGATTGAGCATCCATCAAATGCTCCATGCTCACTTTGCTCCAATTACTCATTTCGAAGCGATTTCAACGGATTAGCCAGGGCCGCTCGCAAAGTCTGCGAACCAATGGTCAAAGCGCCCACAGCAAAGAGTAAGAAAACCCCGGGCAACAACACTCCAACCCCTAGTGAAATTCGGTAAGCGAACTGATTTAAAAACTGTGTTCCTAAAAACCAGCCAACAGGAATGGCCAAAATGGTTGCTATAGCCAACAGAATCAGAAATTTGCGCGACAGCAATAGCACCAAATCCAAAGGTGATGCACCCATTATTTTTCGCAAACTGACCTCTTTGGCGCGGGTTTCAACAGTATATGTAGCCATACCAAGCAACCCAAGTGCAGCAATGACGATGCCCAGTAATCCAAAAACTGAAATGATGGCAAGGACATCGCTCAAACTGGAGTAGCTTTCCCGGATGGTTTGATCATAAAATGCAGATTCCATCGGATGCTCGGGCACTGTCTGCGACCATGCGCGTTGTAAGGAAGCCAACGTAGCAGTCGGGTCGCCCGCAGCGATTTTTACATTGAGTATCTGCCAACGTTGCGGATCGTTGCGGAGCATCATAGGTTCGATGGCATAGGTGGCTGGTCTGAACAAGAAATCTTTGACCACGCCTCGCAGGGTCAAGCGTGTCGAATCGCCAATAAGCATTTGCTTTCCGATTGCTTCCGAAGGAGAACCTAGATTGAATTTTTCCAAAAACTTTTCATTCACCACCAAAAACGACTCGCGTCCAGCAACAGCGTTTTGTGGGAAATTTTCCCCGGCTACAAATGTCAGGCCCATATTCTCAGCAAAATTTCTGTCTATAAAATACTCCCGAACAGTAGCCGACTCCGCTTCCGAGGAACCCCGCACCTCATCTGACTGATCCTCGAAAGTACCCATGCTGTGCGAGGTTGCTGAAATCCGCTCCACACCCGGCACAGCCAAAAAGACAGGGATAATTTTTTCGGGCGATTGTCCCTGCAACGGCACGTTCAAAATCTGCGAAGTATTAAAACCGTAGTCCATGCTCATCACATGGCCCATTTGTTTGGAAATAACCGTAACGATGATGATGAATACCAGGGAAAAGGTGAATTGGGTAACCAACAACGTTTTTCTCAATCCCACCCGACGAAAAATCTGAATGCCTTCAAACTTTCGCAAGAGCGAGTTAGGGCTGATTTTTGACATTGCCAGCGCAGGCATTGCCCCTGCGACCAATCCGGCGGCTATGGCAAAACCAACAAATAGAAGTGCTGAAACCCAGTCTTCCTGTACCGAAATATCCACAAGTTCTGTAAATGAAAGGCTGTTGAAGCCGGGTTGGACGAGCTTCATTAGCAGCCAGGCGATGCCAAGTGAGAGCATTGCCGTGACCACGCCTTCGCCGAGCAGTTGTCCGGCCACTTGCCAACGCGAAGCGCCCACGGCTTTCCGAATGCCGATTTCGCGTGCCCGAACAAGTGCCCGTGCAAGTGTCAGGTTGGTGTAATTGAAACAAGCCGAAAACATAACAACCAAGCCCAAAGCCGACAAAAACCACAACATCATGGCTGGCAAACCTCTCCCCATCGAATTGCTTAAAGCAGGGCCGGGTGTGATTTTGGTGAGCGGCTGGAGGTAATAGCGATATCCTGCGTCATGGTATTTGAGGGTTTTATTGGCAAATTCCTCCTTTGAAATGGCGGCTAACACGGCTTCGGTTTGGGCTACGGAACTTCCGGGACGCAGACGGATATAGGTGTATGTGCTGAAATAATCATTCCAATCATCAGACATTTTGATCAAGGCTTCCGATTTTTCAAGCGCAGGAATGCTTGCTGCCGAGGCGAGTGCCTCAAACTCAAGGTGCGTTTTGCCTGGGAAAGTCGCCAACACGCCTGTGACTTTGAACAGACCATAGCCTCGAATTTCCAATGTTTTGCCAAGGGCGCTTTCCCGAGGAAAAAACTTGTTGGCACTTTTTTCTGTCAAAACGATGGTGAACGGCTCGTTCAGCGCGCTTAATGCATTGCCTTCCAGCATCGAAAATCCGAACATCCGGAAAAATGATGGCTCGGCAAATAGGCCTGAAATTGGGAGGACTTTCCCGCCGCCGGTAGCTTTGCTGTTCAGATTTCGCACCAATCGGAGCGTCTCATCCACCTGCGGGAAGCGCTGCGCCAAAGCCGCCCCTACCGGGAACGGCGAAGAAGCGAGCGGGTACGAATTGCCATCTTTGCTGATTGCCTCGGTGTTGATCCTGTAAACCCGATCACTGTTTGGGTGAAAAGTATCGTAGCGGTAGGCATCCCGAATTAAGAGCAGGATGAAGAGTCCGAGCGACATACTCATGGCAAGACCAAAGATGTTGATCGCCGAAAACAGTCGGTTTTTGAATAGATTCCGTAGGGCAATGGTAAGGTAATTACCTAGCATGGTGTTTTTGTTTTATAGCTTTAGTAGGAGTTGCCCCGGCAAATCACCTCAATTCTTCACCAATTCCTCGTTTTCTACGCGCCCGTCTTTCAGGTGAAGGATCCGATTTCCGTATTTTGCATTTTCCTCAGAATGTGTCACTTGTACGATGGTCACGCCATCCTCACGGTTTAGTTGCCGAAACACTTCCATGATTTCTTTGGCCTGTGGGCTTTGTAAATTTCCCGTTGGTTCATCTGCCAAAATCAGTTTGGGGCGACCAATCAAGGCCCTGGCTACGCCTACAAGTTGTTGTTGGCCGCCGGAAAGTTGGTTGGGGAACAAGTCCTTTTTTGCTACCATATTGAAGCGATCGAGCAGGTCGGCGATACGGCTTTTGCGCTCGGCGGAGGGTACTTTTTTGTACAACAGCGGCGTCTCCAGATTCTCATAAACCGTCAGGTCGTCAATGAGGTGGTAGGCCTGGAAAACAAATCCGATATACTCGCGGTACATCTCAGTGCGGCGGCGTTCGTTGAACTTGTGTACCGCTTCTCCAAGAAACCAAAACTCCCCATTAGTAGGTTCGTCGAGCATCCCGAGGATATGGAGCAGGGTGCTTTTACCCGAGCCGCTGGGGCCCATAATGCTCACAAATTCGCCTTCAGCAATGTGTGCATTAACATAGCGCAACACGTAGGTTTTTTGCGACCCGGTTGGGTAATAGCGTTCGATATTTTTTAGTTCGATCATGAGTGGTTGTTGATTTGGGTATTTGGGGATTTGGTTATTTGAGGCGCCAAAGCTTGGCATTTCTGCCCTGATTTAGCAGTGGAACGAATAGCAATCTTCGGCACCTCAAATAACCAAATCCCCAAATCCTCGAATAAACATAAAAGCAGCCTCCCCAACCCGCCAGCCTTGTTTGGATAAAAACGGCTGAACAACAGGAGGTTAGACAGATTGGCTGTCGGGTAGATTGGCTGCTTTTGAAGTTTTAGTGTTTAGTAGTGGTTTCCTTATTCAAACATGAAAATTCTCCGTCACCACTTTTCCGTCAAATAAATTGATCACACGGTGTGCAAAACCCGCATCATGGGGCGAGTGCGTTACCATCACGATGGTGGTGCCGCCTTGGTTGAGTTGCGTGAGCAGATTCATCACCTCGAGGCCGTTGGTGGAGTCGAGGTTACCGGTCGGCTCGTCGGCAAGGATGACTTTGGGTTCTGCTACCACGGCCCTTGCAATGGCCACCCGCTGCTGCTGACCGCCTGACAATTGCTGCGGAAAGTGGTTGCGGCGGTGCATGATGTTCATGCGCTCTAGTTGAGCTTCCACTTTCTTTTTGCGTTCAGTGGCGGGCGTTTTCAGATAGAGTAGTGGCAGTTCCACGTTCTCATACACTGTCAGTTCGTCAATGAGGTTGAAAGACTGGAACACAAAACCGATGTTGCCTTTGCGCAGATTGGCTCGATTGCGCTCGCTCATTTTGGCCACTTCTGTGCCGAAGAAATGATACTCCCCTTCTGTTGGATTGTCGAGCAAGCCGAGGATGTTGAGCAGTGTGGATTTTCCGCAGCCGGAAGGCCCCATCATAGCAACAAACTCACCCGGCTGGATTTCGATGCTTACGCCATTGAGGGCGGTAGTTTCCACCTCATCGGTGGTGAAAAGTTTTTGTAGATTGACCGTCTTTATCATGATTTAATTAATTCGATTGTACGATTGATTCGATTATTGCAAATTCAACACGTCTTTGTCTCCGAAATTTTCATAGGAGCTGGTAATCACCTCCTCACCCGGTTCCAGGCCACTTAGCACCTCGAAAAACTGCGGATTTTTTCGTCCCAAAGAGATGTTGCGTTTGACGGCTTTTGCGCCACCTTCGCTAAGCACATATACCCAGTTGCCACCTGTGTCACTAAAAAAACCACCCGTAGCGAGCAAGGTTGCTTCGGCAGGTTTGCCAAGTTGCAACCGGACGGGCACAGATTGGCCGCGACGGATGCCCTCTGGTATTTTTTCAAAAGTCATGTCCACATCAAAGCGGCCGTTTCGGACTTCGGGATAAACCTTGGAAACGACAAGTTTGACCGTCGCACCACTAAACTCAAAGGAGCCTTCCAGCCCCGGGAAAATCCGCGAAATATAGTGCTCGTCTACTTCCACGCGCATTTTAAAGCCATTGAGGTCGTCAATCTGGCCGATGTTTTGTCCGGCGGTAATGCTTGCGCCAATCTCCACGTCCACGCGCGAAAGCAATCCGGAGACGGGTGCTTTGACCGCGAGATTCGCCAGATTGTCCTTCATCATAGAGAGGTTGAGTTTTGTGCGGTCGAGCGTTCCTTCGAGTTGTTTGATCTGCGTGATGCTGTTTTCTTCCTGAAATTTTTGGTTTTCAATCTCGATCTCGCGCTGACCGCTGAGCCGTTCGTAGGTGTTTTTGGTACGCTCCCATTCCTGCTGGCTGATGACTTTGTCGGCGTAGAGTTTGCCGTTGCGCTCGTGATCGGCCTTGGCTTGCTGGATTTGGAAATCAAGTTCGGAGAGTGTTCTCCGCAAGGCAAATTTATCCTGACGAAGCCGAAGGCGCGTGTTTTCCAACTCGTTGATCAGGCGGTACATCTCCGTCTCGCGGTTCACGAAATCCATCGTAAGTCGCTGGTTTTCAAGTTTCAAGATCAGGTCGCCTTTCTTTACGCTCGCGCCGCCATCGAGGAGTTTTTGCGATACATAGCCGCCCTCTATAGCATCGAGTTGATAGGTTTTCAACGGTTGGACCACGCCGGTGACGACGATGAACTCATCAAATACGCCTCGTTCCACCTTCGAAACGGTGATTTTTTCGCGGTTTACGTTGAGGCTGCTTTGGCTACCATTGAGCACGGTACGCACGGCAAAAATTAAAAACGCCACAATGCCCAAAGCCAGGGCAATGCGTTGAGGAGTGAATACTTTTTTCTTGATTGGACGATCCATGGGATGTATGAACTATGATGTATGATGTATAAACTACAACGCCGTGCCAATCTGGCAATGCATTGAAAATCAGTAGTTTTGATTTGATTAAGTGCTGCTTGTTGCGTTCGCGGGCGAACGCGGGTGTTCGGAATCGGACAGTGGGGGGGAGCCAGATAAATATAACAGGTGTCCTTCTCTGCTACTATTCCCCCGAGACAAACCCGCTTGGCGTCGTCCCGAACCTTTCCTTGAAACAGGTGGAGAAATACTTCGCATTTTGGAATCCCGTGCGCCATGCTATTTCAGTAATGCTTCCCTCTCGTTTTGCCAGCATATCGCGAGCACGGTCGAGCCGGTGATTCCGCACAAACTCGGTTAGCGGTCGGCCCGTCAATGCGATTATCTTTCGATGTAGTTGGGAACGCGAGCTGAATACCGCCCGGGCAAAGGCTTCGGCATCCATGGCATCGTTGTCAAGGTTTGCTTCCACCACCTGGATCAGGCGTTGGAGAAATTCGTTTTCCTGTGCTGAAAATGCGGCGACAGCGCTTTCTGCTATCGTTTTGTTGTGGGTGGACTGCAAATAATGCGTATGCAGCCGTTGCCGTGAAACAAGGAGGTTTTCTATATGCGCCCCCAGTTCATCGGCTCGGAAAGGTTTGGTCAGATAGGCATCCGCGCCTCGGTGCAAACCTTCCATTTTGGATTCGACGGCCGATTTTGCTGTCAGCAATATGAGCGGAATATGTGAGGTCGCAGGATTGTTTTTTAAGGTCTCCGCAACCTCGAAACCATCCTTTTGGGGCATTACCAAATCACTGATAACCAGGTCTGGCACCAGTTCCAATGCCATTTGAATCCCCTCAGCACCATCGGCAGCTTCCGCTATTCGGTAGCCTGTGGGCAATGAGGATCTCAAAAACTGCCGCAACTCGGTGTCGTCTTCTATGATCAGAAGCAAGGGAGATATTGATTTCGCCAAGGCTTCGGTGGAAATATTGGAAGGGATAAAAGGGCTAACAGTGGCGGTTGACCTTGATAGTTTCTTAGTTCTAACCTGTTGCAAATCAGCATGTTTACAAGGCAGGTTGACAATGAAGGTAGTACCGGGCTTTCCGAATGTCTGACTTTCCGCCGCTATTGCACCGTCCATACACTCGATCAATTCTTTGGTAAGTGAAAGACCGATACCTGTGCCGCCGCGCGCTTGTTTTGTTTGGTAAAAACGGTCGAAAACATAGGGCAAATCTTCTGAAGCAATCCCGATTCCGGTATCTGACACGGTTATTTTAAAGTTCGTTTTGGCTCTTTCAAGTATCTCTTCATGCTCAAGTTTCAGGGTCACTGTTCCTCCTTTGTGGGTGAATTTCAATGCGTTGGACAAAAGATTCGACAACACCTGTTCCAACTTTAATTCATCAAAAAAAACAGGAGCCACAATATTTGGCAATTCAAGTACTAAACCAATCTCCTTTTGGAGCGCGAGGGGTCGAAATTGTTCCGCAACAGATCGAACTGTACTGGCGGGGTCGCCTGCGCGCAGATCGAGTGGCATCTGTCCAGCTTCGAGTTTTGAAAGGTCGAGTAGTTGATTTACGAATTGAAGTAGCCTTTGAGCATTGTTTTCAATCAATTCCAGGCGATAGCGGAGCGAGCTGTCTTTGGCCTTAGCCAGCAATTGACGGACGGGTTCCAGCAACAGGGTGAGCGGTGTGCGAAACTCATGGGTGATGCTGCTAAAAAAATTGGTTTTGAGTTTGTCCAGTTCCGCCAAACGGAGGGCTTCTTTTTGTTCGTAATGGAGTTTGTTTTCCAAACGAATCCGCTTCAATTGAAAACGGTGGAATAGCCAGGAACAAAAGGTAAAAATTAATAAGTAGAGCGCATAAGCCCATCTTGATTGCCACCAAGGCGGGAGGATGCAAATTTCAAGCCGTGCCGGCACTCCGTTCCAAACACCTCTGCTCCCGCCGGTAAGCACCTCAAACATATAATTGCCTGGCGCCAAATGGGCGTAAGTGGCTGTATTTGCGGTCGTTGATTCCACCCAATTTTGGTCGGCCCCAATCAATCGGTATCGAAATTGGCTCATCCTGGGAGCCGCAAAATCCATCGCCGCAAATTCAAAAGTCAGCTGGTTTTGCAGGTAGTTCAGGGTAATGCTACGGGCCTGTTCGATGCTTTTTTCCAGGATTCCCTTACCTGCCAGAATGGGCTGGTTGTTAATTTTCAAACGGGTAATGAGAACAGGCGGACTTGTAGCCCGCGCTTTTAACGCTTCAGGATAAAAGGCCGTAATCCCGTTCACACCTCCAAAGTACAGACGGCCGTCTGAAGCACGTGCATAAGCGAGCGTGTTGAATTCGTTGTCTTGAAGGCCGTCAACACTAAAAAAGTTTTGAAAAACAAACGTTTGAGCATCAAATTTAGAGAGACCGCAATTGGTACTCAGCCATAGACAACCGTCAGAATCAGGTAAAACAGCATATACAACATTATTGGAAAGCCCTTCAGCAGTGGTAAAATGCTTGACAGTTCCGGACTGTTTGTCAAAGCGATTGAGCCCCCCTCCTTTTGTGCCTAACCATAAAAAGCGTTCGGGCTGGATGGGGTCGTCGAGCGTGGCCAGCACAGAATTGCAATTCATGCTTTGTTGATCGTTGGGATTGTTTTTGTGCAGCACAAATTTCAGGCCCTCAGCATCGGGCATTGCCTGCACTAAGCCATGTGGGGTTCCGATCCAAAGATGTCCCGGTGGATCCATATTGACACTCAAAGATGCTTCACGGAATCCAGTAATTGCACTGAAATCAAAAGCAGACCATTGCGATTTTGCCGGGTCAAAACTTCCTATTTGACTCCTTTCGCCTACAACCCAGAGGTTCCGATCCCTGTCCTCGTATAAGCGGCTGTACATTCGGATCCTGAAAGGAATAGAGAAACGGGCTTCTTCGGCAAGCGACTGGCTGTTAAGCCGAATCAAAAAACCCTTTCCTTGCTGGTTCTGTTTGGCTTCGCACAAGAGCCAAATTGCCCCGTCGCTCGCCTGGATACAGTCATGTTGTAAATATCTGTTGTCCCTAAAAAGCGGTTCGCCGAGTTGGTTTTCCTTTTCCAGCAGCCTGCGGAAGAATCCCTCAGCCTGCCAAACCCATACCCTTCGCTGGGAATCCATGACAATCCGCCGAGGACTTTTCCCAGCCAAATAATGATAGAACTCATGGTTGCCTGGATTGTGTTTGAGAATGCCATATCCATTGGTGCCAATCCAGAGCAACCCTCCACGATCTATCAGCAATTTGGTCGAGCCTATGATCCCATCTTTTGGAAAACGATAAAAAATCTCGAATCTCGCTGCTTCTGGTGAGGCAGTATTGGCGGCACTCAATTTGAAAATTTGCTTACGTGTACTGACAAAAATATTCCCTTCGGAATCGAAAGCAATATTGGTCAGTGGAAAGACCGAAAGTTCTGGAAGTTGAAACACCTCTGCACTTGTTCCGCGGATGCGCAACAGTCGCCCAGGTTGCCCCGCCCACATCGAGCCATCGGGGCTTTCCTGGAAAAAAGAGCTAAACAATCCAAGCTGTGTGGCTTTAGGATTCTTGTAAACCGATTGGAAAATACCCGTATTGGTGTCAAAAAAACCAATTTGAAGAATGCTACTCACCCAAAGTTTGCCGTCTTTGTCCCCTTCCAAATCCACGATATGGTTGGGCAATGGGGTAGAATTAACCGTTTTTTCTTCCCAGAAAAAAGTATCTATTTGTGCTAAAGCCTCCAAATTTGGGTTGTCGAATGGCAGCAATGCAGGAATACGCACACGATTCACGCCCGAAGTAGTGCCTGCCCAAATAGAACCATCAGGCGTTTCTGCGAGGCTTTGAATGCTCTGGCTGGAAAGTTTGTTCAGGTGGTAGAATTTACCTGTTTGTGGGTCGAGCACACTCAAGCCGTTGTTCAAGGTTCCCACCCAAATCCGTCCATGATGGTCTTCCAACAATGATAGCAGCTCGTTGTCGGAGATGGAAAAATGGTCGAAAGGGTTGTTTTGAAAAACTTGAAAGGAGTAGCCGTCATAGCGATTGAGGCCATCTTTGGTGGCAAACCACAAAAACCCCTGACGGTCTTGCAGCAGGTCATAAATCATCCCTTGCGATAGCCCTTCTGCAGCACCCAGCCGCTCCAAATTGGGTGATTGCGCAGACAATAAAGCTGCGACAAAGGAGGAACTGAACACAGTAACCCAACAATAATAAAGCGCGCGTTTTGACACCTTGAAAAAACTTGTCGCGCAAAAATACCTAAATATAGTGCACAGCCAACTCATTTTGCAACAATAGCAAACCAATGTGCAACATACGCGAACCTCCAGGTTACCCTTCTTACTGAATCTTTGTACCAATTGTGGGGTGTAAAAGAATGCCTCGCAATTGAAGAAGAATCTACCAAGGTAGGAAGATCAGAAAAGCCATTTCCCGAGGATGCTCGGAAGATGGCTTTCTTATTTCGTGCGGCTTTTTGATTTTCATTACTTCAATGGACCCTAAATTTTTCAGCCGGGAGTTTCCGAAGGAGTTCGGGGTATCGCCGACTGCCCATCGTTTAAGCGGGGTAATGCAGGATTAGCACATGGCAAATCAATATTTTACAGCAGCCTGAAATTTTAAGATTTCTACTTTCCCCACTTATTATCCTTCCTGTCCACATCAGGGATAGTTGTCCCCCCCAAGACTGCCGATTTCACCTTTTTACCTTCTGCGCACGAGATGCGCAGGTTTTGCTTCCCATCGCGCCACACCACAGCCGTCTGATGGAAAGTCTCCTTTGAGCCGTCTGAGTATTCCACCACCAGGTGAATCGGTACGGGAATATTGCCCTTGCGTTCCACCAAAATGACCTGGCAGTTTGCCGCCTCATCAGTTACAACTCCTTGAATACCAAGGTCCGGGTAGCCCCAATCAAAAAACCAGGGTTTCCAGAACCAGTCGAGGTTTTGTCCGGAGGCATTGTTCCAGGTCTGGAAAAAATCAAAAGGCGCGGGGTGTTTGCCCTTCCAGCGGTTTATATATTCAGTCATGCAATGGTGGAATTTCTCGTAGCCCAGCAGGTCAAGCAAGGTAAAATAGGCTTGAGATGGTCGCTGGTAGGCCGCATTGCGATACGCGGTGCTCAGGTTGCGGGATTTCACCATGGGTGGCACGTCGTTTTCGGTGCCGGCTATGCTGGAGTAGTCGCGCACTCCCCCTTCAGTGTGGTTGGAGAGTGAATCGGAGAGCAGGTAGTCAAAAAAAGCGGCCCAGCCTTCGTCCATCCAGGCATGATCCTGCTCATTGATGCCCATCATAAAGGGGAAATAAGTATGGCTGATCTCGTGGAGCGTTAGTCCCATCGGCGAGCGCGGTGCGGTGCTTACATCATTGCACATCATGGGGTATTCCATGCCGTCGTCGCCATTGAAAACGGTCATTACAGGATATGGGAAGGGATAGCCCGGAAGCCAGGTACTCATCAAACGGATTCCATCAGCAGCGATTTTTGCCACTTGTGGGTAATCCGAAGACGCCGTGTTGTACGCTGCGCTGACAAAAGTCCGGCGACCCGTTTTGTCGTCTACTACCACAGAATTCGCGTCCCAATTGTAATGGTCGCTGGCCGCAAAGGCAAAATCGGGGACATCAGTGGCTTTGAAGCGGAAACCGACACTAGAGCCCTCGGAGCTTTTAAAAACCTTCGAGGTCTTTAATTCTTTTTCCGAAAAAATTGAGATCACTTCCTTACTCGTATGTGCTTTTTCCCATCGGGAAAAATAGTCAGGCGATAATATGTCTTTAGCGTTTTGCCATTCGCCTGTGGCCCACACCTGAAACCCTGCGGGCATTTTGATCGTAACATCATAGTCGGCAAAATCGTGGTAGAATTCCTGCTGGCCCGTGTAAGGGTGACTCGCCCAGCCATTTAGGTCGTCGTAAACAGCGATTTGTGGATACCAGTACGGCACAAAAAACGTGGTGCTGTCGCAAACGCACTCGCGTGCCGCTTTGCTTCCGGGCAAGGTGTACGACCATTGCACGGAAAAGGTTGCAGCGGATCTAGGCAGCAAAGGTGTGTCCTTAATCGAGACATCGAGGAAGGTGCCAGAGCGGTTTTGGTCTTTGGCGTTCACTTTTTTGCCGTTGACCATCAGATTTTCGATATGGGTACCTTCATCGCTGACATCGCTGGCGGCCACATCAAATGCACGTTGCACCCCCTTCCGGTACCGGTCATGTTGAAGTTTGAAACGAATGGACTTGAGTGTGTCAGGGCTATTGTTGGTATAGATGACGGTTTCTTCGCCTGTGAGCCTTCGGGTTTTTGGCTCGATGCTTGCAATAATGCTGTAGGAAGCACGGTTTTGCCAATAGTTTGGCCCCGGTTTGCCATCCCAGCTTCGCGTGCCTTTTTCATAGGGCTTGAGATAGTTTCGTGGGACGAATAGCGTGGTTTGGGCACTGAGACATGTAAGAGCCGTGAATAGGGTGAGAAGGATGAGACAGAGGCGAAACATAGTTGTAGTTTTAAAAAATTAAGGGGCCAATTACGGGAGAATAAGGTTGGTAAAGTGTCTTAACAATGACAAAAAATATTCCCTTTTTACAATTTTAAAAAAAATACATTTGCCCCACGAAAATTCGCTGATAGGTCAGAAAGAACCTTAATATTGCCTCCTGACTTAGCTCCACATCATTTTTCCAAACTCAAACTGTTCATTTTTAACCTGATTTTATTTCATGTTTAAAAAAATCCTTCTCCCAGTTGCGGCATTTTTGTTGCTTGCTTTCAACGCTTCTGCTCAACAACGAACTTGTGCTGCTCAGGATGTGCTCGCACAACAGCTGCTGGATAATCCGGCAATGATTCAAGAAATTGAGCGCATTGAAGAGCACGCCCGCCAATTCGCCCAATCCGGTGGCGCCGGCGACCGTGCTGTTATAACCATTCCGGTAGTGTTCCACGTTGTGTACTACAACAACGCCCAGAATCTCTCGGATGATAAACTCCTGTCGCAACTTGATGTCCTGAATGATGACTTTCGTCGCACCAATGGTGATGCGGGCAATACCCCCGGGGCCTTCCAAGGGGTGGCTGCGGACTGTGAGATCAATTTCTGCCTCGCTAAACAAGACCCCAGCGGGAACGCTACCAGCGGGATTCAGCGTCGTAGCACGACCGTCAACGGCTTCAGTACCAACGACAATGTGAAGTTTTTTTCCTCTGGCGGCCTCGACATCTGGGACCGTGACAAGTATCTCAACATCTGGGTGTGCAACCTTTCGGGCGGCTTGCTCGGCTACGCGCAGTTCCCAGGTGGCCCAGCAGCTACAGATGGCGTGGTATGCGATTATGCCTATTTTGGCACTATAGGTGCAACACCTCCGTTCGATAAAGGCCGTACTGCCACCCACGAGGTTGGCCACTGGCTCAATTGCTACCATATTTGGGGCGACGACGGTTCTTCCTGCAGCGGCTCTGACCTTGTGAGCGACACGCCTAATCAGGCCGACGAGCATTACGGCTGCCCATCGTTCCCACAAATAAGCTGCAGCAATGGCCCCAATGGCGATATGTTCATGAACTACATGGATTACACAGACGACGGATGTATGAACCTCTATACCACAGGTCAAAAATCGCGGATGCAATCCCTATTCAATAACGGCGGTGCACGGGCTTTGCTGGCCAGTTCGCCTGGATGTGAGGATCCCGGCGGTGGTGGCTGTAACGCTCCGACAGGCCTTAATGCCACGAATATTACGCAAACCAGCGCAACAGTCAATTGGAGCGCTGTGAGCGGTGCTTCAACCTACACGCTTGAATGGAAGAAAAACTCGGATGCGAATTGGACGGTTGTTCCAAACCTAACGGGTACATCGCACGGCCTAAGCGGATTAACCGCAGGCACGCTCTACGATTACCGTGTGAAAGCGATCTGCAGTGGCGTGGAGAGCAATTATTCTTCTATAGCCCAGTTCACGACCGCCTCCAACTGCTCCGATCAGTATGAGCCGAACAACACCAATTCTACCGCCGTCAGCATTCCGATCAATACGGCCTTTACTGCGCAAATTGCTACCACGACCGACAAGGACTACTATAAATTTAGTAACACTACCTCAGAAAAGCACATCAAGGTCGAACTCACCACATTGCCTTTCGACTATGATCTAAAGCTTTATCGCGGTACCACCCAAGTGGGTATTTCCCAAAATGGTGGTACAGCGAACGAACTGATTATCTTGAACAATGCTACCGTTTCTACCAATTACAAAGCGTATGTATACGGCTACAACGGTGCATGGAGCAATACACAATGCTATACCTTAAAAGCTAGCAGAAGGTCCTCTGTTTGGCGTACCGATGGCTCTGATCAGGATCAAGGTGAAGAAATTGACCTCGAAGTAGTATTTGAAAATGCTGGTTTTGGTCTCTTCCCCAACCCTGCTATGGATCAAGTAACGGTAGAAGTGCCGCTGGAAGCAGATGGCAAGGTGAGCGTTTCTATCCTTGACATGTCAGGCAAAATCACCCTCGCACAGCAGAAAACGCTCACGAAAGGGGAGAATCAATTCATTTTTGATATTAGCAGTCTTCCCAATGGCGTGTACTTCGTGCAAGTGCGCAATGGCGAGATTGCCAATACGCGGAAATTGGTAGTGCAGAAGTAAACGATTTTCGATTTTGGATTTACAAAAGCGGCATTTGGATAACCATCCAAATGCCGCTTTTTTTTGCTGTCTCGCCTGGCGCAATTCAGTTCCCCAACCACGCGTTAAAATCCGTCATACGGTCACCGCTCCCGAACCACCAACCTTGTCCCCACCCTCATGTCTCCCGATTCAAAATCAACCATGTACACGCCCGAGGCGATGCCCTCCAGCCGCAATGGCTGTGTGTTCTCTCCCGCCAATCCAACACTCTCATAGCTCAGGATGAGCCTGCCCTGAAGGTCGAACACTCGGAATCTTGGCGCTTGTTCCTCGCGCCAGCATTGGGGCAGAGTCCCCGGCGCAAAACCTTCCAAACGAAACAGGTGCCATGCGCACCAAAAAAAGAGTGCTACTTTTGAGAAGTAGCACTCTGTTCTGAAAAGACGTGTTGATAAAGGTAAAAAAAGATTACGGTAGGAAGTTAAAAACCTCGAGTAGATTATAACGTTCAGTTCCGGAGCCAAATCATCTTCCTCTTTAGCGCTGAGTGAAGGATTAAACAACGCGATAGAGGTTGTGTCTTATGCTTCTGACTATTGGAATAAACAATTAAGGATAAAAAAAGCAATGCTCCCGATGGCGCCCCGATGTACAATGCAATAATTATAATGCCATACAATCAAAGTGTTGATCAACAAAAACAAATAAATTTATAATAAATGCAATATTATTCATTTTGGGACACAAATTCCCAAAATGGGACAGTGTTGCCATCGCCCATCCAGGCCACTCAAGCAACCAGCTCTTTTTTCAATTCTATTAGCAGTGGAAATGTTTCGAAGGTTCGGGCTCTCAGTTGGGTCAAATCAATGACAATTTTATCCGGATCAATGGATTTGCTTTTCAAGATTGTTTCAAGGGTAGAAGCTTGTAATTCCAGATTTTTCATGCCAAACATGGCAAAGTTTGGCTTCAACTTATGCACCACTTTATAGCAGCCTTCCCAATCCTGATTTTTAACATCCATTTCAAGTTGTCTCAAACTTAAGGGCGTATCGGCCAGGAAAACGTCTATGATTTCCTGTACAAAAACTTGGTCGCCATTGCTTAAATTCATCAGGTAACTCAGGTCGAGCGGATTTTCTGCCTCTGCCGAAATGACAAGCGCTTGCGTTGGGCGTCTTGGTACGGAGCTCAGGATATGCTCTTTTAGTGCTTTAGGGGCTATTGGTTTGGTTAAAAAACCATTCATGCCAGCCTCAAATGCCCTTCGTTTGTCCACCGACAAGGCGGCGGCGGTAAGAGCGAGGATGGACACATCCCGGTTTGGGTTCTTTTCATCGTTTCGGATGGCAAGCGTGGTTTCAAAACCGTTTAGTACCGGCATGTGTATATCCATCAAAATGAGATCAAAACGCTCTTTGGCGCTTTTTTCCAGGGCCTCCATTCCATTATTGGCCACCTGAAATGTGCCTTTCCATAACTGGATGGTTTTACAAAGCAATTTTTGGTTCATCAAATTATCCTCCACTATCAGGAAATGCAGCCCTTGAATGGGGTTCAGAGGCTCATATTGATCCCGTTCGGGCAATTCTTTGGCGACGCTGGCCGCCATACCTGAATTGCCAAATCCCAAACGCACCACAAAATCAGAACCAATTCCCAGCTCGCTTTCCACGTGAATGCTCCCGCCCTGCATCTCCACCAGCTGTTTTACGATGGCCAACCCCAGACCGGTCCCCCCGAATTTCTGACTGATCTCTACATCAGCCTGTTTGAAATACTCAAATATGATGTCCATCTTATCGCTCGCAATCCCCATACCGGTATCGTGTACCCGGAACTCCAGGAGATATTGATCATCGGTCTTTTCCAGCAATTTTGTGTGGAGACTGATGACGCCTTTTTCGGTAAATTTAACCGCGTTGCCCAGGAGATTGGTCAATATCTGGTTGATCCGGAATGGGTCGCCGCCAACCAGGTTTTCAATGGCAGGATCCATGGTTTCGGTAATCTGAAGGTCTTTTTCCTTAACTTTGAACTGAAAGGTTTGTATCAACGCTTTTAGCAGGTAGCCCAGATCAAAGAGGCGATATTCGAATTCAATTTCTCCGGCATCTATTTTGGAGAGATCAAGAATGTTGTCAACGATGCCCAAAAGGCTGTCGGCTGAAAATCGCAGGCTATTGAGGTATTCTTTCTGGTCCTGATTGGGCTCTGTTTCATCCAGCAGGTGAGTCATCCCGATAACGGCATTGATGGGTGTCCGGATTTCGTGACTCATGTTGGCTAGAAACTGACGTTCGGCCATTCGTGCCCGGTCTGCAACCATTTTGGCTTTCTCGAGTGCCGTTTCCAGGTTTTTCCGCTCGGTCAGGTCGAAATGGATACCGATTGAGCCGATGATTTGTCCGCTGGAATTTCGCAATGGCGCCCCGCTGATCAACAACCAAATCAGGCTGCCATCTTTTTTCATGAATTGCAGTTCATAAACGCTGGAAACCCCCTGTTTTCGCTCCTCGAGACGCCCCAGGATGTGTTGTTTAGAAGCCTCGGGCAAAAAAAGCATATCCACGGTTTTTTGGCCTACCAATTCCTCCTGAGTAAAACCTATCATTTGACAAAATGCGTTGTTCGCCCGGATGATACGCTCCTCCAAGTCCACCTCCAACAATCCCAGTTCCATGTTTTCCAATACACCCCGATATTTTTCTTCGCTTTCCCGGATGGCTTGTTCTGCCCGTCGTTGTTCGGTTATGTCGCGTACAAAACCTACAAAAAGCAGGTTATTGTTCATTTTGTTAACCGAAGCGCTTAGTTCTGCCGGGAATTCTGCACCAGATTTACGGATACATTTTACTTCGTAACGCTGGTTGATAGAGCTATCCCCAGAGCTGTTCAGAAAAGTTTCAAACACGGCTTGAAACTGGGCCCAATGCCGTTTCGGGATAAATAAATCCCGGATATGTTTGCCCAGTACCTCTTTGCGGGAATAGCCAAACATGATCTCCGCCTGTGTATTCCATTCAAGGACCAAACCTGCTTCATTAGCCGATATGACTGCATCCATGGAAGAGTCTATCATCCGTCGAAGATGCTGTTCATTTTCTTCCAGGGCTTTTTGGGCACTCAAGCGATTCTCCGTTTCTTTTATTAACTGAATGCGGCCAAAACCAGCAATTAGGGAAACCTTAAGTTTCTCGACCACCTGCATTAGTTGCGCCATTTCAACTTCATCAAAACCCGCTGGCCGGTTGGTCGCAAACAACTTCAAAAAACCCAGTTCACCCAACCCGAATATGGCATAGGAACCCTCCTCTACCTTGTTTTCATGCAAAAAATCATCATAATGCTCGTGTTGGCTGGATATGCTGAAATAAGGTTTTGTTTCGAGTGCTTGTAATAAAAATGGACTACAGGTAAAAGAATCAATTTTCTGTCTGAAATGCGGGTGGATGTAAAAAAGATCGCAATGGCTTTCCGGGCCATTGCCGTTTTTATAAAGCCAGATAGAACCGAATTTCAGGCTTTTCCGGCTGATCATGGTGCGTAAAAAGTCATGGCAGTTTGCCTCAGGATCGAGGGTGCTACCCACTGTAAGGGATAGTTCAAACAACAATGAAATATCCTGAATGATCTTGATCTGATCTGTCATAAGTGCCAGAGGAGAAGACATGAACCATTAGTAGAAGCGGCCAATGACTATCGTTTTGTTAAACAATTCGAGCAATCCCATTTCGTAGGATGCAAGCTCGCCCAGGCTAAGTATGCCAAATGATTTTTGTGTTCCAGCGGCATGGCCTATTCCATGTTTGATGATATTCATTTCTTCTGCAAACTGATCGTTGAGGTACAGTGTCCTGGTGATACAGTCCACGACAAAAGTTTCTTGAGCGTGGGAGTTGTCGCCAAGCGTTTCAGAGCATTCCCGAATGGCGGCTTCTGCTGCTTTTAACAGGGATTCCGGCCGGCCTTTGAGGATATGCAGGACGGTGTTGGGGGGCACTTCTCCGATACAAACGATGGATCCATCGTCCTTCATGGCTAGTGGATCGCGAACGATATCGTCGGCTTTTTCCCTGAAAATTCCAAAAGGATAGCCCTGTGCAATGCTGGCGAAGTTTTCTTTGTTGAGTCGTATGCCAGTGTCTTTTTCCACCTGATCATTATATACGTCAATGGCTCTTTGCCAATTGAGTTGCATAATGGTGTTGCCTTCGGTTTGCGTGGCTACCATCGGACCGGCCATTTGTTCCCAGCCATGTTTTACGCCGATACTTACGCGCTTGTCAACCACACAAACGATGGCTGCATCTTTGAAGAACCCTTCTTTGTTAAACACACAAGCTTGTTGACGGAGGCTGATAGAGCCTGCGCCACCGCCGATGAATTGGCATTGTTTCCCCAGTAAGTCATTCAGTTTTTCCAGAAAAGCGTACAGATTAGGGGTTAAGCCGTCGAATAATACTATTGCTGTGCCATTTCGCGGGAGATTCAGTGTGCCAAAAGGCGGCAAACCGGATAGCTGACCAAGTTCGATGCCGGAAACGCAAAAAGGTGGAAGCAAGGTGTTGAATTTCTTAATAATGCAACCTTTGTCAACCCGCTCATTCCCGTAAAGCAGGCCGGGAAAAATTCCGCCCATAAATGCGATGTTTTGTTGATTGAGCGCTTCAACAAGCTGGTCAATATCAGGCGTGTCCTGCTCGGAAAAAAGAAGCAGGAAGACAGATCCTTCTTCTGGTTGTTGCAAGTTTATTTGCTCAAGAATGTAGGGAATAGCAATGGATTGTAGCAACATGTCACTTTTTTTGTTTAAGCAAACGGTAGATAGAGGATTTGCCGATGTCCAGTTTTTTGGCGACTTCCTGAACATTGCCCTGGTGTTTTCTGAGGTAAAACTGAATAATATCGGCCTTGAATTCCTCCATATTTTTGGCGTGATTGAAAAAATCCGAGCCTTTGGAAATCTTGCTGAATTGCAGGTTTTCGGCTTCAATCAGGGTTCCATCGGCCATTACAGAAGCCAGCTCTATAATGGCTATTAATTCCCGGACATTTCCCGGAAAGGCATAGCTTAAAAGTTTCTTTTCGGCCTCTTTGGTCAACTCCATAGGCTTGGACCCGCGTTGTATGGCGTTGATGGCCAAAAAATTCTTGGCGAGCAGCAGAATATCATTGCCGCGTTCACGTAAGGGGGGAAGATGGATGCTCAAACCAAGCAAACGATAATACAGGTCTTCTCTGAAGTTTCCGTTTTGCACTTCCTCTGCCAGGTTTTTATGCGTTGCAACAATCAAACGTGCATTAAAGGGGATCGGGCTTTCGCCTCCTACCCGGATAAATTCGCGCTCCTGAATGGCACGTAACAGCTTGGACTGGATACTGATATCCAATTCGGCAATTTCATCCAAAAACAAGGTGCCTCCATTCGACAGCTCGAACTGGCCTTTTTTTCGAGTGACAGCCCCTGTAAAGGCGCCCTTTTCATGTCCAAACAATTCACTTTCAAGAAGTTCGCGGGGTATTGCACTCATGTTGAGCGCAACAAAAGGGCCATTCCTCCGCGGTGAATTGTGGTGTATGCTTTTGGCAACCACTTCCTTTCCGGTGCCAGATTCGCCCTGAATGGAAACGTTGATGTTGGATTTAACGGCTTTTTCGATCAGGTGGTACACTTCAAGCATGGCCGGGCTGTGGCCGATCAGGTGTTTGCTGAAATCGTATTTTTCCACCAGTTCGGCTTTCAGGGTATCCACCTCCCGCTTTAAGCCGATTTGTTTTTTGATGTTTGAAAGGGTGTTTTGGAGTCGTTCCTTGGTTTCAGAATCCTTGACCAGGTAGTCGAAGGCACCTTCACGGAGGAGTTTTACGGCTGTGCCAATGTCTTGTTGCCCGGAAAGAATGATGACGCCAATTTCCTGGTCAAAGGACTTGATCCGTTGCAAAACTTCCTCGCCGGTCATGTCGGGCAAGGTATAATCCAGCGAAATTATGTTGGGTTTCAGGTGCAGATTCGCCAGGCAATCTTTCCCGTTGGCAAAAACATGTACCTCATAATCGGAGTCCAATTCAACCACATACCTGACAAACCGCTGATAAACTGGATCGTCTTCAACAATAAAAACCCGTATAGTATGGTCTCTCGCCATGATTGTTTCCTTTTGCACAGAATCGCAAATGTAAAACGGAGAAACCAGACCCAGGTCTATTCAATTTGTCGTCTTGATTTCAATTACTAAGGTTGTTAATTCTTGCTCACGCTTTGTCAAATTATACCCTCAGGCTTCCTATTTCATTTTAAGTAATTGGATAGATTTATTTCACACAACGCCACAACGATAATTGTTCTTGATAGCCAAAAAGTTGGTTCGTTGTGGCATGGTGTGAAATAAATTTGTCTTGGTCCTGTCTTCAAATTTTTAAAAAAACCCCCACAGCCAGCATTTTCCCTTCTTGCCACAGCTGCACGAAATAGGCCCCGGACTGTATCCCAGCGGTTTCCAAAAATGTTTTTCCAGAAAAATGGGTCTCCGTTTTTCTCAAAAATTCCCGCCCTGCCAAGTCGTTCAAAACAAGCGTGACTGGCTGTGGGCCAAGCTCAGCCATTTCTAAATTCAATTTGCTATCGTGTTCCGTAATAGGGTTCGGGTAAATTTTCAATAGCCTCGGACTGGCTTCTGCCACGCCGACAATCGTTACCAGAATGTGCGCAGAAATCAAAAAACCTACTGGCGGGCATTCAATGCGAATTGAATAATTGCCCGTAACTGTCGGCACATAATAAGGCAATGTCGCCCCAGGAATCAGGGTTCCGTTCCGTAACCATTGGTATGAAACGGCGGGTGTTGAGAACAAGGTGTCGTTCAAAAAGGTAATCGAAGGCAGGATGTAAACGATGATGGATTCGCTGCCGCCGTGGCAGCCAAGCGTGTCCATTACTTCCACCGAATAGATGCCACAATCCGAGACCTCAATCGTTTGTGTGTTGCTGCCCGTGTTCCAGAACCACGAAACAAACTCCGCCCCTGCATCCAAAGTAACGGATTCTCCATACAAGATGGCAATGGGTCCGGGTGGTTGGATATGGGCAAAAGGAGCGCCAACCGTCAGCTCATAGGTGGCCGTAGCGGTACAACCGTGGTTATCTGTCACCGTCAAAAAGTAAGTGCCTGCGTGGAACAATTCAGCCGCATTAATTTGGTAATCCTCCATTACAAGGAATAGTTCGTCTGGGGTATACCAGAAATATTGCCCTCCGCCAGACGCGTGAAGCGAAACTGCCTCGCCTTCGCAAACCGAGCCGTCGGGCGCTGACGACGTGATCGCGGCCATCGGCAGCGCAAAGACTTCGATCGCGATTTCGTTGGAAAAATTGCCACAGCCCAGCGCGTCCGTAACAAATGCCTGGTACACGCCCGAACTGGTGGCAAGATAATTGGCCCCAGCCGCCCCCGATATTTCTATGCCATCACGATACCATTTGTAGGTCACAAAATTCCCCGCCACGGCCAGCGTCACTGCATCGCCCTCGCAGATTTGGGGATTGCCAATAGGAGAAATTTGAACCGTGGGCGGAATGCAAGCAACCGTGATTAGGAGCGTGATGCTGACCGGGCCACAGTCGTCATTGCTGGCCTCAAGGGTCACATAATATTCGCCCGGCACAGGGAAACTGTGTGTCGGGTTGGCATCCGAACTCGCTGGCAAGCCGTCGTTAAAATTCCATGAATACGACGTGGCATTTGTAGATGAGTTTGTAAACGTGACATCCAGCCCATTGGCCAAATATGAAAATGATGCCACAGGCTCTGGCTTTTCAAACAACAAAATTTGTGGAGAAATACCCAAGCAGCCCATTGAATCTTCCGCAGAAACCCAATAAGCCCCTTGTTGGTACACAAATATGTTATCAGAGGATGCCCCGCCAATTGGCGTACCGTTGTGCTGCCACTGATAGTTTGCCAGACCTGTGGTGGCGTGAAGTGCCACGGCTTCACCGGTACAAAAGTTAGGCCCCCCTACCGTAGTGATGCTGACCGTGGGGCCTGATGATACTGCGACGTAGCCGTTTTTCGAGACGCTGCTTGTCCCACCGGGACTTGTCACGGTCAGGTTAACGTCGTATGTGCCAGAAGTTTGGTAAACAACCGACGGGTTTGGCTCGGTAGAAGTGGCCGGCGAGCCGCCTGGGAACGACCATTGGTAGTGCCAGCAGGACGATGTTTGGTTTGAGAAAGTCACCGTCAATGGAGTACAACCGCTCTGGACATCAGCCAAAAAATCGGCGTTCGGAGCACTCGGGATGGATGGCTGGAAACAGGTTTCGCCATTGCAAGTTGGATTGCCTGCCGTGTTGTTGACTGCGATTTGGTGCAGGAGTTTGTTGTAGCCAGTTGCCGCTTCCCAGGTATTTTCATTGGCAAGACGCATGGCATATTCCGGGCGGTGGGTCAATGCTGAATATGGGTCGGCCAGATGCAGTAATAGTTCGTAATTGCCCAAAGGGATATCCGGTGGCAGGCAAAACGAGTGCTCGATGGTGTGGGTCTGGTTACCCGGCAGCCAACTGCGGGCATCGTCGGGCAATTCGACTTGCCAGATGGCATTTGTTGTGGTGTTTCGCATCAATAACCGGGCTTTGCGCGGATTGAATGGCGCGGCAAAACCTTTGTTTTTCAAAAGAATTTTTACAAAAACACTTTGCCCCGGACGGGTTTCGACAGGGTACTCGCCCGATTGGAGTTCGAGTCGGTAGCCCAATCGCTGTTTGATTTCTTCGATGCAAGCGCCGCTCACCCAGTCATTGTTCACCGCATTGTTCCAGCCAGCATTGAGGTAAGAAAAGTGCATCCGCGCCATTTCATTTTGAGCGTTGCCGCCTGGCGCGCCATTGCAATCAGAGTATGGGTTCCAATCATTGCAGGTCTCTCCGCCCACCGGCACGAAACGGCTGTCTGCCGCAAAGTAGGGTTTTAGGTTGGCCGTGTCGGGACCGCTTACCCCGGTATCGTAATTTTTGTAAGTCCCAAAATCGTCTTCGCTCGCCATGAGGCAGTCGTTGAAAAAACCGATGCGGGCTTTGGGCGTATTCTGCCAAGCTTCGGCAAGTGTCAGCGGCGCTGCATTGGTTGTAGCTGCCGGGCCGTAAACCGCCTTTTGTTTCATCTGCGGAATGCGGACCTGGACCGATCGGTCGGGCGGCATGGCATCGAGCATGGCATCAAGCAACTCGCTTCGATCCATCCAGTTTTGAGTAGTCAGGCCGAATGGCGGCTGTGAGTCATCGCCAAACCAATCGGTGTAATAGCCTTCGCCCCAGGCACCGATGAAACCCATGTTAAGCACGGCAATCACATCGGCGTTTGCCATCAAAACTGGTTTCAATTGGGCAATGTGTTGAAGCACGATGTTTTTTGGCGCGTCTCCGTAAGGTGGGGTGGTGTTGTGTGTGTATGCAAATCGCACGACCAACTTGACCCCTGCCTGTCTCGCGGCGGCGAAGTCTTGCGTCATAGCATCGAGGTAGGCGTTTGAAATGGGACCGTTGACAAAACTTTCGAGGTAAAACCCACGGTAGCCCAGCGTAACATAAATAGAATAATCGGCATCGAAGGGCTGGTTGAGCGTCCGCCAAAGCGCCAGTTCAGCTGCATTAAGCGGGGAATAATTGGTGGAATTGGTTTCGGTGAATTGCATGAAGCCTCGCTCGGGGTTTGGAAAGTCCTCGGTAGTAGGACTGTACATATAGCCGCCACCACCAAGGCCACGGGGTACAAAATCAAGAGCGTACGAATCTTGTCCGAAAAGTTTCGCGCTAAAACACAAGAAGAGAAGGAAGGAGTGAGTTTTTTTCATGGATTGAAAAACGGTTGTTGTAATTGAATACATCGGCGGCAAACTGAGGATAGCAAGAAACAAAGGTGGTAAAATAAGCCGCAGCAAACTTGGGCCGGGCAATTATTCTCCATCCTTTTCAAGTAAACCATTGTAGCATAAAATGCTTACAGGCCTGGGTCATCCACAGTTCCCAAAAACCCAATATTCCGCTTCAAGCCTTCAAATTTCGCCCTTTTTACCGCCGATTTTTTGAAAACCCGACCAAAAACCTCTTCCGTCAATTCCTCCCAATCACCGCGTGTAAGTTGGAGCAAATCAGGGTGTGATTCGAAAGCAGGCTCCGAATGGGGTTCAGAGAAACGGTTCCAGGGACACACATCCTGACACACGTCGCAACCAAACATCCAATCGTCCATTTTGCCCTTAAATTCGGCAGGGATTTCATCGCGCAACTCGATGGTCAGGTACGAGATGCAGCGCGAAGCATCCAGGAAATACCCTTCCTGACTGATTGCCTCCGTCGGGCAAGCTTCAATGCAACGCCGACAGGTACCACAATGGTCGCGAATGGGGTCGTCATAAAGCAGAGGCAGGTCGCAGATGATCTCGGCCAGAAAGAAAAAAGAGCCCTGTTTTGGGTTAATGGTGAGGGTGTTTTTACCGTTCCAACCCAAACCGGCCCGTTTCGCCCACTCGCGCTCCATAACCGGGGCAGAATCCACAAAACATCGTCCGCTTACTTCGCCGATTTCTGTTTGGATGAATTGCAGGAGCAGTTTTAATTTGTCTTTAACCACATGATGGTAATCCTCCCCATAGGCATAGGTAGCAATTTTGGGCGCATTAGGGTCATGCTGCTTTTCTGTCGTAAAATAGTTGAATGTCAGGCAGATAAGCGTCTTTGCGCCGGGTACAAGCAGGGTAGGGTCGGTACGAAGGTCGAAATGGTTTTCCATATAGGCCATGCGCCCGTGCGCATTGCGGGAGAGCCATTTTTCCAGGTTTCGGGCTTCCTCTTCAAGGCGCTCAGCCCGGGCAAAACCGACGAACTCGAAACCCAGTCGGTAGGCTTCATTGCGGATGATTTCGGTGTTGCGTTCGGTGGTTTGCATGGGGCAAAGTTCTTAAAAGCAAATTGATAGTCTCACTTGAAGTGAGACTATCAATCTCAATTTGATTCGCCTTACTTTTGCAAAAAAACAATGACTGCCGAAGAAATCCTCCGCGACATTCAATCTGGCCGATTTGCCCCGGTCTATTTCCTGCACGGTGAGGAGCCGTTTTTTATTGATCAAATCGCTGATGCGGTGGAGGCCAAGGCTTTGCCGGAAGCCGAGCGCAGCTTCAACCAGACCATTCTGTACGGCAAAGAAGTAGACCATCTTGCCCTGCTCGATCACCTGCGTCGTTACCCGATGATGAGCGAGCGACAGGTCGTTATTTTGCGGGAAGCCCAGGAAATGAAAAGCCTTGCGGAGCTAAGCAGTTATATAGAAAACCCAATGCCCAGCACGGTTTTCGTTGCGAGTTACAAACACAAAAAAATAGATGCGCGCACCAAATTCGGCAAAGCTTTGGGCGGCAAAAACATAGTCTTTTTCGAGAGCAAAAAACTCTACGACAATCAAATCCCCGACTGGATTACCAGTGCATGCAAGGCCAGAAAACAGAACATCGAACCGGCCGCTGCCATGCTCATGGCTGAATACCTCGGCACCGATCTTTCCAAAATCACCAACGAGCTCGACAAACTCGCGCTCAATCTCCCCGCCGGCACCGCCATCTCGGTCGCCCATGTTCAGGACAACATCGGCATCAGTAAGGACTACAACGTGTTCGAGCTGCAAAAAGCCCTGGCTACCCGGGATCACACCAAAGTGGCCCGTATCCAGCAACATTTCGCCGCCAACATCAAGAAAAACCCGCTGATTGTCACCATCTCGAGTTTATATGCGTATTTTTCCAAGGTTTTTATGCTCCACTCGCTCAAAGGCCAGCCCGACAGCGAGGTCTTGAAAGCCCTTGAATTGCGCTCCGACTGGTTTTTGAAAGAGTACAAAGCGGCGGCGGCAAATTTCTCAGCCGGGCAATGTGCCCAAGTCATTGGCCACCTGAAAAACTACGACCTTCGCTCCAAAGGTGTGGACAACGACGGCACGGAGGAAGAGGAATTGATGAAGGAGTTGTTTTGGAAAATATTGAATTGAAGTCACTGGTTAGGAGGGGCCACGGATTGCACGGATTAGACACGGATTTTCACGGATTTTTTTTGGAAACCATTCATGAATCTGTGCAAATCCGTGTCCAATCTGTGTCATCCGTGGCCTAACAAATTGAAAACCATATACCCATGCAAGAAAAATTAACCAAACTGCTTGAAATGCTCCTCTCGCCCGATTACGAACAGGCGATTACCTATTTGCTCGTGATGCACCAGACTGATCATCGGTTCAAGGCTGCGTGTGTGCCGCTTGCCGACGACCCGTTCATTGACCTGGCCAAAGAGAGCATAGGCAAAATGGTGTTCAAGAAACCTAAACCAAAGTTTGGCGGACAAGAATTCATGGAATACCGCGACGCAGGGCTGGTGCATGGGGCCATGGTACTGGAAGGCTGCAATGTGGTACTCGTTTTTTTCCGGGAACACGGCCTGGGGGTGGCGGCCATTTACCAACCCAATGGCGCGCACCAATACCTCCGTGTCACTAAAATGGCAGAAGGTGACCAACCCTTGGGGAGTGGTCCTTTTGTGCCGAATGATGGAAGTGTGAATTGAATAGATTTTCACTACCTTGCATGCAATGCCCTTGGGGCAATATTCACAAACACAATCTAATTATGAAACGCATTATTGGCATTATTTTGATCATCGCAGGAGTTGCATTGGCCATCATGGCTTTCAACCGTCATGATGAAGACCAGACAATCATTGATTTCGGAAAAGTAGAAATAAAGGCACAAGGCCAGTCTCCTTCCGAAAACACGACCTTGTATTATGTCCTCGCGGCTGTATGCGTGATCGGGGGCGGATTTCTTGTGGGCGGGAAAAGGGTGTAGGATCTCATTTTGCCTAAGGGATTACCAATTTGCACATTTGAATGTGCAGGTTGAAGCGCTTTTTGCATATTCAAATGTGCAAAACCAATCCATCGCACCAATTGTTTTTGACGAAGACGACTGACAACAATAAGAGCAACTTGCTCTGACAGAAAATATTTTTCAATAAATATTTGGCTATTAGAATTATTTGCCATTGCCTTCGTCCAAGTTCTTTGAACAGAATTCATTTCTCATATAACAGGGTAATGTCGAAAAGACTGCGCGATGACTTTCTGCCTTTTGTGGAGAAAGCAATGATAAACTCTCAAAGCCTGCATAAGGCTGGTTTCGAAAGTTTTCATTGTTTTCAATTATTCACATTTTTATGGCTACAGTTTCATTAAACGTGAAAGAGCTGGTTCAAGGAATTGACACCATGCTTTTGAAGTACCGCAGTACTTTTTCGGACGCTGAGGTTGCCTTGCTGCACGATTTGAGAGCCGACTTACAGAAGCGGATGGCGAGTGGAATTGCGCTCGACCCGATTTCGTTTGTAAAAGTTCTGGAAGTGCTGTCAAGGGTGTTCGGAACACTGGATTTTTTCAGGATTTGGGCAAGTAATGCCCGCCTGCCAGTACTTGGACACAGGGCGCTGGCTGTTCTTGATAATATGAGTCAGTGAAACAATCTTTTTTTGCTGATGCAATACCTAAACCTGACAAATACCTCTTATCAACTCAAAGTCCAACATTACCCTGTTTTTTTAATCTTTTCTAACATGAAAGAGACTGTAACACCTTTAAATACGGCTTCAGATTTCCAATCCGAGGCCGTTTTTTTTCTACAATCATGAACTTAGGTCAAGCCATAAAAAAGGTTCGCGCCGACAAAGGCTATTCACAAGGCGACTTGGCGAATCTGTGCAAAATCAGCATTTCTTATCTTTCTGTGGTCGAGAACAACCAGAAAGAACCCTCGCTCGAATTTCTTCGGAACCTGAGCGAGAAACTCGCCGTGCCAGTCCCGGTGCTTTTCTTTCTTGCCATGGATGAACACGACATTCCTGCTCCAAAGCGGGAAGCATTCCAGATGATACGTTCCCCTTTACAAGCCATGGTTTCGGAGTTTTTCCTCAAAGGCAATTGATAAAGTATCGTGAGTTTTGGATAACATTCCCAATAGCCATAAGCAAAAACGGCGTAGCCGTGACATTACGGTAGCCCCAAGGGCGTTGTGAAGGATAGGAATGGCGTAGCCGTGGCATTATTACGGCATAAAAATGTCACGGCTACGCCGTTCTGAAAAAATTTGACGCTTTGCTACTATAATGTCGCCGCGATGCGGCTGGATTGGTCTTTTTTAGAAAAAACTATCCAAAACTCACGTTAAGGAACGGGTGAATAACAACTTGTTACTTTCATCTGATTCCTTTCCGCCCATACGGCCTATCTTTTTGATTAAAGAGCCCCACTATTCGCACAAAAAGATAGTTGTCTGAGCAAAAAGTAATCTACCTGAAAGTAACAAGTTGTTATTCAACCGTTCCTAAAGTAATCAGTAGGCTTTTTTTGAACGGGGATTTGCCACAAGCAAATCCCCGTTCAGTTTTTCAGGCTCTTTGTGTTTAGTTTTATAGTTTTTGCCGTTGTCTACGGTTACCGAGAATTCCTCGAAAACTGATTTTTCTACCCGACCTTTGCCCCATGCTGATCCCACACTTCAAATTCCCGTACCAACTCGCTGCGCTCGCCAGCGCCCTCATCTTCCTCGCCGCCCACGACAGCCGGCGCTTTGCAAACCTTTCTCAATCTATTGATTTACAGGAAGAAAAATGGGTGGACTCGGTGTTCAACGCCCTTTCGGAAGAGGAGCGATTAGGCCAGCTCTTCATGCTCCGCGCCCATTCTGACAAGGACACGGTGTACGAACGGCAGGTGGAGGATATGATCCGAAAATACAAACCCGGCGGACTGTGTTTTTTTAACCCAAGATTTGTGGGTACGCCCGAAAAACACGCCGAACTCACCAACCGCTACCAGCTTGCCAGCCCGCGTGTGCCGCTCATGATCGCCATGGATTTTGAGAATGGGGTAGGGATGCGCTATCGGGGCAATGCCATTTCATTCCCGCGGGCTATGATGCTCGGCGCAATACAAGACAACCGCCTGCTTTACGAGATGGGCCGCGAGGTAGCCCGCGAATGCCGCCGCATGGGCGTACACGTCAACTTCGCCCCGGTGGCCGATGTGAACAACAACCCCGGAAATCCCGTCATCGGGGAGCGCAGTTACGGCGAAGACCGCTACAACGTGGCTGCAAAAGCATTTCAATACATGTCGGGACTGCAAGACGGCGGTGTGTTGGCCAGCGTCAAACATTTCCCCGGCCACGGGGATACGGACATGGATTCGCACTATGATCTTCCGCCCATCCCTTTCAACCGCGCGCGCCTCGACAGTCTGGAACTGTATCCTTTCAAAATGCTGGCTAAAAACGGTGCTGGTTCTATCATGGTGGCGCATTTGCAGGTGAATGCACTGGATGCCCGCGAGAACCGCCCAACCACGCTCAGCCGGGCGACAGTAACTGATCTGCTGCGCAAGGAGATGGGCTTTGAAGGGCTGATTTTCACCGATGCGATGGAAATGGAAGGCGTGAAAAAGTTTTTCCCCAACGGCATCGCGGATGTGGAAGCATTTCGGGCAGGCAATGACATGAGCCTGTTGCCTGTGGACGTAGAAGCATCCATCGCGGCTATTCAGGTTGCATTGGGTAATGGTTCGCTCGATAGGGAACAACTCTGGACGAGTGTAAAACGCATTTTGCGTGCCAAGTATCGCCTTGGCCTTACCAAGACACAACAGGTGGAATTGACCAATCTTCGTCGTGATTTGAACCCGCCTGAAGCCCTCGCGCTCAAGCACCGCATCGTCA
The DNA here is from genome assembly GCA_046160625.1 of Saprospiraceae bacterium. Classification (GTDB taxonomy): domain Bacteria; phylum Bacteroidota; class Bacteroidia; order Chitinophagales; family Saprospiraceae; genus M3007. The sequence goes on from JBJXGZ010000063.1 coordinate 47,738, forward strand.
GCAATGCCCTCGTTTTGGTGCGCGACGAAAAGAATATCATCGGATTTCCAAATCTGGAAAATCTGAAGTTTGCCACGCTTGCAATCGGGGATACCAATCGTACTGTTTTCCAGACTTATTGCGGGCAATACGCCCCAATGGCGCATTTCAACACCCCCAAGGAAGTGAGCGATTCCCTGGAAATCAAACTGTTGGACACACTTCGCAAATTTGATGTTGTACTGGTGGGTTTGTATGGCATTCGCACAACCCCGCGTCCAAACCGTACCGTAAATCCAGAGCCTGGGCCGGATACCATTTACGGCCTGACGCATAGGGGGATCGATTTTTTGCGGAACTTGAACCAAAAAACCACCATTGCGCTTACGGTTTTTGGCAATCCCTACACCTATGCCTGGATGGATGCTCCGCCCTTGATGCTGCAAGCGTTTACGGAGGACTCAATGGCGCAGCAACTGGCAGCACAGAGTCTTTTTGGGGCACACGATTTGAATGGCATTATGCCCGTCACGGCGGCTTCCTGGGCGCGTTTTGGGCAAGGCACAAAAAAGATATTCCTGCAAAAAAGACTTGGATACGCATTGCCCGAAACAGTCGGTATGAGCAGCGATACACTTGCGTTGATGGACGGCATCGTGGCAGAAATGATGAGCACCGGCGCAGCACCGGGCTGCCAAATCCTGGTAGCCAAGGACAACAAGATCGTGTGGCAAAAATCCTACGGACATCATACCTACGAGCAAACCCAAACGGTAACAAACGAAACCATCTACGATTTGGCTTCGGTAACAAAAGTGGCAGCGACCACGATTTCGATGATGAAATTGCTTGAAAATCAAAAGATTGCACTCGATGCACCGATGAGCAATTACGTCCCGGAATTAAAAACAAGCAACAAAAAGGACCTGACGGTGCGCGAAATTATGGCGCATCATGCTGGCTTGCAGGCATGGATTCCGTTCTACCAACAGACGCTGACAACGGAAAAAATACCTTCTTCCAAGATTTACATGAATAGCCCACAACCCGGTTTTGAAGTGCCGGTCGCGAAGGATTTGTTTATGGCAAATGCCTGGTCGGACACCATTTGGCAACAAATTTTTAACTCTCCGCTCACAGGCAATAAAAACTACAAATACTCCGACCTCGATCTTTTCCTTTGCGCCCGTGCGGTACATAATCTCAGCGGCTCGCCCGTGGATGTGTTTGCAGACCGCGAATTTTATCAACCACTGGGCATGGCCACTACTACATACAATCCCTGGAATAAAGGACTGAGTCTGCGCTGCGCCCCAACGGAGGAGGACGGCTATTTCCGACACCAGCGGCTGCAAGGCTACGTCCACGATATGGGCGCGGCCATGCTCGGAGGCGTAAGCGGCCATGCAGGGCTTTTTTCCAATGCCAACGACCTGGCCAAGATTTTCCAGATGCTGCTCAACGGCGGCTCCTATGGCTGGAGGCAGTATTTGCAGCCTGAAACGGTGCGCCAGTTCACCACGCGCTACGCGAGCAGCACCCGGCGTGGCATTGGCTTCGACATGAAGGAGTTGGACGAAAAACAGACGGCTAACATGAGTATACTGGCCGGAAAAAACACCTTCGGGCATTTGGGCTTCACGGGCATTTGTGCCTGGGCTGACCCGGATAAAAAGTTGATTTTCATCTTTTTATCGAACCGGACTTACCCGACCATGGAGAACAACAAGTTTGGGAATGGTGATTTCCGTCCCCGCTTGCAGAGTGTGGTGTACCGGGCGATGAAATAGTATCAATAGTCACTTAAGTAAACGAGCAAAAACAAACCGCAGAGGCGGGGGGGGGGG
>JBJXGZ010000064.1:0-62134 GCA_046160625.1 Saprospiraceae bacterium
AATCCGTGTCTTATCCGTGAAATCCGTGGCCCAACCTCTAAATTTCTACGATTTCTTCCATTTGATACCGCAGCCAATGGCTTTGGTTTCTTTCACGGCCACTTCTTGTTTTGCAAGGAGCGCATCCACAGCACCGCCCACATATTTTTCTTTTGCCATGCTGGGGTCTTCCGAATTATCGTCAATAGCCCCGATGTAACGCACGACACGGTTTTCATCAAGCACATACACATGCGGAGTGCGGGTAGCTCCAAATGCTTTTGCTACTTCCTGTGTTTCGTCGTAAAGATACGGGAATGGGTATTTTTTCTGTTTTGCCAACTTTTTCATGTTGTCATAACTATCGGCGGGCTGCACATCTTTGTCGTTGGAGTTGATGGCAACCACCGAAAAACCGAGCGGAGCGTATTTTTCATGAAGTTCAATGATCCGCTGCTCGTAAGCTTTTGCATAAGGGCAATGGTTGCAGGTGAATATGACTATGTAGCCTTTGGCATTTTTGATGCCCGCGAGCGACACGTTTTTGCCATTTACGTTTTTGAGGTTAAAATCCTGGGCCGTGTCGCCAATTTTATAGCCGCCGCCCGTGTTTTCGGGACTGAATGACATGGTCACGGCAGCGATTAGAAGCAAAAAAACAGGTAAAAATGCGAGTGCTTTTTTCATGTTGCTTAAAATTTTGTTGTTGAAAAATTGAGAAAAGTTTTGCCACTAATTGCACGAATTTTCACGAATCCATGTTCAGTATTAGTGAAAATTCGTGCAATTAGTGGCAAAAAAAATTATAAAACGGATTGAAGTATTTCTTCTAATTCTTTGAAAGTCATTTGTTTTTCAAAAAAAAGTCGCTTGTCTTTTCGTTTTGAAATAATCAGGGTGGCAGGGATTGCGCCAGACCATTCCGGGTTGATGAGATTGACGTACACGTTGGGATTTGGCTCGTCCATAAACACTACTTGGCTGCGCAAGTTTTTTCGTTTCACAAAAGGCTTGAGCTTCGATTCGACGTTCCGCTTGAAATCGGTGCTGATGAGCACAACTTTGACCTTTTGTGCTGCAAATTTTTCGTTCAATTTTTCAAAAGCGGGCAATTCTGCCACGCAAGGGCCGCACCATGTTGCCCAAAAATTCAGAACATAAACGGTGTCGGTGTCGGCATTGAGCCAATACTCCAATTGGGCTGTTTTGATAAAGGGAATGTCCTGAGCTGGGAGATTTTGGCTCCAAATGAATAAGATAACAACGATTAGACTCCTCATAGGACAAATTTTTAAACTGCAAATTACACTTCTTGACGAAAACCTGACCAGCGGTTGCTGGCGTATTCCCGACCTTTGGGCAAAATTTTCTGTTACTGTTATGCGCCGAATTTCCATACTGTTCCTTTTCAACATTCTACTCTTTCCACTTTTTGCCCAACATCCTGCCAACACTGGCGCGGCTGGCGCGGGGTTGCACCCCGTGCCCGTGCCCGAAAAACACCTCAAAAACATCCGCCAACTCACTTTTGGCGGCGACAATGCGGAAGCTTACTGGAGCCCCGACAGCAAATCGCTCACATTCCAAAGCAACAATAAAAAATGGGGCCTCGAATGCGACCAGATTTTCAGCATGAAAGTCAAAGACGCAGCGGGCGATAGCACTTACAAGCCAAAGACAATCAGCACTTTGAAAGGCCGCACCACCTGTTCCTATTTCATGCCCGATGGCAAGCACATTCTTTATGCCAGCACACACGAAGGCGGTGATGCCTGCCCACACACCCCAGACCTTCGTGCTGGCGGCAAATACCTATGGTCCATCTTTGATACCTATGATATTTACATCGCCGACCTTAAAGGTAACATTACCAAGCAATTGACCAACTCGCCCGGCTACGATGCGGAAGCAGTGCTCAGCCCCAAAGGCGACAAAATCCTCTTTACCAGCGACCGTTCCGGCGACCTTGAACTTTGGACCATGAATCTCGACGGTACGAACCAGAAACAGATCACTTTTGATCTTGGATACGACGGAGGGGCGTTTTTCAGCCCGGATGGTTCCAAAATCGTGTTCCGTGCCAGTCGTCCCAAAACTGCAGAAGAAATCAAAGAATACCGCGAATATCTCGCCCAACACCTCGTGGCGCCTACCACCATGGAAATTTTCACCTGCAACATTGACGGCACCGATCTTCGCCAGGTGACGCATCTGGGCAAAGCCAATTGGGCGCCATTCTTCCACCCTTCTGGCAAAAAAATCATTTTTAGCAGCAATCACCACTCCACACGCGGCTATGATTTCCAACTGTACATGGTAAACCTGGACGGCTCCGGGCTGGAACAAATTACTTCCGAAAGCATCTTCAACTCCTTCCCGATGTTCTCGCCCGACGGCAAGAAAATCTCCTGGAGCAGCAACCGACTTAACAACGGTACACGGGATACCAATGTTTTTGTGGCGGATTGGGTGGATTGATCATAAACGTCGGAAGGGTTTCTAACCCTTCCGACGTTGGGAATCAAAGGTGTTGATTCGATCTTGATTTTCGCTACTCTTGCTTCCTAAACTTCCCAGAATATACCCTGCCCGAACCTGTGGTGGCCCTCAGGAGGTACAGGCCATTAGTCAAGGCGGAGATGTTAGCGTTCCCGCCGTTTGTGATGGTTTCGCTTTTAATCTCCCTGCCCAGGAGGTCGGTGATACTGACGCTCAGAATGGGCTCTTCTGTTGGGATTTTTAGGGAGATAGAGTTTATGGCTGGGTTGGGGAAGAGTTCCAAGATGAGGGCTTGGGGACTTGAAGTGGGCGAGGATTCTGGGGAAAGTTTTACGACCCAGAAGTCGCCATAGCCGTGCATGCCTGATACGTCGCCGTTGTTTGACCAGGCAAATCCTGCAAAGACGTATCCCCCATCTGTTGTCTGTTGAATGGAATGGGCTCCTTCCGCTTGTGTGCCGCCAAAGGTCTTTTGCCATTGGAGTTCTCCCAATTCTGAAATTTTCAGCACCCAAACGTCTGCCCCCCCGTCATTTCCGAGAACGTCCCCATTGTTTGACTGTGTCATACCCGTCATGACGTAGCCACCGTCACTGGTTTGGCTGATGGATCGCCCAAAGTCTTCGTTGCTCCCGCCATAGGCTTCCTTCCATTCAATGTCCCCGTCTATGCCCAATTTCACGGCCCAAAAGTCATTGGCACCGTGATTCCCCGTCACGTCGCCGTTGTTCGAATATGTCTGGCCAAAAGCAACATAACCGCCGTTTCTGCTTTGAAGGATGTCGTTGCCCCGGTCAATGCTGGTTCCTCCCAGGGATTTTTCCCACTCGATTTTTCCCTCATAATTGAGTTTCACAACCCAACAATCTGAACCTCCATGATTGCCAGTCACGTCTCCGTCAATTGAAAAAGCCTCCCCGGCAACGATATACCCGCCATCGGAAGTTTGGCTAACAGCGTAAGCAATGTCTTCGTGGCTTCCCCCATGAGACCTTTGCCATTCAAGGTTGCCCATACTGTCCAATTTTACAAGCCAATAATCCAAATCGCCATGGTTGACCGTCACATCTCCGTCTGTAGATCGCGAGTGTCCTGCCACAATATAGCCACCGTCGGAAGTTTGTTGTACGTCATAGGCCTCGTCCCAGTCGCTGCCACCAAGGCACCTTTGCCATTGGATACCCCCCAAACTGTCCAATTTCAGTACCCAGCCGTCATAATAGCCGTGATTGCCAGAAACATCCCAGGTATTGGAGAGTGTGTACCCCACTACGATATATCCCCTGTCTGCCGTCTGTTGGATGGCAGAAGCTTGTTCGTCTGTGCCGCCTCCGTAGGGTTTCTTCCACTGTACTGAACCTGTGCTGTCCAATTTCAACACCCAGAAATCTACGGTTCCATGATTGCCAAATACATCACCATCGTTTGAGGAAGTTGTACCGGCGACGATATAACCTCCATCTTCAGTTTGATGTATGGAATAAGCTTCTTCAGATTTGGTTCCACCAAATGCTTTTTGCCATTGAATGCTGGGCTGGGCGAGTATAATGGTACAAAAGAAATATAAGGGGAGGGAAAGGATGCTCTTTATCATGAACGTTGAAATCAAAGGTGTTGATTCGATCTTGATTTTCGCTACTCTTGCTTCCTAAACTTCCCAGAATATACCCTGCCCGAACCTGTGGTGGCCCTCAGGAGGTACAGGCCATTGGTCAAGGCGGAGATGTTAGCGTTCTCGCCGTTTGTGATGGTTTCGCTTTTAATCTCCCTGCCCAGGAGGTCGGTGATACTGACGCTCAGAATGGGCTCTTCTGTTGGGATTTTTAGGGAGATGGAGTTTGTGGCTGGGTTGGGGAAGAGTTCCAAGATGAGGGCTTGGGGACTTGAGGTGGGCGAAGATTCTGGGGAAAGTTTTACGACCCAGAAGTCGCCATCGCCGTGCATGCCTGATACGTCGCCGTTGTTTGACCAGGCAAATCCTGCAAAGACGTATCCCCCATCTGTTGTCTGTTGAATGGAATTCCCCATCTCAGCCATTGTGCCTCCCAAAGTCTTTTGCCATTGGAGTTCTCCCAATTCTGAAATTTTCAGCACCCAAACGTCAGCCCCCCCGTCATTTCCTAGAACGTCCCCATTGTTCGACTGTGTCATACCCGTCATGACATAGCCGCCATCACTGGTCTGGCTGATGGACCGTGCAAAGTCCTCGTTGCTCCCGCCAAAAGTTTTCTTCCATTCAATGTCCCCGTCTATCCCCAATTTCACAACCCAAAAGTCATTGGCACCGTGATTCCCTGACACGTCGCCGTTGTTCGAATATGTCTGGCCAAAAGCGACGTAACCACCGTCTCTGCTTTGAAGGATGTCGTTGGCACGGTCAATGCTGGTTCCACCTAGGGATTTTTCCCACTCGATTTTCCCCTCATAGTTGAGTTTCACAACCCAACAATCTGAACTTCCATGATTTCCAGTCACGTCTCCGTCAATTGAAAAAGCCTCCCCGGCAACGATATACCCGCCATCGGAAGTTTGGCTTACAGCGTATGCAATATCTTCGTGGCTTCCCCCATGGGACTTTTGCCATTCAAGGTTGCCCAAACTGTCCAATTTTACAAGCCAATAATCCAAATCGCCATGGTTGACCGTCACATCTCCGTCTGTGGAACGCGACTGTCCGGCCACAATATAGCCACCGTCCAAAGTTTGTTGTACGTCATTGGCCTCGTCCCAGTCGCTGCCGCCAAGGCACCTTTGCCATTGAATAGCTCCCAAACTGTCCAATTTCAGTACCCAGCCGTCATAATAGCCGTGATTGCCAGAAACATCCCAGGTATTGGAGAGTGTGTACCCCACTGCTATATATCCCTTGTCTGTCGTCTGTTGGATGGCATAAGGTTGTTCGTCTGTGCCGCCTCCGTAAGGTTTTTTCCATTGTACTGAACCTGTGCTGTCCAATTTCAATACCCAAAAATCTACGGTCCCGTGATTGCCAAATACATCTCCATCGTTTGATGAAGTTGTACCGACGACGATATAGCCACCATCAAATGTCTGATCAATCGAACGACCTTGATCAGATTTGGTTCCTCCAAATGCTTTTTGCCAATGAATGGTAGGCTGGGCAAGGAGGGAAAGAGGGAAGAAAAAAAAGTGGAGGGGAAGTATGCTCTTTATCATGATGCTAAGTTTAGGTGATGGACAACAGTTATTCCGATTTTATGAGCTTCAATGTCTGGGCTTCAAAATCGGTTTCGATTTGGAGGATATATACCCCCGGAGCAAGCCATTCTACGGGGATTGAAACTTCGGAACTAAGGCAATCGAATTTTTGCTCCAAAACAACTTGCCCATTTATATTCATCATGCGCATGGTTGCCTTTCCTCCTGTGCTGCTTTGTTTTGAAACGAAAACATGAAGATTGTCCTTGAAAGGATTTTGTACTTCAAACCTTTCATTAGTGGGGCCTTTCCCAAGTCCCTGCCCTCCTCCACCTCCCGGAGGGTCAAGTATGGTCGAGTTGGCTATAAGAGCCCTGAATGTATATGTGCTTTTCCACGGAAACGGTGATGGGTTTTCAATATATAGGTCAAGAGTCGGAGGATTTGGAGGATCGGTATTTACAGCAATCTGAAGTCGGCCAATAATTTCATAATTAGGTGTTAGTCGAATCATTTTAAAAGGCACCTTCACCTCTTTTATTGTTGGGAAAAAGTCATTTGGGAAAGCTCCATTATTATCAGCTGCAACTATTGGATTGGCAGTAACAACCCTCTTTATGTACGCAATTGGGTCTGAAGACCCTTCATTAACTTTTACCTCAAAAATATTTGAAGCATCCTCTCCAAATACCTCAAAACCTACCCAATGATAGCTTTGATACTCGATGCCGATACCATTAATTGGGGTCGGGTCTTTGGGTTTTCGCCCAGCCAAAGTCAACTCAACAATTGCAGTATGGTCATCAAAGAAGGCTGTCAACTCGCTCGGATCTCCCAAAGGACATTTTGTAGCAATTCGAAACCTAAATTGCTTGCCACTTTCAAGGCCCGTAACCGTGAAAGAGGAGCCTTCGACATTTGGATAGGAATATAGTATTGTCCATTCGCCAGAGATGTCTTTTTCAGAAACAACCAATAGGTGGGTAGCACCTGCCCATGCAGGCTGCCAAGCAAGCGAAATGAAACTGCCACCGATGCTCGTTGCGCGAAAATTATCGGGCGGAGGGGCGGTGCATTCGTCGGCATTGAGCGTTATTTTTTCAAGTGGTCTTGAGTCTCTTGTAGCTAAAATTGAGCTAGGGGTGAGAAACAAGGCGCATAAAAGAAGCGCAGAAAGAAGATTTTTTGCCATAATCAATGAATTTGAAAAATTGAACCAAATATAATAGGAGCAAAGTTCTTTCCTTCGGCCTGAAAAAAATATTACACTTTTGGTTAGGTATTCCCTGCAAATATGGAGCAAAGCCAACTCATCGAATTGATAAGCACTCTAAACCCAGAGGAAAAAGAAAACATTCGGCAATTTGCGGCCATTCCTTTCATAAATTCAGGCAAGATGAAAGCATTCGTACTGCCGCTGCTAGATATTTGTCTGAACCATAATGGCCATGACTCCTCACAAGACTTGGCGAAACAAAAAGTATTTGCGTCGCTTTTTCCTGGACAAGAATTCATAGATGGCAAATTGGAAAAGGTAATGGTGGAAGCCCACAAAGTTGTCCGTACCGGCTTGTTGTTGCTTTATTATTTGCGAGATGACAATGAGTTTCAGCAGGGTTTTGATTATTCTCAGATTGTACGTAAACGGGGTTTAAGCGTTAGGTATCAGCATTTGTTGAAACGGTTGAAAAAGAAGCAAGAAGATAGTCAACAGAAAAATGCCAATAATATCTATCAACAGTTTCAATTGGAAAATGCCATACACGATGAAGAATCCCTTCATAACCAAAAAAGGGGAGACCTGAATATCCCCAATGTTCTTTACGCCCTACAACTTCACGGTCAACTCAATCGATTGGCTTTGCTCAATCGCTTCCTGTTACAAAGGAAAGTCGCAAAACTTGATATTCCCGAAACTTTGAAACCAATTCTTGAAGAAAATGCGCCTTCAGAGATGTATTTAGAGCAATCTCCTGCGCTCAGAATTAATCATGCGATATTTGATCTGTTGAAAAAGGAGTGTCCTGAGTCCTCGGACATACGTTTTTTGTTTGACCTGTTGCGACAGCAGGAGCAATACCTAGATCGTGAAAGTCTTCAAGAGTTCTACACTTATTTGCGAAATCTCTGTATTCTAGTGTTGTCTGCGGATATTGAAAAGTTAGAAATCGAATTTACCCTTCACGAACTTTACAAGGACAACTTAACGAGGGGTTATTTACATAACGAAGGGAAACTCCTTCCCAGCAGATATTGGGCGGTTTCAAGCAATGCGGTAAGAGTGAAGGAATTTGATTGGGCCTTTGACTTTATCGAAAAGTATAAACTCGAAATACTAGGCGAAAATGAAAGCCAAGACATCTATCGACTGAATTTAGCAAACTACTTTTTCGGCATTGGTCATTTTTCAGATTGCTTGGATAACATTCCACCTACGTTTCCCTTTGTTGATTACCTCCTTACAGGCAAACGTCTGGAAATCAAGGCCTACTACGAGTTAAAGTCTGAATTGCTCTCCTTTAAACTGGATGCTTTCAAAGTGTTTTTGAGCCGAACTTCGCCAAAATTGCTCTCAGATGCCCAACGACAATCACACGTGGACTTCGCCAACCTCCTCCACCAACTAACCAACTCCATCCCAGGCGACCCCAAACGCTCCGAACTACTTGTCTCCCGTATCCAGGAAAAAAAACAGTCCGCTGAATGGCGCTGGCTTCTCGAAAAAGCAAAAGAGCTGAAAGAAAAATGATTTGAACGTTAGAACGTCGGAAGGGTTTCTAACCCTTCCGACGTTAAAATTACTTCCGCAGAGAAGGATCCACCGCGTACGCCTTTTCAAACCACTCTCCCGATTTCTCGGGTTGTCCCATGTCTTTGTAAGCTGAGCCAATGTAGAAGTAGAGCGTTCCTGATTTCGTATTGTCAGCGTATTTCAGGGCTTCTTTCCATTGCTCGATGGCTTGCGGAAATTTCTTTTGCATGGCGAGCACGGCGCCCAGATTGCGTCGGCCATCCACAAAACGCGGGTCAAATTCGACCGATTTTCGGTACACCTCCTCTGCTTTTTCGGGCTGGCCGCGGGTGAAATAAATTTTGCCCATGTTTGAGAGTACCTCGGAATTGTTGTAGCGGTATTTGAGCGATTCCTGATAATCTGCCAATGCTTTGTCCCAGGCAGCACGTTGTTCTTCGGGATTTTTCAGCACCTCGCCCAAACGGAAATAAGCCAGACCACGGCTGCCATAAGCATCGTGATATTGCGGGTAAAGATTGATGCACTTATCGTAGCCTGCGATCCCTTTTTTCACTTGTTCCACGTCTTTTACCCTGCTTTCTTTTTCGTCCATGCCAATGCGCACTTGTTCAAGCGCATTGTGGTAATTTAGTTTGGCACAATCGGGCGAATTGACCAAATCTGCGGCGTAGAGAGCAGCACTGTCGTACCAGGCGCCGTTGCGAAACATCGTTTTAAGCGCGTAAATACCAAGCAGAATGCCCACGGCCATCCACAAGGCCGTGCCTTTCCCGTTGGGATTCCAAATTTCAGTCAAATCGTTGATTTTGAATATTTTACAAAATAGCCAACCCACTGCGAGGGCAAAACCAAACGAAGGGATATACAGCAAACGCTCGCCGTAAGACGTACCGATTTGCATCAAAACGTTGCTAAAAACAGAAAACGTGGCGAGGTAAAATAAGATGGCGAAGGAAAGTATGTGTTTTTTAGACAAATTCATTACTGCCCAGATGCCCATGCCAACATAGATGAAAAACCCTGCCAAGGCCCGCCAATCGGCGAAAGTTACCACTTTCGTTTGTGGATAACCCATGTCGCTCACAAGCGGGTGCGGGAATATGAGCACCCACAAATAACGGCCGCACATCATAAAAGCCGAAGCCAGTCGCTCCCCTTGATTCTTGGTTTCCGCCATAAAATTGTCGAGGATGGAATAGCTTTCCTCATAGGGTTGCGCATCGAGAATGCTCTTTCGAATAAGCAGGAAAATGACCGCCGGCACCAGCAAAACTCCCGTGACCCTGGCAATTTTGCCAACAGGACTTGGAGAAAAAAACCACATTGCCAATGGGAAAACGGCCATAAGTGTGATAGCGCTTTCTTTGGAGAACATCGCTATGGTGTAAGTCAATGCCGCTAGTAAAAGCCACTTAATGTCTTCTTTTTCAATGTATTCCCAAATGGCTCGTAACGTAAGCGTGCCGAAAAGCAAGGCCAGGATTTCGTCGCGGCTCTTGATGTTGGCTACCACTTCTGTGTGTACCGGGTGCGCCATGAACACCAACACAGCAATCGCTGCCAATACGGGGGGGTGATCCACCAGAACACGCCGCCAGGTAGTCCATAGTACCCAACCCGTGAGCGCGTAAAACAGCGCATTGAGCACGTGTCCGAGCATCGGATTGTCGGGCGACAGTTGCCATTCGAAGGCAAACATGGTAAGCGGAATGGGGCGGTAGAGCGAACCCACGCTGTTCCAGGAACCAAAACGGTACTCGGTGGAAAAGATGAGACCGATGTTTTTCAGGCCACCTTTTGTGATCCAGTTGGACTTGATAATGGAAAAATCATCCAGGGTATATTGGTGGCCTAATGTATTGGCATACAATAGAAAACCCAAAATGGAAGCGGCAAGTCCGATCCAGAGGGCTCCTTTGATGTTGGACGCTGGACGTTGGACTTTGGACGCAGACCGTTTGACTATTGGCTGGTTCCGAGTTTGTGGCACTGGTTTGGCGAATTTCTTTTTTGACATATTGTTGCCCTTTTTTGTAACACTAAGCACACTGGATTCAAGGGGCGAATGTACGGAAGGATTATTTTTTGAAGAGGAGCTCTCTCAGCCTCTTTGATCCACATCCGAAAATTTTGAGATTTTCATGCCCGATAACTTTATCTTTGGGCACTCCAATACTAGTAAGTCTGTTAAACGCGCTTCCAGAAGGATATACGATATTCCTTTTCATGCAAAATCTGGGATGCTTCACATTTCCAAATGCTCAATGGTTATGGTGCCAAGACTACTCTCTTTATCGGTTTTGTTGGTTTTGATGATTAAAATTCAGGCAATTGCTCAAGATTGCTCCACCCCTTTTGTCCCAGCGCAATTTAAAGCTAGGCTTGACTGGTTGTCTGGCCAAGATGGAGCATCGGTGACAGCCACGCCTATGGTGGCAAATATGAATCCACAGGAAGACAGCATTCCGGAAATCATGGTCGTAGAAGGTTCAACATTCAATGCCTTAAACAATAAAGTGCTGTTTTTTCGCGGCGATGGGTCCAATGCTGACAACCCGTTAATACTTACCGTTCCTGGCAATTTTGACTATTACCCATCCAGCAATCTTACCGTAGGCGATGTGGACGGAGACGGTAACCCGGAAATGCTGGTCATTTGTGCCGACCGGCGTGTTCGGGTTTTTACCAACTATACCGAAAACCCAATAGCTCCTATGAGTCTATGGATCACTTCAGCAGATCTGTTTGATTTCATAGATCAGCGTCCCTTGTTGGCCGATTTTGATGCCGATGGGACCCCGGAAGTCTACGCAGGCAGCGATATTTATAAATTTGATTTATCCAATCCGGCAGCCCCCACACTGACAAGAATCATCAACGGACCAGTGAACCGAGGTCGGGCGCAATATGCTGACTATGAACAAGGAAGTTGCAACCCGACAGTGGTAGACATACTCACGGTAGCCGATTGTAATGGCGACCCGGATTGCGCAGGTTTAGAATTGGTGGCGGGACCGGTGATCTATTCTATTGACACTGATCCGGGAGACGGCGACGGGTACGAAATTACGGTGCAGCGCAATCTCAACAACATGAATGTTCCTGCAACAGCTAATTATAGGGACGGTTATACTGCTGTGGCGGACATGGATTTGGATGGCACGCTGGATATAGTAGTCTCAGCCTTGAGGCAGGCCAATCAGTATGGCGTGTATGTTTGGAATAAAAATGGTCTTATCCGGTTTTTCCCTTATCCCACCAATCCGATCAATAGCGGGAGTTTGGCTTGCATTGCCAATGTGTACGACGACACAAAACATGGGTATGTAGTTGACTTTCCAGAAATACTGGTTTGCAGCTCGTTCAACCTCACCTGTTTCAATTTGCACGCAGCGCAGGTCACGCCTGCTGCGCCCTATTGGTGGAATCTCCCAACGTCTGATTTCTCCGGTTGGACCGGCTCTACAGTGTACGATTTTAATGCAGACGGTATTTCCGAAATCGTGTACAGAGATGAAAGTGATCTGAGGATCCTGTACGGCGGTGGGACCCCGTTCCCAACGGGTGTGGACGCTGAACGGAACTGGTTCAAAACTCCTTGCCATTCAATCACTTCGGATGAGTATCCCGTGGTAGCAGATGTGGACAATGACGGCGAGACGGAAATTACGGTGACAGGTCGCTTGAACGAAAATGACTTTAACTTAAAAGGGCGCTTGCGGGTGTACGAATCTGATTCAGGCCCTTGGGTACCTTGCCGCAACGTCTGGAATCAATTCAACTATTTCATTGTCAATGTAAATGATGATCTTAGTATTCCCGCTGTGCAGGATACACATCACCTCGAACTGCCAGCGCCGGGTTCAGGGAAACGCCCGCTGAACCTTTACTTGTCGCAGCGGCCTTTGCTCAATGAAAACTTCGATCCGTACGTCCCCTTGTCGGATGCATCGGCTTCGGTAAGCCAAGTCATTTGCCATGCTGACAGTGTGACCATTCAATTGAACATCTGCAATGCGGGGGATAAAATAGTACCTGCGGGAATGCCAATTACATTTTATCAATCCGACCCGACTATGACCACGGCGATCTCGCTCGGAACCGTGCAATGGACAAATGCCCCGGTCAAAATAGACTCCTGCAGGACATTCAGTTTTACCCTGCCAAAAATTCCAGGCACCGTCTTCGGGGTAATAAATGACGATGCCACGACTCCTAGCCCGTTCCAATTGGGCATAGATTTCCCTGTGACCAACGAACTGGAGTGTGATTTTTTGAACAATCTTTTCCAATTTGAAATCCCTGCAGATCCACCAATTTTTGACCTTGGCCCCGACTTTGGGGCTTGTCAGGACACGCTGGTTCTGCTCAATGCCGGGCCGCAATTTGCAAGCTATATATGGCAAGATGGCAGCACCAATAGCTTTCTTTTTGCGCAGCAAGCGGGCCTGTATTGGGTAGAAGCCACCGATTTGTGTGCTCAGAAACGTATTGATTCTGTATGGGTAGAAGTGTTCGGATACCCTGATATTCAATTGGATACAGTCAATGGCGATTGTTTTGGGAAACCTGCTTCCGTAACGGCAACGGCTCAAAACGCCTACCAACCATTTCTTTATACCTGGTCTTCTGGCGACAATTCCGCAAGTGTAACCGGCCTTTCGGACGGCATGTATACGGTGACGATAACCAATTCAAAAGGCTGTACGTCCATTGATTCTACTTGGGTAGAAGCAGGTGGAAACCTGCAAGTATCGCCATTCGTTGCTGCTCCAATTTTGTGTTTTGGGGAAAGCGGTGCTTTGGATCTGAGCTTTCTGGTTGGAAACCCACCTTTTAATATCCTTTGGTCAGACGGGAGCATTACCCCAAATTTGCCTAATGCCTTTGCGGGTAATTATTCGGTGACCGTCACGGACGCAGATCAGTGTGCCGATACCGTTCAAGTTTCTATTTCACAACCAGCCCCACTTATTTCAAATGGCCTGAGCGCCCTGCCCAGTTGTCCGGGCTTGGCAACCGGGCAAGCTGTGTTTCTGGGTGCAGGGCAAGCCACACCGCCATATACCCTGCTTTGGTCGAACAACGAAACGACTCCAAACCTGAGCAATTTGCCTTCCGGTGGATATCAACTCACTGTAACCGATGCCAATGGTTGCACAATCGTGGAGAACATACAAGTTCCCGAATATGTAGCCCCCAACATTGTTGCTAAGGAGGTTGATGTTTCGTGTTTTGGGGTAAACGACGGCAGTTTGGAAGTGAATGTTGTGAGTGGTTCTCCGGGGTTTGGATATTTGTGGTCAACGAATGCCACCACGAATCAAATCCAGGATTTGCAGCCGGGAAATTATATGTTGACCTTGACCTATGCGGACGGAAGTTGCGCACAAACTTTTGATTTCCAAGTTACAGAGCCCTTGCCGATCATCCTATCGGCATTTCCCGTTCCGGCACTGTGCAACGGCAGTTTGGACGCGAACATTGATTTGACCGTGCAAAATGGCACACTGCCCCTCTCATTTTTGTGGTCAAACAATGCCATTACCGAGGATCTGACAAACCTCGGTGCAGGAGCCTATCAAGTAACCGTCACCGATGCTACCACTTGTACAGAAATAATCGTCGTGCAAGTGACAGAACCCACGGCCCTTTTAAGCGCGGGACTATCCGCTTCACACGCCTGCCCCGGTGAAGCCAATGGAGCAGCCAGTTTTTTGGGTGCAAGCCAGGGAACGCCGCCCTACAGTTTGCTATGGTCAACGAACGAAACCAGTCCTAATTTGAGCAATTTGGCCGCAGGGAATTACCAACTTACCCTGAGCGATGCCAATGGCTGCAGTTTGGTAGAGAGTGTTCAAGTGGACGAATTTTTACCCCCTAATGTCAATGCGTCCGTGACTGATGCATTGTGTTTTAGCAGCAACAATGGGAGTATTTTGGTGGAAATCACAGGAGGCTCGCCGGGCTTTGGATACACTTGGTCCAACAATGCTACGACCCCCGAAATTGACAATCTTACTCCCGGAAATTTTACCCTGACCCTCACGTTTGCAGATGGGACTTGTGCACAAACCTTTGATTATCAAATTACAGAACCGCCCGCCCTTCTTTTGATAGATACAGTTATTACGCCAGTCAAATGCTTTGGAGAAAACAACGGCGCGATTGATTTGTCCGCTCTGGGCGGTGTGGCTCCGTATCAATTCCAATGGGCTGGCAATCAAACGACCGAAGACCTCAACAACCTCGCTGCCGGGAATTATGGACTGATTTTGACGGATGAAAACGGCTGTACCCTCAACGCGCAATTTACCGTCCCACAACCCGACCAAATTGCACTTGCTGCGATCATCGGCGCCGATACCTGCCAATCATCCAACGGCGCCATTGCAATCAGCCCATCCGGGGGTATTCAGCCTTACCAATATGCCTGGTCGAATGCAGCTACCAATTCAAACCTGTTTGATTTACCCGCCGGGAGTTATTTGCTGACCATTACCGATGCCAATGCATGTACGGAACAAAGGTCCTTTCAAGTGCTGCAACACGGTGAAATACCCGCGCTGAACACCTTTACCGATGTCATTACCTGCGCCAAAACGGCTGTAAATGTGGGTGTTACAGTAAACCAAAGCAATGTACAATACACCTGGATAGCACCCAATGGGAGCCTTCCCAACCAACCAACGCAGCTCGTACAAACCGCTGGCTTGTACCAGGTAACGGCTACCAATACTTTCGGCTGCCAAACGTCCGCCCAACTTCAAGTGATGGAAGATGTGGCGATGCCATTGGCCGAAGCAGGCCCGCCAACGTTGCATATTTTGTGCAACGAAACGACGGCCTTGCTGGATGCTTCGGGTTCTTCGCAGGGAAGTGGTTATTTGAACCGCTGGACCTGGATTGAAAACGGCTCTGCGGTTTTCGATACAATTTCCTTGTTGCTGCCGATTTTTGAAAGCGGCTTGTATATCCACACAGTGTTGAATTTGACCAACGGTTGCGTAGCGCGGGACTCCATTTTGGTCAACTGGGACGAACCTATCGGTGCGGCGCTTGCAGTGGAATCTATCCGTTGCTTCGGCGACGGCGACGGCAGGATTGACATTCAGGATGTGACAGGAGGAAACCCGCCATTCATGTATTCCATTAATAATCAAGCCTTCAGTACGCAGCAAAGCTTCGTGAATTTGTTGCCGGGGACTTACACGCTGCGCATTCGGGACAATTTTGGCTGCGCCTGGGAGCATTCCGTGGAACTGACTGAACCCGAAGAACTTTCGGTAGAACTGACTGCCAGCGACACGGCTATTTTCCTGGGGCAATTCGTTCAACTAACAGCCCTGCCTATACCCAACAACTCGAATTTGGTTGAAATTGATTGGGAACCCGAAGACTTGGCGTTTGCGCCCATGTCCTTGCAGCAGCGACTGAGACCTGAAACGCACACCGAGTTTGTAGTTCACATTACCGATCAAAACGGCTGCATTGCGGAAGACCGAATATGGGTTTCGGTGTACAATCACCACATTTATGTGCCGAACGTCATCCTTCCCGGCAGTGAGACGAATACCTGGTTCACTGTATTTGCGGGAGACGGAGTGCCGGAAGTGCGTTTGTTGCGCATTTTTGATCGCTGGGGCGAGCAGGTGTTTGAGCGCTTTGGTTTTTTGCCCAATGTCCCGACGATGGGGTGGGATGGCTCCTACCGTGGTCAGCCGATGAACCCGGGGGTTTTTGCCTGGTATGCAGAGGTGCTCCTGTTCGATGGGCGAGTGGTGTTTTTGAAAGGGGATGTGACGGTGGTGAGATGAGGAGCTATGCTCAACAGGAACATTCTCGGATGATAACTGCAATTTGACCGGCTTTTAAGTATTTTATTGTGAACCCGCATCACCACGTTCGAAACTCCATGTACTATCATCCAAAATTGGGTTCCCTTTTTGATTAAAATACCAAAGGCTATCCTTTGGATTCTTACTTGGGTTCCGTATTTCCCATTCATAATTGCTCATAAAGTTGAAAATCATAAAAGATTCTTCAAAAGATAAGTTGGGCAAGATGGTGCGTTGCTTTCCTGATTTGCTGGTCCAACTCTCTTCGATGATACCATTGCGATAGACAATTTTGTCATGGTGGCCATGGCCGTCGAAAGGCTCTATGAATGTATCTGCCAACCCAAAATTTCGCTTTGCCCATTCACCCAACTCTTCAAAATAGGGCTTGTTTCCCATTCCTGTGTCAAGCGTGTATCTAAGAGCAGGAAGTTTTGACAAATAACCGTCGAACAGATAGCCTGTATCACTTTTAAATATGACCATCACAAATCTACCTGAAATTGAAATGGATGGGCATCTTCCTTCAACACCTTGAAAACTTGGCACCGCTTCCACGGTAGTGTAATCATAGTTGACCTTTCCGTTCAAGGCTATTATGGCCGTACCATATGAGATGGTCGCTAACTTCGGGGCATCCAAAGTTGGTGACTGCCGCAGACTTAGACCAGAAAACGCCCAAACATACAATGTGTCTCCCTTTTTGTAATCATCAATAGCAAAAAGGGAAGTGCAGGAAAAAAATGAAACAAATAAAATAGTGTTCGCGGTTAAAAATTGGGAATAGCGCATAGTTGTCGTTTTTGGCTACAAACTTATTATTCATCAACGGTAAAGTCTGCATAAATTTTCACATTGAAGTCCGTTGAACTATCATGGCAACAATGTTTAAGTGCCACGCTGTATCCTCAATGGCAAAAAACAGCGCGGGGCCACCTGGCGTTTCCGGCACAAGATTTTGCAGGATTATTTTGCCAAGATGGCTGCTGAACCATCTGACGGCTCCAAGCAGTAGGACGGGTTTCATGCTAAAACCATACTTTTGTTGTCAAATAAGAAACTATGCAAGCCTATCGCACACACTCGGTTGTCCACAATGGTCAGGTGACCGTCCAACTTCCGGAAGGTTTCGAGAACACTGATGTTGAAATCATTGTGCTGAAATCTTCGACTACGAGCGAAGCAAAGCCAGGTAAAAAAGGTAAATTCAAAAAGTATCGTGGAATTCTGAAAACAGGATTAACGATAGAAGAAGTTGACGCTCAACTTAAAGCATTGCGTGAAGAATGGGAACGACCTATCTTTTAGACACCAACACCGTCATCTACTTTCTTGATAACCTCATGTCAAAAAAGGCGCTTGATTTTATCGAGAAATGTCTTGATGAGCAAGGAGGGATTATATCAATAATCAGCAAAATCGAGTTACTTGGTTGGCGAGATGGCTCGCCTAAACAATTACAAAATTTAACTGATTTTATCCTAGACAGCGAGGTCTTGCCCCTCTCAGATACTGTCGTTGACAAAACAATCGAAATCAGACGCAGCCAAAAAATAAAACTCCCTGACGCAGTTATTGCCGCCACCGCTATCGTCCACGATTTCACGCTCATCTCTCGCAACGATGAGGATTTTCGAACAATCCCGGGTTTGAAATACTTGAATCCATTCACGGATATTTGATCATTTATTGTGCCACCTGGCGTTTCCGGCACAAGATTTTGCAGGATTATTTTGCTAAGCTAGCAGACTGACCCATCCTACGGCTCCAAACCATAAGCCAGGTTGTTTAGCGTAGAAACCCTTACCCTATTCAGTCTAAAAACGGGGAGATACCCCCAATTTGCCTGTCCAGTTGAAATAGACAGGCCTTAAAAGCCGTTCCTTGCCATCATTTCTTTAACCGATTTAATTCATTTTCAATCATGAAATTCTCCCGTTTTCTCTTCGCGGCTTTTGCGTTGACCCTCGGTATTGCAGCTTGCAAAAAAGATACCGACCAAACCACCCTTCGTATTCGCCTCACAGATGGCCCCGGCGATTTCCAACAAGTCAATATTGACATTCGTGAAATCAGGATCAAAACCTCCAACGACACCGCCCAGTGGATTTTGCTGCAAACCAATGCAGGCATTTACAACCTGCTCGATTTTCAAAATGGAATTGACACCCTGATCGCAACTGGCCCCGTGCCATCCGACACCCTGAAAGAAGTCAGGTTCATTTTGGGACCGGACAATTCCGTGATGGTAGACAGCATCATGTACCCACTCACAACACCCAGCGCGCAGGAATCTGGACTTAAAGTGAAGATTGACAAGGACTTGGCGCTCGACATCAATACGTTCGTGCTTGATTTTGATGCTGCCGCATCTGTGAAAGTACAGGGCAATGGAGTGTACAAACTTCACCCGGTGATTAAGTTGAAATAAGCATCAAGGCTTAAACGATTATTTTCGAAACACCCGTCATCTGCCATCTCTCTGAAGTGAGGGGTGGCAGTTTTTTTTAAAACAAAAAATAGTTTTTTGCGCTACCTTGCTGCCGGTTTTCCAAATGTCATAATGACCATAATGTCGTAATGACTCAATAACGAAAATGACTATAATGACCCAATGACAATAATGACGCTATGACGAATAAAAAACTCTTCCTCCTCGACGGTCACGCGCTGATTTACCGCGCCCATTTTGCGTTTATAACCCGGCCACTTATGAACTCCAAAGGCTGGAATGTCTCCGCCGTGCAAGGGTTCATGCGCACCATGTGGGACCTGATGCAGAACGAAAAACCGACCCATATTGCCGTCGTTTTCGACCCAAAGGGCGGCACCTTCCGCAACGAAAAATTCGAGGCATATAAGGCCAACCGCGAAGCACAACCCGAGGATATCACTTTCGCCCTGCCCTGGGTGAACAAGATCGTGCGGGCCATGAACATCCCCGTCGTCATTGTACCCAACTACGAAGCCGACGATGTGATCGGAACCCTCGCCAAACAGGCTGAAAAAGAAGGATATACCACCTTCATGGTCACCCCCGACAAAGATTTTGGGCAATTGGTGAGCGAGAATATTCAACTCTACAAACCCAGCAAAGGCGGCGAACCTGCCGAAATCTGGGGCCCCAAAGAAGTCTGCGAACGCTGGGGAATCAAGCGCGTGGACCAAGTGGTAGACATGCTCGGTCTCATGGGCGACGCGGTGGACAATATCCCCGGACTGCCCGGTATTGGCGAAAAAACTGCCGCCAAACTCCTCGAAGAATACGACAACATCGAAAACCTGCTCGCCAATGCCGACAAACTCAAGGGCAAGCAGCAGGAAATCGTAAAAACACATCACGAAAAAGCCACGCTTTCTAAATGGTTGGCCACGATTGACATCAATTCTCCCGTTCAGTTCCACGAAAAAGAATTTGAAATCGAGCCGTTCAACCGTGAGGAATTGCTGGAGATTTTTAAAGAATTGGAATTCAAAACCTTGGCCGATGCGATTCTGCGCAGTCAGTGGGGTGGCGCGGCTGTACCGGCGGCTTTAGCCGCAGGAGAGTCGAGCGCAAATCCTGCGGCTAAAGCCACCGGTACAGGGAAGGCGGCGACTAAAGCCGCCGCTACAGGAGCTGGCACTCAGGGCAACCTGTTTGGCGAGGCGGAAATGGAATCGCAAGCAAGTGCTTACCCAGAACCTCAGGACACTACCTTCCACACCCGGGGCACCCACAACATCGAAAACACGGAGCATACATACCATCTAGTCGACACGCCGGAGAAACGCGCCGAACTCATTGCGCTGTTGAAGAAATCCAAGGCCATTTCCTACGATTCGGAAACCACCGCGCTTGAAGCGCCACAGGCTGATTTGGTCGGGTTTTCTTTTGCCGTTAAAACCTTTGAGGCCTGGTACGTTCCCATTCCTGCTGATCGAACTGAGGCACAAAAAATCGTGGAAGAATTCCGGCAAGTGTTTGAGGATGAAAAGATTGTGAAAATCGGACAGAACCTGAAATACGATGCGATTGTCCTGTTGAACTACGACTGCGAACTCCGCGGGCCGTACTGGGACACCATGCTGGCACACTACCTGCTCGAACCCGATCTCCGCCACAACATGAACTACATGGCGGAAACCCTGCTGAATTACGCGCCCGTCAAAATTGAAGAACTTATTGGCAAGAAAAAGCCGGGCGCGGCGCAAGGCAGCATGCGCGATGTGCCCATTGAAATTATCAAGGAATACGCCGCAGAAGATGCCGATGTGACGTTGCGGCTGCGGGATATTTTGAAACCCAAACTCGAAGAAGGCGGCCCGGTGCTGGTTAAACTTTTTGAAGAAGTGGAAACCCCGCTCGTGAAGGTATTGACCGACATCGAACACGCTGGGGTGCGAATTGACCCAGATTTTTTGAAGGAATATTCCGGCGAATTGGCGGTATTGATCGTGGCCCTGGAAGAAAAAATTCTAAAGGAAGCAGGCTTCAATTTCAACATTGCCAGCCCGAAACAAGTCGGAGAAGCCTTGTTTGACCAACTGAAATTGCCTTATCCCGGCAAAAAAATGAAGTCGGGCCAATACTCCACTGATGAGGAAATTCTTTCGGAACTTGCTGTAAATCACCCGATTTGTGCCGACATTCTATCGCACCGCGGGTTGATGAAATTGAAATCCACCTACGTAGACGCTTTACCTGCTTTGGTGAACCCGCGCACTGGTCGGGTACACTCTAATTTCAACCAGGCCCTCGTTGCTTCTGGCCGACTCAGCAGCCAAAACCCCAACCTGCAAAACATCCCCATCCGCACCGCCGAGGGTCGAAAAGTCCGCGAGGCGTTCATTCCCCGCGATGCAGAGCATTTGATTCTGAGTGCTGACTATTCGCAGATCGAGCTCCGCCTCATTGCCGAAATCAGCGGCGACACGGCCATGCTCGAGGCATTCCAAAACAAACTCGACATCCACACGGCCACGGCTGCTGGCGTGTACGGTGTGCCGCTCGACAAGGTCACCAGCGAACAACGCCGGGCGGCTAAGACGGTCAATTTCAGCATCATTTACGGCGCAGGCGCCAGTAACCTGAGTCAACAACTTGGCATCAAACGCACGGAAGCCAAAGAGTTGATAGAGAATTATTTCCGGCAATATTCCGGCCTGCGCGGATACATGACCAGCATCGTGGAATTTGCCCGCGCAAATGGCTACGTCGAAACGATGCTGGGTCGCCGTCGCTACCTCCGCGACATCAATTCCGGCAATGGCATGATGCGCTCCATGAGCGAGCGCGTGGCGATCAATACGCCGATCCAAGGCTCTGCCGCCGACCTTATCAAGGTGGCGATGATCAATATCCGCCAAGCCATGCGTGAGGCTGGCCTCAAATCACAGATGATCCTGCAAGTACATGACGAATTGGTATTCGACGTTAGGAAGGACGAATTGGAGCGGATTAAGCCCTTGATTTTTGACAAAATGACGACAGCGCTGCCGAATTTAAAGGTGCCGATTTTGGTGGAGATCGGGGTGGGAGAGAATTGGTTGGAGGCGCATTGAATAAGGAGAAACCCTTAACTTGCACTCAAATTTTACATCATGTCACACAGAGTCATAAATGTTGACAAAGAAATACTCGGCGGCACACCAGTGTTTTGGGGCACACGAGTGCCTATAAAAAACCTTTTTGACTATTTGGAAGAAGGGGAGACTATTGAAGAGTTTTTAGAAGATTTCCCCTCAGTTACTCGTGAACAGGTGGAGCAGGTGCTGGCACTTTCTCAAAAACTGATCGTTTCTTCCGCTGAAATCCTCCATGAAAATCTTGCTTGATGAGTGCGTCACCCGAAAGTTGAAAAAACATTTGTCTGGCTTTGCCGTGCAGACGGTTACTGAATTAGATTTATCGGGGTTGAAAAATGGCAAACTTCTCGCCGCCGCCGAGCAGATGGGATTCGAGGTACTGCTTACTATTGATAAAAACATTGATTCTCAACAGAACATCAGCAAATTCAATCTTACACTCGTGGTTTTCGACGCGGTTAAAAGCAACGTTAAATATTTAGCACCGCTTGTTCCGAGTTTCTTGGCTCAAATGCCTGATTTTGAAAAGGGCAAAACTTATGTAATTTCCTAAGCCTGACCCAATAATGCCGGAAACTGGACTTGCCGCGGAGCCAATTACTTTTTTTTATTCTTTTTCCTCTGCTTCGCCTTCCACTCCTCCGCCTGCTCAATTTCCAGCATCACCGCCTTCCACTTATCCGGCTCTTCTTTGGTGAGGACCAGCGTTTCGGAGTATTCCGTTTTATTTAGTTTTAGCACCTGAATGGGCTTGTCGAGAAACGCTTCAATTTCCGCCAGCATCTCTTTTTCCTCCAGACTGCAAAACGAAACCGCCAGGCCTTTTTTGTCGCCGCGACCAGTTCGGCCCACACGGTGGACATAGTTTTCTGCTACATCGGGGAGGTCGTAGTTTACCACATAATCCACATCGGGAATATCAATACCGCGCGCGCTCACATCCGTGGCTATCAACACCTTTACCGCACCGCTTCTAAATTGGGTCATCACGGTCAAACGATCCTTTTGTTCCTTGTCGCCGTGGATCGTAATGCTTTGAATCCCAACTCTTTCCATGGCTTTCATCACCCGCTCGGCGCGAACTTTAGTGCGAACGAATACGAGAATCTTGCTTTCGGGGTTTTCGGTAATGAGTCGTTCGAGGAAAAAACGCTTATCGTCCATTTCCACAAAAGCCACAGAGTGGTTGATGTTTTTGGCCACAGGGTCCTTTGGCGAAATCTGGATTCGGATGGCGCGAGTCACCAGCGAATACGCAAGTTCTTTGATGGTTTCGTTTATCGTAGCAGAGAAAAATAGCGTTTGTCGCTTGCGTGGAAGGAATTTCATCAAATCCCGGATGTCGCGGATAAACCCCAGATCGAGCATGTGGTCGGCTTCGTCGAGCACCAGAATTTCTACACGCTCCAACCGGATAAAACCTTGACTCACAAGATCGAACATGCGCCCCGGCGTGGTGACAAGAATGTCAATCCCCTTTTCCAGGCGTTCTATTTGCGGGCCTTGCTCCACGCCACCAAACACACAAAACGTTTTTACCCGCGTGTGTCGCCCTAGTTTTTCAAACACTTCAGTGATCTGCAAAGCCAATTCACGCGTCGGTACCATTACCACACATTTAATGCCTTCAGAACGCCCCGACACTTTGCGGTCGTGCAAGAGGTGAATGATCGGGATGGCAAACGCTGCTGTTTTGCCCGTGCCGGTTTGGGCGATGGCCAACACATCTTCACCCTTCAGGATGGGAGGAATGGCTTTGTATTGAATGTCCGTGGGTCGCCGGAATTCCATTTCCTCCAGATTTCGCTTGATCTCCGTGGCGATGCGGTATTCTTCGAACTTCATAATTGAGTTGATTTGTTTATCAGGGGATTTGGTGATTTGGTGTGGCAAAGGTACATCTGGCAGATTTGGTCAAATGTGTGAATTGAGAGCGCTTGGTTCGAGACTGTCATTGTAGTTTTGAGATTCAAAATCACCACACCTCCGCCCTCGCTTCCTTTATGCTGAAAACTTCAGCGGATAAAAGGGCTACGGCGGGTAAATTTTTTCACAAAACGACTTATTTATTCAACTATGAAGCAAATATCTACTTTGTTTTTTCTACTGTTGACCTGTTATTTGGACGCCCAAACTATTTTTGTAAAGGCTAACGCATCAGGCTCCAACAATGGCAGTTCCTGGGCCAATGCATATACCTCCTTGGATATTGCACTCGGTGCCGCGGTTCCAGGTCAGACAATCTGGGTGGCCTCAGGCACTTACAAGCCGAGTTTCCCGGCCCCCGACAATTCGTTTCCACTACAATCGGGCGTTGAACTCTATGGCGGCTTTGCAGGCACTGAAACGCAGTTCAGTCAGCGGAATCCAACGCTCAATGTGACTACACTCAGCGGCGACATTGCTGGAAATGACATTGCTGGCAACTTTGATCTAAACCGCTCGGACAATGTGCTGCACATCCTGATTGCTTTTTTCAATACTTCTTCGGCAAAAGCCGTGGTGGACGGTTTTGTATTTCGTGGAGGCCATACGCTTCTCAGCGATCCCAACCCTCCGCTCAGTCGTCAAGGCGGTGGCATTCTTGCTGGTACAAAACTGACGGTGCGCAACTGTAGCTTTACCGGCAATTTTGGCGAAATGGGAGCAGCCATCGCAGCCCTAGGGGCCGATAGCGACGGAATTGTAGTGGACAATTGCCTTTTTGAGGCGAACAAGGCTACCGAACAAGGCGTCCTCCTATTGCTCCAAACACCTACCGGGGAAGTCAATAATTGCATTTTCCGCAAAAATCTGACCAACCGCGGAGCGCTTTATCCATTTGAAACCACTGCGATTACCATTGACAGTTGCTTGTTCGAGAGCAATAATGGAGAGGCTAATTTTGGCGCAGCCATGTTTTCGTGGCAGGCGAGCTGGACCATTACGAACAGCATTTTTAGAAAAAACAAATCGGCCAATGCAGCCGGGATTTATATTGATGGGCGCGATGGTGGGGATGTTTCAATAGTAGACAATTGTTTGTTTGAACGGGACACCATAACGGATTTTGGCGGCGGCGGAATTTATGGGTGGCAGGCAACTACCATCGTCAAGAATTCTATTTTTCGGGACAACTTCGGCCCGCTCGCATCGGGTATGTACTTTCAGGGCCGCGAGTTTGATAGTGAAGTAACGATTGACAGTTGCTTGTTCGAGCGCAATATTGCGTCGGGCTATGGCGCCACTTCAATCTATAACAACGGCGTCATCTATACACTTAGCAATTCAATTTTCCGGGAAAACGTGGGGCCCAGTTCAGGGGCAGCCATCTACAACAGCGACTCCACTTTTTTTACGGTTACAAATTGTTTATTTGAAGCCAATACGGGGGCTTTTGCGGCCGCCGTGGCCAATTATGGACTCGATTGTAAAGGCACTTTCGAATCTTGTACTTTCCACAACAACAGGGCAACACAAGGCGGGGCTGCAGTGAGCAACGGGTTTGAGGCGGATGTGCTGTACCAAAATTGTGCGTTCACGAACAATGAGGCTGGTTTTGGTGGGGCTATTTTTACCCAAAACGATGGTACGCGCTTGAGTATTGAAAACTGTTTTTTTAGCCAGAATACAGCTTCCGGGAGTGGAGCTTGTATTTATATCAACCCGAACATTGCTACCAGCATTCGTAACAGCGAGTTCACCTTCAACACGGGAAATTTCGGAGGTGCGTTGGAAGCCAACGGGGATAGCATGCTTCTTATAGAAAACACGATTTTCCGCGACAATTTCGCTGGTACCCAAGGGGCTGCACTCAATCTCAACGATAAGAAATCGGTGCTCACCAACTGCCTTTTTGCGAGAAACCTGAACCTCGGAGTCGGCGCGGGAGGTGCTCTTTCTATTAATTCATCTGATAACCTGCTCAGTACTGTAAAGGCCGTTAACTGTACTTTCGCTGAGAACGTTGCTACAATTGGAGCGGGAATCGCTCAATGGGAAGCCCCAGCGGGCAATGCCAGTCTTTCGCTCTTAAACTGTCTTTTTCATAACCCCGGTGGCGACAACTATAGTATTGAACAGGGCGCACCATCAGTCAGCTCGCTCAACGGAAACCAAAGCGGCGATGCTTCGTTGGAAGCTTACCTGACGGCCAGTAAAGATGCCCATAACCTGCCCACCACTTTTTTCGATCCTGCGAACGACGACTTCCGCCTCACCATGGGCCCAGCCGTTGATGGAGGCGTGGCTGCAGGTGCTCCGGTTACCGATCTGCTTGGAAACCCGCGTCAGGGATTGCCCGACCGCGGTTGCTACGAATTGGGTATTAATAGTCTAAAAAACGTTGGTTTTCAAGTGCTTGCAATGACTTGTTCTCCCAACCCGGCCAGCGATCGCACTGTTTTGAGTTTAAAAAACGACCTTAATGGCAACGCAGAAATCGTAGTGTGGAACCAGGCCGGGCAGCGTGTTGGAACCTACACCGCAGAAAAATCTGTCCCAGCATTTTTATACCTGCTAGAACTACGCGACTGGCCTGCGGGCATCTATCGTGTTCAGTGCAGGATGGGTACTTTGCTGCACGAGGGTTCTTTTGTAAAGATTTGAGTTGTAACTAAATGTGACATAATTTGAACCACAAAATGCACAAAAGGACACAAAAGTTCGGATCGTGCTACTTTTGTGTCCTTTTGTGCCTTTTGTGGTTCAAATTATGTCACATTTAATTATGTGGTAAATAGATACTTCGGATGTTAGAAAAATCAAATTTTCGCTGTGAGATTGCGCAATTACTTTTAACTTCGTAGTACACACGCAAAATCCGCTTCAACCAATGAAACTTGCTACCTGGAATTTAATACCCACCGATGAGGCCGCTGCCGAACGACTTCAATCAGAACTCAAAATTCCGCTCCTTTTTTGCCGCCTGCTCGTACAACGCGGCATTTTGAACATCGAAGACGCCCGTACCTTTTTCCGACATGACCTGAACAACACCCACAATCCATTCCTCATGAAGGACATGGATTTGGCGGTGGAACGCCTTGATGCCGCGCTGCAAAACAACGAGCGCATTCTCCTCTACGGTGATTATGACGTGGACGGCACCACCAGCGTCGCGCTCATGTTCGCCTTCCTTTCTGGCTTCCATGCTAACCTTGATTACTACCTGCCCGACCGCGACAAGGAAGGTTACGGCGTGAGCCTTTTAGGAGTGGAGTATGCCCGCGAAACGGGTTGCACGCTCATCATAGCGATGGATTGCGGCATAAAAGGGCACAAACCCATCGCGCTCGCCAAGACGTATGGCATCGATTTTATCGTGTGCGACCACCACTTGCCCGAAGGCGGATTGCCCGATGCGGTGGCTTGTCTCGACCCGAAGCGCGAGGATTGTCCATACCCCTACAAAGAACTCAGTGGTTGCGGCATTTCCTTCAAACTCGCTCAAGCCCTCGCCCTCCACCACAACACACCTTCTGAAGAAATCGCCTCGCTGCTCGATCTTGTGGCAGTCAGCACTGCCTGTGATATTGTGCCGATGACGGGTGAAAACCGAATCTTCGCACACTTCGGACTGCAACGACTCAATCGCTCACCTCGCCTTGGACTCTGGGCCATTTGTGAGCGCATCAATCGTCCACGTCCCCTGGACATAACCGATGTAGTTTTCGGTATTGGCCCACTCATCAATGCTGCCGGGCGGCTCGCCGACGCCCGCGAGGCCGTTCGCCTGCTGCTTTCTGTTGACAAAAACAGTGCCCTGGACAATGCCAGTCAACTTGTTACGCGCAACAAAGAACGCCGCGAAATGGACTACGCCACTGCCGACGAAGCCCACCGGAAATTCAAGGAAATGGCCGATTGGAGTGGTCGAAAAAGCACCGTTCTTTTTGAACCGAACTGGCACAAGGGCATCATTGGCATTGTGGCCAGCCGCATTGTGGAAACTTTTCACAAGCCTACAGTGATCCTTACAGAAAGCAATGGGAAGGCGGTCGGTTCAGCGCGATCCGTCGCAGGATTCGATCTGTACAGTGCATTGCAACAATGTGAAGATTTGTTTATCACCTACGGCGGACACGCACACGCCGCCGGGATGCAGATGCCTTTGGAGAATGTGGATGCCTTTATCGAACGCTTTGAAATGGTGGTGAGCCAATCTATTGCACCTGAAATGGTGGATCCGCAAATTGATGTCTGCACTAAAATCAGGTTTGACGAAATCACGCCTGAATTCTGGAAAATGCTAAACCGCTTTGAACCATTTGGTCCGCATAATCGAAATCCGGTTTTCTGGGCAGAGGACGTTTCAGATACCGGTCAGAGTAGATTATTGGATAACAACCACGTCAAACTTTCCCTGCGGCAGGCGGGAAGCAAACTCGAAATGACGGGCATTGGATTCGGCCTGGGAAAGGCATTTGAAAAAGTGCAAGGAAAACCATTTGGGCTTATTTTCAACCTCCGTGAAGACGAATGGCAGGGACAGCGGACTTTGAAGATTTATGCGAAGGATATGCGGTGATATTAAACACATAGGCACATAGAGCACATAGAATCTTGATTTTAAACACTATGTGTCCTATGTGCCTATGTGTTTTAATTTCAATCCCGCTTAGGCTTATACTTCGCCTGTTCCAAAAACTTCTGAGCATCCGTCATTTGCAGCAACTGATCCATGGTGGTATTGGGAAAGCGCTTCATGTACGAGCGCACGATTTGCAGGCCCACCCAGTTGCCGATTTCGCCAGGTGCTTCCTGAAAAATAGCGGGAGCATTGGGGCTGGGAGTTACGAGCTTTCGGATTTTGTCAAAATCTGTGGAATACAGCAGTTTTTCGCCGAGCAAGCGCGCCCACACTTCTGCTTCATTGGCGTAACAGCCTTCCATTTGTTTGCGGGTATAGCCCATTTTCAGGCTGTCGGCCACGTCGGGTAAGAGGCAATCGCCAATATAAAGTTGTTTTCCGTAGTGTAGCATCAGGTCAAGCAATCGCTGACCCGGCGGCGCATCGGCATAATTTTGGGCAATCGCCTTGCTCAAACGCACTGCGATGTAGTCTTTTTGAAACTGCCTCCGCATGAAGTAAGGGAAAACCTCATGGTCATATCCGGGGTAATTTTCGCCTAAAAACATATCCAGCCCGATGCCGCACAAACTATCGCCTGCCGTAAATGCATCCGTGGCAAATTCCGAGATCATCGTGACCACCTGGGGCACCGGTTTTTTGGGAAAATAGAACTTGAAGAATCGGAACATCTGGCTTAAATCCTTTTCAAGCCAGCGCAAATCGCCGTACACCTGTTGCACCGTGTCGTATAGATGCCGCACCTGAGGAACCGAAAGAAACCCGCCCAATGCTTCGCGTGGCGTTTCATTGGGATTGGATTGGTCGTGAATGATTTCGTTGCAAAACAGCGGCAGCATTACGGGATATTTTCCCAACAGGCTTTGCATACCCAATTGCAAGTTGGCGGTATCGAGGGCAAAAACGTCCTGCTCAAAACGCAGGATCTCGAGTTCCACTTTTATATCCGATACATCAGGACGAGGGGTGCGGTTGTCGTTGCTACAAGCGCCGAAAACGAGCAGCGAGAGGCAGAAAAAGAAGAAAAAATGGGTTTGGACTTTCAATGTGTGGAGAGGATTGGGAAATGATAATCAGCTTGCGCAGGGTTGCATTTATTAGATCAGTATAAACAACTGCCGCAGCATGAAATAGATTGCTGAAGAAGCCGATTTCGGTGCTTTTTGGTGCAAAAATAATATTTAAAGCTACCCGCTTCTTGCTTTTTTAGGAAGGGTTCAGGTGTTTAGGTATCCAGCAAATCAAGTAGGCCGGAATTGATTTTGGCTTTCTCGCGGAGGAAGTCTTCTTCTTTTAAAACGCCTCGGCTGTGTTTGGTTTTTAATTCCTTGAAGTTGCTCAACAAAACAGCCGCCTCTTTGGGATTGATTTTCTTGAATTCCTCTAAGGCTTTTTGGGTTTCGTTTTCTTCAACCAGTTCCCGAATTATAGAGAAGATTTCTAGAGAACCAGTGGCCTTGTTCTCTTTCGCCCAGCCGGGTAAATGTTTGATACTCACTCCATCCAGCAATTCCAGTACACTCACCATCTTGTAACTCTTTGAACAAGGCCATTCGGCAACGCCATCCCGTTTGAATTGTAGCAATTGTTTTTGTTCAAAAAATTCCGACTCTGTAAGCGTCAGACATTTTTCACAATTGCAAGGAATCAGTTTGCTTACACGCTCTGATAAGCCGTGGAAGGTTTCATTCAGCGCATCTAAATCCGCCGCGATGACACTAAGCAGTTCCTTGCGCTCGTGACCTCGGGCGCGTAGCGCAATTTCTCCACCCTTGGGTGGGATTTCCACCAAAACCTGAGAGCCATCGCGCTCGAAAAGCACCCCACTCGTCCAGGCCATATCAGGACGCGGCACAAATCGATGCTGACGTACCATTAGACGACTAACTAATCCTTTTGGCAAAAACTCATAGCGGTAGCGGAGCACTAAATCGCCAGGCTGCGCCCAATTGGCCAGTTCATTGGGTTTGGATGGAGGAAGTAATTGAGGTACGAGCCAAGTCTTGGGTTGGGCATCAGGCAAGACATAGCAGAGTTCAAATTTCTGCATCAGTGCGAGGAGTTCAGGGTGCATATCTGCCCAGGTCGAAGCGGCCCACACGCGCTGGCAATCGGCTTCGGTGAAGCGGCCCAATTTGCCCTTCACCGTCTCATCATCCAGCATTTTGAACACAGCTTCGGTAGCCCAATTGTTTTGCAAGATAACTGTCCGGGCAAGTAATACATCGTCTTGAAAATGCAGAAATACACCCAAATCGTGCAAATACTGACTCAGATGTAAAGCTTTCGTGCGGTCAAGTTCAAGATGACGGCCATATACTTTGAAATATTCCTGCTGTGAGATATATGGTTCATCTTTTGCCATTTCTTCCAATTCAGAACGGATGCTGACCCATTTGGCAGGCAACTCCTCACCGACATGCGACAGGTTTTTGGCAAAATGCTCAATAGACTCACGTAGTTTGTCAGCCGCATCCGAGTGTTCGAGATTGCCAGCCCACACATCTTTCACATTATCAAATTTGCTTTTGATGCCACCAATGTCAATCTGCTTACTGCGGTCGCTTTTTTCGTTTTGAAAAATCAGCACCGGGCTATGACCACCAAACAACTCGACCGCTTCGAGCCAGTATTTGAAACCCTCGTCGTGGACGGTTTTGTGGTCCTTGCGCGTGTCGTCGAGCAAGACATAGAGCGAGCGTTTTGTCAAGAAAAACTGGTGCGTAGCGTGGTAAATCTCCTGTCCGCCAAAATCCCAGACATTAAGCCGGAAGTTCCTGCCATCGGCCATTTTAAAGTCGTGGCGATGGATGTCAATGCCTTTGGTGCATTCGTTTTCTTCAGGAAGGAGTTTGTCAGTTTGGTAGAGCCGCCGCATCAGGCTGGTCTTGCCAGAGCCGCCCTCGCCGACCAGGAGCATTTTTGCTTCGCAGCCCTTTACAGTTCCTTGTTGCTCTTTTTCTTTAAAGTAGTTGAGGATGGCCTCGTTGCCTTGTTTGACGATTTCTGACGGGGGGGTTGGTGAGGGGGCAGTCATTGAAATCAAATTCATCTCTGTATATATATCCATTAAAAGTAATTTCTTTCCCTTTTTGGATAAAAGGTAATAATGGGGCAAGATTGCTTACT
Source organism: Saprospiraceae bacterium (assembly GCA_046160625.1). Classification (GTDB taxonomy): domain Bacteria; phylum Bacteroidota; class Bacteroidia; order Chitinophagales; family Saprospiraceae; genus M3007. Next base: position 31,499 of record JBJXGZ010000064.1, read on the forward strand.
TGCGTATGGGAACAGTTTAATTGATGCAATTTGCTCAAATTCGCTAATGGACTGAGATTGCTAATTTTTGTCGAGGAGCAAGAAAATATTTCTAAATTGCTCAAATTCTTCAAAGGGGAAATATCTTTTATCTGCGAAGACCCTGAGCAATGCACTACTTTCAAATTGCTCAATTTTGCTATTGGTGAAAGGTCACTGACATCTGTTGCTCTGAAGTAAAGTTGTTCCAAATTGCTCAAATTCGCCAATGGGGCAAGGTCTGTAACCTCCGAATCTCCAAAAACAAGTTTCTTCAAAGCCCGTAAATTCGTAAGGGGAAGAACGTGGAATTTGTTTACTTCATTTTTGTTTTGGCTTTGCCCCGAGTCCCATCTCCCTCTTTCAACATCGTATTCTGCCCACTCAGAGCTCAAAATCAACTCCTCCAACCACACCAACTCCCCCACCTCCTCCGGCACCTCAGTCAGCCCGCAATTCCCAAGATCAAGGCTTTTTGCTTTGGTCTTTTTGTTTTCTTTGATGAGGCGTAAGGCGAGTTCGGACATAGCAAATTGATTTTTCGATTGAGAGATTCTTTGATTGATTCGATTGGCAGAATGGGACGATGATTATGACGAGAATGGATTATGAATAGTCAATTTACCCTCCACCACCAACCCATGATGTAAATCTTCCGAATACAAGGTTTCGCAGCCGGTTTCTATCGCCACGGCTACAATGAGCGCATCGTACCATGAAAATCCATGCCGTGCTTTCAAATCAAATGCCATCAATATGGTCGTTTCCTCAATTGTCACTAAATCAAAAAACAAAAGAAAATCCTCCACCACCTGGCGAATGTCATCGGCAGGAAGTAGATGTTTCCGATGACAAGTATGGACAAACTCGTTGATGACTTGGGTAGAAACAACAAAATCGAACGACTCCCGAAAGAGGTGTTCGATTTTGTTCGCTTTAACTGTATCTGTGCTAATGGAATACACCAGCAAATTGGTATCCACAAAGACTTTATCTTTCATTGGCCTCGTCGCGGTTGAAACGATAGTCAGCAGGAAGATTCACTTTATATCGTCGAAGCCGTTTCAAAAATGCTTCCGCCCCAATTTTTCTGGACGCAACATTTTGAATAACGATTTTCCGTTCGGCAAGCCATTGGCTAATCTCTTCGAGTTCGCTCATGGCTTCTATTTCAAAAATAACGGTCATGGTTGTATAATTTGGTCACAAAAATAACGAATTCCCAATCGAATCAATCCCCCAATCGAAAAATCCCCCCAATCCCCTCACACCGGATCCACATCCACCGCCACCTGCACCTGACTCAAACCCGGCCTGCCCAGCATTATCTCAGTTGTATGCCGAATCAATGCCTTCGCCCCAGCCAACACTGGCGCCGATTTTTCCAGTTTCAGCATGATGTTTTGTCCGAAGTAACTCCGAATGCGGGCGATGTTGGGGATCACTGGGCCGAGTACCCGGTCACCGAGTTTTTGGCGTAGCATTTTGGCATAAAAGGCCGCCGCTTCGTTTACGACTTTGGGTTCTTTGTGCCGCAATTCGAGGTGAATCAGACGATAATAGGGCGGGTATTTGAACTCCTTTCGCTCTTTCAATTCGCGTTCGACGAAGCCCAGAAAATCGCTGCGCAGCACTTCCTGCACAATCGGGTGATTTGGATCGAAGGCCTGAATTAATACATTACCACGCTTGTTCTTGCGCCCGGCGCGCCCTGCCACTTGGGTCAACAATTGAAATGCTCGCTCCCCTGCCCGGAAATCCGGGAACTTAGTCAGAGCATCGGCGCCCAGCACGCCTACAAGGGCAACATTGTCAAAATCAAGGCCTTTGGTCACCATTTGGGTGCCAACCAGAATGTCCAGGCGACGTTCCTCGAAGTCATTAAGCAGGGCCGTGAGGTTGCTTTTGGTGCCCGCCGTATCCAGGTCCATGCGCCCTATGCGGGCACTGGGCAGGAAAATCTTGAGTTCATCCTCAATTTTTTCGGTGCCAAAACCTTTGAACGTGATTTTGCCGGAACCGCAGGCCGGACAGGTTTTGGCCGGTTCCTGCACATAGCCGCAATAGTGACAGCGCAAGCGATCTGTATGCTTGTGGTAGGTGAGGCTCACATCGCAATAGCGGCACATGGCATTCCAGCCACACACCTCGCATTCGAGCATTGGGGCGTACCCCCGGCGGTTTTGAAAAAGAATGGCTTGCTCTCCGTTGTCCAATGCCTTTTGTAGATTTTCCAGCAGCGGCGTGGAAAAAATGCTCTGCATCTGGCGGTTTTTCAGTTGTTCCCGCAAGTCAATTGTTTCCATGGCCGGCAGCTCGAGTCCGCCGAAACGCTCGGGCATTTCCACGAGGCCAAACTTGCCCGTTTGGGCATTGTGCCAGGTTTCGAGAGAGGGCGTGGCAGTGCCGAGCAGGGTTTTTGCCCCGTAAATATTGGCCAGAAAAATGGCCGTATCGCGGGCGTGGTAGCGCGGAGCGGGGTCGTATTGTTTGAAAGAGGAATCGTGTTCCTCATCAACGATGACAAGTTGAAGATTTTGAAAAGGAAGAAAAAGACCACTACGCGCAGCAAGCACAATGGGCTTTCCAGCAGCAGCAGATTTCCAGACTTCTACTCTTTCCTGGGTATTTATTTTAGAATGATACACCGCCACCTCATTTCCAAAAACCTTTTGCAAGCGGCTGATAATCTGCGTGGTAAGCGCAATTTCGGGCAGCAGGTAGAGTATTTGACCCCCCTTTTTCATCACCTCGCGCATGAGTTCTACATACACGCGGGTTTTGCCGCTACCGGTCACGCCGTAGAGAAGGGCGACGTTTTGATTTTCAGAAAAAATCTGCCGCAGTTCGACCAATGCCCGCACCTGCTGTTTGCTCAATTCATCTGCCTCCACCAACTCGTCCTCATAACCGCTGATCCGGCTCACCTCGCGGTCATATTTTTCCAGAATCCCTTTTTTTACAACTGTATTGAGCGAACTTTCTGACACATCAGCTTTGGTCAGCACATCCTGTTTGCGCACAAAAGGCTGGCGTTTTTCGAGGGCGAGGTAGGCCAGGAGGATTTCGACTTGGCGCTCTTTGCCGCTGAGTTCGGTAAAAACCTCGCGTAACAAATCCGGCTGTGTGCGGAACGGCTCGGCAAGACGCAGGGCGCTTACTTTTCGAGGCTTGAATTTTTCCTGCAAATCTTCTCGCAGAAACAGGACGCCTTTGTTTAAAAGTCGCTGTACGACCGGGAAAACAGTTTTTTTGTTCAGGATTTTCCGCGCATCCTCTACCGTTATTTCTTTCTGAATATGAAGCGCTTCGGCGATGAGGTATTCCTCTGCATCGAGTTCTGAAAAGTTGTCGCCGTATACCGAGTTGTACACGAGCCTGGTCTCGCTACTCAATTTTAAATGCCCCGGCAGCGCGGCTGACATCACTTCGCCAAGGGTGCAGCAATAGTAGTCGGACATCCAATCCCAGAGCCGAAATTGCTGGGGAGTAACGACTGTAACCTCATCAAGTACAGAAAGAATGGGCTTCACCGTATAATCGGGCGTTTCATTGTGAACGCGCTCCACAAGGCCGCTGTAAAGTTTGGATCGGCCAAACTGGACTTCCACGCGCACACCGGGTTGCAGGAGCGAAGCCACCGACTCCGGAATGGAATAAGTGTAGGTGCGTTTTGGCAGCGCGAGGGGGAGGATGATGTCGGCAAACATGAAGTGCGAAGGTAGGATAAGCAGAACATAAAAAATTCCAGTCAGTTCTGAGCAATTTCATTCACTCACCCTCCCGCACCTTTTCCTACTTTTGCACCGAACCTGATCTTATGCATAAAATAGACGTTATCCTCGGCCTCCAATGGGGCGACGAAGGGAAAGGCAAAATTGTGGATTACTTAGCCACTGACTACAACATGGTGGCGCGTTTCCAAGGCGGCCCCAATGCCGGCCACACCCTAAAATTCGGCGGCAAAAAGTACGTGCTGCACACGGTCCCTTCCGGGATCTTCCGTGAAAACCTGAACAACCTCATTGGCAATGGTGTGGTGCTTGATCCCGTCACCTTCCAAAAGGAATTGCGAAATTTGGAAGAAAGCGGTGTGGATTTCAGCCGCCGGCTTTTTGTTTCGCGCAAAGCCCACCTCATCCTGCCCACACATCGTTGGCTGGATGCCGCCAGCGAGGCGCACAAGGGAATATCCAAGATTGGCTCAACGCTTAAAGGCATCGGACCAACCTATATGGACAAGACCGGACGCAACGGCCTCCGCATCGGTGATGTGGAATCACCCGGGTTTCGCGAAAAGTACGAGGCACTGAAAGCCAAGCACATGGAACTTTTAAAAATTTACCCGCCGATAGACTTTGACCTCGAAACGGCAGAGCGGGAATGGTTCGGCAGTCTCGCTACCCTTCGCAGTTTGCCAATGGTGGACAGCGAATATTTTGTAAACAACGCGCTTTCAGAAGGTAAAAAAGTCCTCGCAGAAGGGGCTCAAGGGAGTATGCTCGACATTGATTTTGGCACCTACCCTTTTGTCACCTCGAGCAATACTGTTACTGCCGGAGTTTGCACCGGATTAGGGGTGGCGCCACAGAAAATTGGGCGGGTGATTGGCATTTCGAAAGCCTACTGCACCCGCGTGGGCGGCGGGCCTTTCCCGACCGAACAGGACAACGAAACGGGTGAGCTGCTCCGCAAAGAAGGTATGGAATTCGGTGCTACTACTGGTCGCCCGAGGCGTTGCGGTTGGATTGATTTGCCCCAGCTTCGCTACACGAACCTCATCAATGGCGTGACCGAAATCTGCATGACAAAGATTGACGTGTTGAATATTTTTACTGAAATCGCCGCTGCCACTCATTATCAATACGGCGGAAAAACGACCGACCAATTGCCCTTCGACTTGTGCCAAACGGAGGTTTCGCCGCTGCTTAAAAAATACAAAGGCTGGAATGCTTCGCTCGAGGGCATCCGCACGTTCGATAATCTTCCCTCCGAAGCCCGCGAATATCTTGAAGATTTGGAACAGATGCTTGGTGTGCCCATCAAAATGATTTCAACGGGGCCGGAACGGGAAAAACTGATTGTTAGATAGATGTGGATTTGGTTATTTGTGGATTTGGTTATTCGAGCACCCAGGCTTGACCATCCAAATAACCAAATCCACAAATAACCAAATCCACAATTCACATGAACGCAATCATCATCGGCGGCGGCATCATCGGCCTAAGCATCGCCTACTATCTCCAACAAGAAGGCTGGGATGTGACCGTGCTCGAACGCGGCGACGGTTCAGAAGGTTGTTCCTATGGCAACATGGGCTATCTCTCGCCCTCACATTTCGCACCCTTGGCACAGCCGGGAATTATCAGCCAGGGCATATTGTGGATGTTCAAACAGAAAAGCCCGTTTTATGTGCGGCCGTCGCTGAGCTGGAGACTGATGGACTGGGGAGTGAAATTCGCTCGCGCTTGCAACGCAGACCATGTAAAGCGCAGCGCAAAACCAATGGCCGAACTGCTCCTGCTATCACGTGATCTCACCGCTGCCTGGGAAACAAGTGGCGAAATGAATATTGAGTACAACCAAACAGGTTGCATCAACTATTTTCAAACAACCAAATATGAAAAAGGCGAACTCGACAACGTGCGCATGGGCCGTGATCTTGGCCTCCAAATCGAAGTGCTTGATCGCGCCCAATGTCAAGCCCTCGAACCAGAACTTTTACCCGATGTGCGCGGCGCAGCATGGTATAAAGACGACGCGATATTGTATCCCAATGAACTAATGCGGCAACTTTTTAATCGCTTGGAAGAACGAGGCGTAAGAATTATCTACAATGCTGAAGTTGTTGGCATTCAAAAGGCTAAAGGGAAAATCACGGAGATTAATTTCCGAAAATCAACTGATGGTCTCACGTCTACTGATAGTCTCACTTCAAGTGAGACTATCAGTAGACCAGACTTGGTTGTATTAGCCGCAGGCTCCTGGTCACAGCCCCTCGCCAAAATGGCCGGCGAATACCTCCCCATGATGCCCGGAAAAGGCTATTCCATGACGGTTGATGTGCCGCACCAGCCTTTGCGCCACCCCTGTATTTTATTGGAGGCAAAAGTCGCCATAACACCTTGGACTAAACGCCTGCGTATCGGCAGCACGATGGAAATCGGGGCCATGAACGACCGGATTTTGTTTCCGCGCGTTCAGGGGATTCTGGAGGCGGTGCCGCGTTTTTTCCCGGGCTATGCCGACGACCCGGTGTTCCGCGAACTCGCTGATTTCCAAAAATTGAAAGAAAAAATGCACGAAAAAGTCTGGTTTGGCTACCGGCCGCTTTCTGCCGACGGAGTGCCCTACATCGGTTTTGCTAAAAAAACGAAGAACCTGATGATCGCCACTGGGCATGCTATGCTTGGACTGAGTTTTGCTGCCGGGACCGGGAAATTGGTGGCGGAAATGGCGGGCGGGAAGGCTACGAGTATTGGGGTGGGGGCGTTTGATCCGGGGCGGTATTGAGTATTTTCAAAAAGCAGTGGGTAGGTCTTTCCCACCGCACTCTGGAAACAATTCGTAAATCACCCCCCCACCAGCTCCCTAGCCGTCGCAATCGCCGCTTCGCTCGGCGGATTCCCGCTCAACATCACCGCAATAGAACGCACTCGCTCATCGGGCGCGAGCATCCGCACATTAGTGACCGTGCGCTGGCCTTCCACTTTTTTGAACACGAAATAATGTGCGTCGGCGCGGGCGGCAATTTGCGGGGTGTGTGTGATGCTGATGACCTGGTGTCGGGCGCTCAACTCCTTGAGAATCACCCCCATTTTGAGGGATACATCCCCACTTATGCCTGAGTCAATTTCATCAAAAATAAGCGTAGGAAGCGGGATAGCATCGGCTACAAGGCTTTTGGTGCAGAGCGTCAGGCGCGATAGCTCGCCGCCGGAAGCCACGTCTTTGATGGCCAGGAATCGGGCGCCGATGTTGGTTGAAAAGAGAAATTGCACGTCGTCGAGACCCGTAGGGCTGAGTTGAGAAAGTTCGGCGATTTCGACTTTGAGCCGGGCGTGGGGCATGGAAAGTTGGGTGAGCATGGTCTGTACCCTTTCCTCGAATTTGGGCGGCACAGCGCGGCGACGTTGGCTGAGTTTGGTGGCGGTAGTGCGGAGGCTGTTTTCCTGTGATGCGATGGCTTGTTCAAGCTTGGCGATTTCACTGTCGAGATTGGTGTAGCCAGCCGTTTGTTCTTCGAGATCAGACTGGATTTGAAGGAGATCAGCTGTGTCCGATACACTGTGTTTTTTCTGAAGTTTGTAAATGACATTGAGCCGTTCCTGTGCTTCGGCAATGCGCTGGGGGTCGTGTTCTGTTCCTTCGGCGATGCGCTCAAAATCTTTGGCAAGGTCTTGTAAATCAATAATAACCGCGTCCATACGCTCACTGAGCGCGGAAAGTTGCGGGGAGAGTTTACGGGTAGGGGCGATGCTGCGCGCGAGTTCCTGAAGTTGGCCCACGAGATTCATCTCGCTCTCTGAAAGGTGGTTGTAGGCAGCTCCGTAACTGCGCTTGATGTCTTCGGCGTTGGTAAGTTGTGCGAGTTCCCCTTCGAGGGTTTCCTGTTCGCCTTCGGTAAGTTCAGCGGACTGGAGTTCTTCCAGTTGAAAGCGGAGGAATTCCATCTCTTTTGCGCCACTTTGGCTGCGTTCTATAAGATCGGCGAGTCGTTTTTTATCAGCGGCATAAAGGCGAAAACCTTGTTGGTATTCCTTGAGCATCGGGCCATTGTCGGCCAGTGCGTCAATCATCCGCAATTGAAAATTGACGTTGTGGATGTCGAGGGTATCAAACTGCTGGTGCAGGTCAACAAGGTTCTCTGTAAGTCGCTGGAGCACTTGGTTGTTGGCGGGCGTGTCGTTCACGAAAGCGCGACTTTTACCCGTGGGGGACAGTTCGCGGCGAATGACTACTTCAGGATCGTAGTCCAATTCGTGTTCCTCAAAAAATTCGCGCATATCGTACTCGGCCACATCGAAATAGGCTTCCACCACACATTTTTCCGCGTCGTTGTAAAAGACTTTGGTGTCGGCACGTTCGCCCATAATGAGGCCGAGAGCGCCAAGCAGAATGGATTTTCCCGCTCCGGTTTCGCCGGTAATAATGGTGAGTCGCTCGGAAAAGTTGATCTCGAGTTCGTCTATGAGCGCGTAATTTCGGATGTGTAGGCGTTTCAGCATGGGCTGTTGGATTTGGAAATTTGGTTTTTCGGATATTAAGATACGGGGAAAATTTGATTTTAGGGGCGAAAATAATGCAGTGAGGGGATTTTTAGATCGCTATTTTAAAAGTTTTTGTTTTAAAAAGGCGCGGGCTGCTCCGGTTTCTCGGAGCAGCCCGCGCAAAAAGACTTGGACCGTAGACGTTGGACTTTGAACCACAATTGTACTAATTAAATCTAAAGTCCAATGTCTAACGTCCAATTGTCCAATATTAATTGTCTAACGTCCAAAGTCCTAATTGGCATTTATCAATCTTCCTGAACCAGAAATCGTGGCGTCAATCGTTGGATTACCTTTGTAGTACACATCACCGCTGTCGTTGATCTTGACGCTTAGTTGCTCAGTGGCCCTAACGTTTATGGTCCAAATACTGTTGGAAATGATGCTGGCGCGTTTTGCCTCCAACCCAAATGCTTCCATACCAGCGGAGGTGTAAAAATAGGCTTCCAAATCGTCTGTCTTGCCCGTAAGGGTAATGCCTCCACGATTCATTCGGCAGATGATTTTCTCATAATCGACGTCAAAATCCATCTTCGCGCTCTCGTCGTTGGAAATGTCAAGCGTCGAGCCTTTGAAGCCTCGCACATGCACCCCCGAGTTGAATGTAAGGTTGCTTAGTTTTTTAAGGGATGGCATTGTGATAGTCACTTTGACTTTTTCCAGCCCCTGAAAGCATTTATTGAGTTTGAATTGAAGCGCATCGTTATTGGTGCTCAGGTCAATGGCTTCCAGCATATTTTCCTTGCCCTCAAAAGTGACTTGGCAATGTGTGCCTTTTTCGATGGTTACATCGCTCCATTCATCTGGAACGTACACGATAGAGAAATTTTCCATGTCAAAAGTGCGTGAAACCGTTGCGCCACTTGCAACTATGCATTCTGTTTTGTTTCCGAATGCGCCTTCATTAAAATAACAATTGCTGAATGTGAAGCAAATGAATGACAAGAAAAGGACGATTTGGAGGCGGCGGTTTAAAATGTTGGTTTGCATGATTGTTCGTTTTTACTGTTGAAAAATCTTGAGTTTGACAAGACAAAGGTGTGGGCGCCCCGCACCGTCTTGAAACCCCGCAAACCGTGAACCTTAACGTGAATTTTTAGCCTCCCGGCTTCCCTCCAAATCCTAAGGGTTTTCCGGGAGGCTTTTTATTTACCGCTGCTGCACCACCAAATTCCCGTTCACATACCCCATCTCCGTCACCAGTCGGTATTGATATATGCCTGCTGGCAAGTTTGGCAACTTGATCTCCAAAATTTGCCCACCGGGTAAAATTTCCCCTTGGAACAGGCGTCCCACAGAACGTCCGTCAGCGCTGTATAGATCAAATTGGGCATTTGAGGTCCGCTCAATCTGGATGTCGAGGAAAATCCGATCCTGCGCTGGGTTCGGATACACACGCGCCGAAACAATGCCCTCCAAATTGAGTATCCCACTCACACAGGCTTCCACATATACAGGTTCAGACATGCCCGCACACCCTTCCAGGTCGGTCATAGACACGGAATAAACGCCCGAAACCGTTGCGGACCAGTTTTGCCCGGTGGCACCAGGTATTTCAACGCCATCCACGAACCATTGGTAGTTGCTCCCGCTTGGGGCGCTCAAATCGCAGATATTGCTGATCTGCACCGCTGGTACGAAAGGCGGGTGGATGGTCACTGTGACGGCATTAGACGGAGGGCTGTCGCCACAGAAATTGAAAATGTTGCCCGTAGTTGCTGTGTAAGTGCCTGCTGTAGAAACAATAATGCTCCATCCCATTTCGCCGTTCGACCAAAGGATCGGGCAGTCAAAGCAACCATCGCTCATTACCTCCAGTTGGATTGATTCCCCAGGACAGATTGAGATTGTGTCGGCAGGCCCTATAATGGGACTATCGGGCAAAAACAAGGTGAGCACTTCGATAGGAATGGAAGCAGGGCTGTTGCCGCAAGAATTGTTGAGAACGGCTGAAAAGCTTGTAAAAGGTGCAAACCAATGTACCGTAATGCTCGGCCCGGTCTCTCCATTCGACCAGGCTACGCTACAGCCTGGGCACACATTGTCAACAGTCAGCACAACGGAGTCGCCGGGACAGAGCATTGTATTGCCGGAGGCAGAGACCGTAGGTGCATCAGGCACGGTGCTTACGGAGACCGGGATGGCATTTGAGATTGGGCTTTCACCACAGATGTTGCTAACAGTAGCGGTATAGATACCAGCGGTGGAAACCGTGATGCTCGGTCCGGTTTCGCCGTTGGACCAATTTACCATACAGTCTAAGCACACGTTTCCTGCTGTAAGCACAACCGACTCGCCAAGGCAAAAATCTGTAGGACCGGAAGCGGATATAGTCGGTAAATCTGGTGCAGTTGCTGTGGTAATACTGAGGATGTTGGAGATTGGGCTCTCGCCACAGGTATTGCTCATGATGGCCGCGTAAATGCCCTCCGTGGAAACGGTAATGCTCGGCCCGGTCTCAGCAGTCGACCACTGCACGCTACAGCCTGGACAAACATTTTCTGCCATAAGCACGACCGATTCGCCGGGACAGAGTGTCGTGGAGCCTGATGCAGCAACGACAGCAGGAGCGGGGACAGTATTCACGGCGACGCTAATTATGTTGGAAACGGGGCTTTCGCCACAAACGTTGCTAAGGATGGCCGCATAAAAACCCTCCGTGGAAACGGTAATGCTCGGCCCGGTCTCAGCAGTAGACCACTGCACGCTACAATCCGGGCAAACATTTTCTGCTGTAAGAAGAACCGATTCGCCTGGACAGAGTGTCGCGGAGCCTGATGTAGAGACTACAGCAGGAGCGGGGACAGTATTCACAGCGACGTTTATTACGTTGGAAACTGGGCTTTCACCACAAACGTTGCTAAGGATGGCCGCATAAACGCCTTCTGTGGAAACGGTAATGCTCAGCCCGGTCTCAGCAGTTGACCACTGCACGCTACAGTCTGGGCATGCATTTTCTGCCGTAAGCAGAACCGATTCTCCGAGGCAAAGCACAGTGGAGCCCGATGCAGCGATGATAGGGGCAGCGGGTATGGTGCTCGCAGTAACGGTAAGGGCGTTTGAGGCCGGGCTATCGCCGCAGGTATTGTTGAGTGGGTCGTTTATTGTAGCCGTGTAAGTCCCTGGAATTGAGACTGTAATGCTTGCCCCGCTTTCGCCGTTCGACCAATTAACGACACAGTCTTGACATACGTTTTCTGCTGTAAGCAGCACCGATTCTCCAGGGCAAAGCACGGTACTTCCAGATGCCGTAAGAATAGGTGCAGCGGGTGCATTTTTCACAACACCCGTCACCGCCACCCGGTCGCTTTCGCAGCGTTCGGTGGTTTCAACCTCCATATCATACAGGTAATAATAGTAGTCCAGACCCGCTGTGGAGGATTTGATCTGCATTATTCCAGGGATGGAATACGGGTAACTTACACCTGCATTGTTTCGGTATAAGTTGGCCGGACCTATGCAGCCAATTTGCAGGTTAGCGCCTTGTGGTACGTCTATGTCCAGGTTAATGCGATTTTCACCATCGTTCACAAAGACGGTTTTTTCGATCAACACATTGCTATTGGCATCCCGCAATCGAAACGTACGGTCAGTGGCGCCGTCGGCGTACACGATCGCAGATTTTATTCGGAATGGCTTTGAGGCATCCATAATCAAATATTGATCTCCACCGTGATTGCTGCCACCGCCAATGACATTGTTAGCGGGTCCTACATGCGCTGTTGAGAAAAAGTCCGTGCTGGAAGCTGTATAGTAGGTGGTGGTTTGGGCAATATTGGTGGCAAACACATTGCCTGTGAACAGCGGTTGCGTTGCAGATGGAGCGTCGTACCAATTAATCTGGTCACCTGATGGCACCGTCGCTTCAAGACTGACTTCACCCGGATTGCAACGTTCGCCATTGACTACTGTAGGAGTGGAGGGATCAAACAGAGTGATGTAATTTAATTCCTCAAAGGTGCTTTCTCCTGTCGCATTGGAAGATTTCAATTGAACGGTATAGGTTCCACTTCCACTAAACGTAACTGTAGGATTTTGCAGCGTGGAAGTAGCGGGCGTTCCGCCCTGAAAATTCCATTCCCAGGCGGTAGGTGTATTGGCAGACTGGTCTGTAAATGTGACCGTCATTTCCTGGCAACCCAGACGCTTGTCAGCAGCGAAGGCCGCTACAGGTGCCAAAGGTTGATAAATGGGCGATTCCCACAGTCCCCGGCCATAAGTACAGGCAAAAATGGTGTTGGATACATAATTGATTTCCAGTTCATAAACACGCGCATTAGGAAGTCCGTCAAAAAAGCCGACCCACTGACCTGCCAGGTCGTCGTTGGTATAAGAAACATACCCAAAACCACCGACGTAAATACCGTTTTTGCCCGTGTTTTCCCAGGTCGCGCAGTACTTGGTTCCGGAGGGCAAACCAGCAGCAATATTTGTCCAACTTGTACCCGCATTCGTAGTATGGTATACTCCTGAACCGGTTACAATAAGCAGTCGGAGTGGATCAAGTGGGTGAACGGCGATGTAGCTAATGCTGTTCGTACCCCATCCAGAGGTTATGGTCGTCCAGGTGGTTCCACCGTTGGCTGTGGTATATAAATTAGCGCCCCGAGAAACGTATATGCGCTGGTTGGTAGAAGGGGCTAATTTCATCTGGTTCATATTCCCGTTGTCAAATTCAGAAATTTTTGTCCAGACGCTCCCATTATTAGAAGTCTTCCACACATCGGCGAAAGCGACATAAATCGTATTGGATACTTGAGGGTCCTGTTCAAAGGGCGTGACCCAGGCGCCGTCCCCCACATCTGGCGGCTTGGAAATGGAACTGCGTGTAGTGCCTTGGTTGGTGGAGCGGTACATAGAACCGTTTTGGGAGGTGCCATACAGGTTGTTGGCGTTGTTCCAACTTACAAAGGTCTCCATTCCATCGGCGCCAAGCCAGTCCACCCAGGCTCGGTTGGCGCCCCGCATTACGCTGGTGCCGTTGTCTTGAGATCCACCAGATACCACGTTGGGGTTGGTTTTGGAAACGCCTATTTTGTAAAACTCCCGAATGCCAAGACCGGAGGTGCGGTCAATAAAGCTTGCAGCCCCGTCGGTGCTGGTATAGAGGCCGCCGTCCGAGCTAACGAACAAGGTGTTTCCTACAAACTTAAGGATATTAATGTCAGCATGATTGTAGCCAACGCCGAGAGACGCAGCGGTACCTGGTGTCCAATAAGATGTTAGTTCGAAGGACGTACCGCCATTTGTGGATTTCCAGGTGTGGATGCCTCCAATGTGGACTTCTTCGGCATCCGTAAGGCTGACAGCAATGTCCATATTGCGAGGTGCCTGGCCGCTGTCATCGTCGCCTGTGGCGCTGTACCCAAAATAGTTGATTTCACTGCCGTCAACGAGTTTGGTGAAGGAGGCGCCGCTATCCGTGGATTTGTAAAATCCTCCAAATCTGCCACCACTTGACTCCACCACGTACACTATACTGGGGTTTGCCGGGCTTACCGACATCCTTTTGTAGTTGTTGTTGGCCGTGCCAAAACCTCCGATTTGGGCGAACGAATTGCCACCATCTGTGGACCGGTAGACCGAAATTCCGGAAAAATAAATCGTGTTTGGATCCCCAGGTTTGAACTCTACATCGTAGCCCGGCACACCGCTGACTCCGGCAACGGCGCTCCAGGTGCTTCCTGTGTTGGTAGAGATGAACAGGCCATTGGACTCAGACACCGCATATACGATATCAGGATTGGTAGGGTGAAATACAATGCGGCTGACCCGTCCGCTGCCAGTGGCGTTCCCTGTTGCGTTCCAGCTTGCGCCCGCGTTGGTGGAGCGAAAGATTTTGCCAGAGGTGCTTCCCCAAATGTAGAGGTTGCTGTTGTAAGGTGAAATTCCAAGGCCGTACACGTCAACCGTGGAGAACTCGTCCGTAATCGGCATCCAGGTATTACAGCCGTCCAGGGTTTTCCACACACCACCAGTAGGACTACCCACAATGATATGATTCGAATTGCTCGCATCAATGCCAATGGAAGTGATGCGTCCAACACCGGGATTCCAGCTGGAAGTCGCGTTCCAATAAGTTGGACCTAACTGCTGCCAGCCTCCTGCAAAACCGCCTGATTCAGTCTGCTGGTTTTGCTTTTCAGCGAGGCGATAATCACGGGCGCGTTTGGCCAATTCTAAATTGGGGATTTTAACGCCTCGCTCATCCAATTCCATCTGGGCGGTGTATTCCCATCGTTTGTAGGGTTTATAGCCTTTTCCTCGCTCCTTTCCAACGAGGTTGAAATAGGCCTCAGCCTCTTGTTGGATTTCTGTAAGCGTGTAAGTGCCTGCCTCAATCATTTCTAGGTATTTTTGGGCGGAGGCAGGAAAAAAGAACAATATGAACGCAAGCAGCGAGAGTAGGCGAAGGAGCATAACGATTGTTTTGTATGATGTGAAAACCTTCAAACAAAGGTAGTTTGTTGGTATTAATTGCCTGAAAAGATGTGGCTAGAGTGTCATTTTTGAGCAATCGGCGACAAATTGGAAGCAGTTGCGAGTATAGCTTGGGGAAGATGGTTTTGTTGTGGTAAGCGCTCCGCGCTTTTGGGATAGATGGCACACGGATGCCACGGATCAGACACGGATTTTATTTATTTCAAGACTAAAATCCGTGTCTGATCCGTGGCATCCGTGTGCTCTTCGTTCATTCGGTGGCTAAGTAACAAATTTCGCACTACGTTTTTTACGCTACAACGACCGGGTTTTCTACTTTTGCCACGATCAATATTAATTCGAAATCCAAACCGATGCTTCAAGCTGGCGACAAAGCCCCCGATTTTGCCCTTCGCGCCAGCGACAAATCGCTCGTGAAACTTTCCGAACAGCACGGGAAAAAGGTGCTATTGTTATTTTTCCCTTTCGCGTTTACAGGCGTTTGCACCAAAGAACTCTGCATGATGCGCGACAGCCTCTCGGAATACGAAGACTTGGAGGCGCAGATTCTGGCGATCTCTGTGGATAGTCCGTACACCCTCGCCAAATGGAAAGCGGAACAAGGGTTCAATTTCCCAATGCTCTCGGATTTCAATAAAGTTGTGAGCAAAAAGTACGACGCGATATATAAAGAATTTGGACTCGGCCTGAAAGGCGTGTCCAAGCGTTCCGCATTCGTCGTTGACGGCCACGGAATTATTCGTTATGCAGAAGTGCTTGAAAATGCCGGAGAACTTCCGAATTTTGAGGCGATAAAACAAACGTTGAGAGTGATTAGTGTTAAGTGATTAGTGATCAGTACTATACGAACATCACTAGCCACGCATCACTAATCACTAATCACTAATCACTCAATCATGCCAGTTACAAAGCCCCTTTGGGAAGAAGACGAGGACGTACTCGTGATGGACGATGTCGGCACAGGCTTGCCGGCTCAGATCATCGTGTTCAACGACGATCACAATACTTTTGAATGGGTGATTGAGTGTTTCATGCAAGTGCTCCAGCATGCCAGCGAACAAGCCGAGCAACTAGCCCTCATCATACACAACAAAGGGAAAGCTACCGTAAAATCTGGCACAAAAAAAGACCTCATCCCGCTCTGCGGAGCCTTGATCGACCGGGGGCTTTCAGCGGAGGTAGAAGAAAGTTAGACGTTAGATATTAGGCTTAGGACATTAGATATTGAACCCCAAACCGCGCTTCTACTGATTAAGCCCAAAGTCTAACGTCCTAAAATCCAAAGTCCAAAAAAGTATTTTTTCACCAAATCCTATTTCTTATCATGGAAATACTCGACCAATCTGGCACCCCAGAACTCCGTAAAGCTGACAATGGCAATCGTATTGTTGCCTACCTCATTGACGTTATCCTCATCGGGTTAATGAGCTTTGTTCCCATCGCTGGCTGGATCGCCGCAGTTGCTTACGGCCTCACACGCGATTCACTGCCCTTCCTCGATGGACAAAGTCTTGGTAAAAAAGCAATGGGTCTTCGCGCTGTTACAGAAGATGGCCAACACCTCACCAACAACTGGGGTCCGGGCATCATCCGCAACATAGTGCTGTGGATTCCACTTTTTCCTTTGATCGAGCTGATCGTTTTGCTTACCAATGAAAAAGGCCTCCGCCTCGGCGACCAGTGGGCAAAGACCAAAGTGATTTCGATCAAGTAATTGAACCCGAACGTGTCAGCACGTTTTTTAACAACGGCGGCAGGGGCAGATGCGCCTGCCGCTGTTTAGTTTTAAACCGCAAAATGTAAAACAGGAGAATTTAAAATGTAAAACTAAGAAGCAGATACCGGGACAGCGAAGTACGGCTCATACCCTCTTGATTTTATATTTTGCGGTTCTCCTGTTTTACATTTTGCGGTTTTTTTAATTAAAAATGCCCGTTTTTTACCTCCCAGACGACGATTTTCGAGTGTTCCCGCACCCTGACGGGGCGGAGCCGAGCGGCCTTGTGGCCGTAAGCGCCGACCTGCACGAAGACCGTACACTCCTGGGCTACGCCAACGGGATGTTCCCCTGGTTTGAAGACGGCGGGCATTATTTCTGGTTCACCCCTGATCCGCGCTTTGTGTTGTTTCCCAGGGAGTTGGTCATACACAAGAGTATGCGTTCCATCTTCAATAAAGGCAAATTCCGCTATTCGCTTGACACCTGTTTTGAAGCAGTGATACAAGCCTGTGCGGCTGTGCCACGCAACGAACCTGGACCAGACAGCACCTGGATAAACGAACAATTCATTGCCACGTACACCCGTTTGCACGAACGAGGTCTGGCGCACAGTGTGGAAGTATGGGAGGGTGAAGCACTTGTAGGAGGACTTTACGGGGTTTCTATTGGCAAGATTTTTTTTGGCGAAAGCATGTTTGCGCTTGTACCAAATGCCTCCAAAGCAGGATTTATCACTTTGGTCCGCGCGCTCGAAGAAGCTGGTTTTTGGCTCGTGGACTGCCAGGTGGAAACGCCGCACCTTGTCAGCCTCGGCGCGCGTGGCATCCGCCGTTCGGAGTTTTACGAGTACCTTACAAAGAATACTTACGAAAAAACATTGGTGGGAAAATGGGGGTTCGGAGAGGAGGGAGTGGTACTCGCTCTTTAAAAGTTTTTCACGCAACGCCGCAACGACGCAACGTTAAATATTCAAGACAATCAAAACGTTGCGTCGTTGCGGCGTTGCGTGAAAAAACTGCGTTGCGTGAAAAAAATCACCCTCAAAAACTTACATCTTGCGGTTTATTTAACCCAACAAAACCTCCAACTTGTCAATTATGCTACGAACAATATTGCTCCTTGTTCTCCCACTTTCAGCGATTGCGCAAAGCCCCGGCAAAACCGACATCCTCTTGTTTTCTCTTACCACAACCGCCGACAGCAGCTGGCGGCCAGAAGCGGTGAGGTTCCTCACGGCATTCAACCGAGGCGGTTACAACAACCAGCCCAACTTCTTCGGAAACAACGAACTTTGGTTGACCGCACAGTTTCCTACTGACACTACGCAGACCGATATCATTGCGCTCGACCTGCTTTTGAAAACCCAAACCCGTGTGACAGCCACCCCAACCACAGCAGAATATTCGCCAACTCCGATGCCCGGTGGTAAACGCTTTTCGTCCGTCCGCGTGGAGGAAGATGGCAACCAACGCTTGTGGTCTTTTCCGCTCGACCGCTCTGACAACGGCAGGCCGGAATTCCCCAAAATCTACAATGTGGGTTATCATTGCTGGTTGCGCGATACCCTGGTGGCCTTCTTTATCGTGGGGGAAAACGAACAGCCACACACGCTACAGGTCGTGGGCGCAAAAGGCCAAAAGCCACTGCGCATTGCCTCCAACATCGGGCGCTGCCTGTTGAAAAGACCCGACGGCAAACTCCTTTTTGTGCAAAAAGCGACCGAGCAAACCTGGTTTCTCAAAACATGGGAGCCCAAAACCAACACACAAGAAATCGTGTTGAAGATGCCCGCCGGCAGCGAAGACTTTACCCTTTTGACGGATGGAACTTTGCTCACCGGCAGCAATGCAAAACTTTACCAATTCAAAGCCTCCCGTGATGCCGACTGGAAAGAAGTAGCCGATTTGAGCAAATTTGGCGTGAAAAAAATTACCCGACTGGCGGCAAGTAAGGATGGGAAATTAGCGGTGGTTATTCAATGAATTTGCTCGGTGTAAACGTAATATCGTTGCGTCGTTGCGGCGTTGCGTGAAATTCTTTCACACTTACCTTCTTAAATAAGCCTTCGTCCGAGCCTGGGCATTTTCACGCACATTCATATAATATAGGTTCAGGTCGCCGACGTGGTAATTCCTCGAGACGAAGAATATGCTGCCCCGAAACTTTGGCTTGCGGGCCAAAAGAATTCCTTTGTACACTTCGGCATCCGTCATTTTTGGATGTGTTTTATCAAAAGGAGGAATAACCCCGCCTTTGTTGAGTGATTTGGGAGCGTAGACTTTCTCCTTGATCGTCCAATTAAGTGGGTTGGTGCAAACTACGTTACGCTCAAAGGCTTTGCGCAGGCCATAATTACGCTTATAGGTTCGCCAAGAACAAAAACAGTTTGTCTGTTCAGGTGTTTGGCAAGGTTTGAACGTCTTGTAAAAATCATTGCGAACAGGCCAGCCAACGATATAAGCTGCTACGAGTTGAGATTCCAAAGCCTTGCCCTCTATCATTTCCTTGATCAAAAACATGGCATGGCGAGCACCCTGGCTGTGCCCTGCGATAATAAATGGGCGGCCATTGTTCCAATGTTTCATGTAGTATATAAAAGCCGCCTTCGCATCGGTGTATGCAAGCTCGAGGGACTGTCGAGCAGCTGCCGTGTCCTTTTTGGTAAAGAAAGCATGGAGGTGGGCTTGACGGTAACGAGGCGCAAATACCCGGCCTGCACCATTGAAAAGGGAGGCTTGGTATTGAATGGGTTCCTTGTCAGTTTTGAGGTTGGTTTTCGCATCTGAAACGCTGGCATTCCAATCCAGTTGGTGATGCAGCCCCCCAGTGTAGGTGGTCGGGTAGAAATAAATCACGTCCACTGCCGCATCCGCCTGGAGATTGGGCGCTTCCTTAAGAGAAGGTGAAAGGTCAGCAGGGTCTGCTTTATCCGGGTGTGCCGCCCAGTTTTCGTGTTTTGAATAGTCAGGCAAAGGCGGCACTTTAGTCGGATTGAAAGCCTTATTAGGTTGCACAGCACAAGAAGACAGGCAGACCATTGCAATTAGGAAAAAAAAACAGTTTTTGTTGTTCATCTGAAATATAGTTTGATGGCCGAAACTTACGGGAGAATCTCCGTCTCAGATTCCTTTTCGGCCCCAAAGCCCATTTACCCTTACGTTTGCATCCCAATTTCCTAATATCCCAATATCCCAATATCCACCAACCTCGCTTCCATGCAAATTCTTTTCGAAGACCCTGACCTTTTGGTCATAAACAAACCCTCCGGACTTTCGTCTGAAAGCGGTACTGCCCGCCATCCATCAGCAGAAAAAGAGGCTTTGGAAATACTCCGTCAAAAACTGATGGACAAGGTGGAAGGCATAAGCATGAAAGTCAGCCCCTACCTCCGCGCTGTGCACCGCCTCGATCGGGCTTCGAGCGGTGTGCTGATACTTGCCAAGTCAAAGGCCATGCTTACCGAACTGATGAACCAATTCGAGCGTAGGGAAGTTGAAAAAACCTATCAGGCTCTGGTAGAAAAAGCCCCGTCCACTGAATCGGGCATCCTAAGTCACTGGCTTAAACGGGACGAAACGGGCAAAAAAGCGTTGGTATTCGACCGTGTTCTACCAGATGCCCAAGCTTGCGAATCGGAATACAAATTGCTGGAAATGAAGGATGAACATGCGCTTCTGGAAATCCGGCCGCGAACAGGTCGGTTTCACCAAATACGGGCGCAGCTCGCGCACATTGGCTGTCCTATTGTAGGCGACGTGCTGTATGGTGCGAAATTTTGGCGTGAGCACGAAATCAAACTTCTCGCCCATCGTTTGGCATTCAAACACCCTCGTACCGATGCGCCCATGGTGATCGAAGCAACTTGGCAGGAATAAAAGTTGCCAATAGCAATTTTCAAGTTAAAAGTTTTAAGCCTTAAGATCAAAAATCCAAAATCCCCTCATGCGCTATATACTTTTCGTCCTTTTCCCAAGCCTCTTGTTCTCCCAAACAGAGAACCAAATCCTTGATCCCGATATTTGTACTGTTCAACTTTACCTATCTGGCTCCCCGCTTTCACAGCCGATCGTGAACCTAAAAACAAGCCCAAATGTGCTCGTGCTTGAATTTGATCACCTGGGCGATCAACTCAAGGATTACAAGTACACACTCACGCACTGCAATAGTGATTGGCAACCCTCGGAACTGGACGAGAACGAATATCTGGATGGCTTTACCGAGGATCGAATTACTTCGGTGGAAAACTCCTTCAATACACTTGCTCAATATACCCATTACACACTGGGCCTTCCCAACCGGAATATCCGTTGGGTGCGTTCAGGCAACTATCTGCTTAATGTTTTTGATACCGAAGAGGAGGATCGGCTCGTGTTAGTGCGACGGTTTATGGTGGTGGAGCCATTATGGCGCATTGATTCAGAATTTGTGCGTACCGCTCAGGTTGAAAAACTGGACACGCATCACGAAATTGATTTTACCGTAGTGCCCAAAAGCGTCCGAATCTCTATGCCTCAAAACGATGTAAAGGCATTTGTGCTGCAAAACGGCCGTTGGGACAATGCCCTGGGGCCGCTTAAGCCCTACATCACGCGGGGCGACAATCTGGTATTCGACTATCAGGATCAAATTGTTTTCCCGGCGGGAAAGGAGTTCCGATTTTTTGATATTCGTTCTTTCGATTACAGGGGCGAGTACGTGAAAAACATTGTGGATAAACCCACTTATTTTGAAGTGACGCTCAAACCTGATGAGTCGCGGTTCGATCGTCCGGTTCTTTTTCGACCCGATGCCGACGGGCGTTTTGTCATTGACAATCAGAATGCCAACCAGACGTTACTCCAGTGCGATTACGCCACGGTGCTTTTTTCAATAAAACAAAACCTTCCCCTCGAGGACGCGGACGTATATGTGTTTGGCGAACTGACCGACTGGCAACTCAAGCCCGAATTCAAGATGCAGTACGACGAAACAGCACAGGTCTACTGGTGCGACACCTGGCTCAAACAGGGTCTTTACAATTATCAATACCTGGTAGTGGATCGAAACACGGGTAAACGCGACCTCGACGGGTTTGAAGGAAACTGGTATGCCACGACCAACCAATACACCATACTGGTTTATTTTCGCCCTTTTGGCGCACGTTACGACCGATTGATGGGAGCGGTGACGGTGAATAGCAGTAGGCAGTAGTGCAGTAGCAGTAGGCAGTAGCAGTAGGCAGTAGCAGGTGGCACTCACCTTGGAAGAAATTTTTCTGGATGCATAATCATGCTCCCGAGCATTTTGCCTACCTCCTCATATTTTTTTATCAGTTCTTGATGCTTTTCTAATGAGAGGTAGCCACAGTTTCTGGCAAAGTCAAGGTGTATAGTTGTCTCACTTGCCTCACCATCGGCATCTGTCATTTTACTTCTAAAATGATTTGGAAAAAGTCTTTTTCTGTATCCCTCTCCGATATTTGCAGGAACAGCCCTCGAAGAACGTCGTATCTGATCTGTTAATGAGTATGTTTCCTCCTTAGGGAAATTTTTGGAGAGAAAAAATATCTCCATAGCTAAATCATACGAAAGTTGATATACTTTCAACGATCGAAAACTTCCCGATGAACTACTCATAACACTTGGTTTTAATGATTCGAAAAAAATTATGTACTACTAAAGTACAAATTTTTTCAGAATACTGCAAACGCCCCTGCCTCCTACCCCTGCCAACTGCCACTGCCCCTGCCCCTGCCAACTGCCAACTGCCAACTGCCACTGCTATTCCCCTGCCCGCTTAGCTTTCTCCCAAATTACCGACTGTTTTCCACGCAGAAGCCGCACAAAACCTGCGTACATCGCCCAATTCATCAGGCAAAAATAGTAGGGTACGAAGAGTGCCTTTACCTTCAATTTACGTTGTTCCAAAATCCAGCCTGCCAAAGCTGCCAGGTAAAACAGGGTTTGCGCCAGCAACAAAATCTGGTAAAAAAGGCTTCCTTCAAGCGCGAGCAAAACATTGATTGCCAGGAAGACTGGAAGCAAAAGCGGGGCCAGTGTCCACCGCAGCACCCGGTGGGATATATATTGAAAACTCAGCACCCCATATCGAAACGGATTGAGGAGCGGGGCGAGCCGCCACACAGCTTGCAAGCCTCCAGCGGCAATCCGAATTTTTCGTTTCATTTCTTCGGCCACTGAAGCAGAAGAGGCTTCTGCTGCCCAGGCTTCAGGCTCGTACTGCACCCTCCAGCCGCGTTGTGCGATACGCATGGTGAGATAAAAATCTTCCACCAGTGTGTCGGCTGGCACGGGTTCGTAACATTCGCTGCGGAATGCAAAGAGTTCCCCCGCTGCACCGACAACAGACCAAAGTTCTGCATCCCACTTTTTTAAAAGGCTCTCGTATTTCCAATAGATGCCCTCGCCTGCGCTGCTCGCGTCGTCTTTTTCAGCCATTGAAATCCGTTTTTCTCCGGCCACAGCCCCTACCTGCGGGTCAGCGAAATGACGTACAAGTCGGTGGATGGCCTCGGGGTTCACGAGTGTGTTGGCATCGGTGCTGACCACTATGGGGCTTTCAATTTGTAGCATAGCCCGTTGAAAAGCCGCTATTTTGCCGCGCCGTTCAGGTTGGTGGAGCAGGTTCCAGCGCAGGTCGGGAGGATAAGGATAGGTTCGTACAAGTTCGGCGCTGCGATCGTCTGAGCCATCCGTTACGAAACAGAATTGAATGAGGTGCCGCGGGTAGTTGATTGCAATTGAATTGTCAATTTTCCGAAGCAGCCAATCCTCCTCATTGTAAGCGCAGACGACAAAACTGACTTCGGGCAGAGAAGTCAATTCGAATTGATTAACAGGTTTAAACAAACGTTTGACGCGCAAAAAGGCCCACAATACAAGCCCATAGCCAAGGTATGCGTAGAAAATGAGGGCAAGCCCCGACCAAAAAACGATTTTGAGCACGCGCAAAGGGTTTGAAGCGTCAAAGGTAAAGCGAGGGTTTGCTGGATAGTTGCATCCTAGTAAAATTGGGCTATTTGAGATCGGTATTTTTCCGTTTTCTAGGAGTTTAACTAAAAAGACAAAAAGACGTGTATTTGAACCCAAAAAATTGATAAAGAAGCGATTACCTATTTTATTAACTAAAATGCCTTGATAATTGCAGTGTCGGTGGCCCAAGAATTAAGCCTTGTGGATCTTCCTTTTTTACAAACGGCATTATCTTTGTTCATTCAGCGTGTAGTAGAACCTGTGAATCTTACAAATTTCATCTGGAACTGTGTAATATCTGAATGCTTCTAAGTGCTCACCTTTGTATGGATAAATAGCACTTATTAATCTCAGTATTTCAAAACCTCCCAGGTTTTAATCCTTTCCTCCACAAATTTACGTGTGAGGAACTCTTTTGTTTGAAGATTAATCCCCCCTTCTGTAGATACAACTGTTTGCTAAACAGGAGCAAACACTTTTTGGCACACCCTAATGTGTGGTGGGCCTAATCATTGACCAAACATCGATTACATTATGAGCAGAAGGTTACTCCTCGTTGAAGACCATGATGGTCTTCGCCGGATTATTGGCAATTTTCTTTCCGAAAATTTTGATGTAGTAGGGGCTAAAAATGGCCTTGAAGCCATGAGTTGGCTAAGCAAAGGCGTGATGCCCGATGTTATCGTCACCGACACGACCATGCCGGAGCTAGACGGTGCTGCCTTGCTTTCCAACCTGCGTTGCAGTGGTCTGTGGGCCGATATACCAGTGGTGGTGCTTGGTAGCGGTAATACAGACGAAGGCGCCGAAGAACACCGATACAGGATGCTGGGCGCCTACGAATATTTCGCCAAACCGTTCAGTCCTACCAGACTCCAAGATCGGCTGATGGATATCGTTGGCTGACAGACAGGGACAAACGCAACAAACACCGATTTACTTAATTTTAATCATGCATCCCAACCCGCACACTTCCGATTACGAGCTCGCTACTATGCGAGAACTGCTTTTTGTCGGCTTTGATCAAAGTTTTGATTCCAGTATTCGCAACTTCCCCTATCAAAGCACGACCTACCAATATTCCATGGAAAAAAACGGCTTCCGTGCCTTTTTATGGCTTGGAAGGCGTGTAGGGGAGCTCGCCACCTACAACTTGCCTTATGCCGTTTTGTGTGACCTCGACTGGCTCATCAGCGACCACTTTCGGCTTGCACAACAAATGGCGGCCCACCCCGACCTCTGCTCTGTGCCACTGGTGGTGTTCACCCAAAAAGGGAAGCCCGCCAACAAAACAGCCCTTGCAGCCAATGGCATTGACGATTGCTACACCGTCCCGGTGGATTGGAAAATGCTGGAAAGCCGCCTGGATTTCCTAAATCAATACAAGCCCCAGGTTTTAGAAACCGGCAACCGGGTAAAGCCTGAAATCTTTGGTTTCCGTATCCCATTGGGGAAACGCATTTTTGATCTTGTAGGTGCTGCTTTAGGTATCGTGCTCACATCCTGGATTTGGATGCCCGTCATGTTGGCAATTTGGCTCGAATCAAAAGGCCCGGTGGTGTACAAATCAAAACGAGTCGGCTCTGGTTATCAGGTTTTTGAGTTCTTGAAACTCCGTTCGATGTATGCCGGCGCTGAGGAGCAATTAATCCAGATGCAGCACCTCAACCAATACCCAAACGGAACGTCGAGCGGCAAACCTATTTTTGTCAAAATTGCTCAAGACCCCCGAATTACGCGGGTGGGGAGGTTTATCCGGAAATACAGCATTGACGAACTGCCGCAACTCATCAATGTTTTGCGTGGTGAGATGTCGCTCGTTGGAAACCGCCCACTACCGCTCTACGAAGCAGAGACGCTTACCCGCGACGAATGGAGCGCTCGTTTTCTTGCCCCGGCAGGTATCACGGGGCTTTGGCAAATTTCCAAGCGAAGCCAACCAGACATGACTGCGGAGGAACGCATTGGCCTTGACATTGCTTATTCTCAACAAAAATATTCCGTATTGGCCGACCTTAAAATTGTGCTAAAAACCTTCGGCGCATTTGTGCAAAAGGAGGAGGTTTGAGTTAGGCTTGTGTGTTTAGCATTTATGGTTTCCATCATCACAGTCAATTACAACGAAACAGCAACAACCTGTGCCTTGCTCGACAGCATCAAAAGGCAGGGTTACTCCAATGTGGAAGTATTAGTCGTGGACAATGCCAGCCGGGAGAACCCCGCTTCTATTTTTCAAGCACGATACCCAGAGGTAAAATTTATTCGAAGCGAGCAAAACCTTGGCTTTGCCGGAGGCAACAACCTGGCGCTCCCCTTGGCTCAGGGCGAATACCTTTTTTTTGTCAACAACGACGCTGAACTAGCGCCTGGTTGTATCGGGCAATTGCTGCAACACTTTGAATCTGAACCCAATACTGGGATTGTCAGCCCTTTGATTTGTTATTTCCCACAGGTCGAGGCGGATGGGAAAAACCCAATTCCCATTATACAATACGGCGGAATGACTCCTGTTTCCCCATTTACAGGACGAAACCGGACCCTGGGAGAACGGGAGCCAGACCTAGGGCAGTATGTCAAACCTAAGCAAACCGCATACGCCCATGGTGCTGCAATGATGGTACCCCGAAAAGTGCTGGAGCAAGTTGGTCCGATGTGCGAAGGTTTTTTTTTGTATTACGAAGAACTGGACTGGTGCGAGCGCATCCGTCGGTCGGGCTTTGAGGTTTGGGTAGAGCCACAAGCCCGCGTCTGGCATAAGGAAAGCCTTACCCTCAACAAAATGGGCACGACGAAAACCTATTATCTTACACGCAACCGAATACTTTTCATGCGCCGCAACTTTAGGGGCTGGAGACTGCAGGTGTTTTTTACTTTTTTATTTTTTGTAACCCTGCCTAAAAATAGCATCCTTTATCTTTTGAAAGCTGAGTTTGAAAACTTGAATGCGTTTTGGAAGGGCGTTTTTTCAGGAATTAAATCATCAAGCAACTTTCCGGAAGTTCTCGAAGCGCCATGAATCTATTATTCGCTTTTATTTGCCTACTTATTGTCCTGCAACTCGTGTACCCATTTGTCACGGTGTTGTTTGCGCAGCAATTTAGGAGCGAAACCCAAGTGCTGAAATCGCTCGCCAATCACCAATCCACCAATTTACCCGCCGTAGCCAAAGCGAAGGAGGGTCCACTAATTCACCATTACGCCTGCATCATCACTGCTTACCGAAATGCCGCCATTGCCCGCCCCTTGGTTGAATCCCTGCTCCAACAGACCCACCCAAACCTCACGATTTACCTTGTAGCAGACGAATGTCCGGCATTTGATTTTGGCATTTCAGACAAGCGTTTTGTAGTGCTCCCCCCAGGCGAACCGCTCCGACTAAAAGTCAAAAGCCTGCTCCACGCCATTGAAAATTTTCGCCTCCCACACGATTATGTCGTTGTATTTGATGCGGATAACCTTGCCCATCCAAAATTTCTGGAGGAGATAGACCGCTTTGTCAATTTGGGTTTTCGATGCGTACAAGGGCAGCGCGTTGCCAAAAACCTCGACACTACTTATGCCGCACTCGATAGCATGGGGGAGCACTACAAAAACTACATTGAGCGCGAAGTGCCATTCCGATTGGGCGGATCAGCAGTGATCAGCGGCTCTGGTATGGCCACTGAAACGTCCCTTTTCAAGGCCTACTTAAGCAGCCCGGATATTGAGCAGGGCAAAGAGCAGGGAAAGAGAATGTTGCAAGAGGACAAGATTCTCCAAAATTTCTTGCTCCGTGGTAATAATCGGATCGCCTATGCCCGTCAAGCCATTGTATATGATGAGAAGGTAGAAACCGGGGAAGCCGTGGAAACGCAACGCAGCAGATGGCTCTATTCCTATTTTCAAAACATACCAAATGCGCTGGGCATACTTAGGCGCGGGTTTTTAGGGCTGAGTTTCAACCAATTTTATTTTGGATTTGTCACCCTTGCACTGCCCATGTTCATCCAACTAGGCCTGGCCATCGGTTTAGCTGTTCTGGCGATTTTTGTTGCATCGATTTGGAGTGCCATACTGTTAGCCGCCCTCGCAATTTTTTCGCTTAACATCTTGTGGTCGCTCCGCCTGGATGCTGCACCACCTGAAGTGTGGAACGCGTTGCGGCAGGTCCCGAAATTCTTGCTGCGGCAGTTCGTGGCGCTTTTCAAAATGCGCGACCCGAACAAACATTTCCAGCATACCGAACATAGAAAGATCGTATCGGTAGACGAATTAGTGGGCAAAAAATCTGAATCCGATCAGAAATCTTGATTGCCTCAAATTACTCCGAATCTTGCGTTGCCTTTTTGGCGCCGCACCGGATTTCTCCAATTTTTCTTGTAAAAAACTATTTTTAAAAAAAGTTGGCGTTGCACCCAACCGTATTGTTTGGTGTTGCGTATATGATTGTGAAAAAAAGTTTGCAAAATGTTTGCTTTTTCCAATTTAAAAATCTTACTTTGACCCATTAAAAATAGGAGGTTCGCCATGACAATTAAACGCTTTTCTTTCGCAATTATCCTTATCACCTCCCTTGTTGCCTCCATTTCTGCCCAAACCACGGCAGGGAAAACATTCACCAAGGCTTTCAATACAGATGGCAAAAGCACACTGAGGCTTGAACTCCCAGGTGCCATTGACCTGAAGGTGTGGGATAGTCCCAGTGTCCGTTTTGAAATCAGTGTCAGCCTGCCCTCTGGCAATGGGTCTATGCTGAACGAACTTGCCAACATCGGTCGCTACAATCTCTCCTCAAAAGTAGATGGCGACGCGCTCGTGATCACCGCCCCCAATTTGCAGAAGCATTTGAAAGTAAAAGGTCAAGAGTTTAAGGAGACGCTCACTTTTGTAGTCTATGTACCAAAAGGCTTACAAATTGTAATGATGCCGAGCACTGCCACCTTGGCTGAGGCTAAAAAATGAGGTTAATACTCTAGGTTTTCTACTTAATAAATTGATTAGGCAATGTGCCCGAGCGCAAACACGCTCGGGCATTTTTTTGTTTGGCTACTTGGGCCGACCTTTGCCCAAAATTATTCAGGAACATGAAATTACCCCATTTGCATACTCTGTTTATTTTACTGGCTTTCAACACCCCTGGCAAAGCCCAGATGGAACGCACCATGTACCAGGTGTTTGAGGTAGATTCTGCCCAAACGGTACAATTTGAGGTGGCAGGCGAATATGAAGTGCTCGAATGGGCAGGCAATTCGATTCTGGTGGAAACCAATGTTCAAATTTGGGATGCTTCTCGCGAAATACTCGCAGAGCTAATTAAGATTGGCCGCTACGACCTCGCTACGGATTCTTCCACAGTCCCTAACCCAAAGCAGGTCAGGATTTTTACAAAAAATCTCGATCGAAAACCCATTAAACGCCTCGATGGCCAAAAGTGCCTTGAAATTGCGGTTACCAAAATATTCATACCAGATACCTTTTACATTTCTGAAGACAAGCAGCGGCTAACACGCAAAGGGGAAGGCGGCAAGTAACTTGTTACTTGTCACTTAAAACTTAATTTTTCCCGATAAAAACGGGACACAAGACATTATGGCACAATTAGTTGAACTCGTGCTGCTTCCGCACGAACGCGAGAATCAAGGCCTGTTGCTGGAAAAAGCTGCACGTCAATCCGGCCTTCGCCCTGACCAAATTTCCCATCTCGAAATTTTGAAATCTTCGTTGGATGCGCGTTCGCGTCAGCCGGTTTTTCGCGTTCGGGTAGAGGTGTTCGGTCCGGGAGAGATTTTCATCCCAAGGGCTGCCATTCTCGATGGTTTCCGTCCCGCCGATGGGAAAAAAAAGGTGCTTGTTGTAGGGGCAGGCCCGGCGGGGTATTTTGCTGCGTTGGAATTGTTGGAGCTTGGTATTCAGCCCATTGTGCTCGACCGGGGCAAGGACGTGCAACTCCGTCGCCGCGATTTGAAAGCCATTCAGCAATTTGGCGAGGTCAATCCGAATTCCAATTACTGCTTTGGCGAAGGTGGAGCCGGCACATATTCCGATGGCAAATTATACACCCGC
The DNA here is from genome assembly GCA_046160625.1 of Saprospiraceae bacterium. Taxonomy (GTDB): domain Bacteria; phylum Bacteroidota; class Bacteroidia; order Chitinophagales; family Saprospiraceae; genus M3007. Next base: position 60,961 of record JBJXGZ010000064.1, read on the forward strand.
TCTTTGAAACGCGGCAACGTGCAAAAAGCCTTGCAACTCCTGGTTGAACACGGCGCAAAAAGCGATATCCTCAGCGAGGCGCACCCACATATCGGCTCGAACAAACTGCCTGGAGTGGTGCAGAACATTCGGCAAACCATCCTGCAGTATGGCGGCGAGGTGCATTTTGAGCAATGCGTCACGGATTTCATCTTAAAAGATGGAAAAATACTGGGCGTTCACACCCAAACAACCAAACCCGAAATTTCCCCTTCTCAGGAATGGCTTGCTGATGGCGTCATTCTTGCCACCGGCCACTCTGCCCGTGACATTTATCGGTTGCTCTATAACAGGGGCATCAGAATCGAGGCCAAGCCATTTGCACTCGGTGTTCGGGTTGAACACCCACAACCCTTGATTGACAGCATTCAATACAAGCAAAATCAGCGTTCTGACGAACTCCCTGCTGCCAGCTACAGTCTGGTGTGTCAAGTAGGCGGGCGCGGTGTTTTTTCCTTCTGTATGTGTCCAGGCGGCTTGATTGTGCCTTCTGCTACCGCTCCCGGTGAAATCGTGGTGAACGGCATGAGCATGAGCCGCCGCGATTGGGGCTTTGCCAATTCAGGTATGGTGACATCGGTAGAGCCAGAAGACCTTCAGCCATGGGCTAAACATGGGGTATTTGCCGCTATGGAATTGCAGTCCGAAGTGGAGCAACGACTTTTTGCAGCAGGCGATGGTGGTCAAAAAGGGCCTGCGCTGCGCCTACCCGATTTCATCGCAGGGAAAATGTCGAAAGATTTGCCTCCTGGTTCGTATATCCCAGGGCTGTATCCCGCTCCGATTCATGAATTACTTCCGGGCTTCATATACAAACGTTTACGCGAAGGTTTGGCTGATTTTGGTCGCCAAATGCGCGGCTTTCTTACTACTGAAGCCAATGTGGTGGCTGTGGAAAGCCGGACAAGTTCGCCCGTACGTATTCCCCGCGATCCACATACTCTAATGCATCCAGAAATTGAAAGACTTTTTCCTTGCGGGGAGGGTGCCGGTTATGCTGGAGGCATTATTTCCGCGGCCATGGATGGGCAGAATGTGGCGAGGGCAGCGGGGAGATTGTTTATTTGAGTATGTGTTTATTTGGGGATTTGTTGTGCCAGAGCATGGTATTTGTATTGTCGTAAAGACGGGCATG
>JBJXGZ010000065.1:0-78780 GCA_046160625.1 Saprospiraceae bacterium
GCGAAATACCCGGCGTAGGCGCCAAACATCTAAAATCTAAAATCATGTAATCTGCAATCTTAAATCAAAAAACCACTCGAAATCAATAAGCGATTTTGATATTCAAAATCCGAGGTATCCATATTAAACTTTAATACACGCTCAGTATTTTCGAAGAAATCCCTTGCGCTGTTTGGAGCGAAACCTGATACATTCCCTTGACATTCAAAGCACTGGCTGGAATTTCAAACCTGTTCTCGCCCATATTCACTGTTGCTTTTTGCTCATAAACGATTCGCACCAGCGCATCGGTCACCAGGAGAATTGTGCTGCCTGTGCCTGGTGATTGAAAAACCACTTGTGCTGATGATGCTGTGGGATTGGGAGAAAGCTGGAAGGAGAATGCTTCATTTTTAGGCGCATTGAATGTGCTGGTAGATGCTACGATTTTAACAAATCCGGTGTCATTGCTCGTAGAATTCCAGACCTCTTGGCCTAAACAATTGTAGGCCTCTTCGGATCCAAAAGTTGGGGGGCCACCAGAGCCGGTTGGTACGATGGATGTACTGCTGCTTAAAGCGCCTATAGCCGTAAAGCATACTTCGTACAGTATTTCACCATCCGCTCTGTCTATACATAGAAAGTTAGGATCATCCCATGTAACCACTAAAATGTTGGTGGGGACGTAAATAATAAAATCTGATGCACTCCAACCTGGCAAGTTGAAGTTCTGTGTACGCACAAAAGCCAAGACTTGATTATCCCAAGCTAGGAAGTATTGGAAGGCAATAATATCTACAAACCCCTTAGCCCTCACAGGTACGCAAACCGTATCGCCTGCTTGAACTTCCACGCTGTCAATGACAACGCTGAAACCTTGCGCGTTTAAATTGAAAGAACCCAAAGTGAGCCACGCCCCAAGGATAAGGGTAGAAAATCGGTAAATCATGATGGGATAAATTAAGTGAAAGGATAGACAAAGGATCGGCAAATCAAGTGCCAGAAGGAATGCTTTGCCGGGTAAGTGTCATTGCCAACTGCCGCCATTCCTTGCCCATCAGCCCCCTTTCCCCGCGCTTTTGTCTAAACTTCACGCCTTCCCCGCACAACACGCTACTTTTGCCGTTACAAATACTCGGATGCCTCTTTGTGTGGCAGCCGAATCGTTTTTTTAAATTGATAACTGCTCCATTTCAATCCTTTCCCGAAGATTCGAGCGAAGGATGCTGGAGCCAAAAATTACACTCTGACATGATTTTCAAAAAAAGTCTTCTCGTCGTCCTCGCTTGCCTTCCTGGCTTGTTTCTGTCGGCGCAAAGCAAAGCCCCCGAAAACTGGTTCACCCTCGACCCTACTGTTAATGGTGTAAATGGGACAGGCGGTGACGAGGCGCTTAAGATGCTAAAAAGCAAAGGCAAAAAGGGCCAGACGGTCATCGTTGCGGTACTTGATTCTGGTGTGGAAGTTGACCACGAAGATCTCAAGGATGTGATGTGGGTGAATCCGGGCGAGATTGCAGGCAATGGTAAGGATGACGACAACAACGGCTATGTGGACGATATCCACGGCTGGAACTTCCTCGCTGGCCCCGGCGGCAACGTCAACCACGAGTCCCTCGAACTCGCCCGCGAATATGCCCGCCTCAAAAAACGCTTTGATGGCACCGACCCCAAAAATCTTCACGGTGATGCGGCAGATGAGTATAAATATTGGATAAAGGTCAAAGACGAATTTGAGCCACAACGTGCAGAAGCTGTGAACGGCATGGAAAATGCCATGAAGCAAATCAAGCCCATTGAAGACGCTTTTAATGCGGTGGAAACAGCCCTTAATGGCAAAGAATTTACCACCGAAAATGTGGCTGCGATTGACGTGAGTGGCAACGAAGAATTGAAGGGTTCGGTCGAACTTATCACGAAAGTCATGGCCAATGGCCTCACTTCACGTCAGGACCTCGAAGATGCCAAAAAAGAAGCGGCTGCATTTTTCTACAATCAGGTAGAGTACCAGCTCAACCCCGACTGCAATGTCCGCGCCATGGTGGGCGACGACCCGAACGACCTGACCAACCGTTTCTATGGTACCAACGAATATGAAGGCCCCGATGCATTTCACGGCACACACGTTGCCGGCATCATCGCCGCCAACCGCAACAACAATATTGGTATCAAAGGCGTGGCAGACAATGTGCGCATCATGACCGTGCGCTGCGTACCAGATGGCGACGAGCGCGATAAGGATGTGGCCAATGCGATCTACTACGCGGTGGACAATGGCGCGAGCGTCATCAACATGTCTTTCGGCAAAGGCTACAGCCCACAGAAATGGTATGTTGACCAGGCTATGCGCTACGCAGCCCAGCACGATGTGTTGCTCGTACACGCTGCTGGCAACAGTGCTGCCAACAACGACTCCGATGATAACTACCCCAACGACGATCTGCTAAAGCCTATAAAAAAAGGACTTTTCGGCAAAGAACGGCGCATTTCGACCTGGATGGAAATTGGTGCATTGCACTGGAAATCCGGCGAAAAGCGTGTGGCTGGTTTCTCCAATTACGGAAAAAAGAACGTGGACCTTTTTTCCCCTGGAGTAGCACTTCAGTCCACAGTTCCTAATGGCAAATACGGTCCTGCAAGTGGAACATCCATGGCCAGCCCGGCTGCGGCAGGGGTAGCTGCTGTGATTCGTTCATATTATCCCAAACTCTCTGCGGTACAGGTGAAACACATCATGGAGGCTTCTGTAGAAAAGCAGGATGGAGAAGTTCTCAAGCCAGGCTCCACGACCGAAAAAGTGAAGTTTTCAGAACTCTGTGTGAGTGGTGGTATCGTTAACGCGATCAACGCTGTTCAAATGGCTGAAAAAACCACACCAGCCAAAAAGTCCAAAAAGGCAATTTGGCGTGAAGCCGGTATGGGCAAACCCACAAAGAACCTGGGTAAAGAGCCACGGGCATAATTGAATAGTTTGTTTGAATGAATAAGCCCCTTCGGTCACTTGGCTGAAGGGGCTATTTTTTTGCCATTAAAAAAGTGTTCCCTGCTGCCCGGCCACCGGCTTTGGACCGCGCATTGCAACGCCTGGCATCGCCTGGCCAAATGTCTCGGCGCACAGTGCAGTCAGTTCTGGGCCGAGCAAATTGTCTGGTTCATGGGTAAAAAAATAAGCCTCGTGCAAGCCGTTTTCAAACCAGGTTTTTAACCTTTTTGCCCAGTCCTCTACGCGGGTGTAATCGCTGGAATGCAGGCCATTTCCAACAAAACGAATGAGGGTTCTGGCATTTGTAACACGCATGTGACACACGTCTCGCCGACCCGCCACGTCGGTGATTACTGCAGCCGCTTGGTGTTTTTCCAGAAGTTTAAAAAACGATTCTGCTTCAGCGGTTTTTTCAAAAAAGGATGGGTGACGCACTTCCACGGAGAGCGGTATTTTCTTTGAAAAATATTCCAGAAACCGAGCCAGGACATTCAATTCTCTGGGAATGAAATGTGGAGGCAGTTGCATAAAACAACACCCCATCTTGGCTCCCAGCCTTTGTATGGCTTCGCAAAAAATGGGCATTTCTGAACCCGAAAGCCCGAGGTCGCGGGCATGACTGATGCTTTGCGGGATTTTTGGGCAAAAGCGAAAATCGTCCGGCACTTCCTCCTGCCAACGGTCCACAGTACCCCAATCCGGGATTCGATAGTGTGTAGTATTGAACTCAATGGTGTTGAATTGCGCCGCGTAGTGTCGCAAAAAATGCTTCTCCTGTACGCCTGGGGGATACCATTTGCCCACCCAGGGTTTCATGTTGTACCCCGTGGGGCCTATGTAAAGTGTTGGATGGGAAGGTTTTGGCAAAGAAGCAAGCAGCCCAGCGTTTTGAGGCGGCTCGAGCGGCAACTGAAAATCTACCTTGTCAATGGAAAGGAGTTTCCCAAAATCCATGGATGCTTATTTTGCAAAAATATCTTCTGCCGCAATTTCAAAATCTGGGATCACCGGGGCCGCTGAACAAATCGTGTTACCCTCGCAAATTGTGACTTGGGTAGGCGAGGTATACACGTATACGCTCTGTTCTTCAGGAATGATTTGCCACAGCACCTTCATACCTGCCCTGAAATATTCGCGGCGTTTTTCCCCAACTTTAATGTAATTGTCTGTGGGCGATATGATTTCGATGGCAAATTCGGAAATAGATTCGGTGGCATTTTTGATCTTGGTTGCAGTCCAATATGAAATGTCGGGCCTACGCAATTGAACAGCAGAGGTCATTTGCTCAACTTCCGGGATGAGTTCTCCCCCATCTGCGAAGGCTTGGGTTTGGATGAATCGCCGATTTAGGTTTTTGACAATAAAAAGTTGTTTTGGATTCACACTACTAGGGGATTTTTCAACGATGCCATCATTGAATTCATACTTATACCGATCCTCTCGATCAGAATACTTCCGACGGAATTCAGCCAGTGTCAACAAGCGTTTGGGCTTTGACTTGTCAACAGGGGTTTCGGGCAGTGGCCTTGCAAGCGTATTCGTCATGTCCAATTTTTTTACAAAGTTAATGCGTTTTCAAATGCTTCAATCTCCTACTTCTTATAAAAATGCACTTCCACCCTTCTATTAAGTTGTCGGTTTTGCCGTGTATCGTTGGGTACGGTCGGCTTCTTTGAGCCAAACCCAACATAATTGAGCCGTTCAAGAGCGATACCTCTGGATACCAGGTTGTCGAGGCATTTTTTGGCTCGTTTTTCTGCAAGCAGGTCATTGGCTGGTTCCCGCCCGGTATTGTCCGTGTGGCCTTCGACACGGGCATAGAGTGCTTGCTCGGCGTTCATAATAGCAACGATCTCGTCAATGGTAATCAATGAAGTCACTTGCCAGTCGTCCAGGGTCGAGTTAAAATAAACTGCTTTGTACGGCACCCCTATCGCGGCAGGCATGGTCTCCGGGCAGCCGTTTTTGGATACAATGCCCGGTATGGTTGGGCATTCGTCGTCTTTGTCTGAAATGCCGTCTCCATCGGTATCGGGGCAACCGCGCAGGTTTTCAGGCCCGACGATACCTGGACAGCCATCTTTGTTGTCAGGGAGTCCATCGCCGTCTGAATCCGGGCATCCTTTCCAGCGCAGCTGGCCGTTCATATCGGGGCAAAGGTCTTCGGCATCGGCTACGCCATCTTTATCACGGTCTACAGCCGGACATCCCCGATAGGCAACTACTCCTATCAAATCAGGACAATTGTCGTCTTTATCAGCGATGCCATCTTCGTCGCGATCCGGGCAACCGGCTGTTGTAGGCAAACCTGCTATATGTGGGCAGAGGTCATCTTTATCAACCACACCGTCCCGGTCAGTATCGGGGCACCCTTTGAGGCTGCGTAATCCCGGAGCGTCGGGGCAATCGTCTTTGTCATCGGGCACACCATCGCCATCGGAATCGGAGGCTAAGGGTTTATCCGCTTCGTCATCCGGTCGTCGGCCTGATTTTGTGGATTGTCCGAAAGTATAACTCGCCGCCAACTGAGCTGTGTAAAACCAATCCCTGGCTGCCGGATTACCCGCCTGGCTGATGCCGTCCAAATAATCGCTTGATGTGTACCGCAATGCTCCCTCCAGTCCCAAAGTAAAGGAGTTGCTGACTCGGAAGCAGATTCCCAGGCCCATCGGGATACTTAGGGCTGCGTTTTTTGCTTCGATTATATCCGTTTGTATAAGTGAAGGGGACACCCCTCCATTGCCATGCTCGTCATTCCAGTCATTTTTAGGCTGAAAAAATGTTCCACCAATTCCAATGGAAACAAATGGAGCTGCCACCCAGCGGTTTTTGCCAAGCCCTGACTTGTTTCGCTTTCCCACTTTGTAAAGCCCAAAAGGGTAGATTTCGCTTTGAAGGGATAACTCGACAATGGGGCCTTCAAAAGAAAAGGCGCGGGTGTGGTGCCAGGCTGGTTCCTCGAAATTTTGGTCGTCGCCCGCAATTTTGGAATAAAGTAAGCCGAGTCTGGCGGCAAAGTGGTTGCTCAGGTTGTAGCGGAAATGGGCAGACAAAGCGGGTTTTGCAGCCAGGTTTCCCGGGTTCGACCATGTGTTTTGCAGGTCTCCATCATAAGCGCCCAAGCCTATTCCAAGGCCAATTTCCCAAGGACGAGGCGTCTGCGCATTCATTAAGTGGGAAATGCTGCAGGCCAGCATACACAGCAGGGTATTTCTCATATTGTAATCGGCTTCTGAATGGTAGCCATAATAACGTGAATCTTCGCAAACATACACAGGGTGCATGAAAAGATTGCCTTTGGCCATAGAAACCAACACTATTGTGCTGAATTGCCTCGAAAAACCTGCAATCAACTGCGGATTGTAACACATTTTCCCACTCGGGCAGGCAATGATCAACAAGGTTCTCCACTTTTTCCCACAATTTTTATTTTTTGCAAAGAGTTGCCTCTTGTTTTGCCATATTGATCTCTTTTTATAATGAAAAGCCTGTTATAGGTTTTGTTTTTTGGAGAAAATCATCGCTTTTATGGGTAATTTCATTGTTGAGTAAAATATTTTTCAAATTTTCTCTTTATTTTAAATCATTGATTATCAATATTTTAAAAAAATATCCTCATTTTTTTTCAAAAAAAAAGCATTGTTTGTGTCGTTTTGTGGGAAAATATGGAAACTGCCTTTACTTTTGTCCCTGTGAATTGATGACCGATCCCACATTTGTCCCGACTCATACTTAGCAGAAGTTCAGTCCCACACTACAATGCAACTAATCGGTGAATATCCGGTGGCACTTGATGACAAGGGCCGTTTGCGCTTACCAACCGCGCTGCTCCGCCAGTTACCTGCTCTTGCAGCAGGATCCAACGGCGAGGGTGCGGCGTATGAATTTGTAGTAAACCGGGGGTTTGAGAAGTGTCTCACACTTTACCCCAAACCGGTCTGGGACGGCATCGCTGCCAAGTTGAGCCGTCTCAATAGTTTCAACGACCGGCACCGCGCTTTTGTACGCGCCTTCCATTACGGAGCGTACCATCTAACTACCGACAGCGCGGACAGAATCCTGTTGCAGAAGCCTTTGATGGACTATGCGGGCATCACCAAAGAGGCAGTACTGCTTGCCATGAACGGCAAGATTGAAATCTGGTCGCCAGATCAGTACTCCTCCACAGCCGCTTTTGATCCGAACGAATTTGCCGATTTGGCAAACGACGTGATGGGCGGAGAGGGAAATGAGTGATAAGTGTTTAGTGATAAGTGTTGCACGATGTGACACCTGAAGCGAACACTTAACACTCATCACTTAACACTCAAATGGTGTACCACGAGTCTGTCCTCTTACACGAAAGCATTGATTTGCTGGGTATTACGCCCGGTGGGATTTATGTGGATGCGACGTTTGGCGGCGGTGGTCACTCCAGATTATTACTCGAAAAAATGGGCGGGAAAGGCCGCCTGTTTGCCTTTGACCAAGACGAAGATGCTTACCGGAACACTGAACAGCAGGAATTTTCAGCCAGCCCGGGCTTCACTTTCGTCCCATCTAATTTCAGGTATTTGAAACGCCAGTTGCGCGCGGAAGGTGTCCGTGTCGGCACAGTGAATGGTATTCTCGCCGATCTGGGTGTGAGCAGCCACCAACTCGATACGGCAGAACGGGGCTTTTCGTACCGTTTTGAAGCGGAATTGGATATGCGCATGAGCCGTCTGGAAGGAGAAACTGCTGCGGACTTGCTGAATACACGAAGTGCAGAAGAATTGCAGCGCATATTCAGCGAATTTGGGGAACTGCGCAATTCGAAAACCCTCGCACAGGCAGTGGTTCAGGAGCGCGAAAAAAAACGCTTCCGAACAACAGGCGATTTTTTAGAGCTGTGCAGCAAAAACCTGATGGGCGAGCGGATGCGATACTTTTCTCAAGCATTTCAAGCCTTGCGGATGGAGGTCAACGACGAACTGGGCGCATTGGAAGATTTTATGAAAGATGCATTGGAGATGCTTTCGCCGGGAGGTCGTTTGGCAATTATCACTTTCCACTCTTTGGAAGATCGAATGGTGAAGCATTTTATGAAAACCGGCAATGTGGAAGGCGAGCCAGACAAAGATTTTTACGGGAACATCACAAAACCTTGGGGTTTGATAACCAAGAAACCTGTGGAAGCAAGTGCCGAGGAGACGAAGCAAAACATCCGATCAAGGAGCGCAAAACTGAGAGTAGCAGCGAAAAATTGATTCGATTGTGGCGATTGATTCGATTGTTGCGATTACGGCAAGTGTGACGATTGGCAATTGCGGACAATCCAATCAAAAAATTTAACCAATCGTCGTATTCGAATCAATCAAAACAATCGAATCAATCGTCCCAATTGAACCAATCGAATCAATTAAAGAATGGCTAACAAATTACTCAACGCCCTCAACGTAAGTCGCCACACCACAGATTTGGTATTCGGCAACTTTCAGTACCTGCTCTTTTTGGGCGGTTTGGGCATTCTGTATATCGCCAACGCACATTTTTCTGAAAAAGGCGTACGCCGAATCCAGTCGTTGCAAAAGGAGATCAAGGAGTTGAAGTGGGAATATACCTCTATAAAAAGCGAGACGATGTATAAGAGTATGCAGAGCCAGATTGATGAAAGTTTGGAGCCAGTAGGATTGGATTTAGAAAACAAAGGGCCTAAAGTGATTAGTGTTAAGTGATTAGTGTTAAGTGATTAGTGTTAAGTGATACAAAGCACTCAAAGATGCTTAAAAATGGAAAATAAACAACCAAATAAGGGAATACTAAGAGAGAAAAGTTTTCAATTGGCCATACGGATAGTTAAGCTCTGTAAGCACTTAAGGGAGAACAAGAAAGAATTTGAAATTTCGAGGCAGTTGTTTAAAAGTGGTACAAACCCGGGTGCAATGGTTCGAGAGTCTGAGTATGCACAATCTGGGGCAGATTTTATCAATAAACTTGAGGTAGCCCAAAAAGAATTGAATGAAACGAGGTATTGGATTGAATTGCTTTACGCAACGGATTACTTGACAGAATCAGAGAAAATTTCAATTTTAAACGATGTGGACGAAGTTATGAGATTGACTACCAGCTCAATCAAAACCAGAAAAGCCAACCTCAATCAACCAAAAAAGCACGAATCTAATAACACTTAACACTAACCACTTAACACTCACTCAGTGCTCAATGTCAAAAACGAAGTCCTCATCCGCGTGTACACGGTAGCAGCCGTAGTACTGATGGTGGCTGTCGTGATTTTGATGCGCTTGTTCCAACTGACGATCACAGATTCCGCCAAGTGGGAAGCCAAGGCCGACAGTCTTTATGTGAAATTGGTGACCGTGCCCAGTCAACGTGGCAATATTCTGGCCGACGACGGATCTCTGCTCGCCACCTCACTACCGTTCTTTGACATACATTTTGACGCAAAATCTGAAGGCCTGACGCCTGAAATATTCAACGACCAGGCGGTAGACAGTCTATCATGGCTACTCTCCACCTATATTGACCAACAGTATACCCCGGGGGCCTACCGCCAATGGTTCGACACGCTCCGCGCTGCCGAAAAAACAGTACGTGGCATTCGCTATGTCCCGATTGCTAAAAACCTGCCGTACTCTAAATACTTGTTGATTAAAACCTTTCCCATTTTTCGGGAAGGACGACATGCGGGCGGTTTTATCGCCGAGCAGATCAGCAAACGGGAGCGGCCCTTCAAAATTTTGGCGCAACGAACCATCGGCTATACGCAACGAGAAGGAGCATTGCCAGTCGGTCTTGAAGGAAGTTTCAATACCATCCTCGAAGGGAAACGGGACGACCAGCCCAAGCAACTTATGTTGAAAGTGCCGGGCGATATCTACATCCCCATTGATGACCTCGCGGAAATTGAACCTGCTTCCGGCGACGATGTGGTGACGACTTTGGACATAAATATCCAGGACGCCGCAGAAACTGCCCTGCTCGATGCATGTGAAACCCACAATGCAGACCATGGTTGTGCCATCGTAATGGAGGTGAAAACCGGGAAAATCAGGGCGATGGCTAACATTGGCCGCGCTCAGTCGGAAGGTAAAAAAGGCTATTGGGAAACCTACAACTACGCCGTAGGGGAGCGTGTGGAGCCCGGCTCAATGTTCAAACTCGCCTCTTTTATGGCCATGCTCGAAGCGGGGAAATTGGTTGATTTTGAGGAAAAAATTCCTGTTTTTGGTGGCAAAGTGAAGATTTATGACGAAGAACTCATTGATGCGGTGCCACATGGACTGGATTCCATGACCATCCGCCAAATTTTTGCACAGTCTTCAAATGTTGGCACAGCCACGCTTATTCAACGCTATTTCAAAAGCAAACCAACTGCCTTTGTGGAGCAACTCAGAGACTTCAATCTCGACATGCCCACGGGCATCGAAATCGGGGGCGAAGAAAACCCGAAAGTGAAAAACCCGGAAGACCCCAAGGACGAATGGAGCGGAACTACCCTGCCGTGGATGAGCATTGGATACGAGTTGTTGCTTACGCCCCTGCAAATGCTCACGTTTTACAACGCAGTGGCAAATGACGGGCGAATGATGAAACCCTACCTCGTACAGCGCACGGAACATTACGGGGAAGTCATCAAAGAATTCCGCCCCTACACCATCAAGCGAAGCATTGCTTCCAAAAACACCATCCGAAAAGCAAAAGAGTTGCTGAAAGAAGTGGTGCATACGGGTACTGCAAAAAACATCTATACGGCCAATTATGACATAGCGGGCAAAACAGGCACGGCACAAGTGAATTATCACAAATTCCGTGCTACCAAAGGCATTCGTCACCAGGCCAGTTTCTGTGGGTATTTCCCTGCCGATAACCCGGTTTACTCCTGTATCGTGGTGATCAGCGAGCCCGAGAGCGGCGGTTATCATGGTGCGGAAGTGGCTGCTCCGGTGTTCCGAAAAATCGCCGACAAGTGCTTTGCCATGAAAGCCGAACTGCACAAACCAGTGAACGCCGAGAAGCCATTACCCTTGAAATACAGTCAGTTGCCAAGTTATGACGCGGGTTCAAAGAAGGATATCCAGGAAAGTCTGGAATGGCTTGGACTTGATTTTAACCCCGCACCTGACCTGGCAGATTGGGGGGTGATTATCGCCAAAGACAGTCTTGGCTTGGCGATTCAAAATCGGGCAGTTGGCGATAAAAATATCCCCTCCGTAGTAGGGATGGGTTTAAAAGACGCGATTTACCTGCTGGAAAACCGGGGCTGCCGTGTACGAGCGGAAGGAGTGGGAAAGGTACGAAGACAGAGTTTAGCGCCGGGGACAAGGGCGAATGGGCAGACATGTGTTTTATTTTTAGAGTAATTCAATTAGTTCGATTGATTCGATTGATTCGATTGTTGCGATTGCGGTAAGTATGACGATGGCAATTGCTTATAAATCAATCGAAAAAATTCAACGAATCGTTGTAATCGAACCAATCGTCCCAATCGAATCAATCGAATAATCGAATCAATGCTTTTAACCCACCTTCTCCAAAACCTGCAAGTGCTTGAAGCACAAGGCAGCACGGACATCGAAATCGGTCAAATCCGCTTCGACAGTCGGGCTGTGCAGCCGGGAGATGTATTTGTGGCGGTGCGTGGAGTGGCGGTGGATGGGCATCAGTTCATTGACAAGGCTATAGAAAAGGGGGCGATAGCAGTAGTGTGCGAGCGGCCAAGTGATAGTCTCGCTTCAAGTGAGACTATCACTTGGGTTCGCGTCCCGGACGCAGCCGAGGCCCTCGGTCAAATGGCTTCTAACTACTACGGCAACCCTACTGAAGAAATAACACTCGTCGGCATCACCGGCACCAACGGAAAAACAACAACGGCCACCCTGCTTTGGCAACTTTTCACAGCGCTAGGCTACAAATGCGGTCTCATCGGCACTGTAGAAAACAGGGTAGGGGAGGAGGTCATCGCCAGTACGCACACCACGCCAGATGCGGTTCGACTGCATGAATTGCTCCGGCAAATGGCCGATGTGGGTTGCAGTCAGGTGTTCATGGAAATCAGCAGTCACGCGGTGCATCAGCGCAGGATTGCCGGGGCGACGTTCGCAGGGGGAGTTTTCACGAACCTCACGCACGATCACCTCGATTACCATCAAACCTTCGCCGAATACCGGGATGCCAAGAAGAAGTTCTTTGACGATTTGCCCAAAACGGCTTTTGCACTGACCAATGCCGACGATAAAAACGGCTTGTTGATGTTGCAAAACACCCGTGCTCAAAAACATACCTACGGCTTGAAAAAGCCCGCCGATTTCAAAGCAAAAATCATCGAAAACAGTCTCGAAGGGCTGCATTTGGAATTGGATGGGGCGCAAATTCATGCGCGGATGATTGGGGAATTCAATGCTTACAATCTGGCGGCGGCCTATGGTGTGGCGATGTTGCTGGGTCGAGCCAAGACCTCGGAGGTTTTTAAAACCTCCGAGGTCTACCAAACGACTATCCTCACTGCACTCAGCAATCTTCCCGGAGCAGAAGGCCGTTTCGATTATATCAACCACCCTTCAAAACCCGGTTGCATCGGTATTGTAGACTACGCGCACACCCCAGACGCACTCGAAAAAGTACTCGAAACCATTGCCAAATTGAAAAAGAAAAGCTCCAGGGTAATCACCGTAACTGGCGCAGGAGGCGACCGTGACAAGACAAAACGCCCCGTTATGGCGCAGGTATCTGCCCGGCTAAGCGACCAACTGATCCTGACCAGTGACAACCCCCGCAACGAAGACCCGGCGGCGATTTTGAAAGACATGGAAGCCGGGCTGGACGCAGAAGGACTGAAAAAAACGCTCACGATTCAAGACCGCGAGCAAGCCATCAAAACGGCGATCCGGCTCGCTGGTCCAAATGACGTGATCCTGGTTGCAGGGAAAGGTCACGAGAAGTACCAGGACATACAAGGGGTGAAACACCCTTTCGATGACAAGAAGATGTTGTCGAAGTTTTTTGAAGAGAAATAAGCCGAAAATGGCTTTTACAATAAAATAGTGGAGGGACTACTATTTTGATTTTGAGCAGGTTGCGGGGCGATGCAACATCGCCCCACAGCCATTTTTAAAACGAATATCCCAATATCCCAATATCGTTTAACAGCCATGCTTGTCCACCTATTTGAATACTTAAAAGAACATTACGACCTGCCGGGAGCGGGCCTGTTCAAATTCATCTCGTTCCGGGCTGGAATGGCGATGATTCTGTCGCTGCTGATTTCGATGATTATCGGGAAACGCATCATTGATTGGCTAAGAAAATCGCAAATAGGAGAGACTGTGCGCGACCTGGGGCTAGCTGGTCAAACCTCAAAAGCTGGTACGCCGACCATGGGCGGGATCATTATCGTAGCGGCTACGCTCATTCCGTGCTTGTTGCTGGCCCGCCTTGATAATGTGTACATTCTGCTCATGCTGTTCAGCACCGTTTGGATGTTCGCGATTGGTTTTTTGGACGATTATATCAAGGTTTTCAAAAAGGATAAAGCGGGCTTGAAAGGCAGGTTTAAAATAATGGGTCAAGTGGGTTTGGGACTGATAGTAGGTATTACAATGTTGATGAATGACGAAGTGGTGGTGCGTATGGAACCTGAAGTGGCGGCCCAAAAAGGATACGAGGTAACAAAGACGCTTTTTGTAAAAGACCCTTCAGCACCAAATACTTACAAGGAAATGGTGTACGTGAAAGCGCCGATTACGAACGTGCCGTTCCTCAAAAACAACGAACTGGATTACTCGCGCTTCCTGTGGTTTTTAAATGATAACGCCCGTGATCTGAGCTCGGTTTTCTTTCTCATAATGGTCATTTTGGTCATCACCGCGGTGAGTAATGGAGCCAACCTTACAGATGGACTGGACGGACAAGCGGCGGGCGTTTCGGCGATAGTAATTGCAGCCTTGGGGATGTTGGCTTACCTGAGTGGCAACTCGGTGGCGGCAGATTTTTTGAAGATATTCTATATCCCATATAGCAGCGAACTGGTGATTTTTTCGGCTTGCTTGCTGGGTGGTTGTATAGGGTTTTTGTGGTATAACGTATTCCCGGCCCGGGTATTTATGGGCGATACGGGAAGTTTGACATTGGGTGGAATTATTGCAGCACTGGCGATAGTAACGCGTAAGGAATTGTTGATTCCTGTATTGTGCGGTGTGTTTTTGGTGGAAAACCTGTCAGTAATTATTCAGGTCTGGTATTTCAAATACACCAGGCGAAAATACGGTGAAGGCCGACGGGTGTTTTTGATGGCTCCTTTACACCACCATTATCAGAAAAAAGGCTACCACGAAGTAACGATTTCTGTGCGTTTTTGGATTGTGCAGATTTTGTTGGCGGTGGCTACGATAATAACATTGAAGATTCGATAGCCACGAATTACACGAATTTTCACCAATTAGATTCGTGTTAATTCGTGCAATTAGTGGCAAAAAATACCAAAACTTGAAAAAACGACTCGTCATACTCGGCTCCGGTGAATCCGGTACAGGTGCGGCTCTATTGGCCAAACACCTCGGCTATGATGTATTCGTGTCAGACAAAGGCGCAATTAAAGCCGAATACAAAACCGAATTGGACGCAGCAGGAATTGCCTGGGAAGAAAACCAACACACCCAGGAAAAGATATTGAATGCCCATGAAATAATCAAAAGCCCGGGCATTCCAGAAAAGAGCGAGGTGATGGAAGCGGTGCGTGCAAAGGGCATCAACGTGATCGGTGAAATAGAATTTGGATATCGTCATGCAGGTAAATGCCAGCTCGTCGCTATCACTGGCTCGAACGGCAAAACGACTACGACTGAATTGACTTACCACCTTTTGAAAACTGCCGGACTGGACGTGCGAAAAGGCGGTAACGTGGGGAATTCATTTGCTCGAATGGTGCTGGAGGATTTAAGAAACCGCAGAGGCGCGGAGGCGCAGAGGGTTTTTGTGCTCGAGATTTCAAGTTTCCAACTCGATGATATTCAGCAGTTCCGGCCCAAAATTGCCATGCTGCTGAACATCACGCCCGACCATTTGGACCGCTATGATTACAAACTGGAAAACTATGCAGCGTCGAAGTTTCGGGTCACGATGAATCAAGGGCGCGGCGACAAGTTCATTTACAATGGGTTTGACCCAATACTGGCTACTCACCGGGTGACTTCAAGTCACTCAGTGAGTACAAGCAGCCCCAGGCAAATCGCCATCCGAAAAGGCTTTTACAAAAACGGCCAGATCAAGATTGGGAAACAAACCTTCGACATGACAAAAGGCAATTTGCGCGGTCCCCATAATATGTTCAACGCCGTTTGTGCCATTCGCGCTGCGCTTTTGCTGGGTGCAGAGCAGGCCAAGATTCAAAAAGGGTTAAACACGTTTGTGCCGCCACCGCATCGCCTGGAACGAGTGGCCAAAATCGGTGGTGTGACTTGGATAAACGACTCGAAAGCGACCAATGTGGACTCCGTTTTTTACGCTTTACAGGCAATGGATGCACCGACAGTATGGATTGTTGGTGGCCAGGACAAGGGGAACGATTATGCGCCACTTTTGAAATTGGTGAAAAAAAAGGTGAAGGCCATCGTTTGCATGGGCTTGGATAATTCAAAGATAATCAAGGTGTTCGGAGGGATGAAGAAGCCAATGGTGGAGACGGGGAGTGCGGCAGAAGCCGTAGCAAAGGCATCAGGGTTTGCGAAAAAAGGAGATACAGTTTTGCTAAGCCCGGCTTGTGCGAGTTTTGATTTGTTCAAAAACTATGAGGATCGGGGGGCACAATTTCGGGAGGCTGTTTTACGGATAAACCAATCACCAAATCCCCAAATCACCCAATAAACAAATCGCCAACGAATGCCAACCATCGTGCTTGAAATGGAACGCTTGCGAAACCCGTACTCCGGCCTTGGGCAATACTGCCTCCAATTGGGCCACGCTTTTTTATCCGCCGTAGCTTTAGCGAAGGCGGAGCAGGAAGCCTTGAATTTGGGGTTCGCTTGCCTGGTTCCGCAAGAGCGAATAGGTGAGTTTGGCAAAGGAATGACTTATAAAGCGGTGAAGCCTTGGCACAAGATAGTTGGGCCATCTTTTGGAGAATCGCTGTGGCACTCTATGCATCAGGATTCGGAATATATGCCGAGAAGTCGCAAGACACCATTGGCTATTACCATACATGACCTGAATTTTTTGGATCGGCCGGATTATTCTGAAGCAAAAAAAAGTCGCCGATTGGCTGCTATACAGCAGAAAATCAATAGAGCCAAGGGCTTGGTTTATATCTCAGAAAATGTGCGCAAATGGGTACACGAACATTTGAAAATACAAGCAGGAACTGTGGAAAGTGTGATTTATAACGGAGGGAGTTTCGCGGAGCGAATGTCCAATGTCCAATATCCAATATCCAACGTCCAGCGTCCACCCTCCTTCGGCAAGCCTACGGCGGGTAAAACGTCCAATGTCAAACGTCCGTTCCTCTTTTCAATAGGCATTCACCCCAAAAAGAATTACCACGTGCTCATGCCAATTTTGGCAACGAACAAGGAATACAAATGGATTATTGCAGGGTCAGATAACAGGGGTTATCGCGAAAAAATTGAGCAGGAAGCTGCAAGCGTTGGGGTGGCTGACAGGGTAGAATTCTGCGGGCCCATAGGCGATGAAGCAAAGTTGGAATACTACAAAAACTGTACGGCATTGCTTTTTCCGTCGCTTTCAGAAGGTTTTGGGTTGCCGGTAGTGGAAGCCATGTCATTGGGAAAGCCCGTGTTTCTTTCCAAGCGCACGAGTCTCCCGGAAATAGGTGGAAGCGAAGCTTATTATTTCGATGATTTTGAATCGCAGACACTGATAGAAACCTTTTCTGCAGGCATGAAAGATTTTGAAAATGACCCGGAAAAACCACAAAGAATGCAAACCTGGGCCGCCCAGTTTACCTGGGAAAAAGCCGCCAAAAAGTACCTCGAATTCTATAAAGCGATCTTAAGCCCAATATCCCAATATCCAAATATCCCAATATCTAAATAACTCAACCATGTCACTCGGCAACCGCATAGCAGCAGAACTTCGAGGCGATCGTACCATCTGGATGATCGTGGCCGTGCTGAGCTTGTTCAGCATTCTGGCAGTGTTCTCCTCGTCCGGCTGGGAGGCATGGCGGAGCCGAGGGGGCAATACCACGGGTATGATCATCGGGCATATCGTGAAGCTGGCTTTCGGACTTTTCCTGGTTTATCTGTGTCATTTGATACACTATCGGAGATACCAGCAGTTCGCGCGGCCCATGCTATTGCTGACTATACCCCTCTTGATTTTCACGCTGTTTTTTGGCGAAAATATCAATGACGCTAACCGATGGATCAGTTTCGCGGGCATTAGTTTCCAGCCCTCTGAAATGGCAAAAATTGCCCTTATAATTTATGTAGCGCGGGCACTGACCCTCAAGCAGGATTATATCAACAGTCTCAGGCAGGCTTTTTTTCCAATCATCATACCAGTGGTGTTGGTATGCGGTCTAATTGCCCCGTCGAACCTCAGTACAGCCATGATTTTGTTTGCCACCTGTGTCCTATTGATGTTCATGGGGCGTGTAAGTGCGCAGTACATCATAATGATGATGGTGTTGGGTACGATGGTTTTTGTAATTCTGGTCGGCATTGGCAAAGTCTACCCTGAACTTGACCTGGTGCGGGTAAATACTTGGGAAAGACGGGTTGAAATTTTCCTCCATGATGAAGACGGTGGCTTTCAGGTACAGCAGGCCAAAATTGCCATTGCCAAAGGGGGCATTGTCGGCAATGGCCCCGGTAATTCCATGATGCGTCACTATCTGCCCTATTGCAATGCCGACTTTATTTATGCGATCATCTGCGAAGAATACGGCTTGATTGGCGGCACGATCGTGCTTGCACTTTATGTGCTGCTCTTTTTGAGGAACGTCCGGCTTGTTACCAATAGCCCCAAAGCCTTCGGTGCATTTCTGGCCATTGGTCTGAGCCTGATGTTGACAGTGCAGGCGCTGGCCAATATGGCAGTCAACCTGCACCTCGTGCCAGCCACAGGTCTGACTTTGCCATTGGTTTCGATGGGAGGCACAAGTGTAATGTTCAGTTGTATTTCCCTGGGGATGATATTGAGTGTGTCGAAATATATTGAAGGGCTCGAGTAAGGCAACGCGGATTACGCGGATCAAACTGATTTCCGCGGATTTTCAAAACGCATAATATTCAAATTATGGAATTATTGCACAAAGAATTGACAGACAAAATCCTAAAGGCTTTTTACGAGGTGTATAATCAATTGCAATATGGCTTTCGGGAAAAAATATACCAAAAGTCTATAGCTTATGAATTGAGACAATTGGGTTTGGAGGTAGAGGAGGAAAAACCGATTTCGGTTTATTATAAGGGAATATTGATGGGGGAATATCGTGCAGACTTGGTGGTGGAAGGGAAAATAATTCTTGAATTGAAAGCGCAATCAACGATCAAAGATCCTCACGAAGCACAACTGCTTCATTATCTGAGGGCAATGCCAATTGAAGTTGGCCTTGTTTTGAATTTTGGAATAAAGCCAGAGTTTGTTAGAAGGGTATACGATAATTCACGAAAGCGATTGCCAAATAATCGAAAATGAATATGTTCAATCTGCGTAAATCCGCACTATCCGCGTAATCCGCGTTAAAATATCCGCGTTAAAATATCCGCGTAATCCGCGTTAAAATATCCGCGTAATCCGCGTTGCAATATGAGCGATCAAAAACTGAAAATATTAATAACCGGCGGCGGTACCGGAGGCCACGTTTTCCCGGCCATCGCGATCGCTGACGCTATCAAAAAAATGCGCCCGGATACAGAATTCCTGTTTGTGGGCGCAATCGGCAAGATGGAAATGGAGCGTGTGCCAAAAGCGGGATACGCCATTGAAGGACTGAACATTGCAGGGTTTCAAAGGAGCATGAGTTTGAAAAACCTCTCTTTCCCGTTCAAACTCTTGAAAAGCCTCTGGAAGGCCCGGAGCATAGTGCGAAAGTTTCAGCCGGATGTAGTGATTGGGACGGGTGGATATGCCAGCGGGCCGGTAATGCAGGCAGCACAGCGCGCAGGCATCCCGACGCTGATACAGGAGCAAAATTCCTACGCCGGAGTGACGAACAAGATTTTAAGCAAAAAAGCTGCCAGGATATGCGTGGCGTACGATCACATGGAGCAGTTTTTTCCGCAGGACAAAATTGTATTCACAGGTAATCCGGTGCGCTCCGACATTCTGGACCTGAAAGGCAAACGAGAGGAAGCATTGGAATACTATGGGCTTGACCCGGAAAAGAAAACAATCGTGGTCATTGGTGGCAGCCTCGGAGCCAGGACGCTGAATAATGCAATGCGGGACAATGTGGAGTTTTTTGAAAAGTACTCCCTCCCAATAGGGGAGGGCCGGGGTGGGGTGGAGATTCAGGTGATTTGGCAATGCGGAAAATTCTACGAGTACGAATACTCCGCGATGGAAACGGCCAAATTGCCCAATGTTCAGTGCCGTGAATTTATTGACCGGATGGATTTGTTGTACGCGGCTGCAGATGTGCTGATTTCGAGGGCAGGGGCTTTGACTATCAGTGAATTGTGCTTGGTCGGAAAGCCGGCCATTCTCGTCCCTTCACCCAATGTGGCCGAAGATCATCAAACGAAAAATGCACTTGCGTTGGTAGAAATAGGGGCCGCTCGCTTCGTTCACGATGGCGATGCGGGAGAAAAAATGCTGCAAGATGCACTGCTGATCCTGGAAAGCGAAGCGCTTGCGTTCAGTCTCAGCGAAAGTATCCGACAGTTGGGAAGGCCCAATGCTGCAGAAACGATTGCAAGAGAAGCCATTAAGTTAACTGAGAAAATCTAAAAATATGAAAATCAACATTTTAACAATTGCACTGACACTCTTTACCATTACTGCTTGTCAGAAAGCAAACGACAAAAACCCAGCCTTGTTCGGCAAATGGCAGGGAACAGAATGGCTTATCATGGACAAACCCAGTGGCATGGATGCAACACAAGTAAGTTTTGAGTTTAAGGAAGACGGTACGTATTCAGCCCAATTCGGCACTCAAAAGCAAGCGGGAATCTGGCGCACCGAAAATGACAAACTCTACACGACCGAAACCGGCAAAAAAGAAATTCTGGTAAAACTCCTCAAATACGACGGTGCGGCGCTGGATTTTGAAATGAATCGTGGCGGACAGAAGGAGATATTGAAACTGGTAAAAAAGTAGGCAATGGAAAACAAAGATATAAGGTGGATACAACGCTTTCAGAATTACAGAAAGGCCCTCGAACACTTGCGTGAAGCCGTGGCATTAAGTAAAACCCGGTTATTGTCCAATTTGGAATCGCAAGGCCTGATTCAAGGATTTGAATTTACCCACGAGTTGGCCTGGAAGACTATGAAGGACTTTTTAGAAGACAAAGGAATATCTAACCTAATAGGATCAAAAGACTCGACGAGAAATGCATTCCGAGAAGGTTTAATTACTGACGGTGAGGGATGGATGGAAATGATAAAAAGCAGGAACTTAACTTCTCACACTTACAACGAAGAGGTAGCGGAAGGAATAACCAAAGACATACTTGAACTATACTTCGATCTTTTTGAAACATTCGAGCAAAAGATGGAACAATTGCGCGCAAGAGAACAAGGTTCATTTTCCAAGTAAAGAACAATATGAGGTTCGGATTGAAAGAAACAGTCATAGAGAAACTCAACGGTGTCTTCGGCAAGTATCCCGAAGTTGAACGAGTTATAGTGTATGGCTCGCGGGCAAAAGGCAATTTTAAGAATGGCTCGGATATAGACTTGACTTTGGAAGGCAAAAACCTCAGCCGCTCAAAAGTCTATAAAATTGAAGACGAAATAGACGATTTGTTGCTGCCGTACATGATTGACCTGTCTATCAAAAATCAAATTCAAAACCCTGACTTGATTGACCATATTCAACGTGTAGGCCAAATTTTTTACCAAAAGAAACACCCTGAAAAAGCCAACGAAAGCAATGCTGACATGGAATTCAACGCTATAAAAAAAATCTACTTCATCGGAATCGGAGGCATCGGAATGTCGGCCCTGGCCCGCTACTTCCGCCTGCATGGCGCGGAGGTACACGGCTACGACCGAACGGAGACCGAGCTGACTCGTGCGCTCGTGTCCGAAGGGATGCAAGTGCACTATGACGACGATGTGAAGCAGATTCCGGATGGCGTTGACCTTGTAGTATGGACTCCCGCAGTGCCTAAAGACCACGCCGAATTGAACTGGTTTATCGAGCGGAAATACACTTTGAAAAAACGCGCGGAAGTGCTCGGCATCATCAGCCGCGCCAAAAAGTGCGTGGCTATCGCTGGCACGCATGGGAAAACCACCACCTCTACCATGACGGCCCACCTGCTCCGCGCATCGGGTGTAGATGCAACGGCTTTCGTGGGGGGGATTTCCGGGAACCTCGGCTCCAATTTCGTGGAAGGCAAAAGTGACTGGGTCGTTGTGGAGGCCGACGAGTACGACCGCTCGTTCCTGCACCTCAGCCCGGATGTGGCGGTTTTGAACTCGATTGATGCCGACCATCTCGACATCTACGGCACGCCCGAAGCGGTGGTGGATTCGTACAAGCAATTCGCCCGGAAAATCAAACCCGGAGGCAAACTGATTTACAAACACGGGCTGCCCCTCGAAGACGTGGCCGCAGAACTGCTGGCTACTGGCCGATTCGTTTTCACATTTGGCATTGAAGAAGGATATTACGAAGCCTACAACGTGCATGTGATAGATGGACAAACGGCCTTCGGCCTGAAATCAAGCATCTTCGATTGGAGCGATTTGCGATTGAATTACCCAGGCAATCACAATGTGCTGAACGCCACGGCAGCTATTGCGGCTACGCTTGCAGCCGGCGGATTTTCAACCGAATTGCGTGCAGCACTTGCTGGTTTCAAAGGGGTGAAACGCCGCTTTGAGACCATAATTAAAACTACCGAAACTGTGTACGTGGACGATTACGCCCACCATCCCGTGGAACTTGAAGCTGCGATTCAGGCAGCCCGCTCGCTTTACCCTGGCAAGCGGCTCACGGGGATTTTTCAACCGCACCTGTTCACCCGCACCCGCGATTTCGCAGACGCTTTTGCAACAGCTCTGGACAAATTGGACGAGTGCATTTTGTTGCCGATTTACCCGGCCCGCGAACTGCCATTACCCGGTGTGAACTCGGAAATGCTGTTGGCTAAAATGACCTTGAAAAACAAGCAATTAGTACAAAAAAACGACCTGATTCATGCACTTAAAACCCTTCGCCCCGAGGTCTTGCTGACCATGGGCGCGGGGGATATTGATACATTAATAGAACCTATCAAAAACTCATTGACCACATTAAACCATTGACCACATTCATGCAATTACCCCGTATCCGCTACGACCGCATAGCATGGCTAATGTTCCTCCTCATCATTGGGATGATTTGGTACATAGCTCGCAGTCGCAAGGCGAACACATTTGCCGAAGGGCTGCAGGTGAATGTAGTGGCATTGCCCAGTGGTGACAAACTGATCAGTGAGCGTGATGTGCGACAAGCCCTGCTGGCGGCATTTGGAAGCGATCTTGAAAACTCAGAGCTCGCCAACCTTCAGGTAGAGCGTATGGAGCGCGTTTTGGAAGGCGACCCGTTTGTGAAAAACGCCGATGTGTACATTGACCAAAACAATCAACTCCATATCAAAATTGACCAAAGAGAACCAGTGCTTCGTGTACTCGACAACAATGGCAACAATTATTACCTCGACGCAGCAGGCAAAAAGATGCCTCCGTCTAAAAACTTCGCTGCACGTGTGATCGTGGCCACAGGCAATGTTTCGCCTTACACCCCTGAATTCCGTGAAAAGCGAAAAAGCACCTTGAAAGACCTGTTTCACATCACGCAGACTTTGCTGACCGACGAGTTTTTAAAATCGTTCATTCAGCAGATACATGTGAATAACAGGGGAGAATTCATCATGGTACCACTCGTTGGTGACCAGAAAATAGAACTCGGCTCAGCGCGAAAATTGGAGGACAAACTGAACCGACTGAAGATTTTTTACCAGCAGGGAATGCCGTATGAAGGCTGGCGGAAGTACGAAACAATCAACTTGAAGTATAATGGACAAGTGGTTTGCAGGCGGTAGATTTTGGCTCAACGTGCTGGTTTGGACAAACCTAATAACCAGCCTTTTAGCAGCAGGAATGAGTTTGCTTTTCGCAGCTGAAGATAGTTTTGGAGGTTCTTGGTGGAATGTAGCACAGCTGATTTTAGGCCATTTGTTGAAGATTTTTGGATTGGTTGGAATATGGAGAAAATCGAAGTTAGGCATTGCAATGATGGCATCTGGAATGTCGATTTTAGTTGCTTTTTATTGGCCATTAGATTGGGAAGACCAGTTGACTCAATTCTTCCTTTTCGATTTAGTGATTTTGATTTGGGCGGTTTGGATTTTTGGAACGAATCGTAAAGAATGAAAATGGGAAACTATTTCCATTTAAAACAAAAAATGTGATACAAAAAATTTAAAATACAAATACCTTTGACGCGGGAAAGAGTTTCGACCGCCGAGTGGGTATTGTGAACAAAAATAACACCGAAACTCAATTCACTTAAATTCAACACATTATGACGGAGTTTATCCCACAACCCCACGATGTGGTCGTTGCCTTGGACATAGGCACGACAAAAGTCTGCTGCCTCGCCGGGCGAAAGAATTCGCACGGCAAACTCGAAATCGTCGGAATCGGCAAGGTCGAAAGCGCGGGTGTACTGCGCGGCGTGGTCTCCAACATCGAAAAAACCGTTGGCGCCATCCGTGAAGCCGTGGAAATCTGCGAGCGCAATGCCCGCATGAAGTTCCGCACCGTACATGTTGGCATTGCCGGACAGCACATCAAAAGCCTGCAACATCGTGGCATCCTGACCCGCGAAAGCGATCACACCGAAATCGCTCACCGCGACATTGACCGCCTCGTGAATGACATGTTCAAGCTCGTGCTGCCACCTGGCGACAAGATCATTCACGTCTTCCCGCAAGAGTTCACCGTGGACTCCGAGCAGGGCATCACCGACCCGGTCGGGATGTGCGGCGTGCGTTTGGAAGCAAATTTCCACATCATCACGGGGCAGATTACTGCCGTCAATAACATCTCCCGCTGCATCGAAAAGGCCGGCCTTAAAATCGCCGACCTCACTCTCGAGCCTATCGCCAGCGCCGATGCGACCCTCAGTGAAGAGGAAAAACAAGCCGGCGTAGCACTTGTGGACATTGGCGGCGGCACCACCGACATCACAGTTTTCCATGAAGGAATTATCCGGCATACTGCCGTCATTCCATTCGGTGGCAATGTCATCACAGCCGACATCAAAGAAGGCTGCACGGTGATGCAACCGCAAGCGGAAAAACTCAAAGTGAAATTCGGCTCTGCCCTCACCAACGAGGTGTTCGACAACCGTATCATAACGATCCCCGGCCTGAAAGGCCGCGATCACAAGGAAATCAGCGAGAAAAACCTCGCTCGCATCATCCAGGCCCGGATGGAGGAAGTGCTTGATTACGTGCTGTGGGAAATTCGTCGCAGCGGCTACGAGCGCAAACTCATCGGCGGTGTCGTACTCACGGGTGGCGGTTCGCTTTTGGCGAATACCGACAAACTCACGGAAATGCACACCGGTATGTCTTGCCGAATTGGAGTCCCAGTCGAGCACCTCGCACACGGTTACCATGAGTCGGTCAGCAGCCCGATTTTCAGCACCGCAATTGGTTTATTGCTACGCGGTTTGCAGGACATTGATCCTTCGAGAGCAAACGACGAAGCATCAAAAGAGACCGTTTTAGACGAAAACCGTGAGCCTTCTAATGTTTCCGAAGAAAAAGGCGCGACCTGGTTCGACAATGTTTTCAAAAAGACCAAAGAATGGTTCGAAGCCGAACCGGATATGGACTTTAATAAAAAGTGAGGTTTATAAAGGTTTATGAAAGATTATAATGGTTGATACACATTTTTCATATCAACCCTCATAAACCCTTATAAACCTTCATCAACACTTTTCAAACTGATAACTCTAAACAGAAAAATATCATGCTATTTGATTTGCCAAAAGATGAGCCTAGTATCATCAAAATCATCGGCGTAGGCGGTGGCGGTAGCAATGCCGTGACCCACATGTACAAACAAGGCATCGTCGGCGTAGATTACGCCATCTGCAATACCGACGCACAAGCCATGCACCTCAGCCCGGTGCCAACCAAAATCTCTCTGGGTCAAATTCTTACCGAAGGCCGTGGCGCCGGCAGCAAGCCTTCCGTGGGTAAGCAAGCCTGCATAGAGAGTCTCGAGGAAATCAAGCGTTTCCTGGAGGACGGCACCAAAATGGTGTTCATCACTGCGGGCATGGGCGGCGGTACCGGGACTGGCGCGGCGCCCATCATTGCCAAGGCTGCACAAGAATTGGGCATTCTAACCGTCGGCATCTGCACCTTGCCTTTCACCTTTGAAGGCAAAATACGGGTCGGAAATGGCCTGGAAGGGCTGGAGGATTTGCGCAAAAATGTGGATTGCCTAGTGATCATCAGCAATGATAAACTGCGCGATATCTACGGCAACCTGACCATTTCGGCTGCTTTTAGCGAAGCCGACAATATCCTCTGCACTGCCGCAAAAGGCATCGCGGAAATCATCACCGTGCCAGGCTACGTCAACGTGGATTTCGAGGACGTGAACACCACGATGCGCGGTTCCGGGGTTGCCATTATGGGCACCGCTTGCATCGAAGGGGAAAATCGCGCCTTCCGCGCTGCCGACGAGGCGCTGCGTTCGCCGCTGCTCGAAGACAACGACATCTTCGGCGCTAAAAACATCCTGGTCAACATCACCTCAGGTGCGAAAGAGGCTACGATGGACGAGATTTTTGAAATCACGCAGTTTGTTCAGGAAAAAGCAGGGGAAAATGCCAACCTCATCTGGGGTAATTGCTTTGACGAAAGGCTAGGCGAAAAACTCGCTGTCACGATCATTGCCACCGGCTTTGAAGTGAGCGAACGCCGTAACCCTATCCAGGCAGGCCAAAAATCAGCACAGTCCAACGAACGTCTGATAGTGCACCTCGACGAGGAGGGAATGGGAAAAAAGAACCAGCCTTCTCTCTTTACGATTACGTCTGATGAGCCGTATACCCCGGTGGACGAGAAGGCAGCAAGCGTACTCGAATTCGAGTTCGACAACATCCGGGAGACTGTGGACAAAATCCGTCGTACCGCTCCAGTGAGCAACGACCCTTACCTCCGCGAGGAGGAAGAGGAACTCTCGCCTGAGGAGCGTCGCCGCCGGATTGAAGAAGCCCAACGCCGTCGTCAGGAAGCCTTGGCCCGGCCTATCAATGTGGTGAAACTTTCTTCGCCGCAAACGATCATTGACCTGGAAAGCCAACCCGCTTACCTCCGTCGCAGCGTCAACCTCGACGATGTGCCAGATTCAGAAAAGCAGGAAATGTCCAACTGGACCATCTCGCTCGAAGAAGAAGGAGAAATCAAAGTGGGCGGCAACTCGTATTTGCACGACAACGTGGATTGATGTATGATGTATGATGTATGATGTATGAACTTTTAACTGTTCGTAATTTATACATCATACATCATACATCATACATCATACATCATACATCAAAAAAGAATATTTCTGCTAAGTTCAGCGGCCTCGGTGTGTGGGACACCGGGCCGCTTTTTATTTATGAAAACTTGTGCCTACATTTGTATTCTAAAAATTATCCAACATGCATCTTGATATTGATCTCCCCGATATAGATACTCAAGAATTGGGCAAGAGTGAACAGGAGATTCGTCTTGACTTAGCTATTTTCTTTTATATTGCATGGCAAATGTCGGCAGGACGCTGTGCTGAGTACGCGGGTATCGCCAAAATCGTGTTTTTGGATGAGCTCGGCAAGCGCAATATTCCGATCAATTATAATCTAAATGCGCTTGAACAAGACCGACAAAATTGGGCCAATTTCCTGAGCAACCATGACAGTCATCAGCGACACCACCTGTCTTAGTGCGCTGACCCGCATCGGGGCTTTACATTTGCTTCAATCCTTGTTCGGCAAGGTCACGATCCCTTTGAAGGTGTATGAGGAACTTCTGGCCTTGCGGGAATTTGGCGTGGACACAGATATTTTCGAGCAACTTGATTGGTTGATAATCCAAGAGCCTTCTCCCTCGGCACTCTTAGACTCCCTTTTGGCAAACAAACGAATTGACCCGGGCGAAGGCTATGCCATCGCACTGGCGGTAGATTTGCGAGCGGATTGGCTTGTTCTTGACGATTTGAATGCCCGAAAAGCGGCACTTGATTTGGGACTGAACATTACGGGGTTGGGTGGTATTCTATTGCAGGCTAAATCAATGCACCTTATTGCTTCTGTCAGAGAAGTACTTGACTTATGCATTTCAAAGGCGAATTTTAGGCTTTCCTCTGATGTATACCGAAAGTTGCTTGACTTGGCAGGTGAATGATGCCAACGTATTTTCTTTCTCAGGGATTAAAATCATAAGTAAATTACATTTGCCTCCAAACGAAGCAGCCAACCCTTACTAATGAACATCTTCATCGCTCCTCTTGGCAAATCCCCGTTCGTGTTTTTGGTCAACAACATTTTGGAAAACCCAAGGCAAATCCTTAACTTTATTCATTACACTTAACCAAGCCTCCCAAATGCCCCATCATGCCTTGAAATGGAAACCAACTTGTTCGAATTCATTGAAAACGCACTCGGTGATTTACCAGAAACTCATTTAAAAATAAAGGTAGGAGATTTGTCAAACCAAGATTTGATGCTCATTAGTAGTCTCGCTGGAAAGGATTGTATTGGCTTTATACGTACAATGGACAAATTTGCTGTCCGGCATGTATTCAAGAATCATAGTGATGAAGCGCGGGAGCGGTTGCGCGGACAGTTGCCAATTTCGATTGAAGATTTCTTGCTCATAGAAATCGTTATTGCGAATTACGATCTTGTTTTGACCGAGATAAATAAACTGGGCAACATAATCGTGCATTATGAAAAAGATTTTGACAATTTCAGACTGGTATATGTGGAAGAAATCAGAAATAAACGTCGAGAAATAGCCTTACAAACGATGTACAAACAAAAAACCCGGAAATCCTGACGGACTCCCGGGTTTTGGAGATTTCACAACGCCACGTGCTATTGTTCTGAAAATTCAGTACCGCGCCGCGCAGACGTCTAAAAACGTTTTGTGCATAAATCCGCTACAAAGATAAGGGGTAAGTGCCTCTCATGCAAATAAAAATTCACCCCCCCTTCCGCTTCGGTGCCTTCTTAATCGGCTTCTTATACTTCATATCCCGCAAGTGCTTCGTCTTGTTCCGCTTGTTCATCTTTGCGTTGGTGTCTTTTGATCAAGTACCCAACAATGCGAAATGCCAAAATCCGAATAAAATATTTATCTTTATTGCTCACCGACAACTAATCCCCCAATCAACCTTATTCATGTACCTCACACAAATAAAAGCCGACATCTATGCTCTATATGATGAGTGCTTAGAAAACACAACTCCTTTCCATCGAAAACTTGATTTGTTCCATGTAACAGAAGACCTTGCCCAAAAGATACTGGAAGCAACGAAACTGGATGTGACTGGCCACTGGGTCAGCATTGACAATTTCGGTATTATTCACGCGCTTGAACAGCATGGAAACCCGCTGTCTGAGGCAAAAAGAGGGCAAATCGCAATCGAAAAAGAAGATTTCGTAAAGTTCATCGAAGTGCTACTTGACCCAGATGAGATACAAGCCGTTGGCGTGACGAGGCGGACGAACCTGCCTTTGATTCAATTCGTGAAAGTGCTGGATGACAAAAAATTTGTCGTCAAAGAAGTCAGAACGATCACAAGTTTGAAAAAGCAGAAGTTGAGCAGAATCGTCTTCCACACCATGTACAAAACAAAAGCCGCCAAGTAATGAATACTTGGCGGCTCTTAAAAACCCATGAATCATGATGCACGAAGCAATCCTATTCGATACGTCCAAAACGTTTGGGTAGTACAAAGGTACATATTTATAGAAAAAGATGCAACTCCAAGCGCTAATTTCTGCCTAGCCTGGTCTTTCTCACGTTGCAATTGTGCATCTTCACCCCCCCTTCCGCTTCGGCGCCTTTTTGATAGGCTTCTTATACTTCATATCCCGCATGAATTTCGTCTTGTTCCCCTTGTTCACCTTCAAGTTCTTGGCCTTTTTTTCATGAAAAGCCCCCACGGGTTTGGGCGGTAGTTTGAGCTGTATTTCCGGGCCGGAGTACCGCTCGCTTTCAATCAAGACATCCGAAATGGCAAGGCCCTCCGGCAAAGGGAGCTCCGGTATCTCTTTTTCCATCAGGGCTTCGATAGCCTCC
The DNA here is from genome assembly GCA_046160625.1 of Saprospiraceae bacterium. GTDB lineage: Bacteria > Bacteroidota > Bacteroidia > Chitinophagales > Saprospiraceae > M3007. Next base: position 29,430 of record JBJXGZ010000065.1, read on the forward strand.
TGATAGGGTAGTTCGCTTTCCGTAACAAAAATCAGGGACGCCCCATCGCGGTCGGCGCGGCCGGTACGCCCAATGCGGTGGATATATGTTTCTGCATCGGTTGGGGTATCTACATTTATGACGTGGGTCACATCCGAGACATCAAGTCCCCGCGCCAGTAAGTCAGTACATATCAAACCGCGGCACAGGCCTTTTTCAAAAGCCGCCACTGCATTCAATCGGAAATTCTGCGATTTGTTGGCATGGACAATCTCAAATTGTTCCGGAAAACGTGCCTCCAATTGTTTGTGAATCACATCCGCCATCCGTTTGGAAGGACCGAAAATCAACACTTTTTGCATCGAGTCGTCGGCGGCGAGCAGGTGTTCGAGCAGGTTGAGTTTGGTGTAAAAATTGGGCACATGGTACACATGCTGGTCAATACGCTCCAGAGGAGTGCCCGCCCGCACCGCTTCTACAATAACCGGGCCCTTGAAAAAAGTCTGGATTAGATCGTCCACTTCTTCCGACATGGTGGCGGAAAAAAGCAGGGTCTGCCGTTTACTGGGCAGTAGGTCGAGAATGGTGGTCAGTTGTGCCCGAAAGCCAAGGCTGAGCATCTCGTCCATCTCGTCAATCACAAACTGCTTTACATATTTCAGGTTGAGATACCCGCTCAGGGCCAAATCCACCAAGCGGCCCGGCGTAGCAACCAGAACGTCCAAACCATTCATTACCACGAGTTTCTGCGTATTGATATTGGTGCCGCCATACACGCCTTCTACCCGCGTGTTCATATAAACGGTCAGTTTTTTGAGTTCGCCGACCACTTGAACCACCAGTTCGCGCGTGGGGACAACGATCAATACACGTGGCTCTTTTTGCTTGGAAAAATTCAGTTGGCGCAGAATAGGCAACAGGTATGCATAGGTTTTTCCAGTCCCCGTTTGGGCAATTCCAACCACATCGCGGCCCGACATCACCACCGAAAACACTTTTTGCTGGATGAGCGTTGGCTCGGTAAGACCTAAATCGCTGAGTGCGTTTAGTAGCGGGGCATTCAAGTTCAAATCTTCAAAAGTCATATAAAACAGTCTTATTTGAGCGAAAAATAGAAAGCCCCTATCGGTTCAAATGCCGAATTCGTAATCTTCGCTCATTCAATACAGTAAAGTTTGAGGAAATTTCTGAGGAGTGGTCTTGTTCAATAACAGCCCAAACATCGAAGTCGGCATCTCGTAAGGCTTGCACGATATTGAAGTCAAGGCTTTCATCTGCAACGATTTTCATAGTACCGGAAATCAAGCTGCGACCGCAATAACAGCCTCACTTTCAACAGCATTAGCGGCAAAAATCAGGCAAGCATAAAGGGCTTTCTCGGTCAAACGAGGGTATGCTGAAAGAAGTTGAGGAAAGGTTTCTCCTTTACCCAATTTTTCCAAAATGAGATGAACAGGTACTCTTGTACCTGTAATTACTGGTTTCCCGAATAGTATTTCAGGGTCTGAAGTAATGTAGTCTTGCCAATGGATGTCTTGCATGGCGAAAAAATTTTTACAAAAGTACGGACTATCTCGCTTTCAGCTTGGACTGGACACAAAAACAAAAACCGGCGGATCGCTATGGGCGACGCTGCCGGTTCTGCCATACTTTAAACTTGGACGGATTAAAATGAAAGTATTGAAAAAGGAAATCCTAAGCGAGGTAGTTGTAGGAAATTGGGGTATTAAGATATTTGGAAATTATGGAGGCAAAAGTATGCCAAGTTTTTCAAATGAAAGGTATTTGGCAAAAAAACATCCAAGTAATAAGTTTCAAGTTAAAAGTTGCAAGAAGGAACCCGGGGGTTGAAACTTGCTACTTTTAACTTGTTACTCGTTACTTGCAACTCATTTACCCGTAAAATTAGCTTTCCGTTTTTCCACAAACGCTGCCGCTCCTTCTATAAAATCCTCCGTTCCGCAGCAGTCGCCGAAAGCACGCACTTCCTGACCAAAACCGTCTTCACCATCTTCAAAATACGCGTTCACGGTTTCTATAATTTTTGAGATGGCTAGGGGTGCTTTGGCTGCGGTTTTCTCGATCAATTCTTTGGCCTTCAAAACTTCTTCACCGGAGGGCACCACATAGTTCACCAAACCAAGGCGTAGTGCTTCCTCTGCACCGATCATATCAGCCGTCAATAATAGTTCGGTGGCTTTGGTCTTCCCAATCAATTGCATGAGCCGTTGGGTGCCGCCATAGCCGGGTATCAGCCCGAGGTTCACTTCTGGTTGCCCGAATCTGGCGCGCTCACCTGCTACCCGAAGGTGGCAAGCCATCGCCAATTCGCAACCTCCGCCAAGCGCGAAGCCATTTACAGCGGCCACCACCGGACGATGAAAACGTTCGATGAGGAAGAAAATATCCTGTCCGCGTTGGGCCATTTCCATGCCCTCGGTGGCGCTCAGGTTGCTGAACTCTGTTATGTCCGCACCAGCCACAAAGGCTTTTTCTCCCGCTCCGGTTAGAATCACCCCTTTTAGCCCTTCGATTTTCGGGCCTTCTTCGCCAAAAAAGTGGCGGAGTTCGAGCATGGTTTGAGTGTTCAGCGCATTCAGTGCCTTTTCGCGGCTGATGGTGAGGGTGGCGATGCCGTTTTCGAGCGAGATTTGTACGTTTTCGTATGTCATAATCGTGTTGATTTGTTGATTAGGTTATTTGGTGATTCGGATGCCCAACGCTTGGATAATCGAATAATCTAACAATCGAATTAATCTAACAATTAATCCTCCACCTTCAACACCTCTATTTCCTCTGCTTTCCAATATACGGCTTTGTCGAGTCCGTAATTGCTCAAGCGGTTGTGGTAAAAATACAGGACCCTAAAATCAGAGGACATGATTTCGCCCTCTTTGGTAAATTGGAGGGGTTTTTCAGTATGATAGATACCGAGGTTTTTCACCCCATCACGAACAAGTTCTGCAGGCGATAGACGAAGTTCCGGCGCCAGTTTGATTTTATCATCGCGTTCCCATTCGAACAGTTTTTCCTGCATTTGTTCTACGACCTCTTCCACTGCCCGGAAAGGGAAAACATAATCGTCATGCGGTAGGCGGAGAATACCAAAAAGGTCCAGTTTAGGATTTAGATGGGCAAGCATCTCGAAAACTGCGTGTGCCACCAGGTGGCTGCTAAGGACCACATTTTCAACATGATAGCGATCTGCAATACGCTCAGCCAGCAATTTGGTGTATTCCTCTTCGCGCTGACGGTCTTCGGTCACTTCGCCGCGCGAACGGAAATATTCGCGAACCTCCAGCTCGTTGCCATAATGGTCAAAGCTCTTGCCTTCGGTATCTACAAAATTTCCCAATACATCCATCGGTTTGCCCACGCTCAAGGTGATATCGCTCGAAGTACTGAAAAACCGCCATATAAACCTGAACCAGGAACGAACACTGGTGCCTTCATCGCGTAGGCGGATATAGTTTTCTTTTCCGGTGTTGCGCAGGTGTTGCTCGATCAAAAAGGGCGCTTCCAACACAAAATTGTAACAGAGAACAAGCGGAACAACAAAGACTTTGCCCTTTGACGGACTACTGCTACTGCTTCCCACCACCATTGCCCTTTGCGCCTCCACTACCGTTCCCAACAATCCCATTTTGAGGTCGGTTTCGATGGCGCCGTCGCGGGAACGAGTGCCTCCCGGGAAAAACAAACTGTTCACTCCGCGCTGAATACTAAGCCGGCTCATGGTTTTGAGCGTTTCGAGATAAACGGGGTTTTTCTTCCTGCGGTCCACTCGATACGCCCCGAGTCGGTTCATATAATAGGCCGCCGGTCCAAAATTATAAAGGTTCAGGCCAGCACCATAACTAAAAGAGGGCAAGCCCATAATTTGATCCATGGCATACCCTACGAGGATGGAATCGAGGTTGCTGTTGTGCGTAGGCACCACCACCACGGTGCCGTGATCAAAAAGCGAACGCACAGTCTCCACATCTCCAACGATATTGAGCCGCTCGAACAGATTTCGTTTGCCGCGAAACATAGCGCGAAGACTCCTTCCTACTGCTGCATTAAAAATACGATTGAAAAACGCTGTCAAAAAACGTTGTGCAAAACGGAACGTTTTGACCTGGAAAGTGCCGACAATCTCTTCTGAATATCGGTGAATAATCTTTCGCAGGATTTGCTCACTTTCTTCGCGTGCTTCTACGCTGTCTCGGTCAAGACTTTTTTTGATAAGCCGCTTGCTGATCCGGTTCCAAAATGAGCGGTCATTCGGCGGGTCTACCTTCCAGGGGTCTTCTTTGATACGAATGCGTTCCTGATAAATGGTTTTGACCAACACATCAGAAAGGTCCTTTTTGTGCTTCGAGGCGAGCCGTCGGAATGTGTGCTCGTCAATCTCGCGCACAAATTCTGCGCGGTCTTTGCTTAGCCGGTAAATTGGCCAATCTTCAATGCGCTCTATGACGCGAGGATATATTTTAACTTCTTTTTCCAAAATTCAAATTTTCTTTGACGTTGGACTATTTGGACGTTAGAGGTTGGAAAGATTCCTACTTTGTCTAACGTCCAACAGTCGAACGTCAAAACTTCATGGTTTTCATCGCTTTACCAATAAATTCCAAAATCTCTTCACGGCCTGTACGCCTTTCAGCAGAACTGACAAAATAAGTGGGTAGTGTTTCCCAGGTTTCTGAAAGTTTTCCCATGAACGCTGCAACATTCTCTTCCAATTTGGGCTTCCCGATACGATCGGCTTTGGTGAAAACAATGACAAAGGGTACCTGCATATCGCCGAGGCTGTTAATAAATTCGATATCAATCTTAACTGGGGGAATATTTGAATCAATCAACACAAAAGCGCAACTGAGTTCCTGGCGGCGGGCAAAATAGCCATTAATCAAGCTTCCCAAACCTTTGCGATCTCCCTTTGATACCTTGGCGTATCCGTAGCCTGGAAGATCCACCAAATACCACAATTTGTTGATCAAGAAGTAGTTGAGCAGGCGTGTTTTACCCGGTGTGCCCGACACTTTTGCCAAACCCTTACGAGCCGTAAGCATATTGATCAAGGAGGATTTACCTACATTGGAGCGACCAATAAAGGCAAATTCCGGCGGGCCGCCTTTGGGGCAAGCGCTCTCCCTGGGGTAACTGCTTACAAAGTCCGCACTCGTAATTTCCATAATTTCGGTCCGCTTCGACAAGTTTATAGCGGCTAAAGGCTGGCAAAGGTAGCAACTTTACCCGCCCACCGTTACCAAACAGTTAATCTCTCCTTTACTTGGCAACCCTGCACACGAAGCCTGAAGGTCTTCCGTTTATGCCTCAAATTTTCAACCAAACACTATTTGCTAAAAACATGAAAAATCTAATTTTTGCAATCCTCGCCCTCCTTTTTGCCAATCCCGCTCAAGCTCAATTTTTTGGCCTTGGTTTAAAAGGCGGTCTTAACACGCAGATCAACCACCCGGACGATATCAGCATTGGAAACGGCGGTGATCCCAATTTCAATTTTGGTGTTGACGGCCGTAATTTCGGCACCCAGTTTGGGGCGTATATGCGCTTTGGTAACAAATTTTTCGTCCAGCCGGAAGTATTGTTCAATTCCAACAAAACAGATTACAAAATCGGCGAATCAGGTATTGGCGAAGTCATTAGAAACGAAAAATACCAATACCTCGACATCCCGGTTTTGGTAGGTGTGAAACTAGGTCCATTACGCCTGAATGCTGGCCCGGTTGGCCACTATTTTCTCAATTCAAAATCAGAACTCACAGATTTCAATGGCTATGAGGCCCGATTCAAACAAATGACCTGGGGCTGGCAGGGTGGCTTGAACATCGGTTTCAAACGAATCTCGCTCGACCTTCGTTATGAAGGCAATTTCAGCAAGCAAGGAGACCACATTACCTTCTTCGGCGACAAGTACAATTTTAGTGATTCCCCAGCGCGGGTTATTGTGGGACTGAATTTTGCGATCGTGAAATAGGCTGTTTTTGAACACCGATTAAACTGAAACCGCCAGGACCACCGAATTTTTCAAATTGTGATATTGAAAAATTCGGTGGTCCTGGCGGTTTCAGTTTAATCGGTGTTTTTTACTTTGCCGCCTCCTTCAGCGCTTCATAAACCTCCTCCGCTGCCTTATCCCAACTGAACTTCTCGCGCCGCACACGCCCGTTCTCCACCAATTTTTGAGTAAAATCTCGTTCGCGGCATAGTTTTTCTAAACCATCGGCTATCGCGGTTTCAGAAAAGGGATCCACCAAAAGCGCCGCATCGCCCGCGATTTCGGGCAGGCAAGAGGCGTTTGCGGCCATTACTGGCGTATCGCAGTACATCGCTTCGAGCATTGGCAGTCCAAAACCTTCACTGAATGAAAGGTAAGTCAGGGCAGTAGCAGCGGCGGTCAACTGCGATAAGTCCTCCTCTGAAACATAGCCGAGAAAATGGATGTCTGCCCGGTGTGCGGCTTGCTCATAAGCTGAACGTACTTCGCCCGTTTGCCAGGCAAAACGACCTGCAAGTAGTAACTTCAGCGGCGCGGATGTTTTTGTTTTGAAAAGGTCGAAAGCGCGGATGAGTCGCGGAATATTCTTGCGCGGATGGATGGCTCCGGCGTAGAAGAAATACGGCTGGCCTTCGGTAAATTTTGTTCTAACTGTCTGTTTTTCAGGCTCATTCAAGGGGCGAAAGACTTCCCTGCAACCATTGTATATGGTGGATATTTTTCCCAAATCAATGCCGCAGGTTTGGGCAATGTCTTGTCGAACATATTCCGAAACGGTCAATACCCTGTTTGCCCGGCGTAGAAATTTTGGCAAATAAGACAACAGAAAATGCCGGTGCAACAAAGGGATTTGCTGCGGAAAATGCAATGGCACCAGGTCGTGACAAGTCATCACCGTAGGCACTTTGGTCGAAAGGCTGCACATCGAATCAGGCGAAAAAAACACTGCTGCCTCATGCTTTTTCAAGGCTCTGGGAACCGCCCACTCAAACCAGACCAAAAACTGCGGTGCAAATCGCGCATGAGGCGAAAGCACCATTGGGGTCACATTTTCGGCATATATAAAACGCGCATCAAAAGGGCGGTCGAATAGAAAAATAAACGAATCCTCGGGGTGTGCGAGCACCATGCGCCTGACGATCTCATGCGTGTACCAACCAAAGCCTTCGAGTTGGCCCGGCAGGAGGAAACGAGTGTTGATGGCGATTTTCAAGAATAGTGAACGATGAACGATAAACGATGAACGCGGCGAAGGTCGGATTCTACATTGAAAATCAATAAAAAACGGCCTGCCGAATGGGCGGGCCGTTGGAAAATTCCAGATTTCATTTTTAACTTTCTACTTTTGACTCAAAGCTTCGAGCCTTCCTTTTTCGATTTTTTCTTCAGGCTAAAAAAATAATCCAAGCCTGCTCCGAGCGTGAATTTGCCACTAGGCCCAAGCCAGCGCTGGTAACGGCACTGAATCTCAAATTTGCCGTGGCGTAATCCCAGGTTTGCCAATAGACCGGTTTCTCCGTTTTGCTGTGTATCCAAGGGGTCTTTAAGCGTTGCATTGACAAAGCCGCCTGCACCAAAGTAAACGCTCGGAGAAATGCGCCATTCGGGTAAAACACAAAAGTTCAGATAGGAGAAGCGGACCTTTGAAAAAGAGTACCGACCAGTTGTGAGATTGGCCTCTAAACGACCTGCAAAGTGGTGTGAAAAACACTTTCGGCCAGAAACGCCCAATTGCCATTCGCCCGCGTGCTGCCCTTGGGATACGTCAGAATTACCTTTTGGGTCAACAAAGTCGTTTTGATAAAACAATGGCCGAAGGCCGATTTCGGTTTGCGCAGAAGATTTGGTTAAACATGCAAACAGAAGGCAGGCACATGCGAATGCCTGAAAACCAGATTGTTTCATTGGAAAATTTTGAATGGGTTAGGGTTAATTGTTTCCTTTTGACACTAATGTCAAGGTTTATCGCTCACGTGAACTATTCGGGATATTAAAAAGTTCCTTGATAGATAAATTTCACAAAAGAAGATCAATCGAAGTGTAACGGTCATAATTGTGGAAAACTTGTGCCTGTTCCAAGTAATTCAGCGCATTACTTCTGCAAATTCGAAAATCTGCGCATAGACCTCATAGGTTGTTTAAATCTACGAGGTCTATCCGGCAGAAGAAAAAGCGGCTGCCTCATAAGTGGAATAGTCACTTTGGCCCTAATCCACTTAAAAGACCGCCGCTGCAGAGTAGGGACTACTCCGGTATTTTAGTGCTTTTCTTGCTTTCCCTCTCTTAGTTCGAAGGCAGGGGCCTCGTTGTGTTGATGGTTCTTCCCATCCGCTTTTTGCTGCTTGGTGCAGTTGTCCGCGCTGATTGTTTTGGCATCGGCATTCCCTTTTACTGGTCTTGGCCGGTAGCCGATGCGGTCTTCTTCACGGGCGCCAAACAATTCGGGATAGAGGTACTTCCCTTTTTCATAGTCCTTTTTGTTCACCTCCGGCACGAGGCGGTGTGCCTGAGCAAACTCGTCGTTGCGCACACCTGTCACTTGCCAGCTCACTTTCACGTTTGGCTTGTCGGTCTGAATGATAAACTTGTTGCTTTTGACCTCCTCCTTTACAATGGCCTGCGCAAACTGGCCGATGCAGGTGAGTTGGTATTTGAATTCGATGTTCAAGGCTTCAAAGTATGTAGGGAGTTCCACAGTAGCATAGCCGTTGGCATCGGTAGTGGCATTGCCATTGTAGATATTGAGCATGTCGGGGCTTTCCACAAAAGAATGATACAGGTACTTGTTGGCAGGATCCTGCGGGTGGTCAATTTCAAAAGAGCCAGACCCTTTGGAGACGCTCCCAGATACTCGGACATTGCCCAGAAAATCACCTGCAAAGCTTGTAGGGACGGTGCATACTGCATACACAGCAGCGGAATTATTGTCATCATTTGAGTACGCCCTGATACCATCACCGAATCCTGCGCCTGCAGGCTTGGTATTATCGAAAAGGGCAGAATAATTATTTTGGCTTTCTACGTTCAGTCTAGCATCATTGGCCGGGAAAGTCCGGTTAATAATCACGTCGCCTGCCTCTTGAATACTTACCATTGATGTAATACCATTGGTAGAGAAATCAATGTCCCCACCAGAAGCAATCATTTCGATGCCGCCTGAATTGATGTTGTGGATGTGAAGGCGGTCGGTACTGGCACCTGCATTATTTATGATGCCCATATCTACCATGGTGGTGCCCGTTTCATCGTACATATTCACAAAGCCGCCGTCGAACATTCCCATATTGCTAAAAAGACCCGTACCTGGAAACAATTGGAGGCGATCAGCGTACCCGGTTTGAGGCGTAAATCCAAGCCCCACCGAACCATCATGGTCAATAACCAGGCGAGAGATAGGACCGCTAGACCCATTGGCAGTAGTGCCAAGCTCCAAGCGTGTCCCTATATTGGAGGCCCCCCAGTTTTCTGTTGCCCTTGTGGAAAGGAAGGCCCCAACTGCAAAACCACTGCCAGAATAACCGTCGAAGGCAATAGTTCCAAGAACGTTACCACCGAGAATCGAAGTCGGGGAAGCAATAGAACCGTTGGCACGCCCTAAACGGGAGATCGAGTTGGCGCCATAATACCGGACTTCGAATTCTGAAAGGCTGTTTTGGCTGTGCACACTCAGTTTTGAGCTGGGAGCGTTTGTGCCTACTCCGACAAAATTGGTATTCGTATTTGAAATGTCGTTTCCTGTGGCTGTCCACAAAGCAGCCGGAATCACCCCCGGAGCAAGGTCGGCAGCGGTGATGGATGCATTGGCTATCTCGTTGGTGCCTACGGCGCTGGCTGCGATTTGGAGGTTAGAGAAAACCCCTGTCACGTCGCCTGCCGCTACCGAAGCAGTCGTCAGGTCATTGGAAGCATCGGTGTCCCCGGTGTTGGTGATTACTGTACCTACAACGCTGATACCAGTGCCGCCCGTGTAAGTTGGGCCGGGAGGGCCAGCAGGGCCAGCGGGGCCGGCAGGGCCAGTTGCTCCAGTTGCCCCAGTGGCACCAGTTGGGCCTTGTGGCCCAGCAGGGCCAGTTGCTCCAGTTGCGCCGGTCAGACCAGTTGGGCCTTGTGGCCCCACAGGGCCAATTGCTCCAGTTGCACCAGTTGGGCCTTGCGGCCCTGTTGCTCCTGTCGCACCTGTTGGACCCGCCGGCCCTTGTGGTCCTGTCGCGCCTGTTGGGCCCTGTGGGCCTGCTGGGCCAGGTGAACCCGATAGCGCGGTCTCAGCAACTTTAGCGTAGGGTACGGCTTGGAGTTCCGTAGCGGCAAAGTTGTACGGCGTGCCGGATATAGTCACCGTCACCTGCACAAAGCGGTTGCTGCTGCCCCAGTTGATGGTGCCGAAATTGCCCACAATGGGCGTACCTCGTCCGATGACAAGGTTGAAAAGGCCTACTGCATCGGTGCTGATGTTGTGGCTTTCGCGGTAGATCTCAGCTGGGCCATTGAGGATGCTCACTTGGGCCGTGCCTATTTGGTTGGCGAGCGGGGCAAATGCCGCATTGCGGATGACGGCTTGGTAGTTGAAGCCCGTTGTTTGGGAAGAAATGGAAAGAGTTGTGAGGGCAAAGAATAGCCCGAGGAGGAGTTTTATCTTTTTCATAAGTTGTTGATTTGAATTGTTTGTTAAAGCCCGGAACAGCCAGCCCCGACACTTCGGGGTGTTCCGAGGTAAAATGTCAATTTGCTTTCACAAATTTTACAGCCGCGCCGCTGCCAGAAGGGTCAGCAAGGCGGAGCAGGTACACCCCAGGGGGTAATTGCCCAACATGGATGCTTTTGTCAGAAAATCCATCGAGCCTGAGCTCGCCCAAAACAGGCTGGCCGAGCAAGTCCCAGATTGAGACAGTTAAAAAACTGCTTTCGGAAGGAGGCGTGAATTGGAGGAAAAGTGTGTACGCCACCGGATTGGGCCATATTTCTATGCCCCATGCGGCCAAGTCAAGGTCCGTCACACGTACCGTTTGCAGTGCACCGTTGTGAAAGCCTTGGCCGTAAGAATACGTGGGGAGCGCTTGGCCCTGAATAGCGACTTCACCAATGGTAAAAGCAAGCCGAGCGGTGCTGCCGGCGTCACTGATCGAAGTGCCCGCTGAAGCCAGCACATCGGGTCGGAGTTGTTGTGCGTGGGTCAGCGATAGCCAGCCTAGGCACAGGAGGAAAATTTTGAGTTTTGTCATGCTAAGTCAAGATTTATAAGATGAAGGATTTTATTTCCATCGATGATTTGCCCAATTACTTGGGAAGTTCAAAGAAGTTCGCTGCGTTTGTTAAAACGCCCAAAAATAGATAAGAAAAAGGATGAATCCTTGAAATTAAGGTGACATTCTTGATTGCTATGTATGCATCAAAGGAGTGAGTGCGTGAACAATTGCCACTTTCGCCCTAAGGCAAATTTGTTTTGTGGAAAACTTGTGGCTGTTTCCTGTAGGCCGGTGCACTACTTTTGCCGCGCTGAAAATGTATGGTGGAATGGTATTCTGCCCTTACTGCCGGCGTATCCTTCAGGCTTACAACTTTGACAATGCTCGACTTTTCCTCCGCCCGACTTTCCCGCCTTGCCGCCACCTGGGTCGGCAACAAAAACCGCTATGAAGGCATCGTAGTGCCCAAACAAACCCTTATTCCCATCCACGACGCGGCAGAGGAGATGCTTATCGCCTCGTTCCTGAAACCCTTCGAGAAAACAGAAGAGTTTTTTTACTTCCACCACGAGGAGGATGTAAGTCAACACCAAGTATATCAAGCTTGTATGGAGGTTTTCCAGAATCCGGAAAGCCTTACGGATCATGTGGCCAACCTGGCGCAAATGCTGTATGCGCACTGCGAAAACCCAAAGGTGCAGGGCGGGGAATTTTTCCTGGCGCATTTTGAAGACCTGATGTTGCAAGGCGAACCGACCTCAGCTATCGGCCTCTGGAAAGTGGAGAACAAGGACCCATTTTTTAAAACGGAGCGTTCAGCAGAATCCTTCGTACTAAATATCATGGAGGGTATCCCGACCGGGAAACCGCAGGTAGCAGCGGTGATTTTCAATCTCGATGAGGCAGAAGGTTTCCGCATTTGCGCGGTGGATACCGTGACCAAAAAAGACGAGCGTTCTTTCTGGAAAGACGAGTTTTTACGCCTGCGCCCCATAGAGGACAACTACTTCAACACGCGCCACCATATCAACCTCGCCAGTGAGTTCATCAGCCAAAAAGCGCCGTTCAAATTTGGACTTGACCGCACGGAGACCATTGATCTGCTAAACCGTTCGGGCGAATATTTTAAAGAAAACGACCTGTTCGAGGTGGATGATTTTACGCAAAAACTATTTCCCGAAGAAGAAAAGCAGGAAGCGTTCCGCGAATTCCGCGAACAGTACGCAACTGCTTATGCTGTGCCGCTTGAAGACAAGTTTGACATCAGCGATCAAGCGGTGAAGCGAGATTTCAAAGTGTTTAAGAGCGTTTTAAAATTGGACAAAAACTTCCACATTTACGTTCACGGACGGCGTGATCTCATTGAGCGGGGTTACGATGATGTGAAGGGAAAGAAGTATTATAAGGTGTGGTTTGAGCATGAGGAGTAATCGAACACGGATCACACATACGAGATACGGATTTGCACAGATAAATTTATCAAAAAAATCTGTGCAAATCCGTGTCTCGTATGTGTGATCCGTGTTCCATTTGCACCAGAGTTTTTATATCTGTCCAATCAACCGCTCCTTCAGCTGTTTAAACTCCTCTTCGCTGAGTATCCCCGCATCCTTCATGTCGGAGAGTTTTTTGATTTTATCAATCGCGGCATCCGATTCACTTTGGGGCGCAGGCTCATTTTGGCTCAATTCCTGAACCATTTTTTTACCCTCCTCCATTTCAGTTTCGTAGGTTTTGCGGGCTTTTGTCAAGTCAAGATCTTCCAAAGTGCCGCCACGTTCAAGGTGGTTTGCAACGGTTCGTCCGAGTGCCCAGGTAGAAGCTCCTGAAAGGATGGGCATACTCAATTCGCCGATAATGGTACCTACGCCAGGAATGGCTTTTACCAGGCTCGCACCCAGCCGTGCTGCGCTGCCACCCACTATGGCCGACACGATGGTTTTGCCCAGGTTGTCAAAAAAACTGACATTGTAAAGTTTGGCAAGTTGGCGGAGCATGTTAAGCTGCACTCCACTCACGGCCAGCAAATCCATACCTGGAAGCGGAATAAGTGCTGCGCCGAGTGAAAACCCTACATGATTTTTAATGATTTCGGAGGATTTAACTTGTTTTTCTTCTTTTGACATGGCTTTTGAAAATGATTTTTCATGTTCGATGAGATCGAACAAGGTTAAGAAAGGGAAAAGTTTGCCCGGGTTGAATGAAAGGGTCATTTTGTGCTTGATTCGTCTATCAGAGAGGACAGTTATTTGAAGCACAAAAGAGCACCAATACGAGCGCGATTCGAAGGAATTACCGACGAATCGCTATTGAAAAAGTACAAATGAGGTGGAATGGCAACTTTCGATTCGCCAAAATAGGCGGAACGGACGGATTGAATCTGTTACTTGGAACTTCCCAACTTGGAACTATTACCCCACTTTGCCAATCGCTAATACTGTGGTAGGAGTCGGGTTGCCTTCAGGATTTTGTTCTTCCGAAATGGCAAAGGCAACAGGATTCTCGACAGAGCCGACAGAAGCGCACATATTGGGGGCTTGCATTCCTAAACTGACAGGCTTGTCTCCCACAATAGCCCAGAATTGATAATAGTTTCCGGGTTTAGGCGTTGGCAACCCATAAGGGTCGTAGGCCATTTTCTTCAGTCGGGCGTTGTAATACACAACAGTATTAATGCCTTTCCCATCTGATACAAGGATACGTTGGGTGGCTGGGTCACAAAGCAATTCGGCAATCGGGTCAGGTTTTTGGATTTCCTGGTTGCAGGCTACCAATTGTTGGGCAAGCGAATCTGTCCTGAATCTTAACTCATTGTTATCACGACCCAAATTTTTTTGCTTCAAAAACAAGAAGCTGCAGGCTGCTAAAAGAGTGAAGGCAAGGAATTGAAAGAGCCTCAAAGAAAATTTGCTGGAATCAGGAACAGGATTATCGGGCGGAGAAAGGTTTGGTTTTTCCTGACCGATGCGCTCCATAATGTTATCTTTAATCCAATCTGGAGGCTGTACCGCATGGGCTGCAGCATAAGACTCAAGCGAGGCTTCGATGGAGGACAACTCAGCACGAACTTCGGCGTGCTCGGTTGCCATGCGCTCCACCTGTGCGCGCTCTTCGGCTGTACATTGCCCGAGCACGTATGCTTCAAGCAAGCCCGATTGGATGAACGATTGGAGATCCATTATCAGTTAACTATGTACAATATACTATGAACCGTGAGACTTCTAAGCCGCAGCGCCCCGTAGCATTTTGCTAAATTTTCAAATTTTATTTACCCAAAAAGCACATTGACCATATAATCAGAGTAACCACATTCACTGTAAAAATACCGCGCAACTCAGTAATGGCATAGCGCAAGCGGGTTTTGATGGTGCCGAGCGGGATACCCGTTTCTTCGGCGGCCTCCTCTTGTGTGTAGCCTTGAAAATAAATAAGATCAATCAGTTTCTTGTACTTTTCATCTAAGCGGTTTACCATTTCCCGTACACCAATCTGGTCTGGGTTGATGCTTTCACCGCCGGGGCTATGTACGAGTGAATCAAGTGAATCGGTTTTGCTTGATTTTTGAAAATGCGCCGTCCGCGTCGCATCAATTGCAGTATTCCGAGCGATATTCAGCAGCCATGTAAACAGCCTCCCTTTTGAGGCATCGTAGCTTGCGCCGTTTCGCCATGCCTTCACAAATGTGTCCTGCAGAACCTGCTCCGCCAGCTCACGCTGCTGTACGATGCGCAATACCACACCAAAAAGCGCAGCACCATACGCATCGTACAAATTGCCGATGGCTGTGCGGTCTTGTGCTTGAAGACGGTTGATAAGTTGTTGGTCTTGCATCTGTTAGGAAGCCCATGCCAGATTGAAGCTGCGGGCTGAACGCTGCAAAAGTCAGGCTTTTTTTTCCCTCCACAAACCTTTTACCAACAATTGAACAAAGACATAATATTGCTCAAAAATTTGAACAACTATTGAACAGATTCTAGCTTGTAACTTCAACATATACGCGCTGACCTTTGCCTTGGTTTTCAAGATGAACGATTGGAGTTGAATTTTTCTGACTGTTGGAAAACAGGGCAGATTTAAAATGCTTATTTTTTAATCCACATTATGCGCAACGGAAAGTGCGCGTCTCAAATGACCGAGCCAGCGCGAATATGCTTTGCTGAGCTCGGAATGGTTGTGCAATATCGGCCTATAAACAGCAACGAGCGAAATCTGCTGGTTCAATGCCGCTTCCGGGCTTTCGAAAAGACCGACCGAAACACCGGCAGCCTTCGCTGCGCCAACCGCGCCGGTGGTGTCCAACACTTCGATTTCTACTCCCATCAGGGTCGCAATGGTTTCGGAAAAAATCGCCGATTGGAACAGGTTGTCATTGCCAACCCGCATGGTGTGAATCGGAATACCCATGTCGCGCATGGCCTCCATTCCGTACACAAAAGCAAAAGCGATGCCTTCCAACGCAGCCCGGTAAATATGCCGCTGTTCGTGGCGGTTGAATTGCAGGCCAAGAACTTTCGCACCAGGGTTTTGATTGCCCAACATGCGTTCAGCGCCATTGCCGAAGGGCAAGATGCTCAGCCCTTCGCTGCCAATAGGGACGCTGGCCGCGAGTTGTTCCATTTCTGGGTATGTATTCGTCAGACGACTTAAAGTCGTCAGACCAAGGCTAAAGTTTTCTCGCACCCAACGATACAAACTTCCCGCACCATTGATGCAAAGCAACACGCCCGTGAGCGGGTTTTCCAGAGAATAATTAACGTGCGCAAAACTGTTGACACGCTGTTGCGGATCGTAAACTGGTAGCTCACTTACGGCATATACCACCCCGGAGGTGCCACCTGTTGCGGCCACTTCGCCCGGGCGCAACACATTGAGTGACAAAGCGTTGTTTGGCTGATCGCCCGCGCGATAGCCGATTGGGGTGCCAACCGCCAGGCCAAATGCAGAGGCTGCTTTCGGGCTAAGTTTTCCTTGTTTTCCAAAAGCCGGGACAATATCGGGGATCAACTTTGCAGGAATCTGGTAATGTTCTAAAATCTGTTCAGCAAGGGCATTCGACTTGAAATCCCAAAAAACACCTTCAGAAAGACCCGTTACAGTGGTGTAAATTTCTCCCGTCATGCGATAAGCAATGTAGTCGCCTGGCAGCATGATTTTGTCAATTAGGGCAAAAATTTCCGGCTCGTTTTCGTGTACCCAGCAGAGTTTGGAGGCGGTAAAATTGCCAGGGGAGTTCAGGTAATTTCCCAAACAATACGATTCTCCCAATGCTGCAAAGGCTTGATTCCCAATATCAACGGCTCGACTGTCGCACCAGATGATGGCAGGGCGCAACACCTGGCCCTCCTTGTCAACAATCACAAGTCCGTGCATTTGGTATGCTATACCGATGGCTGCGATTTGGTCAGCGGGTACTAGCGTTTTTGCCATTAATTTCCTCGTCGCGGCACAGGCTGCGTCCCACCAGTCCTCCGGGTTTTGCTCGGCCCAATCCGGTTGTGGCGAGGAGATGGGCATTTCTGTTTCAGGGTGTTGGGCTGTGCCAACTACCGAGCCGTCGGCAGCGTTTACGAGCGCGATTTTGACGGAGGAGGAGCCAATATCGTAGCCTAGAAGGTACATTTTTGGGTAGTACAGGAGACTATGGATTTCACGCCGATACTGCGCTGCAAGGTAGTGTAGTCGAGTGATAGTCTCGCCGAAAAGGAGACTATCACTTGGTAATTACTTGACAATCATTTACTAACGTTCAACTTGCTGGAAAAAACCGTACCCAATAGCGTAATGGCCACGATTGAATATACACCGTTTGCCAATTGGGAAACATCGATGCTTTCCCTATTATTGATTGTTTGATGACTGACTTGTCGGCCTTGAGCATCGGAAATGCAAACTGTAAGGGCGGGTTCTTCGGAGGGTGCTGTTAGAAAAACCTTGTCGTTAGCCGGGTTGGGGAAGATTTTCAAGACCTCATTCGTCGTGATATCTTTGACATCAAGGGATTCGGGCGAGAGCTTCACCACCCAGCAATCAGATTCACCATGGTTATTTGATACATCACCATCGTTTGACCAGGTATATCCTGATATGATATAGCCTCCATCGTTTGATTGCCGGATGCAAAGGTTAAAATCAGTACTACTTCCGCCGAGTGCTTTTTGCCATTCGACAACACCCAAACTGGATAGTTTCAATGCCCAGATATCCGCATCACCATGATGGCCCGGAACAGCTGAGTGGGTATAGCCTGCTACGATACATCCGCCATCACTTGTTTGCTGAATAGAAGAAGCTTCTTCTTCATTACTACCACCAAAAGTTTTTTGCCATTCAATAGAAGGTTGAGCGCTTAATAGCGTTGCCACGAGGCAGAAAGTAAGAGAAGAGAGGATGTGTTTCATATCTACATAAATATTTGAGTGAATTAAAAACTGCCACAAACGTATAGGGTGATTTGCCCAAAAAACAGGACACCTTTGGCGACCTTTTCTGCTCAATATAAATGTCACCACAGGTAAAAGGGTATTGACTGGTAAAACGCTGAGCAAGTAGGCAATTCCACTTTTTAAATTTCGTTAATGTCCCGATCAATTTATCCGCCCTATTTTTGCGCCCGCAAAAGCAGGGCGGTTTGTAATTCCCCCTGCGCAACAAAGCAAACCTTTCTTTTCAAACGATGTTCAATTTGATATTTCGCTTTCCCAACTTTTTGATTCTCAGTGCAGTCCTTCTTTTTGCTCAAGATATAGTTGCCCAAAAAGCTGGGCTGGAGGTCACGCGCTGTACTGCCGTTGACCGTGTGCTCTCGCTCAAAAACGTGACTATTGAAGCTTCTGGCCGTAAATGGGCGGCTAATGCCAACGGTATATTTCACGTAAAAGCCGCCGACCTTTCCAGCCCGCTCAAAGTTGGGCCAGGCGAAAAAAACGTACTTGCCTACCGGGGTGGAAACACTGATTTTTCATGGTCGGAAGCCGCATTCAGAGCGCAAGTGCCCGAACCATGTTCGGTAACCGCAGCATGGTACGATGCCAAAAGTGAAGAACTCTGGCTCGGCACAGACGAGGCTGGTCTTTATTGGTTTTCTACGAAACCGGAGTTGAAATTGAAACAACGGTACACGCCAGCAAATTCCAAACTCAAGTCCAACAACATAACCATAATATTTCAAGACGCCTCCTCAAGACTCTGGATTGGCACCGACAAAGGCGTCATGTCAGGACCTCCCGGACGGTGGAAGGGCGATCTCCCGGGCACACAGGTCCAGCGTATTCGCGAATATAATACTGTCATTTATGTGCTGGCCGATGGTTTTATTTCCAAAGCACCCGGCGGCGAAAAATGGACTGATTTGGCTCTGGAAGAAAAATACCTCGAAGGCGACATCAATGATTTTGACATTGATCCTACTGGAAAAATGTGGCTCGTGAGCGGCAACCTGACGCGTTTCGACATGATTTCCGGCACTTACGACGAGTTTGGTGGCCCCGAATACTACACTTCTCAGTATGGCAACAATATCGCAGCTGCTCCTGATGGCTCTGTTTGGGTGGGTACGGAAGACAAGGGTCTTTATATGGTGGACAAGGCATACAATATGGTGCTGAATGCCTACGTCGAGAAGCCGATCAGTTGTGAGGGGAATGGCAAAGACGCTGTGCTTATGGCCAAAGTAACGGGCGGCCTGGAACCTTACACCTACGCGTGGACGGGCGGCCTCAGCGGCCCAAGCCCAAAAGATGTGCCACCAGGCAACTATACCGTCACAGTTTCTGACAGCAAGGGTAAGGTCCGCACTTCGGACATTGGCGTTCCCGATTCCCGCCTTAAAGTGAAAGCAAAACAGAAGAAACCCATCAGCGCACCCGGCATGACCGATGGCGCTGCAGAAGTGGACCTGCCAACCAATGCAGCGGGCATCACCGTTGCATGGGACAATGGTGAAATGTTGGCTGCGGCTACTAAACTAGGCGCGGGAGAACACACCGTTACGGTAGCCGATGCAAAAGGCTGTACAGTGATTCTAAAGGTTACCATTTCTGAGGTAGCGCAACCAGTCTCGGCCAGCATTTCAGAAAAAACAACGATAAAATGCGCTGGCGGCAAAGGGACCTTGGCGCTAGAAATCAAGGGTGGTAAAAAGCCATTTGCAGTAAAATGGAGCAACCCTGCAATTACAGGCGAAACGCCTGATAATGTCCCGGCTGGCAATTACTCCGTCACCGTAACTGATGCCACCAATGCCACCAGTACGGCAGTTATCAATGTGAAACAGCCGGAAGCGCTTGTTGTGTCGGCGCTCGTGCAAGCTCCCGCCAGCACCGGGGGTTCGGATGGCAAAGCCCTCGCTCAGGCCAAGGGTGGCACCGGGGTTTTCTCGTTCAAATGGGACAATGGTGAAACGGTTTTTGCAGCGACGAAACTTCCGCCGGGCAATCGAAGCCTCACCGTCACGGATGCTAACGGTTGTGCCACAACGGCCGAGTTTGTCATTCCTGAAAATGTGCTGACCCTCACCGTGAGCATTTCAGAAAAAAGCGCCATCATGTGCGCAGGTGACAAGGCTGCCCTTATAGTGGAAGCAAAAGGCGGGAAAGGCAATTTTAAATATACATGGAGCAATCCCGCGCTTTCAGGTAAAGACCCAGCCAATGTCCCTGCGGGTGATTACGTAGTGACAGTCACCGATGGAGTGGGTACTTCTCAAACGGCTTCGATAAGAGTAAAAACACCTCAACCGCTAACAGCCTCGGCTATTGCCCAAGGTGTTGTAAGCCCGGGCGGCGCAGACGGGAAAGCGCTTTGCATGACCACAGGTGGGGCACTTGGTAAGATTGGGCACAATTTCCTTTGGGACAACGGCGAAATAACGGCCGCCACATTGCGCCTAACCGCCGGCCTGCACACAGTAACTGTTACAGATGATAATGGCTGCACAACCACCGCTTCCGTAATGATGACGGAAGAAGTTTTGCCTTTGGAAATCACCATTACAGAGAAAAGCAAAATCAAGTGCTCAGGCGAAAAAGCTACGCTGGCAGTGCAAATAACTGGCGGCAAGGGCACTATTCGATATTCATGGAACGAAGCAGCGCTTTCGGGTGCAACACCCAGCGCAGCTGCGGGCAATTATGTACTGACTGTAATGGATGAATTGGGAACGACTAAAACGGCATCCATATCTGTGCAATCTCCTCCTCCACTAAAGCTAAACATAGAAACACAAGCCCCCCTCAGTCCCGGAAAATCAGATGGCAAAGCCCTTTCCAAACCATCTGGTGGTACAAGTCCGTACACCCATCAATGGGAAAACGGCGAGATCACAAGTGCTGCCTCAAGGCTTGGGCCGGGCGTTACAAAAGTGACGGTAACGGATGCCAACGGTTGTACGGCCGTGTCTTCAGTTACCATGTCAGAAACGTTTTTGCCACTAACAGTTAGTATTTCTGAAAAGACCAAAATCAAATGCTCTGGTGAAAAAGCTGCCTTGGAGGTACAAGTTTCGGGTGGGAAAACTGATTACAGATATGCCTGGAACAGCCCGACACTCACCGGACAAACACCCAATGCCGCTGCGGGCGACTACGTGCTTACTGTGACAGATGCGACAGGCTCGACCCAAACCGCTTCGGTAAAAGTTTCCGCTCCAGCGCCCTTATCGCTCAGCGTAGAGGCTCAAGGTGCCCTAAGTCCTGGAAAATCGGATGGCAAGGCGATTGCCAAACCGTCCGGCGGCACGGCCAACTACAGTTTCCAATGGGAAAATGGCGAAACTGCCAATACTGCATTGCGTTTGGGGCCAGGCATTACTAAAGTGACTGTGACAGATGCAAATGGCTGTGCAGCAACTGCTTCAATCACGATGTCAGAAACCTTTTTGCCACTGGCAGTCAGCATTTCTGAAAAGACCAAAATCAAATGCTCTGGTGAAAAAGCTGCTTTAGAGGTACAGGTTTCAGGAGGGAAATCTGGATACAAGTATGCTTGGAACAATCCATCGCTAAGCGGCGAATTGCCCAGTGCTTCTGCTGGCGACTATATTTTGACCGTGACCGATGCAAAAGGCGCATCGAAAACGGCTTCGATCAATGTGCAGTCACCTGCTCCTCTTGTATTGAAAGTTGAAATGCAAGCACCAGCCAGTGCTGGAAAATCCGATGGTAAAGCACTCGCCAAACCTTCTGGTGGCACTGGCAGTTATATTTTTCAGTGGGAAAGCGGGGAAAGCAGCAACACTGCCTCGCGCCTCGCGCCAGGTAGCCCTAAAGTGACGGTCACTGATGCCAATGGTTGTATGGCCGTCGGTTCAGTTGCCATTACAGAAAATATCCTCGGACTTGTGGTGAGCATTTCTGAAAAGAACCCGATCAAGTGCGGCGGTTTGGATAAGGCTTCTTTGCAGGTCAATATTTCCGGAGGCAAACCATCTTATTCCCTCGCTTGGAACAGCCCGGCAATCACCGGAGAATCCCCTGATGGCCTCGTGGCGGGGGATTACGCCGTAACAGTAACCGACTCAAAGGGCACTACCCAGAGCGCAAAAATCACGGTGAAATCTCCTGAACCAATAGCCCTTGAATTGGTTCAAAATATCGGGGCCAGCTCTCCCACCACCAACGATGGCAAGGCCCAAATCTCCGTAAAGGGGGGTACAACGCCTTACAAAGTTGCCTGGGATACTAAACAAACGGGCTTGACTGCGCCTAAACTGGCCTTAGGGAAACACAGTGTTACAGTAACCGATGCAGCAGGATGTACCCAAACGCTTGAAGTTGAAATCGGACGCCGCGCTATGCCCGAACTCACCCGTGCCATCCAACAGGGCCAAACGATCCCCATGCGATTGCTGACCTTCGCAACCGACAGTGCCAGCCTGCGACCAGCGGTGTACACTTATCTTGATGAATTATACGAATTCTTGTCGGAAAACCCAACGATTACCATCGAGGTGGGAGGCCATACCAACAATCAGCCGAACGACGATTTTGCCGATTATCTCAGTACTGCCCGCGCCAAGGCAGTTGCAAATTATCTGACCGAGAAAGGAATAGACACATCGCGGGTACAATACAAAGGGTATGGGAAAAAGCAGCCGCTTGTACCAAACACCACGCCTGAAGGCCGGAAGACCAATCAACGTGTTGAAATTAAGATTTTGACGGCAGGGGGGAAGTAAATAGTTGACAGTTGGCAGTGGCAGTAGTGCTACTGCAAACTGCCACTGTCAACTGTAATTAAGACTTCTTTTCTGTCTGTGAAAACCCCAAATGACTTCAAGTCAAAGTAATTTTCCTTTGCAACTTTTTCAAAATCAGCCTCATGGCCTGCCTGGATAGCCACGAGCAACCCACCGCTGGTTTGTGGATCTGCGAGTATTTTTCGTTGGTGTTCGTCGGCGCCGGCGATTTTATGGCCATAGCTGTCCCAGTTACGGACGGTGCCGCCTGGAACGCATTTTTTCTCTAAATAATAGTCAAGAATTGCCCGGTCAATCGTCGGGACATCTTCAAATTGAAGCGTAACGCTTGCATTGCTGGCCTCGCACATTTCGGAGAGGTGGCCGAGCAGACCGAAGCCTGTTACGTCCGTCATGGCTTGTACGTAAGGTAGTTCTCCGAACCGTTCGCCAATGTTGTTCAGGCGTTTCATGCTCTCCGGCGCAATGTTGGCATGTTCCGGCAGGAGTACCTCTTTTTTTTGTGCCGTGGTTAGGATGCCCACTCCAATAGGTTTGGTGAGGTAGAGTTTTGCGCCAGGTGTGGCACCGCCGTTTTTCTTTAAATTTTTAATTTCCACACGCCCCGTTACAGCGAGTCCAAAAATCGGTTCGGGGCTGTCAATGCTGTGACCGCCTGCGAGCGGAATACCCGCTTCGGCGCAAGCTTTTCGGCTTCCTTCAATAACTGCATTGGCAACTTCAGGTGGTAGTGTGTTGATGGGCCACCCAAGTATGGCGATGGCCACCATTGGCCGTCCCCCCATTGCATACACATCGCTGATGGCGTTGACAGAAGCGATGCGGCCAAAATCCTCCGGGTCATCCACAATGGGCATGAAAAAGTCAGTAGTGCTCACCAGCGCAGTGCCGTCTCCGAGATCGAAGACAGCGGCGTCGTCGCGCTCTTCATTACCAACTAAAAGTGCCGGGAAATGCTGCTTAAGCCCCTCGGTTTTCAAAATACTATCCAACACTTTGGGCGAAATCTTGCAACCGCAGCCGGCGCCGTGGGAGTATTGGGTGAGGCGGTATGGGGTGTTTGTCATTGAGTCAACCATGGTCATTATGGTCATTGGGGTCATTATGGTCATTGGGGTCATTATGACATTAGTGCAATGACTCTAATGACCCCAATGACTTATTAAAACTGAAACGTAGCGCTCAAACTAGGCAAAATCGGCAATTGGTTCACCCTCGTGTATCGCAAACGGTCGAAATAGAAGATATTAGGGCGGTTGTAAACGTTTGTTGCAGAGGCGGTTATTTCCAGATTGCTGAATTTCGAGAATTTGAAAATACGCTTTATAGACACGTCCATGCGGTGATAATAAGGCAGTCTTCCACCATTGCGCTTATCGGCGTAGATGATGCCTACGTCATTTGGGTCAGAATTTCCGCCCAACACGTCAGTGTTGACACCATCATCGAAGGTAACATTGTTGTAAAATCCTTGTGTTTGCGTGAAGGGGAACCCGGAACCAAAATTCCAGCGTACGCCGGCTTCCCATTCTTTCTTTTTGCCCAGTTGGTAAGTACTTACGATGTTCAGGTTGTGCCGACGGTCGAACACTGGTGGATACACTTCTTTGCCGTCATCCCGGGTTACATAACCCAGCGAGTAAGCCCCCCAGATATAATATCTTTTGCCTTCCACTTTCAGCGAAACGTCTATGCCATAAGCGTCGCCCGTTTCAGTAATGAAATTGGGGTCAGTTGCTTCTAACTTGTTGCGATTCAAAGCGATGAGTTGGGTGAACCGCTTGTAGTAGCCTTCCACGTTCAGGTCAAAATTGTCTGTAACATCCACCTCAAAACCAGAAACAGCATGAATGGATTTTTGGAGGCGATTCTCGGTTCGGTTGGCCTCTATTCCCGGCTGTGTTCCAGGTTTGTAGATTGCCTCCTCTGGACCGGAAAGGAATCCGACAAATAAATTCACGATATCGCGCTCATTGACGGTAGAGAGCAGGTTTTGGGAATAAAGGCCGCCAGCAGCTTTTATTCGCAGCCGGTCGGTAATGTTGTATTTCAAACCCAAACGCGGCTCAACGGCAAAATCGTTGAGCGATTGGTAGTATTGCAAACGAAGGCCTGGCTCGATCACGAGAGGCCCGAATTTGCGCCGAAACTTGGCATAAGTGCTGATCTCCGTTGTATTCTCGGTTTGATTGATCGGGTATCCTTTGAAATTGATAAATTCAAATACTGTTTTGAAACCATTAAGTTCGATGCCGTATTTCAATTCGCTGTCGCGCCCAAAGTTGGTAAAATTCAATCCTGCTGAATAGCCTGAAATAGAACTGTTGCGCGGCAAGCGATCTGCATCCTCGATCTGTGAGTCATAACCCGACACAGCAAGTACCCCTCCGATAATGGTATTTGAGTTGGCAGGGATGACTGTGAAATCCATGCCGCCACCGCTGCTTTTCCATCCAAAATTCGTGATGCCGTAATTCACACCATCGGTATAGTTGAAGCCAAAGAGGTTAAGTTTGCTACCGTTGCCTGTGAGCAAGGTGACTTTACCGTACAAATCGCGGTATTCAAATGGAATGCCCCGCACAAGGGTGGTGTCGCGGTTAGGCGCTTTCCATAATTCAGATTGCTCAAATACTCCAAAAATATCCGTTGTGTCGCCCACATAAGCGTATAAAGAAGGAGCCGTTTGGTCTATCAGCGATTTTTTTCCTGTCAGCACAAACGAGATACTTGCGCCACCTGTTTCTTTAAGCTTGATTACCGGGCCTTCAATGAGGGCTTTTGCCTGAAACGGACTTGCAGACACCATCCCGGCAAGGCGCTTGCGGTTTCCTTCCCGGGTTTTAACATCTACAACAGCAGAAATACGGCCACCGTAGTCGGCATTGAAACCACCTGTCAGCACGTCCACATTTCGGATTAGCTCTGTCTCAAAGACCGAGAAAAAACCAATGCTGTGAAAGGGGTTGTAAATGGTCATCCCGTCGAGCAGGATGCGGTTTTGCACTGGCGAGCCACCCCTGATGTAGAGTTGTCCGCCCTGGTCGCCCGTAAACACCACTCCTGGCAATACCGTGAGATACTGTGCCACATCGGCTTGGCCGCCTGCTGATGGTAGCGAGCGAATCTGCTTGGCCGTGATGGCGATTTTTGAAATCTGGACCTCTGCTTTGGCCTGCGTCCTTTTGCCGCTCACCACCACTTCTTCGAGCTCTGTACCGCCACCCTCTTCCAAAAAGATATTTTCGTAAAGAATTTCGCCTTTTTTTATTTCAATGTCCTTTACGTAATCTGCAAAACCGATGAATGATACTTTCAATTTTTGTGGCCCTACCGGCACATTGCTGATGGTAAAAAAGCCGTTCAGATCGGTTGTTGCACCCAGGCCAGTGCCTGAGATGCCTACGGTGGCAAAGCCTATCGGAGCGGCGCTTGTTTTGTCAAAAACATTGCCACGCACGGTCCCCTTTTGGGAAAATAGCAGGGTGGGAAAGAAGAAAAAAAGCAGGAAAGTGGTATAGTTTCTCATGTATCTATTTAATGGACTTTGGACTTTTGGATGGTGGACTATTAAATTTGGGAGGCAAAGATATTTTCTCTGCGCTCATTTCAAGGTATTGTAAAAAGACAGGCGAAGACAAAGTGCGGGATTGGTTAGGATTTTAAACATTCAAGAAAAAACAGCCATCCTTTTTGAAATTCAATTCGTCAAACTTCAACTGAGAACTCGTAAATTTGTCAAAATTATTATCATGAAAAATCTGATTCTATACTTTTGCATACTTGCTTTTTTCATGGGCTGCGTCCGCGAAAAGAATACCATCGAGCCGATGGTACCGCTTTCCTGTGGACATGCCTCGACTTTGTTGAACCTCCAAGTAATGGATTTTTACACTGGTCAGCCTGTACAGTATTCCACGAAGATCACTGAACTGGAAGCTTGGTGTGATTGGTGTCTGCAACCACAGGTCATTGCAAACTTAGCCTCCGATTCCTTGGGAGTAATCAGGTTTGATTTTCAGCACGATTCAGATCCTGACATTTATTACAGAACTTCTCTCATACCAGAGGAAAGGTATAAGTTTCCGCGAATTTTTGATCTTAGCAAAGGCTGCGAAATGAACTATAAGGTCAGGATGAAGCCTGCTATTGACCTTTGCATCAGCATTCAAAATGTGTCAAACAGACCCATGCCAATTAATTCTGTCTACGTTAATACTGTGTTCAACCAAGCATGGCAAGACCCTCAAGTACCACACTTTTACGGGATAGACTCAGATAAGATTCTTGTCAGTGATACCTTGGCGGTGGGAGCAGAAAAACCATATTGGCTCAAAAGTCTTCCAGAAGAGAACATTCGGGTGTCAATCAATTATTTTTCAAGTTCCAGAAGGGAGGAGATGATACAGACAAAAAGAGGAAGTGAGCAGATTCATCGCGTTTACCTCTATTAATTTACCTCAAAAACCTCCGCCAAACTTTCACAAATCATCTCCGCAGCAAAGTCCAAATCCGCCTGTGTGTGCGCGGAAGAGACAAAGCCCACTTCATATCCAGAGGGGCCGAAATAGACCCCTCGTTTCAGACATTCCAGGTGCATTTTTTTGAAAAAATCCATGCCAGAACCGTCAATCTCGTCGCTGCGGTGAATATGCTTGCGGGTAAATGTTGGCCAAAAAATAGAGCCAACACGCGGGAAGCTCACGTCATATCCTTTTTTATCGCAGAATGCCTGTAACTGCGCTGTAAACCGCGCCGTTTTATCTTCCAGTGATTCGTAAAAGCCCGGTTTCAGTAATTCAGTCAGGGTAGCAAATCCTGCCGCCATCGCCACCGGATTTGCACTGAGCGTTCCAGCCTGGTACACCGGTCCTACCGGCGCTACATTTTCCATGATTGCTCTGCTTGCTGCATAAGCCCCCACGGGCATACCGCCGCCGATTATTTTCCCAAAAGTAAGTATGTCCGGCTCAATTCCATACAAGCCTGCAGCCCCCTCAAAGCCCACACGAAAACCTGAAATCACCTCGTCAAAAATGAGTAAAATGCCGTGTTCACGGGTTTTTTCGCGCAAAAACTGCAGGAATTCGCGGTTTTGTACCAAAAGACCATTGTTTGCCGGAATGGGTTCTATTATGACACAGGCTACTTCGCCAGCATATTTGCGCAGAGCCGTTTCCAAAGCATCCGGGTCGGCCAAAGGCACTACGATTGTCTCTTTTGCATACGCCTCAGGAATGCCTGCAGAAGTACTAATGCCAAAAGTGACCAGCCCCGAACCCGCCTTAACAAGCATTGAATCCACATGGCCGTGGTAACAACCTTCAAACTTGATGACTTTACTGCGACCTGTTACTCCACGAGCCAAACGCAGGGCGCTCATTACCGCTTCTGTTCCACTGCTTACAAAGCGGATCATCTCAACAAACCGGTGGTTGTCGAGAATAAGTTTCCCAATCAAATTGTCGTGTGGCGTGGGTGTGCCGAACGACATTCCATTCGCCGCAGTTGCTTGTACTCGCTCCAGCACCGCTGGATGTACATGCCCCAGGATGAGCGGCCCCCAGGAGCAGCAGAAATCAACAAATGCCTGACCATCAACATCATAAAGGTGGCAACCCTCGCCACGTTCAAAGAATATAGGTGGGCCGTTCACACTTTTGAACGCCCGAACGGGACTGTGAACGCCTCCTGGGAAGTAGGTTTTGGCGGTTTCAAAAAGTTTGCTGCTGCGGGCGCGGGTAAAAGTACCGGGGCTTGGATAAGGGCGCGAATTCATGGCGCAAAGATAGCGCGGGTCAAGCCCGATACTTTTCAGATTTTTGTCAGGAAATTTGAGAACTATGAACTATGAACTATGAACTATGAACTATGAACTATGAACTATGAACTATGAACGGGCTTGGAAACTACTGTTTTTCGCCATCGTAGCGGGTTATTGCCTGTATTACGCCCCATTTGGCGTGAACGAAACGGATGGCGGCTTCCTTACCGGCCTGGCCTGGCAAGTGCTACATGGCAAAATGCTTTATCAAGACATCGTGTATGTGCGCCCGCCTTTGTCTGTGTGGCTTCGGGCTTTGGAGCTTCAAATTTTACCTGAACATTTCGCCGTACTGGGCGAGCGATGGATTTTTTATGGCAAAGTCGGGTTATATTCCTGGCTCGGAGCGGCAGTGCTTGCGAAAGGGGAGCGGCGTTGGCAATTGGCTGCGTTAGGGTTTGTCGTGTCAGCGCACTGTTATCCGCCGACGGCATGGCACACGGTAGACGGGATTTTGTTCGCGGTGCTGGCAGTGTTTTTTACAAATCTCAAGCGAGGGTTTTATTTGTTGGTTGCTGGCATCTGCCTCTTTTGTGCACTATTGTGCAAACAATCGTTTTATCCCCTGCTTCCGATTTTTGGGTTGTTTCTATTTTTGGAAAGGGAGGCTCTTTGGAAAAAAATTGGGTGGTTTTTGGGAGGGTTTGTACTAAGCACTCTATTGTTTTTCAATTATTTATATCAACATAATCTCCTTGGCAATTTCTTGCAAATGACGAGCGGCTCTGCCTCCACAGCGCAAGCTTTGCAACATGGCATTCTGGACTATTTTCGGATTACGCCGGGACTTGCACTTCCAAGTATCTTCTTGTTGCTTCCAGTCGCCTGGTGGTTCTGGAAAGGGAAAAATCCAAGGATTGCGCTTGTATCATGGTCGCTTTGGCTTTTCGCTTTGGTTGCTAGTTTTGTGGCCATTACCTGGATTCGGCAGGACCATACGGCGCCTATTGCTCAAGCTCGGGCGATGTTTTGGGTAGCCTTATCCTTTAGTATTTGGTTGGTTATTAGCGAACTCAGCCGAAATCGTCCAATCATTTCATCGTTCATCGCTCATCGTTCACCGTTCATCCTGCTTGGCATTTCCTGGTGCGCTTCCGTTAGCTGGGGCTACAATTTGCCGATGCTTTTTGCAACGCCCTGGGTATGGGCTGGAATAGAAGTAACGCGAGTATTAGAGGAAGCCTCGAAACCTATAAGGTTTTCAAAACTTTATAGGTTTTTATTCTTTTTAATCCTCCTCATTACCTTCCGCATTGCCCACGAATTCGTGTACCGCGATGGCCGGCGGAGCGAAATGCATGTATCTATGGGCAATATTTTTCCTCAACTTTCAGGCATATATTCAGATCAGGAAACGGCAGCACTGTACCTTGATCTGAAACGATTGGCCGTGAAATATGGGCCGAATTTCAAGACGCTCCCTGCATTTCCGCAGGCTAATTATTTGACCAAAACCGCAGCCCCGCTTCCACTTGATTGGGTGGTAAATCGCGAGACAAATGGAGACAATGCTTTGATTTTCAAAAATTTACAAGAAAAACAACCTGTCATTTTTATTCAAAAATCTTTTAGTGAAAAAATAGAAAGCGACCCTGAATTAGAAGTGACACGACTGATTTTTCAAAAAGACAAAATTGTGGAGGAAACGCCGCATTTTTGGGTGGTTGCCCTCCTTCGCTAAAGCTTCGGCGGGTAAAAACTATGAACTATGAACTATGAACGAGGGCAGATAAGCGGACGACACCTTCATCTCTGCGATTTTGACGGTACCCTGACGCAGGGTGATTCGTTTGTGCGGTTTTTGCTGTTTACGGTTCCCCTGCCACGATTAATTGTTGGAGGTTTTGTGTTGGTCTTAAGATTTTCAGGCTTGATTTTTTCTGGAAAATGGTCAAATGAGGCCGCTAAAGCTGCCGTGCTTTCCGTGTTTTTTAGAGGAAAAAGCGTGGCAGAAATGAAGACATTAGGCGAGGAATTTTGCCAAAAGAAAATTCGGGCCTTGTTGAGGACTGAACTTTTGGAAAGACTGCGGCAGGCGCTTCAAAAGGGTGAAACCGTGGTCGTTGTATCCGCATCGCCGAATATATGGCTTCAACCTTTTTGCGCGGAGGAGCGTTTCGATCTGCTTTGTACGGAACTCGAATTTGAATCCGGCCAATTCACGGGCAATTTCTCTACGCCCAATTGCAACGGTGCTGAAAAGGCCCGCCGGATTCATGCAAGCTTTGATCTTAATGCTTTTGAAAAAGTTACCGCCTACGGCAATTCCAAAGGCGATGCAGCGATGTTTGCATTGGCAGATGAGGCCATCAGGTTTTGATAAAAATCATTCGCTATTTTTGCGCAGTTGGGTAATTCATACATCATACATCATACATCATACATCATACATCAAGATGTTATACGCCATCGGCACTAAAGTCAGGCTTCGCTACACGGGCGAACGCGGCACCATTACCGGGATCCTGGATGGAGACATGCTTCAGGTACGGCTTGACAGCGATCCTGACATAGAGATACCCACTTTCGAGGAGGATTTGCTGCGCGACGAGGCAGCGGAGCCGGTGTCTGCCGGGGCAAAATTCATTCAAGGCAAACAGGAAAAAAAGCCGGAAGCCCCACCAGCGCGCCGCCTCCAAAGCCAATATAAAATACTGAAACCGAAGGGATTGCAATTGGCGTTTGAGCCAATGCCTGGTCGCGATGGCTCTGTTTCACGGTACAAAGTGTGGCTATTGAACGATACCCCCTCCGAGTTTTTGATGGAGTTCGATCTTTTCACGAATGCTCGCGATGTACTGTCGGTGGACGATAAAATTCCTGCCAGCACAGCCCTTGAACTCTGCGATTTCATTTCCGACGATCTCAACGAAGCCCCGGAAGCTTTTCTCCGCGTGAAACGAATCACGACCGCAGGTGTTGATGAACCTATTGAACACACCCTGAAAATCAAGCCGAAACAGTTTTTCAACAGCCTGCTCACCGCGCCCATACTGAATGTGCTGGCGTACCAGTTTGTGATGATCGATAAATTCGATCAGGACGATGAAAAAGAAGAAAGCGATCTGAAAACATACGCCAAGCAACAGGTACGCAAACCCGTGCGCGAAAACAATTCCCGACCCTACAAAGCCTTCGACCCGGAGGCCCTTGCCAACTTTGAAAATGAAATTGATTTACACATTCAGAGTTTGATCAATGGGTATGCCCGCCTGGACAAGAGCGAAATTCTTCGCATTCAACTTCAACATTGTCAGCGTTTTGTAGAGAAAGCCGTTCGCCTCGGTGCACCCCGGGTCTTTCTTATCCACGGGGTGGGGGAGGGCAAACTGAAGGACGCCATCGCTGAGCAATTGAGGGCAAATCCCTATGTAGTGAAGTTTAAAAACGAGTACCACCACAAGTATGGGTATGGAGCGACGGAGGTGATCTTTTGAAACGCGGATTACGCGGATTTGGGACGCGGATTACTCGGATTTAGAACGGATTTTCGCGGATTGGGTGACGAATCTTCCTCCAATTCTGCTCCAAAAAATCCGCGAAAATCCGTTCTAAATCCGCGTAATCCGCGTTCCCAATCCGCGAAAATCCGTTCCAAATCCGCGTAATCCGCGTTACCCTTTCTTATAATCCGCCAAAAACTTCTCCAAACCAATGTCCGTAAGCGGGTGGTTGAAGAGACCCAATATGGCAGATAAGGGGCAAGTCACCACATCTGCACCCGCTTTCGCTGCTTGCACAATGTGGAGCGGGTTGCGGATACTGGCTGCAAGAATGGCTGTTTCAAAGCCCGCAGTGCCGTAGATTTCAAAAATATCTTTGATAAGTTTCATGCCGTCCCAACCCGTATCGTCAATACGACCGATGAAAGGCGAGACGTAACTGGCGCCTGCTTTGGCCGCCAAAATGGCTTGTCCGGCAGAGAATACGAGCGTACAGTTGGTGCGTATGCCCAGTTCTGTAAAGTGCGCAATCGCTTTCACGCCTTCCCGAATCATAGGCACCTTCACCACAATATTTTCGTGAAGCTCGGCCAGTTTTTTGCCTTCGTCCACCATGCCTTTAAAGTCTGTGGAAATGACCTCGGCGCTCACGTCGCGGTCTTTGCCAACAATTTCACAAATAGATCGGTAATGTTTCAACACCTCTTTTTCACCTGTGATGCCTTCTTTTGCCATCAAGGAGGGATTGGTGGTTACACCGTCGAGAATGCCGAGTTCGGCGGCTTCACGGATATGGTCGAGGTTGGCAGTGTCAACGAAGAATAGCATGATGGAGTTTTTAAAGTATGCCGGACACACCGCTACGACCACATATCCTTGCTGCATTTCTGCCCTGGGGAGGTTTTGCAGGAGCTGGTCGCCCGGCACGCCGCAAAGGTAGAAAGCATGACGGGGAATTTGAACGAGAAGCAGACTTATTTTTCCCATAAAACACAAAAGCCTTCCCCAGTATTCGCTGAGGAAGGCCATTGTCTGAACCTTTAAAACTTAGTCCCTGCTTCCCAATAAGGCCCAGAGAAGGTACAGGAATTGCACCAGCGCAGCCAAAGCAGCGGAAACGTAGGTCATGGCAGCCCATGTGAGTGCGTCTTTCGCGCCGTCGTACTCCGCTCCACGAGCGAAACCACTGCCATCAAGCCAGACCAGGGCGCGTTTGCTGGCATCAAATTCGACCGGCAAGGTGATAAGGCTGAACAAGGTGGTCACTCCAAATGCGGCTAGTGCTATAACAAGCAAAATTTTGTTATTAAACATCCCCATGCCAGCAATAGCGAACATAAACAGGTATTGTTGTAGCCCTGCGGCAATGTTCACTATGGGCACCAGACTGGAACGCATTTGAAGGAAGCTATACGCGGTAGCGTGTTGCACGGCGTGTCCACATTCGTGCGCGGCCACAGCCGCTGCAGCTACAGAGCGACCGTGGTATACGTCGTGGCTAAGGTTAACGGTATGGTCGGACGGGTTGTAGTGGTCGGTTAGTTCACCGTCCACTTGCGTGATTTTAACGTCGTAGATTTGGTTGTACTTCAACATAGCGGCTGCGACTTCGGCGCCGCTCATGCCGTTCTGAAGTGGTATTTGCGCGTAATGTCTGAATTTGCTTTTAAGTCTCGAGCTCAAAACGAACCCGATGATCATAAAAATAACACTAATGATGATCAATCCCATGGTGTGTGATTTTTTAGTTACTGATAATAAGCGGAGGTATTAACACCTCTGCTTGGGGCAAAATTACTGAGAATCCTAAACAAGCAACGATTAAAATGGTTTTTCTACACCGTCCAAGGTCAAAAGTCTAACGTCCAACGTCCAATATCCAAGGTCTAACT
The DNA here is from genome assembly GCA_046160625.1 of Saprospiraceae bacterium. Classification (GTDB taxonomy): domain Bacteria; phylum Bacteroidota; class Bacteroidia; order Chitinophagales; family Saprospiraceae; genus M3007. The sequence goes on from JBJXGZ010000065.1 coordinate 62,952, forward strand.
TACATTTGCCCGCCTAAACTTACTCCTTGTGAATCTATTTGCCCGAGCCTTACGTCGTTGGTATCGAACCATTCCCCAAAATGAGTTTGGGCGCCTGCTTTGGGGCAAATATTTCCGACGACTACTTTTCAAAATCTCGCTTTGGTTTTTCGGCATCACCATTGGACTGGCGCTTTTATACGCCTTTTTACCTATTCCGATCACGCCTTTGATGATTCAGCGTTGTTGGCAGCAGGCTTGGGACAAAGAGCGGGATGTGCGCCTGCAGCATGATTGGGTGTCGTTTGGCGAAATCTCCCCACACCTTCAATTAGCCGTAGTATGTGCAGAAGACCAGGATTTTCTCGAACACGAAGGTTTTGATTTTGAAGCCATCGAAAAAGCTTACAAATACAACAAGAGCCATAAACGAAAAAAAGGGGCCAGTACCATCAGTCAGCAAACCGCAAAAAATGTGTTTCTCTGGCCGAGTCGTTCCTGGTTACGCAAGGGATTTGAGGTATATTTCACTTTCCTGATCGAGACCATTTGGAGTAAGGAGCGCATCATGACTGCTTATTTGAACAGCATCGAATTCGGCGATGGCATCTATGGCGCCGAGGCTGCCGCAAGGCATTTTTATGGTAAAACGGCTAAGAACATCAATCGCCAGGAAGCGGCAATGCTGGCATCGGTGTTGCCTAATCCCTTGATTTACAAAGTAGAAAATCCCTCCTCGAAAGTGCGCCAGCGACAGCAATGGGTACTCAGCCAAATGAGGATGTGGGGAGGCAAAATTGACTACGAGGATCCGAATACGCCAAAAAAGCTTGAAAAGTGAGCAACTAGGGAGCCGAGCAAAAATAAAACCGCAGAGGCGCAAAGGCGCAGAGAATTGCTTTGCAAACGCTCCGCGCCTCTGCGGTGAGGTAATTATAAACGAACAAACCGCCTAATCGCCGTCCCGGAAGCATTGGTAAGTTTGATAAAATAGACTGCGGCGGGCAATTTTGATACTTCCCAACGCAGTTGTTCCGAAAAGTTGTTTTCCGCTTTTTCAAACTGATTTAAAACATTCCCCTTCTCGTCACAAAGCGTGATTGAAAAAGCTTCCTTTGCCAATTCTGGGTATTCGATGGTCACAAAATCTGAGGCAGGGTTGGGCCAAACCTTCACAGATTGAAATGCTTCTGGCTCCTGTGCGGCAATGGTGCCATCCGGGAAAAAACGACCAGTAAAGCTGGCGTACACCACGGCCAATCCACTTCCCTCGTATTCTTCAACATTTTGGAGCACCGCATAAAAATCATGTTCGCCGGGAGCGACATCGTACACACGGGTATGGGAAAAGGAAACACGGTTGAGGTCTGAGCTATAGGGTTCGAATGTGATGTTCCCGCTTTCCGGTCCCCAGTTTGGCACATTGTTGGCAGCGATCTTTATCTGGTCACCATTGCTACCAATGCAGGTTCCAACAAAGTTTATTTCCACTTTGCCTGCTACCGGAGCGTTAATCTTAAATTGACCCAAGGTCACTGGCGGGCCATCAATAACAACCCCAAATGGCGTGGTGATGGGTTGAAATGCAAGCGTAGATGCATCCGTATCAGGGTAAAATTGAACTGTAAGGCTTCCATATATGGACGCGAAACCATTGCCATAAATTTCATAATAATTCTCGACCACAGCATAGAAGGTGTGGCTGCCAGGCGCGACATCGTACATCCGAACGTGCGAAAAAGAAAATCGGTCTAAGTCGTTGTCAATCACTTCGTTGCTTGTGCTGCCATCATAATCGCTCCAGGTTGGAGTATTACTGGCTGCAAAAAACATGAGATCGCCATAACTCGACACACATTTCCCATCGAAGCGCACCAGCACTTTTCCTGATACGGGTGCCTCAATGGTGAGTGCATTGAAAGCCTGAGGAGCGCCTTCTACGAGTATGTTTTCATAGAAAAAGCCCTTGTGACGGGCAAATGCCTTACCCGGGATTTCAGGAAACCATTCTGCAGTGAGGCTTCCATAAATGGATGCAATCCCGTTGCCATCCATTTCGTAAAAATTTTGTGCCACGGCAAAAAAAGTATGATCGCCAGCGGCTACATCGTAGGAACGGGTATGGGAAAAGGCATTGCTGTTTGCATCAGCATTTGGAGCTTCAAGTTCTACACAATCGTCGTTCGGGCCCCAGTTCGTTGTCTTGCTTGCTGCCAACACGATACGATCGCCTTCAGAGGAGAGGCAATACCCATCGAAACGGAGAATTACTTTCCCGGCCGAGGGAGCGTTGATACTCAACTGGCCCAGTACCACGGCGCTTGTGCGCAGACCGACGTTGGTTTTGTTGATGGCCGTGTGCGCTACTTTTTGGGCGATCAGCGCGGGTACGGCACCCATCAACAATAGGAGGAGGCAGTATATTTTTTTCATAATGAAGTCTTTCTTAATGGCGATTTGGGGATATTTTAATGTCCAATGTCCAACTACAAACTCTCCACAAATTTAAGCAATGCATCTCTATCCGCCGTGTTCAGTTTTTTAAATTCGTCCCGCGACTTTTCAGCCTCGCCAGCATGCCATAGAATGGCCTCTTCGATGTTTCGCGCCCGACCGTCGTGGAGCAGGAAAGAATGTTGGTTTACTGTTTTGATCATGCCAATGCCCCAAAGCGGCGGTGTGCGCCATTCTGTGCCAGTTGCTAAAAAATCAGGCCGGTTGTCGGCCAGACCCGCACCCATATCGTGCAAGAGTAAATCGGTATAGGGCCATATTTTTTGGTCACGCAAAGCCGCGATCTCGCCGCCTGATCCGGTGTTCATTTCAGGTCGGTGGCAGTCAACGCAATTGATCTGTTTAAATAAAAATTTGCCCCGCAAAACCATTTGGTCGTCGTGATCCCGACGAGCCGGCACCGCAAGAGAGCGGGTGTAACTCACCACTTTTTGAAAAAGATCATCGCTTATTTCAGGCGTTCCACCATTAGGTATGTTTGGGTATTGCTGCTGCTGGGCCGGGCTAAGGTGATCTTGGGGGAATAAGGTACTTGTAATGCCAAGGTCGCCATTGAAAGCCCCGGCAGTCTGTTGGGTCAAATTTGGCTGGTTGGCTTTCCAGCCAAAACGGCCTAATGCAACTTGCTGGTTTTCAGCATCCCAGACATAGTTTGGCTTGCCCGAAATGCCATTTTGGTCGCTGTCGGCTTCGTCCGCAAAAGCAAGGATGTCTGGTTCTGGCACGATTTCCAAGAGCCCCAAACCGGGTATTTGTGGCCCGATACGTGGTGAAAACATCATTCCGGGCGCAAAATCGCCAAAGCCTAAATCAAGAAATTCGTACACTGGCTGGCGAAGGGAATAACTGGCGCCATCAGCATATTGGCCACTTATTTCCTGATAACTGACCCGTACTCTTGCTTCGTTTTGAACATTCAGTATGGCTTTGTCCTGCAATTGCCCTCCGTATACCGGATCACCCAATGGCCCTCCCTGTGTATCCGTTCCGGGAATACTAAGACGAAAAAGTAGTCCATTTAAAGGATCTTCAGGCTGAGCGGGTGGCTTGGCCCGGCCATCCTTAGAATGGCAACTGCTACAGGAAATGGCATTAAAAATCGGGCCTAAGCCATCGAGTGTCTGGACGGAAGCTGGTGCTGTGATCCAATTCGAGCGAAAAAATGAATTACCTGTCACGAAAAAACCGCTTTGTTCGGCACTCAGGCCATTCACTTGCCCGCCAAAGGCATTTTGACCAAAATCAAAACTGGTGCCGTTTGCACCTCCAACATACTGCTCTTCAGGTTCGACTTGTGCAATTTCTAGGTCGGCCCCCTTTTTACAAGAAGCGAATATAGACAATAGTGCAACCAAGAAGACAATCAGACGCATGGGTAAAGAAATTGGAGGGTTGGGTAATAATTATTTCACGCAACGACGCTAGGTTATCGAAATCAATAAAACGCTGCGTGGTTGCGTCGTTGCGTGAAATTGTTCAAAACTCCGCTCCAATCGCCAGGCCAGCATCCACTAAGCGGTCGGCCAAGTTTTCGAGGGCGGTAATTGCCAAGAGAATTTCTGCGTCATTGTTGAGAATTGCCTGGTCGAAAGGACTGGGAATGGCGTTCAATTTAGCTTCTGCATCTTCAAAAGCAGCGCGAACGGCATCGGCTTTAGTTGGGTCTAATTGTTCAGCAATATCGCTAAAACTCCTCCCCGAAATTTCCGTGCTATTCGTATATTTATAGACTCCAAAATATACGTTCTTGACACCCAACAGATTCATTTTCAAATCCGCGATGGTGTTGTCTGCAAAGCAGGAATGTTCGTGTTCCTGATCTTTTGTGTCAAGGGCAACAAACATTCGTTCGCCCGCAATTTCTGTTTTTGTGAATTCTTTCAGGCCAAAAAAAATCAGCCCCATGGCTTCGCCGCTGGTTTTTTCCTTCAAAAATTCCTGGCGGTAAGCGCCATCAGGCTTCCATTCATCACGTACCTGAGCGAGATGCTCCAACAATAAATCCACGGCAACTTGCAGGTATTGGCCACGACGATCCTGATGTGCAGCCGTGCCTCCACCACCCAAAATATAATCTGTGTAAGGGCGTGTACCTGGGCCAGTTGCACTCAGGTCTTGTCCCCAAAGTAAGAATTCAAGTGCATGCCATCCTGTGAAAATGGCCGTTTCTGATAAAACCTCGTTGAGACCTACCAATATTTGTTTGTTGATAACGGGTTGTGCTGCAGGATTATTGATAATGCCCGCATTGGGTTGTCCCTGAACGTAGTCAATAAAATTTTCGTCCATTGGCCAGGCGTTAATCATGCCCTCAGGACCATCAGCATCGTCAATGGGGCCACCGTAAAAACGAAACGCTTCGGTCTGACCGTAAGGATTCCGGGCATTGAGCCAAGCGGTTTTACAAGCCTGAAAACCAGCGTCAGTTGGGGCAGCAACGAAAGCGTCAATGGCTTGCTTCAGGGTGAGCGCCATAATGTAAGTGTCATCATAATTGGCCAAAACAAGGTTGGCATATTGCACGAGCGCCTCCCTCTTAGAAGATTCAACGTAATCCTCGTTTTCGCCACATGAGAAAAAAAGACTTGCGGTGAACAAGGTGATAAGTAAGGCTGTAAATTTGTTTCTCATGCTGAAAGGATTGTGTTAATTGCTTTTGAAAAAGTTGGCATTCAATTATCTGGGGCAAGGTCCAATTTAGGTTGAAGCAAAATTGCATCCCTGAAAATGACGATCATCCCCCCTGCCAAACATTGTCTTTCGGCTTCGATTCGGGAATGGTTTTGTTACCCAAAGTAACCTTTTTCGGGGTTTTACCTGCGGTAATCTTTAGTTGGAACACGCGTTTGCCTTCATTTTTCCACTCCTCGGCCGTCTTATGGATTTGTTCTTTCGAGCCATCCGTGTATTCGATTTCTAAATGAATTGGCACAGGGATGATTCCTTTTCTTTCGACATAGATTACATGATTGGCGTTTCCGCCGCCTGTCACGTTGTCCATTTTTGCCACCTCCAGTTTCAAATCCGGGTAACCAAACTCAAAAAACCAGGGCTTCCAGAACCAGTCTAGGTTTTGTCCAGAGACGTTGTTGAAGGTGTTGAAAAACTCGTAAGGCCCAGGGTGTTTGCCTTTCCAACGATCCATGTATGTAGTCATGCACTGGTGGAATTTCTCGTAGCCCAACATATCGTACAACTGGACATAGGCCAATTGTGGCCGCGTATAAGCAGCAAAGCCGTACGAACGGCCATCCAAAGCGCGTGAGGGCACCATGGGCGGCACCTCCCAGTCGTTGCCAAAACCCCAGCCTTCGCCGATGCGACTCTTTTTATTTTCAAGGCTGTCCGCTACAAAATGGTCAAAAAAACTGGCCCAGCCCTCATCCATCCAGGCGTAGTATTGCTCGTTGGTACCCATCATGAACGGGAAGTAAGTGTGCGATGCTTCGTGGATGGTTAGGCCCGTCACCTGATCTTCCGGCACGCTTGCGTCGTTGATCATCATCGGGTATTCCATGCCGTCATTGCCATTGAAAACGGTGAGGCTAGGGTAGGGGAAGGGGTAGCCGGGAAGCCAGGTGCTCATCAGACGGATACCATCGGCAGCGATACGTGCCACGCGTTTGTAATCCATGGATTGGGAGTTGTAGGCCGCGCTGACCAGTGTTCGGCGACTCGTTTTATCGTCCACCACCACCGAAGTAGCGTCCCAGTTATAGTGATCGCTCGCTGCAAAAGCGAAGTCCGGCACATCCGTTGCTTTGAACCGGAATACGTTTTTCTTGAGATTTTTGAATACCCTTCCCGACTTCACTTCGGCTTCTGAAAAAATGCTGATCACCTCCGTGCTTGTATGCGCCCTTTGCCATCGCTCCAGGAATTGTGGCTGCAAAATATCGGCTGCATTTTGCCATTCGCCCGTAGCCCAGGCCTGATAACCCTTTGGCAATGTGATGCTTACATCGTAATTGGAAAAATCGTGGTAAAATTCCTGCAGGCCATTGTACGGTGCGCTTGCCCAGCCGTGCAGGTCGTCGTACACCGCAATTTCAGGATAAAAATAGGGGATGAAAAAGGTAGTTGGGTCGCATATACACTCCCGGGTGGCGCCCTCAGAAGCAGGCAAGGTGTACTCCCAGGCGACGGAAAGTTTGAGCGAACTCTTGGCCGCCAAGGGTACTTTCAACTGAATGTCGAGATAGCTGTCGTGCCGGTTTTGCGCGGCTTTTGTCACCAGCACACCATTGATGGACAAGTGTTCGATTTCTACGCCATCCGTCACATCGTTCGGGTCAATGTCGTCTGCACGTTGGCCGCCTTTACGGTAGAGGTCAGCCAGTAGTTTGAGGCGAATCATCCGTAGTGTATCAGGGCTGTTGTTGTAGTAGGTTACCTCTTGAGAGCCTTCCAACTCGTGTTCTTTGGGATTAAGACTGATATTGATTTTGTAGTCGGAGCGGTTTTGCCAGTAGTTGGTACCCGGGTTTCCATCCCAACTGCGCAGGCCTTTTTCATAGGAATTTTCAAAATTTCGAGGGAAGGGAAGGCTGGTGTTTTGGGCTTTATTACCCCCAAGGAACACGAGGAGGAAAATGATGGAGAGTAGGATTCGCATATAAATTCAAATTGAAAAGTTCTGGCAAACGTACCAAATTACATTGGCTTTATTGAAGTGTTGTCCACCGTAGATTCGGAATTTTCTCTTTTGATTGAGGTGTTTTGAAAAATATTTTCTGAAAAACACTTGCCTTTTCAAACACATTACATAGTTTTCGCCCCGAATTACCAACTCACAATATTGTTTCACTAAAAGTCAAAACAAAATGGAGCAGATTTTACCTTATCTCATCAACACCGCGCTTGGAGCAGGTGGCGGCTGGCTTGGCAACATGCTGAAAAAGAATGGCCTTGGCAATGTAGGCAACCTTATCGCAGGTGCGGTAGGTGGCAACGTCCTCCCCCTGATCGTGGGTGCACTGATGAATGGCGAAGGACTGAGCGGCGTTCTTCAGTACGTATTGCCGCTGGTTGGCGGTACGGTAGGTTCGCTGTTGGGTGGCTTGTTCAAGAAGGCTGCTTAAAAGGACACTTTGTGATGCAAAAGAGCGGCCTACAGGTATCCTGATAGGCCGCTCTGGTTATTTTGATAATTACACAGTAGTGCTTAAGGTTGAAGATTCTTCTTAACCTCAGAAATGAAGATGACGAGACCAATAATAACGGATGCTAGAGTAATTAGTGCCAAAAACGGGTTTTTACTACCCTCGCCTAGTACCAAAAAAATGTTTAACGAAATCAAAATTGATGGTACTAGGAATAAAAACAGGAGAATGACTATTATTTTCGAATTTTTCATGGTATTTATTGCTTAATATGGTGCGTAACCTAAACAATGAGCAGTAGCGGTAGCAACGCAAGCAGCAGTGAAAAAAACGCAACCTAAACTAATGTCTATTTCCGGGATAATGGATACCCCAACGCAATACATACATCCACCAAAGTTTCCAGGATTATCTGAATAACAACTTCTATCAAGGGCTATAGAATTATCAGATTTAGAAGATTGAGAAATCTCCAAATTTGCAATTTGTGTCAAATTCTTCGTTTCATAGACGGACATAAGTGTAACACTATTGCTATTATCTTCCTCAAAAAGAAGTGTCTTGTAAAGAGTTTTCTTTGCATCCGGGTAAATGGCAAAATAATATTCTTTGTTGCCACTTGTCAAATCAGTTTTTTCCATGCGAATTCCAAAGAATTCCTCCTTGCCATCAGTTATTAATCTATGGTATTCTACAGATTTGAATTTGTGCACCAGAAGAAATGAATCGTATTCTGGAGTCTCCAAGTATTTGTCTAGCACACTTGATGAGCCGAGAGAAATCACTTCTAAAGAAGCTAATTTGGGTGGCCCACCCTTGGGTCTTGCATCAATGACAGAGTAATCATTTTGGCACTGATAAAAAAGGGTAATTAAAAACAAAATGGCGAAAATGGGTGAGATTTTGTAATGGTTCATAACATTTAAGTTTTTTGCCTACAATAACGCTTTCGGCAAATCGCGCCCTACTTCTTTTGAAATGGTTTCAGGATGCCCATTTAGGCTGAAAAAACAGCCTTACAAAAATACTGAAATTTGGTTATAGTTGTTAGTGCTTTCTTGATTTTTTGCAAACATTTGGTAATTCCAGAAAAACAACCGTGTTTTGGCCTGATTTTCAAAGGGTTAAAAAAATGTCCGCCTCGCTGACGAAATTTGCAAATTGGGCGTTTTGCTATTTGAAAATACAAAAACAACAACCAAAAACAACAAAATCTCTTACAGATGCGCCAGACTTTCTACGCTTTCGCTGCCTTTTTCGCCATAGCCTTATGCTCTTCCTTTATGCTACAAAAGGAAGAATATGGCAAAGCTGGCTACTACGCCGATTCGCTCCATGGCCGCAAAACTGCCAGTGGCGAGAAATACGACAAGTATGAATTCACTTGTGCCCATAAAACCCTCGCTTTTGGCACCAAAATCAAGGTGACACGTCTTGACAATAAAAAATCCGTGATCGTTCGCGTCAACGACCGCGGCCCGTTTGTGGAAGGCTACGTGACGGACCTTTCGCGTGCTGCCGCAGAAGAAATCGGTCTCATCAAAATCGGGGTGACGCGGGTGAAAATTGAAGTCGTTGGTGTGACTTCAACCGCTCGAGTGGCTGCGGAGACGGATGGCAATGCAACGCTCTTGGTTGCCCGTGGCGATACGAGGGCTACCAAACTTTCCGCCAGCCCAGCTCAATACAGCACAAGCGATCCTAAACCTTCGGGAACAACCAGCAGAAGTTCTGGGGGTGCCAAGCTGCCCACCGAACTCTACGCAGTTGACATTCAAAAATCCCGCAAAGTAGGATTCGGTGTGCAGGTCAGCACCCTTTACGATGCCGACAATGTGCTTCCCGTACTCAAAAAACTCCAGCAGGAATGGCCGCTCAAAGCATTGGTGAGCGTCGAAAACGACGAAGTATTCAACAAAAGCACCTACAGGGTCATCATCGGGCCATTCTCCGACGCTAAAACCGCCGCAGCACAGCAAAAGATCGCCGCCAAAAAGGGGTATAAGGGTTGTTTTGTGGTTGATTTGGGTGGGATGTAGTGTTGGGATATTAGGATATTGGGATATTAGGATATTGAAACGGGCATTTCGCTGGGTGCGAGATGCCCGTTTTTTTATGTTGCGCCGTTGCGTGAAATATTTTCATCCACGCACTTGCTTTCTGAAATTCGGAGCATAGTTTTACCCCGTTTAAACATTTCAATACCAATCCTTTGCATGATGAAAACCTTCCTTTCGATAATTGCTGTTCTACTATCAGTATCACTGCTCGGTGCGCAAAAGCCCGTTTTAGTCATTCCGACAGGCCACAGCTCAGGTGTTCAAGTGGTTTCCTCTTCCGCTGACGGGAAGTATTTCCTGACGCTTGGAGGCGATGGTTTGGCCAAACTTTGGAACGAAGCGGGCAAGGAACTCAAAACGTTCAGATCGCCCCTCCGGAGTTTTACATCGGTATCGCTTTCCCCAAATAATGAGCACATTTTGGCCATAAGCAGTTACACACATGCTGATGCGGGGGTCCTGAAAACCAGTTCCGGGGAACTGGATTTCGTCTTGAAAGGCCATACCAGCAATCTGATCTGTGCAGCATATTCCCCGGAAGGTCAATGGATTGCAACCGGAGCAGCGGATTCCAGCGCGATACTTTGGAATGCACGCGATGGAAGCCTCATTCGCCGCTTTAAGGGACACCAAGGTTCGATCGGTTCACTTGCTTTTTCGTCCGACGGAAGATTTTTGGCAACATTTTCCTACGATAAAACAGTCAAAATTTGGGAAACAGTCACAGGTAAATTGCTCCAAACGATTGAAGTCTGCGGAGAATCGGGCGATGAAATTCAATTTTCGCCCGATGGCAAAATGATTTCAGTCTTGTGCCGGGGGATGTTTTTTGCACAAGATCGTATCTCCCTTTGGTCAACAGAAACGGGGGAAAAAATTCGAGAGATAGACGGGTATTCGTTGTGTTTCTCGCCTGACGGCAAATGGGTGTGCGTTTTTAGGCAATCTACTGCTTTTGTTTATGCTTCGGAAAGCCTGGACGGGGAACCTTTTCGTACGATTTATGCGCGTTTTCCTCCTATGGCCGGGCCGCCGCCGACCAACATCCTGAAAGGCACGTTTCTCCCCGACAGCAAAGGCATACTGCTCAATGCAATGCACATCCCCGAAGTATATGACATTGAAACAGGTCATTTCAAATTGGCGCTGAAGGGCTATTCGATTCCGGTAGAATGTGTTTCTTTTTCACCGGATGCAAAAAAATGCCTGGCTGGAAGCGAAACAGATTTGTTGGAAATGGATTTTACACCGGGAACGCAGGTAAAACGATTTAAGGGAATTCAAGGGAAAGTGACCAACGCAAGGTATTCTCCCGATGGGCAGAAAATTGTTGCAGTGACAACATGGTGTGATGGGGTTATCATGGACGCGACCAATGGGAAGGAAATTATGCCGCTGAAGGCAACGCCTTGCATGGATCCACCTCCAATTTATACCAAGATCCTCGAAATTGCTCCTGACGGTCAATCTTTTATGCGAGGCCATAATATGGGCAACAAGGATGGCCCACCTTTCCTTTCGTCCTGGCAATTTTCAGATGGAGCTATAGTTGATTCACTTTTTTTTCCTTTTGACGAATTTGAAGAACCCAGGGAAATCTCTATTGCTCAGGACGGAAAACAGATTGCTGTTTTGACAAGAAGCATGTTGCTGGTTTGGGATGTAGATACACGTCAATGGGACAAAATTTTTGTGAGTGAATTTGGCTTTGGCCCTGGCCTATTTGGCTCTGGCCAGATCGCTTTTTACGAAAAAAACAAAATCGCAGTTTGCCAGAGGGATGAGATTGAGTTTTGGGATATACAGGAGAAGAAACGGATCGGTAAAACTTCGATGTCAGCGTTTCAATTGAATCAAAAAGAGGTGACTGGAATGGATATTCATGGCACAGAACTGATGGATGCCGCTTTTAACCATTTGCTGTGTAGCCCCGACGGAAAATGGTTGGCTGCAGCTTATGGCAAAACCATTGGCTTATTGCGGTGCAGGGAAGCAAGCCAGCCGGAAATTGTCCAGATGTTTAAAGGACACGATGATACGGTGCTGAAAATTGGCTTTTCGCCTGACAACCGCTGGTTAATTTCGGCTTCTGCGGACAACACGGTGCGTATTTGGGATGTACAAAAAAGCGTTGAAGTTGCCAAAATTGTCCATTTGACGAACGACAATTGGGTAGTGACCACCCCTTCCGGGCTTTTCGATGCTTCGGACGACGCCAAAAAAATGATGTATTATGTGGTGGATTACGAGAAAGAAAAGATCGTTTTAGATTTAGAGCAACTCCAGATTCGTTATTGGCAGCCCGGACTTTTAGGCGCCATCATGGGATTATCTCCATACCCTGTTAAAAACGTAGGCGTTTTCGACAACCTGAAGTTGTTTCCATCCATAGAAGACAGCACCCGCATCGAATCCAATCAGTTGTATATCAAACTCCGCGAACGCAATGGCGGCTTGGGAAAACTAAGCCTGATCATCAATGGGAGAAGGCTGGAAAATGACCTCAACCCGCTGCCAAACCGAAAAAAAGACCTTGTCATTGACCTTAAGCCTTATATCAAATCGAGGCATTTACGTACGGATACCCTCAATACCATCGAGCTGGAGGTTTACGAATCCAAAGACGATCTCAAAAGCGAACCCTACAAGCTTTATTACCAGGCTGCTGTGAACAAACGCGGTGAAGGCAGTAATGAGGAGGAACCCATAGCCAACACTTGCGACGCCCCCAGGAACTTGTACCTGATTATAGTGGGTACCTCCCTTTACCCCCAAGGTGTTGATTCACTCCCTTCCGCCAATGAAGACGCTGTAGAAATGGCCAGGGTATTGAGCGAGGCCGGAAAACTTTTGTACGGTGATCGGGTACACCTAAAATTATTGTCCACCAAAGCTGGAGAATCCCCCAGCAAGGCCAACATCGCCGCAGCTTTCGAAGCCTTTAAGACCGCAAACGTTTGCGATGTGCTGGTGGTCTTTTTCGCCGGACACGGTTCCAATTGGGGCAAGGATGGGGACAAATCCAATTTTTACTACTTGACCCAGGACATCACCTTTGGTAAACTAAATGATGAGGGCGTTCGCAAAGCCTATGCCATTTCAGACCAGGAACTGACGGAATGGATGACGAAAATCCCGGCCCAAAATCAGTTGCTGATCCTGGATGCCTGCAACTCCGGCCAGGCAGCCATCAATATGGGCGGCATCGTTGCTCGGGATATTGATCCGGACAATATTGTTGCGTTTAACCTGATGAGTGGCAACACGGGCAGCTATGTCATTTCAGGTAGTTCTGCCAGCGGCTTGAGTTTTGAGTCAGAGGTATTCGGCCACGGTTTGCTCACTTACAGTCTGTTGAAAGGCATCAGCGGAACAGCTCTGGTAGGCAGTAAAGTGGATGTTTTGCAACTACTGCTTGAATCCTATAAGCGGGTACCGGAGTTGGCCCAAAGTATTGGAGCGGAACAGCGGCCAATCATTGCCAAGCCGCGTGGCAATGCCAGTTTTTTTGTGGGTAAAAATGACGGTAGTGTAAAGATCGAATTGCCCGAAACCAAACCCATGGTCATCCAGAGTTTTCTTTTTGAACAGGATACGTTTAGTGACCGGCTGGGATTGACAAAAGCTGTCAACAAGGCATTCCGCAGCAATGAAATCAAAGGAAAATTAGCACGCTGGTTTTACTCCGACATTTCAGAGCATCCCCAGGGCTTTTCGGTGAGGGGTGTTTACACCCAAAATCAGGACAATACAGTGGCCGTAAAAGGCCGGTTGTTGAGAGGGGAGGAATGGGTGGGTAAACCCTTTGAAGTAAGTGGTTCAAAAGACGCCAAGGCTTTGGCAGCGCTGATCTTGAAGGCGGTTACGCCTGGGATAAAGGTGCAAGAGCGTTGAGGGCATATTGGTGAGCGGGAAAAGATGCCGGGTTTGGTGAAGCAGATTTTGGGGGAGGTGATGCCGATGGCGAAGTAAATTTTTTGACAGGATTAACAGGATGTACAGGATATGTCGGCTTCGCCGACTTCGTAATATGGATGCTTTTAGCAGTAACTGCGCAAAAATAAATTAATGAAACACATAGTCACAGTAGGACACATAGTTGTGATTTTCAACACTATGTGTCCTACTGTGACTATGTGTTTTATATAAACTAATTGCGTTCAAGTCGGCGAAGCCGACATATCCTGTATATCTTGTAAATCCTGTCAAAAAAATAGTCACAACGCTCACTTCAGGTACTCTATAAACTTGTGTACCGGCGACAATCTCAATAATTTTCTACTTTCGCAGCACCCGTTTTGACCCTTCGGGAACTTTACATGAACATCTACCAACTCCGACAATGGCTCGCCGACGGCAAAACCGACCGCGTACTCGACGGGCTGCTTGAGGCCAAGCCGCCCATTGACCCGGATCTACACGAAGAAGCCACCTTGCTCTCCGCCCGCTATGAGATTCTCGCTCGCCAAAAACGCGCTGGTACGCTCAAATTTCAAGATGAAAATACCGAGCGTGCGCAGATAAACGCCGCTTTACTGGAAATCCTGAATCACTTGAAAGAGCACCACAAGCCCGGTTTTTTCGCCAATCCCTTGGCAAAATGGGGGACAATTCTTGTTGCTACCATCGTTGTGCTGGGCGGTGTAGCCAAGTTTTCTGGCTTGTTGCAGGGCAACGATTTAGGCCAAAAAACAGAGCTTGTCAACGTTGCGCAGCCTCCTGCCAATAACAAGCCCGATTCCTTGCCTGCGGCTCAATCCGCGCCGGTCTCTCAATCCGTATCTGCTCGTCCGGAAAGCCGTTCTAATCCCGCAGCGACCAAGCCGAGCCCAACGGCTCCGACTTCCTCGCTTGCAGACACCACATTGACCATTGCCTGCAAAAGCAACAAAGGCCGCCTGAACCTCCATTTCAAAAACAACGAAACCATGCGCTTCTATTTCAAAGTGAGCCAGGCCTGCACGGTACGTTCCATCTACAAACTCGCCGACGGGCGGCTTGTGCTGCTCGACAACGACCGCGCCGTGAGCGCAGCTCAGGTCGGCACTTGGTTGGAAATTGGCGCGGGATTCGACGTTTCCGAGCCTTTTGGCGAAGAACAGGTGTATGTGTTTGCCCAAAACACGGCCTTTGACCCGCTGGTGACCGTTGTTGATGGCGACGGCTACTATTTCATTCAAGAAGGCCTGCCCGATGCCCTGCGAAAAACGCGCGGGTTCAAAAAGAAGAAGCGCTTCGCCGAGGATTCGGTTATGCTGGCTACGAGTTTGTGAGGGGCTGCTGTCGCGTTTTGTTTGCCCATTGTCTTTGATATCCCGATTCTCGGGACGATGTATCTTTCCCTAACTTTAGGTATCTCGAACTTTCCGAAAGTTTTAAACTTTCGGAAAGTTGCACCAGATCAACGAATCAAAATGGCTGCACGGCAGTTGACACAGATTTTTGAACACGCTCTGTTTGCCCATTTGCCACCCCTTCTTCACTTCAAAATGGTAAAACCATGAAGCAAATCTTTACCCTGATTTTATTGCTGGCAGCGAGCCTGCTCTGGGGGCAGAAGCCGCGCCTGGTGGTTCCGATTGGGCACACCCAAGCGATTACATCTGTCGCCTTTTCCCCAGACGGAAAGACCGTCCTGACGGTCAGTTTGGACTATACGGCGAAGTTATGGGACTTGAACGGGCGGGAAATCCAATCTTTTTCAGGCCATGCTGAAGACGTCGAGTCGGTGGCCTTTTCCCCAGACGGAAAGACCGTCCTGACGGGCAGTGAGGACAATACGGCGAAGTTGTGGGACTTGAACGGGCGGGAAATCCAGTCTTTTTCAGGCGATTTTTCGTACGTCAATTCAGTGGCTTTTTCCCCAGATGGAAAGACCGTCCTGACGGGCAGTGGACATGGCACGGCGAAGTTGTGGGACTTGAACGGGCGGGAAATCCAATCTTTTTCAGGCCATGCTGAACAAGTCTGCTCGGTGGCCTTTTCCCCAAACGGAAAGACCGTCCTGACGGGCAGTTTGGACGATACGGCGAAGTTGTGGGACTTGAACGGGCGGGAAATCCAGTCTTTTTCAGGCCATGCTTCCTCCGTCATGTCGGTGGCCTTTTCCCCAGACGGAAAGACCGTCCTGACGGGCAGTGAGGACAATACAGCGAAGTTATGGGACTTGAACGG
>JBJXGZ010000066.1:0-15177 GCA_046160625.1 Saprospiraceae bacterium
ATGTAACCGCCAGAGCTGGATATTTGGCTCTGGCGGTTACATCAAAAATCAACAATCATGTATTCATCAATCGTCAATCAAAAAATATCCAAAATATAAATTCAGCCATCCCTATAAAAACCGAAACACCAATTCCATCTCAAATCCCGCCCGAACGAGCGAGGCCGCCGTTTTTTCGCGGGCATTGCCATCTTTGGCGTATTGCTGGCGTTTTTTGTCGAGGAGTTTTTGGAGCAGGGCTTCGTACTCGGCCTGGTCAATCGAATCGAGGGCCTGGTTCACCAATGCTGGTGATATATCTCGCATCCGGAGTTCCTGGCGGATACGTACACGGCCCCAATTGTTGTAACGGAATTTCCCCCCGGCAAAAGCCATGGCGAAACGTTCTTCGTTGAAAAATTTGTCCTCGTGCAACACCTTGAAAATCTGCTCCACATCGGTAGGCGACAAACCGAATTCTGACAATTTGCTGAGCACTTCTTTGGGACAGCGCTCGCGGTATGCGCAGAAATGCTCCATTTTTTGGAGGGCTTCGTCGGGGGTTATGGGCGTGGATTTTTGGAACTTGGACATTGAAGGGATATGCTGGATTTATTTCTTCATACTAATAGGGGATGGCACGCTAATAGGGGATGGCACACGGATGACACGGATGGGACCCGGATTTACACGGATTTTCTAAAATCTATCTAAATCCGGGTCCTATCTGTGTCATCCGTGTGCCATCCCCTATTAGCGTGCCATATTCTCAGATACTCTGAACTGCACAATTCTGGTGATTAACTCAAGTGGCATCGGTTGGTCAATCGGAAACTGCACCGAACCCTTTCCTTGTTTGTAAACAGACAATTCCTCTTTGAATGCTTCATGCCCCGTAGGCGTTGCATAAAACCCGATATGACTTTTGAAAGCAGCAAAATGAACCAGGTTTTTGCCATTCAGCATAAACGTCGGAATTGCATACTTGATGGCTTCTGTTGCGCCCGGAGCTGCTTTTTGGATGGTTGCTCGGATTTGTTCCAGAATTTCCCGGGTGTCTTTTGGGAAGCTGGCAATGTAGTCAGTGATGGAGCTGGGCGTATCGGTTGTCATGTGTCATCAAAGGTATAATTGATATTGGGTACTTAAATCCTCGGGCAAAATTATTTCACGCAACGCCGCAACGGCGCAACGTTTTATTATTTCACGCAACGCCGCAACGGCGCAACGTTTTATTGTTTCACGCAACGGCGCAACGACGAAACGTTTTATTGTTTCACGCAACGGCGCAACGACGCAACGTTTTATTGTTTCACGCAACGCCGCAACGACGCAACGTTTTATTATTTCACGCAACGCCGCAACGGCGCAGCGTTTTGATTGTCTGGGAGATTAAACGTTGCGTCGTTGCGGCGTTGCGTGAAATAATATTCAAATTTTAACCCCCACCGTAACCACTACGCTTCTGCCATCCGAGGGCCAAACACCAGCCCCGGGATAAAACGTAGGGCGTTTGGTGAAGTATTTTTCATCAAGCAGGTTGTTCACATTGAAACGAAGGATGAAATTCCGATATCGGAACGAGGCATTAAAATCCAACAATCCATACGCAGGAACAAGGCCGACTGCGCCAGTTGCAGAGGGTTCGATTGTATTCAATGGGTCAGCAAATGACATCGCTGTATAACTGTACAACAGCGATGCGCTCAGCTTTTTATATCGGATATTCAAGCCGTTTCGACTGATCCATTCTGGTACACTTTCTACTTTTTTCCCTTTGATGCTACGATTTTCCTTGCCGTTGATGCGGATAGAATCGCCAAGGTATTTGGCATTGAAATAGGAGGTAGAACTAAAAACACTGGCAAATACATCCTCCCCGAGATAAAAACCGTACTCCGCAAACAGTTCCAATCCAAACGTGCGTGAATCGCCAATATTCGTGCGGTAAAGGATAAACGTGTCAATATCGGCATCGTATTGGGCAAGATTACCCAGACGGTTGTTGTATTGCAGGGCGAATGCGCCTAAATCCCATTTGAAACCACCCGCAGCCCCCCGCCAGCCCATTTCTGCATTGTAGCCGTAGGCATCCTTCAAGTTTTTGCCCACTTTCTCGTACACGTTGCCCGGAATAATGTCTTTAAAAATTACGGGACGATAAGCCTGAGAAAATCCGGCGTACACCGACTGACGTTTGCTGATGGCATATTCTGTATTGAGGCCCAATAGCGGAAAATTACGTTTAATGGTATTGGGGAGGTCTTTGTCGTCGTCGTAATAGCTGGTTGTGCCCGACAGTTTTGAGTTGCCGGATTCATAACGAATACCTGGGCTGAGAGAGAATTTTGGGCTGATCTGGAACTTGTTTTCTACAAAGAAGGCAATATTCTGGCTTTTTAGAAAGAGGTCGCGGCCCCATCCGCCCTCAATTGTCAAGTCAAAATCTGTGCCTGTATTGCCTGCCCCCTGCTGCCGACGGTTCAGGTCATTGTTGATGTACTGTACTCCCGCCGCTATTGTAGAATGCTGTCCAAAAAGGGAATACTCATACAGCAAGCGCAATTCGGTGTTAAAACTATTGAAAGCATCAATATCCACTTGTCGTCTGGCATAAGAGAGGGTGTTGGGGTTGATCGCGTCCACAACATTTGCCGTGCGGTCGAACTGTACGCTGCGGCGCTCTCCCAAAACAGAAGAAGCTGTCCAACTCATACTGGTGTGCGGACTGATTTTCCATTCAGCCGACAGAGAGGGCACATAAATTTCCGGGTTGAAATAATTGCGTGTCCGGGTTGATTGACGCGGGTCAGCTTCAAACATTGCATCAGTAAGCGGGCCGGGAATTTGATACAGGTAATTGGAGCGTAGCAGTTCAGCTTTCAGGATAAAATTTTCCGTAGGCGAGTACTTCAACAGGACGCCTTGCCCATCGTAATCCGATTCGCTGTTTTTTCTATACCCCTCTGATACGCGCTTGCTGTAAAAAGCATAGTATTGAAGTTTGCCGACCTTTCCGCCAATAGCATTGTAAGTGCTCAAAAGGCCATAGGATCCGGCTGAATTGATACTTTCCAGACCAATTGCTTTGGTGGTATCGGGCGTTTTTAACACATAATTGAGCATCCCGCCAAACTGTGCACCATATTGCAAAGCCCCTGTGCCGCGCACCAGTTCGATGCGCCCGATGGCTTCCATCGGCAAGCTGAAATGGCTGGCCGGATACCCATACATATCGGAGTTTGTCATGATCCCATTTGCACGGATATTGAACTCCCAACCCCGGTGTGGATCCAGGCCGCGTGTGGAGATATTGGTCTGGTTGCCGGTGCCATCCATGTCATATACGAATACACCGGGGATTTTTGCAAAAACTTGCCGCGGTGTTTTTTCGGCTACGTTGGCGTCCATGTTTTCAACACTGATAACCTCACTTTTTTTACCTGACCAGAGGTAGGTTCCGCTTATCTGCGGGAGGCGTTCTATGGTTGGGCGTTGGCCCCGGATTTTTATTTCATTCAAAATTTGAGATTGGAGGGAATCATAGGGCGTCTGGGCAAGTACATTGCCAAAGGCGAATAGGGCGGCGAACCCCACAAGTATTTTTGTGTTCATAAAATCAATCCTTCTTTTTAATAATCTGGGATGGTTTTGCGGATAGATTGTCGGGGCTAATCTTTTGGCCCTTCACTTCTATCAAGGTGTCAAGGCTATACTTGGCCTCAAAAATGAGATCGCCTGATGGGTTCCATTTTCGGAGATAGCCGTCTTTTTTATCGTTTTTGAGGGTAGTGACGAACTGAATATTCCCATCTTCGTACCACAAGGTGTCGCCACCTTGCTTTTTGCCTAATTCGAAATACTGAACCTCTTTTATCTGGCCGCTAGGGTAATAAATGACCGTTCGTCCCTCTTGTGCGCCGTTCACAAAATATCGTTCAGCCATCAATTTGCCATCGTTGTAATAATCGGTCATTTTACCCTCTATTTTACCATTGACAATATTAAAACGGCGGGATACCTGGCCTGTTTCATAGTGTTCTACGCGCTCATAGGTTTTGGGGTCTTTCGTTTCGCAAGCCATTGTCGGCAATAGCGCAAAAAAAAGTATTCGGAAAATAGCCATGATGTTAAACCTAGATCTTAAAAAAAGAGGCCGCCAGGTAAATGGCAGCCCCTAATTTCATAGTGTAATTGTTTCTTTTTGTATCCAATTAACCTTTCCAAGGCAGATCATTGACCTTACGACCGATGACCGTGCCGAAACGGACGCCTTCATCGCAGTCCATGCGGAAGTGTACACCCAATGGTACACGGGACCATGCATTTTCTTCTGCCATTTCATAAAAGCTGCCAAAAGTGCGTGGTTTGCCCTCAAACTCATTGCGGTTTTCGTGGCAACGGTCAGTCATGGCATAGGCGTAGCCAAAAATATCCCCCAAAACTTCAGCGCCTGCAGCGCCCATGGTAGAGTGCCCCGAAGGATAGGCAGGGAACGATGGTGTAACACCTGCTTCTCCAGTTAGCGGATTGAAAAGTGCTGGTTTCCAGCTCGGGTCCATCAGGCGATTGATGTAGGTCTGCGGACGCTCCACGTTGTAGTGGTACTTCGATTTCCAGCAGGCGACGGAAGCATCATTCAACGCAAAGCCCACTTTAACAGTCATAAAAACGGCGGTTTCAAGATTGCTCTCTTCCTGGACCAATACCTGGTTGCCAATAGCAAGCCAGCGCGGGCCGGGGCTGAAAGTGAGGTTTACAAGGTCGTCGCTCCAAAATTCTCCTATCCATTCTGCATCGTAAGAAAGCGAAGGAGTGTTTTGCGCATACACTTCGAGGGCCTGTGAGTAGAGTTCAGAAGTTTGGCTTGCGCTGTAGGTCAATGGTTTGCGGCAGATTTTATCGCCTTCACTGATAGCAAATATGCGCGCTCCGCCCCAAACACCACCCATGGGCTTGCCTGGGCCAGGGAACGTCGGTTTCCAATCGCCGTCCTTGCTGAAGTGGTCTTGCCAGTTATAGCCTTGGAAGGGGTCAAGGAAGTGGTTGTGGCCCACGGCATCCGTTTTAGAATATTCCCAGATAGCGCCGGCAACTGTTTTGCCATATTCACTAGAACGGGTCCAAACCTCTTCGCCTACTTCTTGTTTGGATTTTTGATCATAAAATGCCTGCAATCCTGTCATGTCTTGCATTTGTTGAGGCGTGGCATTGATGAAAAAACGGGGCATGAGGTAGGCGCGGGCAGCATTGATGACCGCAGGCCAGTGGTATTGCTTGTCACTTTCAACAGGTGGGATATTCAGCCCGCCATAGAGGCTTGCAATGGAATTAAATTCGGGCATTCCGGTGATACAAGCTTCATAATCAGCAAGGCCCATATAGGCAATGGCTCGGGGAGCAGGGCCAGGGCGGTACCCGGCAGCATAGCGTTCGATTTCTAGGAACAATTCGTTCCAATCGTACACTACATCATTGGGAAGACTGCGAACCAGATTAAGTTCTTCGTCAACGGGATCGGAGCCGGACGATTTTTTACAAGCGGGCATTAAAAAGAGACCGCCGACCAAAATGGTCAAAACGGGCAGGGTGTAGATTTTCAAAAAGCGCATGACTTTAGAAAGATTTTTAGTGAAACATTATTTACCTTGCGGGAGGAGACACAAAGGTCAGGCCAAGGCACTTGTCGTAAAAGGCTATTTAGATTAAAAAGGGATTAAAATAATGCCATTTGTCGGGCAAATTTGTTATTTAGAGGAGTTGGTACGATGCTTGACTATACAAATGCAATTATGAAAGTTCTATTGGTAGAAGACGAACCCAAAATGGTGCGCTCGCTCAAAAAAGGGCTGGAGGAGCATCTTATTGAAGTGGACGCCGCCATGGACGGCGCCGCAGGAGGGCGCCTCGCTGAGGCAAATGACTATGCCGTTATCATTTCTGATGTAATGATGCCGAAGATGAATGGCCTCGACATGCTCCGTCAACTGCGCCAAAAGGGGAACCAGACTCCCGTCATTCTTCTTACCGCTTTGGGACAAACCGACGAAAAGGTATTGGGCTTCGAGGCGGGCGCCGACGACTACCTCACCAAGCCTTTTGAATTTCGCGAACTGCTCATGCGGGTTCGCGCCCTGGCTCGCCGGCCACAATCAAATTACCAGGCAAATCCATCTACCGTATTGCGTTTTGCAGATATAGAGATGAATCTGGAGAAAAAGGAATTCCTGCGAGGCGGGCAACGCATCCAACTTACACCCAGAGAGTTTGCATTGATGGAATATTTACTGCGCAACCCTGAGCGGGTTATCCCGAAAGCTGAAATCTCTGAGCGTGTGTGGAACTTGTCCTTTGACACAGGCACCAATTTCGTAGAGGTTTATTTCAATTTTTTGCGCAAAAAAGTAGATCGAGGCTTTCCTAAAAAATTGATTCATACACAGTTTAGAATCGGCTATGTGCTTAGGGAGGAGACCGATTTGGTAGAATGTTGAAAGGGTTATTTGGTGAATTGGGGATTTGGTTATTTGTTGTGCCAAAGCTCGGGATTCATACCTAACTTTCAGACAAATTCGAATACCAGGCTCTGGCAAAACGAATAACCAAATCAACAAATAACCAAATCCCCAAATATCCAGATAACCAAAAATATGCAGCCATGCAAATCCGCACCAAACTAACCCTACAATTTATCGTGCTCGTGGCGGGTATGTTGCTGCTGTCGCTATGCTTTATCTATGTCAAGTTCCGCCAAATGACGGAAGACGAATTCTACGACAACCTCCGCTCTAAGGCACTTATGACCGCCGAAATGGTGCTTCATGACGAGGCCAATCTGCGGCCGCTTAGCGAAACTACCACCGTTGAAGAAGAAAGCACCTTGCTCCCATTTCGCGAAAACGTAATGATTTTCAATGCCGATATGCAGCGGGTATTTGCCTTTAACCGAACCGTTGACCCTCCCCCCTACAAGACCCTGCTGAACTTGAAAAATGCGGGAGAAACCCGTTTCCTGGATGGCAAACTCCATGCACTGGGTCTGACGCACAAAAGCCGTAGCGGGCATGAATATTTGATTATCGCCGAATCGGTGTTCAATTCTGAAGAACTTTCTCACCTGCGCAATATCCTGCTGGTTACCTTCTTTTTATGTATTGGTTTGGTGGCTGCTGGCGGTTGGTTTTATGCTGGCCAAGCCATGTCGCCAGTGGCTAGCATTGTCAATCAGGTGGAGCGTATTCTTCCCTCCGACCTCAGCGCCCGACTGGAAGGCCAAAACAACCGCGACGAACTTTCACGTCTGGTGTTCACCTTCAACCGTCTGCTAGACCGCATCCAGTTCGCCTTTCGGATGCAAAAGAGTTTTATATCCAACGTTTCCCATGAGCTGAAAAACCCCCTTTCGGTAATTATCGCTCAATTGGAAGTGGCACTTTATAAAAAACGAGACAACAAAGAATATCAGGCGACCTTAAAATCTGTGCTGGAAGATTCACGGGAGCTCAGTGATGTAACCGAAAAGCTCCTCCAACTCGCCAGGGTTCATTCGGATGGCACCAATATCGCCTTCGAGCTGGTACGGCTGGATGAGGTGATGCTTCAAACGCGTTCCTCTCTGTTGCGCCTCCACCCTAATTACCATATTGCCTTCGATATAGTAGGCTTCCCTGAAGACGAGGAACAACTTTGTGTTCGGGGTAACGAACCGCTCCTGCGCTCTGCCTTTCAGAACCTGATGGACAACGGATGCAAATTCTCCCCAGAAAAAAAGGTGGACGTAAAAATCCACTTCGACCCCCTCGGCAAGCACCGAGTTGAAATAGCCGACCGAGGCCCGGGCATTCTAGCAAAAGACTTGCAACTAATTTTCCAGCCCTTTTACCGCAGTTCGGATAGCATTCATGTGCGCGGCTCCGGCATTGGACTTTCGCTCGTAGACAGCATTATGAAAATCCACCAGGTTGCCCTCGATGTGGTTTCCACACAAGGAAAAGGAACCACTTTTAAACTTAGTTTTCCAGCATTACAAACCTGATTACAACTGTTTTTAATCAAGAAAACAGCTATGAGAAAATGGTTTTATATCCCTGAAAATTATAAAAAAGCAGCCTACCGTTTGCTTGGGGTCATCGCTTTGGCCGGTTTCTTGACATTCCAATATTGCCGTTACGACGTGGCCGAAGAGCCTTTGGAATACCGCCATGCCACGGAGATTGCATTGGCATGGAATCAGCTTGCACTTGAACTGGAGCGACATACTTTTGGATACCGTCCGCCTGTGGCTGCCCGGATGTATGCATACGTGGAGACAACTGCGTACGAAGCTTCGCTACCAGGTTTGCGAAACCACATTTCTTTGGAGGCCTATTTGCCGGGATATAAAAAGCCAATAGTAAAATTTGAGGAGGGGCAGTTTTACCTGCCTGCCAGTCTCAATGCTGCTTATGCGGAAATTCTGCGTCATTTTTTTCCAAGTGCTCCTGCTGATTTGTTGCAACAAATTGAACTTTTGGAAAAAAAGCACGCCCAATCTTTTTATCAGAAAACAGATGCCAGGGTTGCAGAACAATCTGCTGCATTTGGCAAATCCGTGGCCAACACGGTGTGGGCTTGGTCAAAAACCGACCGCGAAGGTCATAATGGGCATCTTTATAACTACGATCATGGCTATGAGCAACCCGTCTGCAAGGGTTGTTGGCAGCCTACCGGCGAACATCCATCGCCGCCATTATTGCCTTATTGGGGAAAGGTGAGATCTTTTATCACCGATGTCAATGCCATTGGGCTCAAAGACCCCTTCTCGTATGATGAAACACCCGGGTCCAATTTCTATACCCAAGCCATGGAGGTGTACTCCGTGTCAACGCCGCTTAGCAAGGAGAATCGCTGGATTGCCGAATTTTGGAGTGACGATCATCCAGGCCTCACCCTCAGTCCTTCCGGGCGCTGGATTTCCGTTGCCAATCAGGCCCTTGAAAAAGCCCGCCCCCCTTTCCCTTTGGTTATGGAAACGTATTTGAAAACCGCATTGGCGCTTTGCGATGCAGGCATCATCGTCTGGAATGGAAAATATTTTTACAATTTGGAGCGCCCTGAATCTTATATTGTCCAATGGATAAATCCTGAATGGACGGCACTGCACCTCACACCCCCTTTCCCGGCCTATCCTTCCGGACACGCAGCATTTGGAGCAGCAGCGTCAGAAGTGTTGACGGAGGCATTGGGCAACAATTTTCAACTCACCGATCGAAC
This sequence comes from Saprospiraceae bacterium, assembly GCA_046160625.1. GTDB lineage: Bacteria > Bacteroidota > Bacteroidia > Chitinophagales > Saprospiraceae > M3007. The sequence goes on from JBJXGZ010000066.1 coordinate 9,232, forward strand.
GCACGACAAGCGCCCGGAATTTGCAAGCTCCCCGCGGAGCTACGGCTCTTTCGCAGAAATGGCGCAGGAAAACGCGGCCTCCCGCGTTCTGCTGGGCGTTCATTATCGAATGGACTGCGAAGAAGGGCTTCGTTTGGGAAAGATAATTGGCCAAAAAGTAGTGAACTTGCAACTCCAACGCAAAGAATCGGCGGTGATACTAAATCGCTGAGCCAGGATCAAGCCTACTTCTATTGTAAATTTTATTTATCCATGCTTAAAATTTACCACAACACCCGATGCGGCAAAAGCCGTTGTGCGCTGCAAGTTGTAGAAGCCTCAGCTCAGCCCGTTGAAGTAGTGGATTATTTGAAAAACCCGCCAACAGAAGCCGAGCTGCGCGATCTCCTTGCGCTTTTGAGCAAAAAACCCTTGGAACTCATCCGACAAAAAGAGCCTGTTTTTCAGGAAAAATTTAAAGATCAAAACCACTCTGACGAGGAATGGATCAAAATAATGATTGCCCATCCGATCCTTATAGAACGGCCTATCGTGGTGATGGATGGGAAAGCATGGGTGGCTCGCGATGCACAAAGCTTGGAGGAGATAGAAGTCGCAATGGGTGATTAATCCGCATCGCTACAGGTCGTAAGTATGTACACATCTTTTCTTACCCACTTAGCGATCTTTTTTTTGACAGGATTAACAGGATGCACAGGAATTACAGGATATGTCGGACGACGCCATGGCATGGATATTTTTGACAGATAATCCTCTGAAATCAATGATCGGAGCAAGTCGGCGAAGCCAACATATCCTGTGCATCCTGTTAATCTTGTCAAAAAATAGTCAAGCCACGTAGTGGCGCCTCGGGGCTACGCCCTTGATTCGACCTGAACATACTATTGGTCTTAAGACCCGCACAGATTTTTTCAAAAAATATTCCACTCCCCCTTGCGGCGAATCGTTTTAAAAATAACTTTGCATTTCAAAGTAATTTTAAAAATGACAAACGCACCAGATTTCTCGCCAGAACTCCTTGACCAATCTACCCTGCCTGAAACCCTTAAGGCACGGTACAACCCATTGAAAGACAATGTCTTTATAATAGGACTGGTATTGCTCGCACTATCGCTCGGCGCCTTCGGCTTCGGCGGCCACGACGATTTCTTTGGCTCCTTCGTCCTGCACTTTGTACTGGTCTGGGTCTACACGATCACCCTTTGGTTCAACAAACGCCTGCGCTGGTGGGCTTTTGGCTCGCGCCGCGAAGCCTATCCGACTACCTTGTTGCTGCTAATGTTGTGGCTGGTCAGTTGTTTCGCGCTCAACCGTGAGATCGAAATTTTTCGGCCCAGCGCCGTCTGGCTCAGCGGGCATCTCGTTATTTCGGGCGCGGCTTGTGTGGCTTATGCCTGGAAAGACCTGATGCCCCGGGCAGCTCGGCTGGCCTTGTGGGCAGTGTTGGGCGCTACGCTTGTTTTGTTCGTTTACTATGCCCTTGCGCTATTGCCTGTTTCTTTTTTCGGACTGATTTTAGCGTGGTTTTTTGGCCTCCCGCTCCATGCAATTGTCCCCTTGGTACTTTGCGTTTACCTTTTTCTGATTTTGAGAAACGCCGCCCTTGAGGAGCGTTGGGGACGCCTGGCTGTTTTTTCCGGAATCGCGGTTCCTGTCGCAGTCGTGCTGTTATTTTCCACGGCCTGGTATCAGGTGAGCAATCGCATGGCAGTGACTACAAAAAGTCTTGAAAATCAAGGGCAAAACGAACTTCCCCGTTGGGTGTTGGTCAGCCAGAAATTGGAAAAAAACTGGCTCAACGGCTACCTGCTCAAAGCGGTGGCCGATGGTAATATGCCAACAGGCCGCGGCATGATGGGCGACATCCTTTCCCCTGCTTTTGGTGGGAAAGAAAATGACCCTGTTATGCAAATTGCTGCAGCCATGTCGCCCCGTCCAGACCTTGACGAGCTAGAATGCCGCAAAATCTACGCGGCACAATACAACGCTCGCCTCGTGATGGAAGAACGACTTTGGAGCGGAGATGACCTGCTGACCACTGACGTAAAATCCACCGTAATGCTTGATCCAGGGCACCGAATATCCTACACGGAAAAGGTGCTCACGGTGGCACTATCGAAACTGGGCAACGAAAGGCGCACGTCCACCCAAGAGGCCATTTATACCTTTTTTCTACCCAGCGGTGGTACCGTGACAGCACTTTCTCTTTGGATAAACGGCATAGAAGAGCCGGGAATCCTCACCACAAAATCAAAAGCCAAGGAAGCCTACACCACCATCGTCGGGCGTGAACGCCGCGACCCGGCAGTGGTTTTTTGGCAGGAAGGAAACCAGGTACGGGTGCGGGTTTTCCCGGTAACTCTGGAGATGCCGCGTACATTTAAAATAGGTGTATCTGCTCCCTTGCGACTTGAAAATCAAACACTTGTGTACGAAAATATTTCCTTCGACGGACCTTCTGCCTTGTTGGCTACCGAGCGCGATTCGGTTTATTTTCAAGGCAGTGGCTTGCCCGCCGAAGCTTCTTTATCTGCCGTAGTCTTGACGGAGGCAGGAGCGAAGGAGGGGGTATTTGCAGATTCTCCGGCTTTTTTCAAAAACAAGCACGAGGACGGTCGCAGCTCCCTCACATTTGAAGGGGCTTATCGCCACGCCTGGTCGGTTGTATGCAGTGCTCCGCCAGTGGCCCGCAGCGTTTTTTCTTTTGACGGGAAAACCTATGTTGCCCAGCCCTGGAGCATGCAGACTGAAAAATTCAATCCATCGGCCATCTATTTTGATCTGAATGCAGCCTGGACAGAAAACGAGTGGACTCAGATACGTTCTGTTGTAAAAAATGTCCCAATGATGGCTTTGGGAGCCGACGGCGGCTTTGTCGAAGTGACGGAAGAAAATGCGGCTTCAATTTTTCGCCAATCTCGGAAATTGCGTTTCAGCCTGTTCCCGTTTCATAAAATTACTGCGCCTGAAACAGCCCTGATAGTTACAAAAAGTGGAGCTGCAACGCCCTTGCCGTCTGAATTGGAAGGCTCCATTTTTGGCGAGGACCTGAAAAAAACTGAAGGTGCTGCAAATCTCCGGGCATTCCATCTGGGCACAGAAAATGAGATGACGGCATACCTCCGCGCCTTGCGCGAACGGCGGGATATTTTTTGCATTTCTGACGAACTTGAAGCCTTGGAAAAGTATTTAAAATCAAATACTTACGTCAAAAACCCCGAAGGCGAAAACAGGGTGGCATTGCCAGAGGCGGGCTTGCTGATTGCCCAAATTGATACGGTGGTTAGCGGCAAGGCGCCCGATCATTTGTTCCGGCTTTTTGCCTACAACACCGTGTTGCGTGAACTCCGGGGAAGGGCCACCGACGAACCCGGCGATCTCGCCCGTCTTGCTGAACAAGCCAATGTGGTGACGCCCATTACCAGTCTCGTTACACTAGAATCGAAGGCAGATTACGAACGTTTTAATATTCAAAAAACGGAGGGTCTGAACACCCTGGGCAATGCCGGATCAGTGCCGGAACCGCACGAATGGGCTTTGATAATAATGTTGGTTTTGGCGGCTGGGATGGCTTGGCGGCGATTTTGAATGTTACTTTTCTGGAAACCTCGTAGGTTTTATAACCTGCGAGGTTTAGTTACCGTTCACCGATGAAAAAAGCACTCCTCCTCTTCTACATCACCCTCCTCCTTTTCTGGAGCAGCACGGGCTATCTCCGCTCCGATGCGATGTTTCTCGCGGGGCTTGGGGTTATGGGCTTGTCGCTGGTAGTGCGCGAACCGGGACGGGGTTCCTGGCGATTCGGGCTGCTGGCGCTTTTGTGCGTAGGGCTTGCTTTTGCGGTGCCAGCACGGACCTTTCATTATCTCGCGCTGGTATTTTCGGCCTTTTTTGTAGTAGAAAATTATTGGGGTAAAATCAACGAGGCCCCGGTATTCACGGCCCTTTTACTCACTGCTGTAGCCAAGACAATGGGCATCGTGCTGGGCTTTCCAATGCGATTGCAATTGAGCGAAAACGCGGCCGCAGCCTTGCGGGCTTTTGGTTCAAAAGCAGAGGCCGTGGGAAATTTAATCCACTTTGAGGGCAAAGAATTTCTCGTGGATGCAGCCTGCGCGGGTTTGCAAATGGTGGAAGTGTCTTTTCTGTTTTGTTTCTTTTTGTTGGGCTTGTTCGAGCGACGGACGGGACGGTTTTTACGCTTGCCTGGATTACTGGCAACGGTGTTGGCAACGGGTGTCTTGATTTTGGTTTTCAATCAGTTGCGGATCATTTTTCTGGTTGTGTTCAACATTCCCCCGCAAAATCCGATGCACGATGTGGTGGGGTTATTGGGCCTGGGATTATATGTATTTGCACCCTTATGGTGGGGACTGAAATGGGCGTTTGGCAGGATTTCACATAAAGATGATGGAATGCGGATTGAACGGTTTTTTTCAGGTTTTCACAGATTTATCCTTGAAAACCTCTTTAATCCGTTCAATCCGCGTTCCATCTTACTTGCGAAAGCTGGATTGCATATCATACTAATTGGCTTTTTACTCTATTTCGCCGTTGCCGAACATCGCGGCGAGCTCCAACATGCAACAAGTGAACAGGCGCTGATTCCCGCTGGTTTACCTGCCGATTGTCGCAGAGAACCGCTTAAGGGTGGCATAGTGAAATACACCAATGACAGCCTGCTCATATACGTGAAACCCCTGCGCGGTTGGTTTGATACGGAACATACGCCGCTCATTTGCTGGCAGGGAAGCGGCTACGAGTTTGGACAAATGGAGGAGCGGATAATTGGCTCGACTACCATTTACACGGGCATACTGGAGAAAAAAGGCGCATCAAAATACTACACCGCATGGTGGTTCGACAATGGCAAAGAACGCACCGTGAGCCAAGCCCGTTGGCGATGGTTGGATGCTCGTGGCGCACCGGGGTTTTCGCTGGTGAACATTACTGCGAGCGAAAGGGAACTGCTTGAAATTCATATCAAAAAAATGACCCAATGACCCAATGACGTCCAACGACATGGGCTACTTCGGCCCAACATCCATTACCTGGCAGCTTTACCGCGAGTCGCTCACCTTGACTGGCGGCGTGCGGGCTTTGTTGCTTCAGGTGGCGCACCCTGCCGTAGCGGATGGGGTGGCGCGGTTCAGCAATTTCAAAACAGATCCTTTGGGGCGCGGCTATCGCACTTTCGCGGCGATGGCGATGATCTATTTCGGTTCCAAAACACAGGCCGAGCAGACAGCGCAACGGCTTTGGCGGATGCACTCCACTATTCAGGGAGAAGGTCCCAATGCCTATTCAGCCAACGATCCCCATTTGCTTTTGTGGGTATTGGCGACGCTGACGGACACCACTTTACAGGTGCATAAACGGATGCCGTTGCCCGATTTACCCCCTGATTGGCAGGAACGTTTTTACGAAGAAAGCAAGGTGGCAGCGCGTTTGTTAGGAATTCCTGAATCGGTTTATCCGGCTGATTTACAGGCTTTTGAGCAGTATTTCAGATCCATGCTAGAAGGCGATTTATTGGGCAGCACGGATACTTGCCGCCAGGTAGCTCAATCCATTATCCTACACCCGAAAGCGCCTAAAAAGTTGGCGAATCTTCTGGCTACGGGCTGGCTGCCAGCGCCTTTGTGCACAAGATTGGGTATCCCGGTTAGCATAGAAGCAACAGCAAAATTGGAGCGATTTCTACGACGCTATTGGAGGGTTTACCGCCTGATTCCCAAAGCATTGCGATGGAGCCCGGCGTATCATCAGGCGCATTACCGCATCGCCATTGCACAAGGAGAAAGCCCAACATGGGCGGGGCGTTTTTTTCATTGGCGGGGGAAACGGGTGAAAACTCCGATGGGGTTGGGGAATGGTTGATTTGGGATTTGGTTATCTGGGGATTTGGTTATTTGTTGTGCCAGAGCTTGGCATTGGTATTGTCAT
>JBJXGZ010000067.1:0-61142 GCA_046160625.1 Saprospiraceae bacterium
GTCGGCTTCGCCGACCAAATGGCAGCGTCGGCGAAGCCGACACCATCCTGTCTATCCTGTTCATCCTGTCAAAAAAAACCGTCATTTCTTCCCCCATTTCGCCCGCGCAAATTCTATCACAATGGGCAAAACAGAAAAGCCAATAATACCGAGCACCACGATTTCAAAGTTGTTTTTCACAATCGGTATTTGTCCAAAAAAGTAGCCGGCCAGTGTCAGGGAAGTTACCCAAAGTATCCCGCCTGCCACACAATACCCAATGAATTTTCGGTAGTCCATCTTGCCCACACCTGCTACAAAGGGTGCAAAAGTGCGCACGATCGGCACGAAACGAGCAATGATAAGCGTGCGCCCACCATGCTTTTCATAGAATTCGTGCGTCTGGTCAATGTACTTGCGTTTTAAGAACCAATAATCCTTTGTAAACACCCTGTCGCCAAGGAATTTACCAAAAAAGTAATTTGTATTGTCGCCTAAAATTGCCGCGCAAAAAAGCAGTGGAATGAGCAGCCACACATTCAGGATGCCTGTTTTAGCCGTGATCGCTCCGGCAGCGAACAGCAATGAATCTCCCGGTAGAAAGGGGGTGACCACAAGACCCGTTTCACAAAAAATGATAAGTGCGAGAATGAGGTAGGTAGCCAATTCATAGTCACGCATGATATTTTCGAGATGGACGTCGAGGTGGCGGAAGAAATCGATGGCTTGGGTGAGGAATTCGAGCATTGATGATTGGTTAACTGGTGACTGGTGACTGGTGGACTGGTCGATTGGTGAGGAAAGCTCGGAGGTTTTGAAAACCTCTGAGCTTTCCAGAGGGTTAGTTGATTTGAAGCGGCAAAAGTAGAAGTTCTACTTATAAATTGAGGTGACACCTCCTCCTTCGTCGAAGATGTCACCTCAATTTATTCCACAACCACTTTCTGGCATTGGCGCAGGTTTTTACCGCGTACTTCCACGAGATATACCCCGCGCGGCAAATCTTTTAATTGGAAAAATCCTTCGCCATTTACGCTTTCGAAAAGCATGAGGGTTTGGCCTGTAAAGTCAATGAGTTGAAAAGTAGCTGGGGCATCCGTCTCGCTCTCAATAAAAAGCATTTCATTCACTGGGTTGGGCCACACCCGCAGGGCGCCTCCATAGGGCGCAACAGGGGCATCTGTGCCAACCAGACAATTCGGCGTTACACCTGGGCACCAACAACGGCTCGCCAGCGTGCAATCAATTACAAATGGATTCGGTTTCCCGGCTTGATAAGGGGCTATGCGCCAGGTTTTGCGCAATTCTGAGGAGTCGGCGGGGTCTTGATTTGTCCATTGGCAAAGCGTGAGGCGCTGCAATTCAAAGAAGTTCGGGTCGGCCAAATTCGCCTGTGCCCGGTACATGGTATTGAAGTAAAAAATGGAGCGGGCAACGTCTCCTTTGACTGACTCTCTTGGTTCAAAAGCGTCTGAACGCGACTCCGAGTAGCCATCCTTATTCACCGTTGGAATACTTGTAAATACTTGATTTCCAATGAACCATTTCTGGGTCTGCGGATCAGGAATATCGGCATAAGGCACCGAAGCCCTTGCTTCATTCACTGGGACACGTGTAGGGTAAAGATGGTGCATATCGCTGCGGGCATTGCCGTCGGCAGCACCTTTGCTCTGAGGATAGGAGTGCTCTGTATTGATGCCATTGGGGCCTCCACCTTGAAAAACATATTGCGTCGGGTCTTGCGTAGGGTCGAGGAACAGCGTGTGGCCAGAGTAAATGCAGCGCAGACTATCGTCGTCAATAGCAAGTATTTTAGCGTAGAGGGTGTCACGTGCATTGCCGTAGTCGAGCACCGAATCCGGGCGGAAATTACGCGCCACACTGTCAATCAATTCATCACCACTGAGGCCCGGAAATATAATTTCAAAACCCTGAGCGGAAAGACGCGAACAGGCAAACAGAAGGAAAAACAGCGAGATGCGGGAAAAATGCATGGGAAGACTTCGATTGAAAAATGGAGGCGCGAAGGTACTTCAACTGCTTGTCATTCCGAATGGAGTGATCCCGAAGGTTTTAGAAAGGGTGAAATAGTAAGGCAACCAGGTGATTAGAGCAAGACATTATTTTCCACCTGGATTTGTGCCTCAAATTCCTTTATTTTTGAGGCACAAACCCAGCGTCCAAACTGAGTAATTCATAACCATTCCGATATTCGCCTCTAAATCTTTCCAATCTTCATCTCCCTACACCGCATTCATGCAAAATCAAAAAGGTCCGAACCCGACCAACGAATCGCAAGATTCCAGCGCTCAAAAAAAACGCCGCAGAATCCCCTTCAGGCCCACAAGTGCTATAATCTCTTCCGATAAAATTGAAATTGAAGAATCCGAAATCCTGGACCCTGAAGCCGATGTCACAGATGAAGACCTGCTCCTGCTTGGAGACCCCGACCTCGATCAGGACGGCGGAGTGGACGAATTGATTGGCGATGATCAATATCTCGACGACACCGATTTTGACGGAGATCCACTCAATGAAGAGTCTGGCCGTCGTTCAGGCTCAGGAGGCGACCTCGATGTTCCCGATGATGAATTAGAAAATGCCGGGTCTGCAATGGAACAAGAAGATGAAGAGAAAGACTATTTCGGACACAATGATGATGTGGATGAAGCACCGGATATGTATAGGAATATTTTTTGAGCCAGTCAATCAATCTTCTTCGTTTTTTTCTCCGGTAAGTAGTTTGTCGCTCTGACCACTTTTTTTTGTGTCTTTTTTTCCAGCTCTTTACGGGCATCGCCGGCAATTTTACCCCCTTCTCGTGCTACCTTGGTATTTTCTACAAATCCTATTGGATGGTTAGCCTTCACCATTTCAGTCGTAGCTGCCTCACCCAGCATGGAAAAGATTAATTCGAGGTCGGTCATGTGGTCACGTAGGTTTTGACTTTTGAGGTTTTTTAAGGCTTTGTGTTCCGAAGGTGTAATTCCAAAAGTTGCTTTGGCAATCTCAGCGGTCAGGATGGAGTACTCTTTTTGAGCTCGGACACCATGTTGTTGCCACTCGTCGGTCAGTTCCTCACGGATGGCAATGCTACGCATTCGCCTTTCAATCCAATCGTCGGGATAGCCCTTGGCTTTGTACAGTTCTCTGGCTCGTTGAGTTGCCAGTTCAGGGTTTTCGATCTCTTGCATCCGTTCATAGCCGACTTGGGCAAGCCATTGTTTGAAGGGTTCTGCTTTAGATGAGGGGATGGATTGAACTAACCGGAGCAGCCCTTTAACATTACCGGCTTGTATTTTCCGCATTCGTCCATCTGCGGCTACCATCTCAACTAGGGGACAAATTGTCCCCCAGTTGGCATCTAATTGAGGGTCTCTTTTTCGCAGTTTCTTGAGATAGTCCTTGACATTCAAGGATTCCGTCAAAATCTCGACGACATCCTGAACAGAAAAATACCACTGCTGTTCTTCCTCGTTCCAAATAGATCGGACACGTTTTTCTTCAAAAAGTTTGATGTTTGACATAGGTTAGGTAATTTTTAAGGGCATAAAAATACAAATTGTTTTTAAATTTGCAACCAGAATTCCTCGAATATTAAAATTAAAAAGGCAATCTTGTGGATAACTTTTCCAGCCCAGCTTTAGCCTAGTTCCACCGGAAAAAAGAATTTTGCGCCCCTTTACCTATTTACCCGCCGAAGCCTTGGCATAGGCGGGTAGTTCATAGTTCATAGTTCATAGTTCATAGTTCCAAAATGTCCTACGCTGCCCGCATAGCCCCCTTAACTGGAATCCCCGCCCGTAAAGTCGAATCCGTCATCGAACTGCTCGAAGGCGGCGCCACCATTCCATTCATCGCCCGATACCGCAAGGAAGCAACAGGAGAGCTTGATGAGGTACAAATCGCTGATATTCAGGATGCCTGGAAGAAAATGCTGGAGCTCGACAAACGTCGCGAGGTCATTCTGCTAAGCATCGAAGAACAAGGCAAACTAACACCAGAACTCCGCCGCGCCATCGAACAAGCCGCTACCATGACCGAGTTGGAGGATTTGTACCTGCCCTACCGGCCTAAGCGCAAGACTCGCGCCAGCATGGCCATCGAAAAAGGACTGGAGCCGCTGGCCAAACGCATTTTCTCCCAAACTGACAACAGCGGTTTAGCGGCCCTGGCCACACGGTTTATTAACGATCAAGTACCCACTGTGGAGGAGGCCCTCCAAGGCGCCCGAGACATCATCGCTGAATGGGTAAGCGAGGACCTTAGAGCCCGTGATAAAATCCGTCGACACTTTGCCCGGGGTGCAGAAATCGCTTCCCGATTAGTCAAAGGCAAGGAAGAGGAAGGCGCCAAATACCGCGACTATTTCGAGTGGAGCGAACCCTTGGCCAAATGCCCCAGCCACCGTTTGCTTGCCATGCGACGGGGGGAAGATGAGGGGTTTCTAAGGGTAAGTATTGCGCCAGAGGAAGAAATAGCAGTAAACGATTTGGAAAAAATATTCGTCACAGGTTACGGTGAAGCAGCCAACGAGGTGCGTACTGCAGTAAAGGACAGTTACAAACGATTGCTTCAACCGGGCATTGAAACTGAGTTTCGAAATACATCCAAGGAAAAAGCTGATACTGAGGCCATCCGGGTGTTTACGGAGAACCTGCGCCAACTGTTACTTTCCGCGCCGCTTGGAGAGAAAAAAGTGATGGGCATTGACCCTGGATTCCGGACAGGCTGCAAGGTCGTTTGCCTGGATTCCAATGGCAATTTGTTGAAGTACAACACGATTTTCCTCCATAATCCATTTGAGGCGCAAGCAGAAATCGAACATTTAGTAGAAAAATACGCCATCGAAGCCATCTCGGTCGGCAACGGCACAGCAGGGCGCGAGACCATGGATTTCTTGAGAAAAATCAATTTCAGAACACCAGTCGATATTTTCCAGGTCAACGAAGCCGGAGCCTCCATTTACTCTGCCAGCGAAGTGGCCGGAGAGGAATTCCCCAAAGAAGACCTGACCGTACGCGGCTCCGTCAGCATCGGGCGACGGCTCATGGACCCATTGGCGGAACTCGTTAAAATTGATCCAAAAAGCATCGGCGTGGGTCAATATCAGCACGATGTGAACCAAACACTGCTCAAGGAAAGTCTGGACCGAACGGTAGAAAGTTGCGTAAACGCCGTAGGAATTAACTTGAACACAGCCAGCAAACACCTGCTCACCTACGTCTCCGGCCTCGGCCCTGTGTTGGCAAAAAATATTGTGGAATTTCGCGCTGAAAACGGAGCGTTTACCAAGCGTTCCGACCTGAAAAAAGTACCACGACTTGGCGACAAAGCCTTCGAACAATGTGCCGGATTCTTGCGCATACGAGAGGCGAAAAACCCGCTCGACAATACGGCAGTTCACCCGGAACGCTACGCACTCGTGGAGGAAATGGCCGCTGATTTAGGCTGTAAAGTCATTGATCTAGTGCAGGATAATGAGAAACGCGCCAGTATTGACCTGAAAAAATACGTCCGTGGCGATGTGGGTCTCCCTACACTCAAAGACATTTTAAAAGAAATTGAAAAGCCTGGCCTTGATCCTCGCGGCGCTGCCAAATCCTTTGAGTTTGCCAATGTTCACACACTCGATGATCTGAAACCCGGCATGATTCTGCCCGGCATCGTGACCAACATCACCAATTTCGGGGCTTTTGTGGACATCGGTGTAAAGGACAGCGGCCTGGTACACGTCTCACAGTTGTCGGATAAATTTGTGCGCGACCCGATGGAGGTGGTGTCGCTGGGACAGCAAGTGACGGTGCGGGTGGTGGAAGTGGATTATGGAAGGAAGCGAGTGGCGCTGAGTATGAAAAGCCTCTAAAACTCCACCCATACCCCAAACCGTATCCCATACTTCGCCGCACCCGGATGCTCAAGATAAGTAAAGCGCCGGATCAGATCCACCCGAAAAATTTTGAAAATGTTGGTTATGCCCACACTGGCTTCTATGTATGGCTTATCTTCCAAAGTATAAGTGATAGGTGTGCCATCCGGGAAAGCGGGAAACTTAAGCAAGCCGGAATTTTCCGTCGGACGGTTTTTCGCCGATACTTGGCCATAAAGTATCTTGAATGAACAGGTTTCCCGGAGTTTTAACCTCCGAAGAAGGGGTATTTTGTTCAGGAAAAACCCGGCAAAATATTGCTCCACCATAAGTGTAGCGTAGCGGTCACTGACGAATTCCATGAAGTTCATCAAGTTGTACGAAAACGGCTGGGTAATATATGTCTGGTTGCCGCGGTGAATGGTGAGCAGTGGGAACGGAACTTTGCCAAATACGCTGCCCGCTTCCACATAGCATTTGTTGTAGCCAAACGGTGGTGTGTTGGTAAATTTGTTAAGGCTTCCAACCAGTTCGTGATAATTATATTCGCCGCCTGCAATTCCTTTGAAACCTTTGGAATAGCGCAGCGAAACCGTATAGTTGAAATCTACAATGGCACGGCTGGTACCGCCTTGATAAAACGTTTCGCCTGGTGAATAACGCAATTGCACGAATCCATTCGATGCTATTACAGGATCCTGCACTACAGCTCCCCCCTCCGCCAGCTCAAAAAAGAGCGCGCCAGCCGGACGAAACTGACGATTTTCGCCCCCTATTATGATCGAAAAGTGATTTTGATACTCGCGCTCATACTGCGCATTAAAACGGTTGTAGTAAAAAAACTTGTCGTTCGCACCGCGCACTACTGAGTTGGCAAAACTAGCGCTCTGACTCGCTTGAAAGTTTTGTACCGGAAGTAACACATCGTACAAATAATTGACGCGCAAAAGACAGTTGGGAAACTTATTAAATTCAGTGCCTTTCAGTCCATAAGCACCCCCGATACTGTACTTCCAGCGCAAGTCCCGAAAACCATACCCAGCCCAACCCTCTATTCGCCAGCGTTTGCTCAGTTTGGGGCCTGTGCGCCCACCGAACAGCAACTTTGTGCCTTCCACTCCGTTGAAGGTGTAAAATGAGCTCATTGGGCCAATCTGAAACATGCCCACATCGGCGTAGGCCCCAAATAATGCGTAGGCAATCTTTGTGCTGACTTTGTAAAATCGTGTTTTGCGCAGACTGTCCAGGTTGGTATAAGTGGCAGCCTCGGCGGTGTTGAGCGGAATGGGGCGGGCAGTTTCCCAATAATCGTTGTCCACCACTTTCGCAGTGGGCAAGGTCACGATTTCCGACACCTTGTCACGCAATACAGAATCAGGAAGCACGGGATTAATGAATGGATGGCGGTGTGTTACAAAGCGTTGCGCTACCATCCCCGCACCATGCTTGTTCAAACCAAAATGCATTCGATAGTCTTCTGTAGACATTACCCACTTGCCCGAGGGCAGCAGTTGGAAATCCTGTTCCACTACCAATTCCTTCACCCAGTTTAAGTTGATATTTGGGTTGACCGAAAAATTGATCCGAGTAACGGCAAAGCTGCTGTCGAGCGCGATGTAGAGGTCGCCTTGCAGCAACATATCCAATTTGTTTTTTGGATAGAATTCTAGCCGAACAATTTTTTTGCCTGCTTCCTCAATCGTATCTGCAGCATAATAGCGGTAAAATAGCGGTGCATTATTGGCAATCGGACTCATGAATTGATCGGAAAGCATGTCCACATAATTGTTGTAGATATCCACCTCCTGATAAAGATATTGCAGGCCTTTGTCCATGCCATCGTCGTCCACCATTTCGCCAAATCGCACTGATTTTGATGCTTTTATATACTTTTTCCAACGCTTTGGGTCCGATTGGCTGTAGTAATCCATTACGTTTTCCTGCAAAAAAATCGGGGTTACCGGGAGGCCGCCAAGCTTGCTGGTATCAATGTTTTCAAACACAAATCGGATGGGGCGAAGCAGCCGACTGGTTTTCAGGTTCTTGCTGAGATTGCTTAAGCCCAGGAAAATTTTCTCGTATTGTTCGTCCTGATAGGTGGCAAGGTCCGCAACGTGGTTTTGGTCGCGGTGGGCGATGACAAGTTCAATGAGGTCTACCACCGGATTGTCTTTCCGCTTGTATTTTTTTGCCTTTATGGTAACCTCTTCCAATTGCTGGGCACTAGGCTCCATCTTTACATCAAGCGTCTGTTCCTCCCCCGTCTTGACAGGAAGCAACACGGTTTTGTAGCCTAAATAGTTAAACTGAATTTTGGTGATTTTTTGCTCCGTTCGGAGCAGGTAGAAGCCATTTTCGTCTGTGCGGGTACCTGCCGCAAAGCCTGGTGCGGCGACACTCACGAACGCCAGGCCTTCCTTGGTTTCTGCATCCGTGACCTTACCCTTTACAATGGTGAAAGTTGTTTTTTGGGAAAAAATTTCGGAAGAGGGAATAGAAGAAACTAAAGCGATTATTGCCCAAAGAATGGAGCGCATGTGGAGTAGTTTTTATTGCGAACGGCAAAGATGCTCAAAATATAGGGCAATTCAAGCACCCTGACAGCGAATAAAACACAGGATTAACAGATAAGCGTACAGATTTCTTTGCTAAACCAATATCCCTAAGCTTCCTGCAAAAACTTCCTCACCATGTTCAGCGCATAAACCCCAGTGAGGTGAATGTTTTTGGCACGGTCGCGCCCAAAAATATGTTTGGCAACTTGAACGCGCTTGCCATCGCTCACTGCCATCCAAACCGTGCCCACTGGTTTGTCAAGCGTGCCACCACCCGGGCCGGCAATACCAGAAATGGCGAGCGAAACATCCACACCGAGTATAGCCCTTGTCCCTTCTGCCATTTCCGTTACCGCTTCGGCACTTACCGCTCCAAAGGTTTCTAAAGTAGCCGTTTTCACCCCCAATAGTTTGCTTTTCATCTCGTAAGAATAAGTCACTACCGAGCCTGGGAAGTAATCTGACGAACCCGGCACCAGGGTGATCAGGTGCGCTACGTAGCCGCCCGTGCAACTTTCCGCGGTACCAAATTGCTTTCCTTGCTGACGGAGGATTTTCCCTACCACCTCTTGCAAAGTGTCTTCTTCTTCCCCATAAACCAAATCGGGGATAAGTGCCAACAATTCAGACTTTTTAGTCTCCAGCTCGGCGGCTAAACGAGCATCCGCATTGGGAATGACTTCACCCGGCCAATTGCCTGTCAGGCGCAATCGGACCTGGCCCAGTGTGGGCAGGTAAGCAAGCTTGATATGGGTGGGAAGGCTGTCTTCAAAAGATTCGATACGTTTGGCAATGACGCTTTCTCCTTCGCATGCGGTTTGCAAAGTGCGATGCGCTATTGGGCGACCGGGAAACAGGGCTTTCAAGCGCGGCAGTACCTCGTGGGTCATCAGGTATTCCATTTCGAAGGGCACCCCGGGCAAAGAAATAAACACCTTGCCGGCACGCTCAAACCACATGCCGGAAGCCGTCCCCACTTTGTTAGGTAGAATGACGGCTTTATCTGGTAACATAGCCTGGCCGCGCACCATATCAACGGGTATTTTGCGACCAATTTTTTGGAAATATGCGACAATCCCATCGTACACCTCCTGATTAAAAACCAGTTGACAATCAAACAATTCCACAAGAGTAGATTTGGTGACATCGTCTTTGGTAGGACCTAGCCCGCCGGTCATTATGACGATTTGGGCGGTAGTGGCGGCGTGTTCGACACCGCTGATAATGGCTTGTGGGGTGTCTCCAACGCTGCTTTTCCCCAGAACTTCAATGCCGCCGAGGTTAAGTTGGCGGCTCATCCAGGACGAATTTGTGTCCACGATTTGGCCGATGAGGATTTCATCGCCGATAGAAAGGAGGTGTGCGGTCATGCGAGTAAGTTAAAATTCAGTCGCAAAGAACGCAGGCTTTGGATAAGAGTTTTTAAACAGACACTTTTTTCCCCAATGTCTGCCCCCGCATGGCCCTTACTTTTCTTGCAAAATAAAACTGAAAAGGAACAAGCAGGAGCGCAGGACCAAACCATTGCGCCCACCAGGGTAAAAAGTGCGCGGAATTAACCGTGAACGCTGTAGTAGAAGCGGTGAAAGCGCCCAGCATCGTGCCCAGGTGAAGCCGTAACCAATCGAGCCGGTGTAGTGCAGCCGGATTGCTGAAAGATTTCCAGTTTACCCATGTATCTGAAGCGGATATAAAGCCAAATATTCCAAACAAGATGGGAAACGCGATCATGGATCCTGCCGCAAAATGCCAGGCAGACATACTCAGCATGTACAAGGCATTCAGCCCGAGCAATACGGTATAGGCCCAGTCAAAGGGTTTGACCTGTCCGCCTTTCATCAGGAAAATACTGCGCACGCCTCGGAAAATTCCCGCCAGTACCAACAATGCGATGCCTAATAAGAATTGGAAAAACACTTGATCTGGGCGTTTGAAAAACCCAATGATGGCAGAGATAGCCACAATAAGCATGGCGTAATAAAAAGCCTTGCCCACAATGCGGTGCTTGCGCGGGTCACGGAAATTGTAAAAGATGGCGATCGGCCCGGTGATCAAGGTGGACGCTCCGGCTACGATGTGGATGAAATAACTCAGTTTGGAAAAAAATTCGAGCATGGCTGTTTAAAATTTTGTTGGGGCAAAGGAATACCCCTCCAAAATTTTGAGCAAAAAAGAGGGACAGCCAGCAAGATTTTGGGACAAATAACAAGATCAAGGGGTGAAATGCGGGTTTTCTGGGACGAAATGCATTCAGATATTGGACTCTTTCTGCCGTTTCGGTCGCGAAATACAGCCGTTACTCCTGGAATTGGAAATGTTTGACCCATAACCAGCATACCTCTAGTGCCAAACTGGTGGAAATCTGACGTTAAAGGTTTGATCGAAGGAGGAATAGGGCAAGCATTGGTGGATTCGTTGCTGGTAGTTGTTAAATAATAAAGACTTCAGCCAAGTCAAAAAACTCGCCGTATCATTGTGCCCTAATCTTGAAAGGATATATAGGGGAATCGCTTGAAATTCAACGAAGTAGCGCGATTTGAAAGCCCATTTACCTTTGAAAAATTCCGTGATCGGCATTTATGCGTAGAACTATTGACATCCTCTCGGCTGGAGAACTGTTGGTTGATTTTATCACTGCAGAATTCGTGCAAACTATAGACGAGGGTACACTTTTCAGGCGAATACCCGGCGGTAATCCAGCCGTAATGGCCATCAACATGGCTCGGCTTGGCAATAAAGCGATGCTGGCCGGAACGGTTGGAAACGACGACATGGGAGGGGTACTCATCAATTACCTCAACCGTTCTGATGTAGACACTTCTTGTGTAGCGCGCGTGGAAGAACCCTCCACGCTCATGTTGGCAACCCGTTCTGCCGCAGTATCCAACCTTCAAGCATACCGGGGCGCAGACTCGATGTTGTCCATTCGACAGTTCCCGTTTCAGTCCTTTGAAAACATTGGGGTTTCCCACACTACCTGCTTCGCATTGAGCAAAAACCCTTCGCAACATGTAATCCTGCAAGCCGCCGAACGAGCCCAACGAGCGGGCTGTTTGGTCTCGATAGATGTCAATTACAGCGAGAAAATCTTCCCTGACCGTATAGAAGCCAAAAAAGCAGTGTCCGAAATTTGCCGTTTTAAGGCATTGGTTAAAATAAGTAATGCGGACTGGAAACGCCTTTACGAAGACGATGCCCCTTCTCCGGAGGCGGTTATTGAGCATTTTTTGAAAATCGGCGCCTCGCAGGTTTGCTTCACCAGCGAAACAGGTTGTTGGGTTGGCAATGGCGACGAAGTCCACGCGCTTGATTATCGTCAAAATGTCACTGGCTCCGGCGATGCTTTTTTGGCGGGCTACCTCACGGCTCGGCTCGACGACAAAAGCCTGCTCGATGCTGCCATAGTTGGCCGACGCATGGCAGAACTAAACCTGCCCCTCACAGAAAAAGTGGCCCGAGAACGAATTTATGAAGAATTGGAGTGAAATTAATGTGGTCAATGTGATAATGTGGTCAATGTGATAATTTGATAATGCGGCCTTGGCGAAACGACCATGTGAATGACGTCAAATATTCAAACAAGATGGCGGTTTTTGGTGTTTACCAAGAACCGCCATCATACTATTACAGCTGCCAATCCCGTATTACCTTTGACCAGATTTTACCAAACAAGATCATTGCTTCGTTTCTCTCTTTTTCCCATCGAAGTTTAACGAAAGCGGGCATCACATTGACCACATTTTTACCCGCCGAAGTTTTAACGAAGGCGGGATCAAATTGGCCACATTTCAAACATGGAAGTCCTCACTACTTTATCTTCTGCCGCGCTGATCGAACTTGAAGACCGCTTCAACGCGCACAACTACCACCCCATCCCGGTGGTGCTTGAACGTGGCAAAGGCGTACATCTTTGGGATGTGGAAGGCAAACAATACTACGATTTCCTTTCCGCATATAGTGCTGTTAATCAGGGCCATTGTCACCCGCGGATCATCGGTGCCCTGGTGGAGCAGGCGCATAAATTAACGCTTACCTCCCGCGCTTTTTACAACAACCTGCTTGGTGAATACGCCGAGTTTTTGACCCAATATTTTGGATACGAACGCATCCTGCCCATGAACACGGGGGTGGAAGCCGTAGAGACATCCATCAAACTCGCCCGCAAATGGGCCTACCAAATCAAAGGCGTAGCCGAAGGCAAGGCAAAAGTTATATTTGCTTCCGGCAATTTCCACGGGCGTACGCTGGGCGTCATTTCCGCCTCTACTGATCCCGACAGCCGCAAAGGTTTTGGTCCATATATGCGTGGTTTTGAGGTGATTCCTTACAATGATCTAGCCGCACTCGAGCTCGCCCTGCAAGACCCCAATGTAGCCGGTTTTCTTGTGGAACCAATACAAGGTGAAGCGGGTGTGAATGTGCCGGATGAGGGTTACATATCAACTGCTTACGACCTTTGTAAATCGCACAACGCACTTTTTATCGCCGACGAGGTGCAGACGGGAATCGCCCGCACAGGTCGCCTGCTTTGCTGCGATCATGAGGGCGTGAAACCTGACATCTTAATCCTCGGGAAAGCCCTTTCCGGGGGCGTGCTTCCAGTGAGTGCGGTTCTCAGCACCGACGAAATAATCCTAACCATTAAACCCGGAGAACACGGCTCCACATTCGGCGGCAATCCACTCGCCTGTGCCGTGGCAATGGAAGCATTGAAAGTTGTAGAAGATGAAAATCTCGCCGACAACGCCAAAGAACTGGGCAAAACCTTCCGATCGCGAATGCGTGTACTTCAGCAAAAACGCCCTGACCTCATCACACTTGTTCGAGGCAAAGGCCTGCTCAATGCCTTGGTAATCAACGATACAGAACAGAGCAAAACAGCCTGGAATATTTGCCTTGGCATGGCAGAAAATGGCCTGCTGGCCAAGCCCACACACGGCAATATCATTCGTTTCGCTCCGCCGCTGGTAATAACAGAAAGTCAGATTGGCGATTGTTGCGATATTATTGAACGGGTGTTTTTGGGGTTTGAAGGGTAAAAAACAATAGAATAAGAATTTAAAGAAGAACCCCTCGGAGTGCTCCCCGCACTTTCCGAGGGGTTTTTCTTTTCAAAAAATATGCTGCGTTAAAAACACGTCTAAAAAACATATTTTTTTTGCCCACGCGATGAAACCGCCCACCCATCTATGGCTAGGGCGCATCTACACAATATAACAGTTAAGGCGCAAGAACTTTTTATTAACTTGCGTTAGGTTACAAACACTAAAACACTATCACGTATGAAGCGGCCCCATCTTTGTTTCGCAATCGCCGGACTGTGCTTCGGCGTATCTCCAAGAGGACTTGGACAACCTGTAGTCAGCGACACTTCTGCACCCAAGCAACACAGCACTTGCCAGCGTTGTAGGGTCGCAAATTCGCCCGACAGTTCCTGCTCGCCTACTAAGCCCTTTACCGGGCCAAAGATGCTTCAAGGGCTTCGATTCACTGGCGGCCAATTGACCATTCCGTTCAAAATTCGCCCTAAAGCGGAGCATGGCACTTTCCGCCTGACCACCGATGTTACCCTTGGGGCTTTTATAGGACTGACCAAAAAATTATCGGAGGAAAAAGAGCATTACCTCACCATTCCAATTACGGCGGGGCTTACGTTTGTCAATATCAACGACAACAATACTTCCATGGAATTTGCCTCCACGGCTGACGGCGGGACTGATGTAGTGCCTGGCCTTAGCTGGAGTTCAGGGATTCTCTTGCAGTTAGACCAGTACAATCTGGGGCTAATATTTGGAAAAGATTACGCAAGTGAAGTGGGCAATCAATGGATTTACCACGGAAAAATGTGGTGGTCGTTTGGGCTGGGGTTTTCGTTTACAAACTAAATAAACCGCAAAACCGCAAAACAGGAGAACCGCAAAATTTAAAACTAAATAAACCGCAAAATTTAAAACCGGAGAACCGCAAAATTTAAAATCAAGAAAACCTCGATCTCAAAAAGGAAAATGTTTTTGCCTTTTCGGATCAAAAGGAACGGTTTTAAAGTTTGCGGTTCTCCTGTTTTACATTTTGCGGTTTAATTATTCTCATTCCTGCGCCATGGCTTTATCACCAGCCTCAGGCTTTGGTCGTAAGTAATGTAGTTCCACACCCAATTCAGAAAAACGAACACTTTGTTCTTTGTGCCAAGAATGTAAAGCAGGTGGATAAAAAGCCACATCATCCAGGCTAAAATTCCCTGTGTTTTCCAGAAAGGCAAATCGGCTACTGCCCGGTGTCGCCCGATGGTAGCCATACTGCCCAGGTCGAAATAATGGAAAGGCGCTGGTTGTTTGCCCTGCGATATTCTGATTAAATTTTTTGCCAATAGTTTTCCTTGCTGCATGGCAGGTTGTGCCACTTGTGCGTGTCCGCTGGGCCATTTGGGTTCGTGAGTCTGGAGGGCAATATCGCCGATGGCGAAAATGTTTTCTACGCCTTCTACAGCGTTGAATTCGTTGCAGCTCAAGCGGTTTCCACGTCCATAAGATTCGGCTGGGATGCCTTCAATCTTGTTGCCAATAATGCCTGCCGCCCAAATCACCTTGTCAGCCCGGATGGTAGCGCCATCGTCCATAGTCACGGTTTGGCCATCGTAGTCTTTTACCACCTTGTCGAGCCAGAGTTTCACGCCGAGTTCCTGTAGGAATTTTTCAGCTTTGGCCGATGCTTCTGGCGACATAACATTGAGCACACGAGGGTCGCCATGCACCAAGTGTATCTCGATTTCGTCGCGATTTAAGTCTTTGTAGTCTTTGCCGATAATATGGTGCTTCATCTCTGCTAGAGCTCCCGCCACTTCCACCCCGGTTGCGCCACCGCCTACTACCACAATGTCGAGAAAACGCTGCCGCGCCTCGTAACCATCGGCGGTAACAGCGCGTTCGTAATCTTCAAAAATCGCGTTTCGGAGATAGAGCGCTTCACTCACGGATTTCATCGGGATGGCATTGGCTCGGATGCGTTCATTGCCGTACCAATTGGTATCGGCCCCCATTGCTAACACGAGATAATCATAATGCAAGGCCCCAATTTCTGTTTCAATCGTTTGTTCCAAGGGCTTGACCGCCAATACTTTAGCAAGTCGGACAAACACGTTTTTGTTGGTTTGAAAAACTTTTCGAAAAGGGAAAACAATGCTCGATGGTTCCAACCCAGCCATGGCCACTTGATAGAATAAGGGCTGGAATTGGTGGTAATTATTCTTGTCAATCAGCACCACCTGGAAGTCCTTCGAGCTGGCTAAGCGGCGTGCAAGCGTAAGCCCGCCAAAGCCGCCGCCAACAATAACCACGCGCTTTTGGGCTGTGTCTGGGATGTTAAAATTCATAGGAAACATTTGATACCTAAACCTAATAACGCGGGCAAGTGTTCAGGCCTTAAGCATAAAATTAAAGGCCAATTTTCTAATACCTTTTTAAGGTAAATCCGTGTTTTTTTGAGAAAAGAAACAGACTTTTGCACTACGTAACATAATATCGGGAATTGAATGCTAAAATTTTTTAATTAGCACGATATTTGCCCCTCTTTAATCATGCTTTTCGGCATCAAAATTTTCAAATCTTATGAAGGTATTTCAACTTACTAAATTATTTGCCTTTGGGGCAATTCTTCTGGGAATTATGATCGTCCCACAGTCTTGTGGAGAAAGCGAGCCAGATTCTGCCCTTCCCAATGCACACGACTTTGACTACAAAGTGTATTGGGAATGGAATGAGACATTTCTTCAAATAGACCGTTATGCGAAGGGCTACCGTCCAGGCCCTGGTCCTCGTACTTTGGGCTATCTCGGCCTTTCTGCTTACGAATGCGTGGTGTCAGCTATTCCAGAAAACAACTCTATCGCCTACCTCTACCCCGGTCTCAATCTGCCAAAAGCGGATCCGGATCTCGAATATTACTGGCCTGTATGTGTGAATGAGTCGTATGCTTACCTGATGGAGCGATTCTTCCCGCACATGCAAAACGACCCGAAGCCCGAAGCGGCTGCGGCTTTTGGGCTTATCAAAACGACCCGTGACAAACTACGCGGCAAATATGCACTGGAGACCACCCCTGAAATTTTTGAACGTTCTCAAAAATTTGGCCAAGAGGTGGCAGCTGCTGTTTACGTTTGGGAGCAGAGCGATGTTAAAGGCCACAACGCCTTCCTAAACCCTCAACCAGTGTCATACACCCCTCCCCAAGGCCCCGGCTTGTGGCAACCTACGCCGCCCGATTATAGCCGCGCCATGTTCCCGCAATGGGGAGAGGTGCGCACTTTCGCGATCAACGAAGCAGAAAAACTTTGCCAGGCTCCCATCCCGTACGGGGAAAATACGGACTCTCCATTCTATGCTCAAGGCTTAGAGGTGTACAACACAGTTAAAACGATCAATAATCCCACGCCAGATTTGGCTGCCTGGGCCTACGAACAAAAATGGATCGCAGAGTTTTGGAGTGACGATATCTTGAATCTGACCTTCGCTCCGCCGCCACGACTTATTGCAGTACTCAACCAGGTAGTGGCCAATGAAGAACTCGATCTTGCTGGCTGTGCGGAAGTATATGCTAAAATGGGCCTGGCACTCAATGATGTCGGCGTGGCCATATGGCACTCCAAGTACGTTTACAATGTGGAACGCCCGGTGTCCTACATCCGTCGCATCCTCTCACAACAATACCCAGATGCCGGCAATTGGCTGTCCATCTTGAATGCTACGCATGTCGGAGGTATGTATGGCGTGACTCCTGCGTTCCCGGCTTATCCATCCGGGCACTCTGGTTTTGGTGGCGGCGGAGCAAAAATCCTTTCGTCCTTCTTTGAGTACAACGCAAGCCACCCTGGCACCTATACTTTTACCGATCTGTGCCACATTTCTCGCACCGAATTCATCGGTACGCCGCGCACTTTCACTTCCTTTACTCAAATGGGTGTTGAAGATGCGCTTTCGCGTATTCCATTGGGCGTGCACTTCCGTATGGACTGTGAAGTAGGTCTAGAAGTGGGCGAACTCTGTGCACAACGGGTACTTGAGTTGCCCTGGAAAAAGTAATTTGGACGTTGGACGTTAGACATTGGATTTAAAAACGAATGTCTAACGTCCAACGTCTCACTTCCCCTCTTTATACTTCTCCCATGTTGTCTTGCTGTAAATCTCTTCAGCTGCGAAACGCAATTCTTTCATCAGGTCGTCAGATTCTTTGAACCCTGGGGAGATCATGATTCGCTCATATTTTTCATTTAAATACACCAGCGTTGGGTAGCCCATTTTTCCGTCTAAAAGCGCGTATGCAAGACTGTGTACCCCGCCACGTCCGTTATCGTTGGCAATGAAGGCAAAGGCCTCGTTGTTGAACTTGATTTCTTCGCGCTGCTCCGCGTTGAGTTTTACAGGGTAAAAATTAGCTGCAATGTATTCTGCCACCGCCGGGTTGGAAAATGCGCCCTTGTCCATTTTTTTGCACCATCCGCACCAATTTGTAAACACATCCACCACGATTTTCTTGGGCTTGGTTTTATTGAGTTCAACCGCTTCTTCCCAAGTGTACCATTTGAACGGTTCGGGATTGGAAGCCTGAAAAGATTGTGTGGCAAATGCGATTGCCGCGAGAATGAGTGCGGAGAGGACAATTTTTCTCATGCTTAATGTTGTTTTTGAAAATTAATAGGACGCGGGCTCAAAAAGCCCCCCGCAAAGCGGCTGGCAAAAGTACGTTGCGCGGATATTTGCTTTAGTTAAGAATTGGTGAAAGATTCTGCGGGGGCAAAAGACCCATACTAGGCAAATCAGGCGGCTTTTTTTGATTTCTGAATGATGATTACATGAATTATGATTGTTGAAGTGATGGGCTATTGGCGAATTTAAGATGGAAGATTGGGCGGGACATCGGCGTTCGAAAAATCAAACCTCCACATCAACAATCATAATTCATGTATTCGGCAATCGTCAATCAAGAAAATTCAGCATTCCTTTAATATCACTTCTTAAAATTCATACGTTTGCCCTGCCCGCACAGGGCGGTTATACATCCCAAATTTCCTCTACTACGGAACTGCCTTTTGAGCCATCCCCACTCGTCCATTGCCAGGTTTCATGAAGCCTGATACGACCATCAGACAACACTTCTGGCTTGGAGTGACAAATGCCTGTTTGTAGCTCGCCCTGAACATTGACATGGTGATAACGCATATCAAGCAAGCCCTGTTCGTCTACCAGCGCAATCAAATGGCCATGGACAATGCCCCCTCCGCCGTATTTTGCCGTTACGATATTGCCCGTTTGATGGTAATGAAAAAGGGTGTCACCTGACACCTCACCGTTGGATGTGTTTGAGACAGCGCGGAATTTTTTGTTCTGGTAGTTCATGGTTTTAAAATTATATAGTTCCGATACTCGCCCGGCCTCCAGCCTGTCCATTTTTCAATCCAGTTGGAAATCCGGTCTTTTAGTGGCCATCGTACTTTGCTCGGATCGCTTTGGAAGTGCCAGTTCTGCGCTTCGATACGAGGCAACATTACGGCAGGGTGGGTCCCTTCAAAACGCTCCAAAGGCTCCGAGCCATCGTATGGAAAGGTTTCATAAGAGCCTACGTGGTTCAAGGCAGCTTCGTCCGTGAGGTATAATTTTTTGAAATGCAATTGCTTTTGCTGTTGCACACCAGGATGCCGAACCCAGCCGTAATGATGAATATATTCATGGACGCGTCGGACCTTCAATTTAGCCCCGTTGCCCTTTCTAAACCCTTGTGCATCCCGGTAAGAAAAAATCCTTTTGTCATTGCGCACAATCCGAATCTCCCGGCGATACCATCGGCGGCTCATACCTATAAAATCGTAGGAGCCATAAAAGTGCCGATAATCAAACAGCAGTCCCTCGGTTTGGGAGTCGTCCAGCCAGTATTCCATAGTGGCACGTATGTTGTCGAGTGCGTTTTCGTGTACACATTCGTCGCCCTGAATGTAAAAACACCAATCGTATTCCTTCGGAATGGCATGAAAAGCCTTATCGGTTTCCAATGCCAGCACCCGACCGCCTTCTCGCATGGAGTCGTCCCACTCCGTTTCAATGATGTGAATTTTGGGATCTCCAATGCTCCGAATCATTTCTAAGGTGGCGTCTTCTGATTTGCCTACCGCCACCACGAAATAATCGCAGATAGGCAGGATAGAACGGATGGCCTGTACCACAGGGTAGTCATATTTGAGGGCATTTCTGACAAAGGTGAACCCGGCAATTTTCATAGGGGACAAAACTACGATGATGTTTTCGGAAGGCTTCGGTAGCAGATTCCATAAATACGGCTTATTTTTGAGGCGGATTTGTGAAAACGATCAATCCTATACCCCGGCTATGAGGTTATTAAATGTTGATTATCAACCTTTCAAAACCTTTTTTTCAAAATGGAACACAGAAAAAGTCTTCCGCAAATTGGCGATTTTGCCCCAAGCTTTGAGGTTCAAACCGAAAAAGGGCTCCTTCGTTTCCCGGAATACAGCGAAGGCTGTTGGTGCATTTTTTTTGCGCACCCAGCCAATTTCACGGCTGCCTGGACCATGTTTTCGGCATTTCTAGCCATGAAAGAGCGCTGGTTGAACGAACGCAACACCAAAGTGCTTGCCCTTTCCAACGAGTCCCTCCGACAAAACAACCAATGGGCAGATAAGGCTCGCCGTTTCATCGGAATTTATCTAAAAGCTCCGGTCATCGAAGACCTCGATTTCCAGATCGCCAAACGGTATGGCCTGGCTTCTGCCCGTCGCCCTTTCCCAGGTTGCGATCGCCTCGCACTTATCATTGACCCGGAAGGCATCGTTCGGCTCATTATCCACAGACCCTTGCCCAATATCGAAAGCGCTTTGCTCGACATCGAGCGCGAATTGGACCGCTTGCAGGGAAAACTGGTTGAAAATGAGGCAGATCATTATGACCCTCTTGCAGTAATCGAACAATCAGATGCAACCGGGAGTTTATACACTCCGGAACCTGCTTATTTTTCCAGAACAAACATCAACCCTAATTGACCTTGGGGTATTGGGATGTTTAGCAATTCGGATAATTTGATGTTGGGATAATTTGACAAAATCGTGTTTCAAACGTTACCCTGCAAAGACTTTAGTCCAGTACATTTGTGCGCTGATTTTGTCTAAATAAGCACTAGTCCGAAAAAATTATGCAGCGTAGATATCGCACGATTCCCGATTTGAAGATCAATGAAAGTGCCCGCGCCATCGCTTTTGATGATTCGGAGCTTGCCTGTAAACTCACCTCTATGGGCCTTTTGCCTGGCACGCGCATTGAAATGATTCGAAAATCCCCTTTTGGTAATGCTTATTATGTGAAAGCAGATGGTGTCAGGCTGGCTTTACGCGAAGAAGAAGCTGCAAGTATTTTTTTGGAAGTGTAACCCCTACCCTTCGGATCCGCACGAAATGAATTTCGTGCCACCCAATTATGACCGACGGTTCCCCATCTCTCAAAATCGCCCTTATCGGCAACCCCAACAGCGGCAAATCCACGGTTTTCAATCAGATGACCGGTTTGCGGCAGCGCACGGGCAATTTCCCCGGCGTGACAGTGGAAGTAAAAGAAGGTACGCTCAGATTCCCCAACGGCCAAGAAGCTACCTTGTTCGATTTTCCTGGCACCTACAGCCTCTACCCTACCTCTACGGATGAAAAAGTAGTAGCCTCTGTGCTGACCGACCCCGCCGCACCGTATTTTCCTGATGCGATGGTGTATGTGGCCGATGTGACGAAGTTGGAAAAGCACCTGCTGCTTTTTACCCAACTCCTTGATCTGAACATCCCACTTTTGCTGGCACTCAACATGTCGGACAGCGCGTCGGAACTGGGTATCAAAGTGAATCCCTCCAAACTTTCGGATTCCTTTGGCGTGCCGGTCATCCCTATCAGTGGCCGTACAGGACACAACACCATGCGGCTCATTTTGGAGCTTGAAAAAATGGTGAACAAGGTGCCGACAAACTCGGATCGTGTCCCGTTCTACCAACTTACTGATTCAGAAAAACAAGTATCGGAAGCCATTCGACAAAATTTAGGCGTTGAAAACCCCTACCGAGCTTTGCTCCTCGCACACCATGCTGGCTGGCTTCATTTTTTGAACCAACATGAAAAAGAAACGGTGTCGGCCATCGTCTCGACCAAAAATTTCCAATCGCTGCGCGCTCAGGTAGACGAAACGCTGGAACGATACGACCGTTTTATCCCCATTTCGCAAGCAGCAGTTGCCAGCCCGCCAGTTTTCCCCAATACGCCAACAGACCGTA
This sequence comes from Saprospiraceae bacterium, assembly GCA_046160625.1. Lineage (GTDB taxonomy): Bacteria > Bacteroidota > Bacteroidia > Chitinophagales > Saprospiraceae > M3007. The sequence continues at coordinate 21,712 of JBJXGZ010000067.1, forward strand.
TAGATGCCGTACTGACCCATCGTTTGGGAGGACCACTGATTTTCTTCGCGGTAATGATGATTGTTTTCCAGGCCATTTTTGACTGGAGTGTGTATCCGATGGACTGGATCGAAAGTGGTTTTGAAAGTTTATCCGTCTTTTTGACAGACCAATTGCCCGCTGCCTGGTACACCGAACTTTTGACCGACGGTATCCTGGCAGGCTTGGGCGGCATTTTGGTTTTTGTGCCCCAAATCGCTATCCTGTTCCTGTTAATCAGCATTTTGGAAGAAGTGGGTTACATGTCGAGGGTGGTATTTATGTTTGACAAAACCATGCGTCGTTTTGGAATGAACGGCAGGAGCATGGTATCGCTTATTAGTGGAAGCGCCTGTGCCGTACCGGCCATCATGAGCAGCCGTACCATCGGAAACTGGCAAGAGCGGCTTATCACGGTGATGGTAACGCCATTTATCAGTTGCAGCGCAAGGATACCAGTTTATCTGGTTCTTATTGGGCTGGCTGTACCTGCCGTTAAACTGGGTGGGTTTTTGAGTTTGCAATCGCTGGTTTTTGGTGCGATGTATGTATTGGGAGTGCTGGCTGCTTTTGCATCAGGCTGGGCAATGAAACGCTGGCTTCATCGGCGCGAACACTCCTTTCTTGCCATTGAATTGCCTGTGTACCGGATTCCACATTGGAGAAATGTCGTGCTCGATGTATGGGAAAAAGTGCGTGCTTTCATTGTTGGAGCAGGCAAGATAATCCTTGTTGTTTCCATCGCACTTTGGGGTTTGTCGCGCTTTGGCCCCGGCGATTCCATCGAACAGGCGGATCGCAAGGCACAAACAGAAGCTTTGCAATCGAGCATGGATTCTGTTGAAACCGAAGGACTTGTGCAACAGCGTCGCCTCGAAGCTTCCTGGGCTGGGCAGGCAGGGAAACTTATGGAACCTGTCATCCGCCCCTTGGGCTATGATTGGAAAATCGGCATCGCCTTGTTGACTTCCTTTGCGGCCAGAGAGGTATTCACCGGGACTTTAGCGGTGCTATACAATATGGGAGGCGCGGAGGCAGACATCAACGACCGTTCCGAAAATGCGGCCAAAGCCACGCTGCGCGAACGCATGAAGAACGAAAAATTCAGCGACAACGGGAAACCTGTTTATACGCTTGCAACGGCGCTTTCCCTGCTCGTCTTTTACGCCCTTGCTATGCAGTGCTTCAGCACTTTGGCCGTGGTTAAACGTGAAACGGGGAGCTGGAAATGGGCGATTTTGCAATTTGGGTTCATGAGCGCTGCCGCGTATTTTGGAGCCTGGGCAGTGTATGTGCTGTTTTCTTATTGAACCACAAAAGGGCACATTGCGAGGGTTATTGAACCACAAAAGGCACAAAAGGACACAAAAGAGCGTGTCGCATAATCTTTTGTGTCCTTTTGTGCCTTTTGTGGTTCAATAACCCTTTTGTGATTAACCCCTCGCCCTACTCAACGATTCCACCTTTCCACCTTTAATTTTCAGTATCCGCTGGGTCCGTTGTGCCAGCTCCGCATCGTGCGTCACCAGCACAAGCGTGGTGCCTGCAGTGCGGTTTAGTTCAAAAATCAAGTCCACAATTCCTGCTGCATTGTCTGCGTCAAGATTGCCGGTCGGTTCGTCGGCGAAAAGGATTTTTGGGCTGTTGGAAAAAGCCCGTGCAATGCATACGCGCTGTTGCTCTCCACCCGATAATTGTGCAGGATAGTGGTCGAGGCGGTCAGTAAGGCCGACTTTTGCCAACAACTCACGGGCAACTTTCTCAGCGGATCTGTCTCCCCGAAGTTCGAGCGGCACCATCACGTTTTCGAGCGCAGTAAGCGTCGGGATAAGTTGAAAATTCTGGAAAACAAATCCCACGTACTTGTTGCGCACTTCGGCACGTTCATCTTCCGAAAGTGGGTCGAGCGCGATGTTGTTCAGAGAAACTGAACCGCTGGTGGCGCGGTCAAGTCCGGCGCAAAGGCCGAGCAGCGTGGTTTTGCCGGAGCCGGATGGTCCCACGATGGCGAAAGTGTCGCCCGCTTCGAGTTTGAAACTCACGTCATCGAGAACAGTGAGATCGGTGTTGTGTGCGGTGCGGTATTGTTTTGTGAGCTGAGAAACAGAGAGCATCTATTTATGAAGTGATGGCCCGCCGTCGCCTTCGGCTATAGCGGGTAAAAGTGATGACCCGCCGTCGCCTACGGCTATGGCGGGTAAAAGTGATCCTTAAACAGGGTATGCGGCCGCAGGTTTTGAAAAGGAGACGGAAGCTGCGTTTTTTTAGATAGGCTAGCTATTGGGGACTATGAAAAACTCAGATCGAGCATTGAGACTTGTAGGTACTTTTGCATGAAATAACGCACCAAGCTCCGATAAATTTCGCGGATTTCTTGTTCGGTTACCATCAATAAAAAGACGGTCAAATATGACAAAAATCATGTTGAACATTATCATTTGGACGACAGCCATTTCGTTGGCAGCATGTTCAAGCAAAGTGAAAGACCAGTCGAATGGAGTGGTTTCAGACAGTTCGTTAATATCTATTCAAAATATACATACATCAAAGTCAGATAGCATAACCTTACAAAAAGCAGCACTCTCAAAAATATATGCTCAGGCTATTGCGGACTATATAAAAGCCGTTTATCAAAAGGACAAAACAGTTTTTGATACGCTGTTTTTTGGAAAACGTGCCTATGGACAACCGGATGATTTTCCAGACATAACATTACCGGAAACTATAGAAAACACTACCATTAAACTCATAAATCCTGAAGTTGGAGAAAAGATGCAGCGCGAGCGAAAGTCACGGGTCTATATGAATATGATTGGATGGGTTGACAAAGAAACTGCGAGCTTTACTTTAATAACATTTTCAAACGGTTTCGAACATAAATTTGATTGCTACATTGATTATGAGTACAGTAATACACAAAATGAATTTGGGTTAGCGAAATTACGAATTGAAGATTTAATTCGCAATAAAGAAGGCAAAGTTGACCACTTTGCCATTTACGAAAATGGGAAATACATTGGTGACAGGCCAATTAAATAAAAATAAAAACACGCAAGGATTTTCCAAACTAAACATACATTTGGCCGTCCCTAAATCCACATAAACAGGATATTTCTCCCGAAAACAAGACAAACCAACCACACTTTTCAAAACGAAATTCAACAAAAATGGAAGACAACAAATCCTCGAAAAAAATAACCCGGGTAGGAGATGACGCGAGCTCATCTGCCTCAACAACTGACACCCCTGCCTTCGTACCGACTGCTGAAAGTGCCGCAAAAGCACGAAATTTTCGCATTATCGCCATTATTTCCTGGATTGTGGCTATCGGTTTTGAAGTCTGGGCAATCATGCTGCTCCAAAAGCCGCCCGTCAGTACCGCCTGGCTCATTGGCCTGATCGTAGCAGATTTGATTTTTGCCGTTATTGGCTCCCTGCTTTGGAAAAAGTCGAACAGGCTTGATCCTGCATCGGAAAAGGACAAGTTCAAGTTCTTTGTTCAGAATCAGTTGGGTCTGATTATCAGCATCATCGCTTTCTTGCCCCTCGTTATCCTTATCTTTACGAACAAGGACCTGAGCGGCAAACAAAAAGGCCTGGTTGGTTCCATCGCCGTTATAGCGCTTTTGATTGCAGGCGTAACCGGTACAGATTTCAACCCGCCATCCCAAGAGCAATACGCTGAACAAACGAAAGAAGTGGAGACGCTTATGGGCGGCGTGAATCACGTCTATTGGACAAAATCGGGCAGCAGCTATCACCTTTTTCAGGATTGCTCCTATATCAACTCGGACAGAACTACTGAAATATTTGAAGGCACCGTTGCACAAGCAAGAGAACTTAAGAACATCTCGGACCTTTGCGATCGTTGCGAGAACAGGGTTAAAAAGGAGAAGGGCATAGATGCGAATAGCCCGAGCCAATGATCCCGTAAAAAGCACACCATTACTTTTTCAAATCGCCTCCCATGAAATGTCCTTGGGAGGCGATTTTTATACCCACTCAACTCCGTATCTTGCGGCCCGCTCTCTAACCTAAACCCAACTTATGCTTTCGGACATCGAAATTGCCCAGCTCGCAACCCCAAAACGTATCATTCCACTCGCCGCCGAAAAACTTGGCATCCCGGACGAAGTCCTCGAACCTTACGGGCACTTCAAAGCCAAAGTGGACTTGGCTTATCTGGACAAGCTTCCGGCAAACCCTAAAAGCAAACTCATCCTCGTCACAGCCATCAGCCCTACCCCAGCGGGCGAAGGCAAAACGACCACAAGCGTCGGTCTAGGCGACGGGCTTAGCCGCATCGGCAAAAAAACGATGATCTGTCTGCGCGAACCCAGCCTCGGCCCGGTATTCGGCATGAAAGGTGGCGCGGCTGGCGGAGGCTATGCACAGGTGGTTCCGATGGAGGACATCAACCTGCATTTCACAGGCGATTTTAACGCTATTGCTTTGGCCAACAACCTTTTAGCCGCCCTGTTGGATAATCACATCCATCAGGGAAATACCCTTGGCATTGATGTGCGTCGCGTTACCTGGAAAAGAGTGGTGGACATGAACGACCGCGCTTTGCGCGACATCGTAATCAGTCTGGGTGGCTTCAACAACGGCTACCCACGCGAAGACGGTTTTGACATTGTGGTGGCATCCGAGGTGATGGCGATCTTTTGCCTGGCTACATCGCTGAGCGACCTGAAAGAACGGCTTGGGAATATCGTGGTAGGATATACCCAAGAAAGAAGCCCGGTAACCGCCCGGGATTTGAACGCCCATGGCGCTATGACTGTGCTGCTGAAAGACGCAATTAAGCCCAATCTGGTTCAAACCCTGGAGTACACGCCCGCCTTTATTCACGGCGGGCCTTTTGCCAATATCGCCCATGGTTGCAATTCTGTAACTGCCACCAAAAACGCGCTCAAATTGGCAGATTACGTGGTCACGGAAGCTGGATTCGGGGCGGATCTGGGCGCAGAGAAATTTATTGACATCAAATGCAGGAAATCCGGCCTCCGCCCAAGTGCTGTTGTATTGGTGGCTACTTTACGGGCCTTGAAATACCATGGCGGCGTGGACCTGAAAGAACTCAACCAGGAGAATTTGGAAGCGTTGGAAATTGGCTTTGCTAATCTGGAGCGCCATGTCCGCAATATACGCGAACACTATGGGCTGCCTTGCGTGGTTGGAATCAACCATTTCACTTACGATACGGAGGCGGAAATCAACCTGTTGAAACACAAACTCGCCCCTTATGGCGTGCCAGTAGTTGTCTCCAAACACTGGGCAGACGGCGGCAAAGGGGCAGAAGATCTTGCCAGGGCGGTCGTTGAAATCACAGATACGGAGCACTCTGACTTTCACTTTTTGTACGAGGACGAGCAGCCATTGTGGGATAAAATGAAAGCCATCGCGACCAAAATCTATGGCGCCAGCGACATTACCGCCGATACCGATGTGCGCAACAAAATCAAAAAGTTGCAGGAAACTTACGGACACTACCCTGTCTGTGTCGCCAAGACACAGTATTCATTCTCCACTGATCCCAAATTACGGGGTGCGCCGTCCAATCATGTGGTCAACATTCGCGAAGTTCGCCTGGCTGCTGGTGCCGAGTTTGTTGTGATGGTTTGTGGCGACATTATGACCATGCCGGGATTGCCAAAAGTGCCCTCTGCAGAGAAGATTGATATTGACGAAAACGGGAAAGTGGTGGGGCTGTTTTAAATGTCCAATGTCCAACAAGGAATGTCCAATGTCCAAATAAGCTCCGCGCTTGGAATTAGTTGTAATTCAAGGCCGTTAGGTCACTGCGAGTAATTAAACCCAATGAACCCCTTGGACATTGGACATTCCTTGTTGGATATTGGACATTTATTCTCTCCAGCCTACCGGCACGGCCAGCACCGGAATATGCGAGTGATTCACTGTGTCCTCGGTGACACTTCCGAACAACACGTGCGATAAGCCCTGCCTTTGGTGAGTGGCCATTACAATGAGATCAGCATCGCACACGTCGGCAGCAACCAAAATGGCATCGTCCTCAAAAAAGGTTCCGGAGGTGATGATCACATCCGTCTTTTTCAAACCAGCCGCTTCGGCCAAACGATTTTTTTGCGCTTCTGCTGAGCCATCTGTTGGGAGTCCTAATGGGTTGTTGAGGTACAGTACCTTGACGTGAAAATCAAAGAATTTCTCCCACTGCGCCAGATAATGGAACACTCCGCGCTGATCGTTTTTGAGGGTGGAGGGCAGGAGCACTATATTTGGATGGAATTGTTGAGTGTGTTCCGGAACAGCCAACACCGGACAAGGAGCCGTACGTATCACTTTTTCTGTATTAGACCCCACCAAAAACTCGTTCAGCCCGGAGCTGCCTTTAGTGCCCATTACGACCAGGTCAACATCATCCTCCTGGGCTACACTGCGCACACTTGAATGGAGATAACCTTCCTCAACGCGCGAACTGATGTCCAAGTTTGAATAGCTCGGCATTGCCAACAACTCCATTTTAAGTTTCTCCAGTGCTGCAGCAGCCGATTCGTCATACTGCTGATCCACCACCACATATTCAGATACAGCAGTGTATTCGGAAAATGGAGCAGAATAGACCGCTGCCAGGTTTACATGGAGCATCTCCAGCCTTGCGCCACTTTTGTAAGCAATCTCTGCCGCTACCAGCAAAGCGTTTCTTGAACCTTGGGAGAAATCAATAGGGACGAGTATCTTTTTCATGATCTATTTTGCAGTTTTGTTTGATGTGGCAAAGGTTAGGGAAATCCCCACCCGTAAAGATGATTTGTGTCACCCCAAGGGTTGACCTTGTGCCAAAGGCCTTTCTGGCGCCTGAGGCGCCTATGCTTTTGCAAGTTATATACCTTCGCCCTTGTAGACAATCCAAGCCCAACGCCGCGCATTTGTCTTTTGACCAAACGCTCAAAGCAACCATTCAGAAAGCCATTTCCCATGCACAACAAATTCGTCCAATACTTTTCCAGAATATCACCGCTTTCGGCAGAAGAGGCGAATGCCATTAAGGAGAACATGGTTATAAAAGCCTTTAAAAAAGGGGCTTATTTATTGAAAGAAGGGCAGATATCTGTTGATACCTATTTTATTCTGGAAGGCTGTATCAGAGAATTTATTGTAACGGATGGAGAAGAGAAAACAACCAATTTTTTCACAGAAGAGCAATGGGTCATTTCACTCAACAACTTTGGCCCGCAAAGCCCCTCAACACATAACCTGATTTGTGTGGAAGATACTACCGTGAGTGTTGGAAATGAGCAACTTGCACAAATACTTTTTAAGCAATTCCCAAGGTTTGAAACCATCTCGCGAGCCATTGTGGAAGCAGATTTTGCCGAGCAAAAGAAATTGCTGACTTCCTATCTTACAGACTCACCTGCACAGCGTTATCTGAAGTTGTTAGAATCAAGACCCGATTTATTTCAAAGGGTTCCTCAATATCAATTGGCCAGTTATATTGGCGTGAAACCTGAATCATTGAGTAGAATAAGGAAGCGGGTTTTTCAGGGGCTTAAGTAATAGTAAACCGCAGAGGCGCGGAGGCGCAGAGCATTGATTTTCAAACACTCTGCGTCTCCGCGCCCCTGCGGTAAAAAAGCCCAGATACTTAAACAGAAATAACAACACTCCCTTTTTTGTGTCCCTTTTCTACATACTTATGTGCTTCTGCAATTTGCGACAAGGGGTAAGTAGCATCAATAACGGTTTTGATTTTTGCTGTCTTCAATAATTCTTTGAGTTCGATAAAATAGTTCAGACGTTCTTTAACCGGCAGCAATCCTGTTGCAGAAGATTTTGCTTTTTTACTACCGAACATAGATGTCCAAATCATTTGTGTAAAAAGCCTAAAATCAAGCACAGCAGATAGATACATTCCCTTTTGCGTCAGCGATTTTTTACACGCTGAGAAGCTGCTTTTTCCTACTGTATCAAAAATGATGTCGTATTGCTCACCGTTTTTGGTAAAGTCTTTTTTGGTATAGTCAATCACTTTGTCGGCACCTAAAGACTTCACAAGCGCAAGGTTATTCGCACTGCATACACCGGTAACTTCTGCGCCGAAATGCTTTGCAATTTGAACAGCATACGTACCCAAGCCCCCTGATGCTCCATTGATCAACACCTTTTGACCTTTCTGAATTTTGCCCAATCCCTTTAAAAAATTCATCACCGTAATAGCGCTTCCATTTACAGGAGCGGCCTCTTCATAACTGATATTATCAGGCATGGTAGTCAACACATCTTGCTCATTTACACAGACATATTCGGCATAACAACCCAGCGTTGTGGTTCCGCCAAAAACCTTGTTTCCAACCTTAAACAAACTGACATCTTTACCTGCTTCTACCACCTCTCCGGCAAACTCGAATCCCAAAATCGTTCTTTTTGGCCCTTTAATGCCAGTGTACAACCTGCCTATATAAGGTGTTCCGGTTCTCATCATAATATCAGCGGCCGTCACCGTGCTGGCATGGACTCTGATTAATACCTCATTTGATTTGGGGGAAGGTTTTGCTACCTCCTTAAGACGAAGGACTTCTGCTGCTCCGTATTGTGCATATTCAATTGCTTGCATTCTACCTTTTTGTTTAGTGATTCGTTATTTCGAGCCACAAAGGTAGCGGGCGGGTTTTCTGGGTTCGTTGACTTGGGTTAAGAAGTGAAGGTTAACCTTGACAGCCGCCAGCATGCCGATTTTTCGTCGGTATTTGTGCTGTTCAACCAGCAAAAAAGGCGCGATTTGTGCTGGTTAGCCAGCACAAATCGCGTACCTTTGACCACATAAATCATCCGACCATGCTTATAAAACGTCTGCAAGAGGAAAACCTGAAAGCCGAATTGGCTGCATCCAATCACAAAGTGTTGATACTGTATGGCGCGCGCCAGGTAGGCAAAACGACTCTCATACACGAAGCCTTGCGTGAGTTCAAGGGCAAAGTATTGGAGATCAATGCCGACAACGTCCCTTTTTTGGAAAGTCTATCCAGTCGTAACCTCGACCAACTTAAGGGCCTCGTACATGGTTATGATTTGCTGTTTGTGGATGAGGCGCAGCGTATTCCCGATATTGGCATAAACCTGAAAATTTTGCACGACCAGATGCCCGAACTGAAAATCATCGCTACAGGTTCTTCGTCGTTAGACCTTGCCAACCGGGTGAAAGAGCCGCTTACCGGACGGACATGGACCTTTCAACTTTTTCCAGTCTCTTCCGAAGAATGGGCGAAGCACCATGGCGCCAACGACTTTGAAGTAGCACAAAAATTGCCGGAATGGCTCGTATACGGGTTTTACCCTGAGGTGCTTAGTATGGAAAACCAGCAAAGGAAAGAGCGGTATCTGCAAGAATTGACACAATCGTACCTCTACAAGGATGTGTTATCTTTGGCCAATATCCGTTACCCAGAAAAACTGCGGCAAATATTGAAACTGCTGGCATGGCAAGTCGGCAACTTGGTGTCTGTGAATGAATTAGCGAACACCCTGCAAATCAACCGCGACGCGGTCAACAACTATATAGACCTGCTAGAGAAATCCTTTGTCATTTTCCGTTTGAGCGGTTTCAGTCGCAATTTGCGTAAGGAAATGGTTAAAATGGACAAGATATATTTTTACGATTTGGGGGTGCGCAACGCTTTGATAGAAAATTACAACCCGCTCGCTTCACGTCAAGATATAGGCCAACTATGGGAAAATTTCCTGATGGTGGAGCGGCTAAAAACCTCCAGTTACCATTTTCACTATACCAACCGCTATTTCTGGCGAACACAAACGGGGGCTGAGTTAGACTATGTGGAGGAATATGGTGGTCAACTGCACGGATTTGAGTTCAAGTGGGGCACTGTCAACGCGCCAGCACCCAAAACTTGGGGCGAAACCTATCCAACAGCCAGTTACCAATGTATAAACCCGTCGAATTTTATGGGTTTTGTGCGCATGGGCAGCGGGCTTTCTCAATGATCAGTATTCATACCCTACCCCTGTCCGCCACCAGCCCGTCGCTTTTCATCCTCCGCCCCACCCTGCCGACGCCGGGCTTGTTGAACGTCTTTGCTGCCAAAACGGTAATTGAAAGACAGCGTCGCCACCCGCGTTTCGCGGAACACCTCGAATGTCTCGACATAATCGTTGAATCGAATGGTCGCACTCGGCAGGTTTTGCCAGAAAATATCAGTTACAGCGAGTTTTAACGTGGCGCGGCGGTCAAAGAAACTTTTCTGAATACCTGCACCCAGTCCCCACATCGGGTTGAGGTCCATGAACCCATAGATTTCTCGGGTTTTGTAATTGAAACTGAGCTCAGCAACCCAGTCGTTTTCTAGTTTGAAATTGTGCGTGGTGAAAAAATGCGCCACCAGATTGCCATCGCTAAGGGTGGTATTGGCCAAATTTCCGGAATACTGGCCGATCCAGGAATTGAAATTGTTGATTGTGCTCCACCATTTGGTGATCTCAAAATTATAGTTGACAGCCAGGCTAGCGTATTCCACTGTAGTCAAGTTGCTATCGGTTTGAATCGTAACCCGGTCTGCGCCGCCAACAGGGGCTATAACTTGCGTGATGTTGTCGGTGGTGCGCGAGGCGGACAGATTGATATTCAGTTTTTGCCAGAACGTTTGCGACCACTCAGCTGACCAGCTGAACTGCGGGTTGAGGTACGGATTGCCTGCGCTGTAGGTGCTGGGGTCGAGGAATTTTTTGAAAGGATTGAGCTGTTGGTACGAAGGCCGATCGAGTCGGCGACTGAAATTTAGCCCTGTTTCGTATTTCTCCGAAAACTTGTAGTTCAAAAACACGCTTGGGAAGAGATTGGTATAATGCCGGTCGAAGTTTTCGCCATTGACCAGTTGTGTGCCTTCAGCATTCGTGTTTTCCACCCGAAGCCCTGCCTGAACGCTGAATTTTGTCCATTCCTGGCTGTAATTCAAGTATGCCGCATTGATATTTTCCTGATAAATAAAGTGATTGGAAATAGTGCTGTCATACACGGAAGTTCCCGGCGCGCTGCGGTCAAAAAACTGCAGCTCGTTGTCGGCATCCACCACGCTTGTTTTCAAGCCAGCCTCCAGTTTTGCCTTGCCCGACAATGGGAGCGCGTAGTCCGATTTCAGCGAACGAATTTTCAGATTGCCCTCTAAATCACCGAATAACAAATAGTCCGGCAGAATTTTCTCGCCATTCAGGCCCGTGTACAGGGTCGTGAATAGTTGCTCTGTTTTATTTCCAAATTCTGCAAAATCAAGATCTGCGGTCAGTTCATGGCCTTTATCGTTGAACGAGCGTTTGAAATTGCCATTGGCGGCCCAGGAAAACCAACGGTCTTTGCTGCGATTGGAAGTGCCGAAATACGACACCACTTCGGCTTCCGAAGCTTCCACCGCCGATGTGTTTTGTGCGCGCGGATTGAAATGGTTGAGGTTTCCGGAAGCAACTACACCCAGCACCGTTTTTTTGTTTGGGTAAAAATCTGCACCCACCCTGGCGTTGTGTGTGTTGAACGGAATAGTCAGATAATTGCGCTGATCGTAGGCGCCAACGCGCAGGTCGTTTTCGTAAAACGTGCGATATAAACGAAGGTCGTTCATGCCCCGGCGGAAATTGTAATTGTAAGAACCGAACACGTTCACTTTTCTGTTTCGGTGGTTGAGCATTAGTCCAGCTCCCGCTTTGGGATATACGCCTTGCCCATAATTTGCTGAAAATGAACCATTAGTACCCAGATTTTTGTCCTTTTTCAAACGGATGTCAATGATTCCTGCATTGCCCGCCGCGTCGTATTTCGCCGAAGGATTGGTGATGAGTTCGATGCGGTCAATGCTATTGGAAGGAAGCGTGCGCAGGAAATTGGACAAATCCGCGCCCGACATCGGGTTGGGTTTGCCGTCAATCATCACGATCACACCAGAGCGGCCGCGCAGCGAAATCGCGTCGTTTTGATTCACGACTACGCCCGGCGAGCGTTCCAGAATATCGAGCGCGGTGCTCCCGGTGGCAAGGATGCTGCTCTCGACGTTGACAATGGTGCGGTCACTTCTGCGCTCGATGAAGGGTTTTTTAGCAGTTACAGTCACTGCCTTCAAGTCAATGGAACTGCTGCTTAGCGTAAGTGCCGGTAAATCAATGTTTTGCTCGGATTCGCTGGCATCAATCGGATTGCCCAGAAATTTTTCGTAGCCCAGCATCGAAACACTCAGCAAATATTTTCCTGCTTTTATGCTTGAAAATTCAAAACTCCCGTGCTCGTCAGAAAGTTCGATTTTTACCAAACTGCTGTCTGCGGCATTTAATAGACTCACAGTGGCGGCCTCGAGGGGCAATCCAGCGGAGTCTCTTATTTTACCAGCAATTGTTAAGGATTGGGCTGAAGCAAAGGATTGAACCCCTGTCAGAAGCAGGGCCAGGAATGATAGTTGTTTCATGTTTTATAGCTTAAGTTTCTTGCAGATGCCTACTTTTTGCGAAGGATTGCAGAATGTGTGGCAAATGTGATCTTTGACATTTGCCGGCATATAAAACATGGACAACCAAAGGATAGGGAAGCGCAATGGGCGGTTTGAGGCGGGTGTTTGGACGAACGTTCATTATTCCACCTGTTTCCGCAATTTGGTAAAAACCTTTTGATCAAAGAGGTAAGTCCCAACAACATACCCCTTGGGTTCAGGGTCTGTATGTGAAGGCTCTTCCGGAAGTTTTTGATCGTAAAACGGAAAGCCGAATTCAATGGCCGGCTCGTCCATTTCAAGTGTTTCGGTGGTATATGGCCGGTTTGAAGGCATAAACCATGGCTTTGGCAGGTTTTTTTCTGCCCACTCATTTGCCTCCTGACGCGCCAATTCCTGGTACTGGCTGCTGCGTTTTGCCAATGCGTTGATTTTCCAGTGCCGCATCAATGCTGACAATTTCAGGGCTTTTCCCCACTCAAAATCGAGCGCCATAATTTTGTTGTCATCTTGCCAAGCCATGCCCGTTTTCCAATGGCCGTATGGAATGATGTCCTTGAATTCAGATTGGTAACTGGATGCTTCCATGAGTTCGAGGAATATGCTGCTTTGGGGTTGCTCTGGACGGGCATCCAGTACCGCTTTTACAATCTCAAGCGTCTGCTTCCGGGCAATAGGTGTTGGCTCCAAAAACACCTGAATGTAGGCTGTCTGGTCAATCACGCCGACTGAATACTTATCCAAACCTTTGCCTTTCAATGATTTAAACAACTCGCGCGCGGCGGCGACATATATTTTGGCTACTTCCAGGTTCTGTTTAACTTGCTCCAACGACAGCCCTAAAGAATCAGCGCCCTTTTGCCAATCCAAAAGAAACTGGACTTCGGGATCGGACTTATCGGCCAGCAGCGCTTGCTTTTCGCCCTTGAATTGGGCCATCACATCGAGCATTTTCAAATTGGAAACCAATACATCAAACTGTCCGGGAAAATGTAGTTCCAACCAGGATTCAATATTTTTCGGTGGTGTTTTTTTGCTAAAACAACTGAATATGGAGAACATCAATAGGGTAAATAAAATGAATTTTTTCATTGCTTTAGAAGCGTGGCAGATGGCAAACAGATGACACGGATTTGCCCAGATTCTTTGTGCAAATCCGCATCTCTTCCGTGTCACCCGTATTGTACAAGATTGAGCCTTGGGCTATTGTTCAACTCACCGCAAAGGGCCCATCAAATTTAGGCTTCCAGGTCTCCGCAATGGCATAAGCCCGAAACTTGGCGTTTTCCGCCCCTGAACCTTCAAAAAGTTCGTCAACCGTGTCCTGAAAAAGGTTCAGCCAGCGATCGAAATGCTCTATTTTAAGTGGAAATTTTTGGTGCAAATCAAAGTGTTTCTGGATGGGGTTCCCCCGATAAGCATCCGGCGTCCCTAACAAAAGAAACTCCCAAAAAGCATACATAACCGGAAGATGTTTCGGCCAATCAACGTGTGCTATGTCATTGAAAATGAATCCGATAACATCATCAGCCTGCACCTTGATATAGAAGGTGTCAATCAGTAATCGGATGTCCGAGGGAGTGGAGATGTCGGGCTTCATGCTTGTTGTGTATTCGTGGATCTGTGGATTTGGTTATTTGTTGTGCCAGAATTTGGTATCTGTTTTTCTGAGGACGGGCAACAATGCCAAGCGCTGGCACAACAAATAACCAAATCCACAATTAACCAAATAACCAATTCAACGCATCCCCATCAAAAGTCACATTTAGCCCTATTGGCTTTCAACCATTTTTCTGCTTCGTTGTAATTTGGCATAAAACGTTCCACCAGCGCCCAAAAACGATCAGAATGATTCATCTCGACCAAATGAGCCAGCTCATGCAGGATAACGTAATCCTGCACGGGCCGGGGCGCAAAAAGCAGGCGTGTGGAAAGGTTCACATTGCCTGAGCGCGAGCAAGATCCCCAATTAGAGTGATTGTATTTCAGATTGACGCTCTGGATGGGCTGGCGGAAGGTTCGCGCATTCATTTCCTCCACCCGGCGCGATATTTCAGCCTGAAAATCTTTGGCAACGATTCGGGAAAGCAAGGTTTTGGCGGTGCGGGTGCGCTGCCAGTGGTTCAGGTTTTCGTTGAGTTCAAGCCAGATCGTGTCGCCGACCAATTTGGCGGTGCTCGTTACGCGGTCTTTATAATTCACCGAGAGGGTGTAACGGCGCTCGCCTACTATCACCATCTCTCCGTCTTGAAACTGCTTGCCAAGATAGGCTTCCCGATATGTTGGCTGTTTTTCAAACTGTTGTACCACCCAATCTTGCACGATGTGCAGATACTCACGGATCATGCTTTCTCCCGCAGTTATCGGCAAGCGCAAGGTGATGCGCCGCGCCGAAAGGCTGTAATAATGGCCGCTCGCCAAATCCAGTGCCACGCGGACCGGAAGTGCCACGCCTTCAATATGGATAAGTCCTTTTAGTGTTCTTTTTCGCGGGAAAAACATGAGGAATGACAACGTTGTATTATTGATAGTCTCACTCTAAGTGAGACTATCAATATCTCATTATGCTTTACGCTCTGCAAAATCGCGCATCAACTGCACCAATACCTGCACGCTTTTTTGAGGCAAAGCATTGTAAGTACTTGCACGGAAACCACCCACCAAACGGTGCCCTTTCAAACCAATGATGCCATTCGCGTCACAGAGTTTTCCAAATTCCCCTTCCAAGGCTGCATACTTTTCGTTCATTACAAAACAGATGTTCATGTGCGAGCGATCTTCTACGGCTACCGTGCCACGGAAAAGTGGGTTGCGGTCAATTTCATCGTAAAGCAACAGCGCTTTGGCTTTGTTTTTACGCTGCAAGGCCTTTAGTCCTCCGATTTTTTTTATCCACCGCAAGGTTAACATGCTCACATAAATCGGAAACACAGGCGGGGTGTTAAAAAGCGAATTCTCTTTTACAAACGTGCGATAATCCAGCATAGAAGGCAGGTGCCGATGCACTGTCCCAAGCATATCATCGCGGACAATCACAACCGTGGTGCCCGCAGGCCCAAGGTTTTTTTGCGCTCCAGCGTAGATGAGGCCAAACTGTTCAGGCTTGAATGGTCGGCTCAAAAAATCGGACGACATATCGCAGACAATCGGCACGGGCGACTTGGGGAATTTGCGCATCTGGGTGCCGTAAATTGTATTGTTGCTCGTCAGATGCAGGTATTTTGCCGATTTGGATATCTTGTAATTCTGGGGGATGAACGTGTAATTCTGCTCCTTGGAGGAGGCTATAACTTGCACATTTCCAAAAGATTTTGCTTCATTGATGGCTTTATCCGCCCAAACGCCTGTATTGACATAGAGGGCCGTTTCGTCCTCGTTGAGCAGGTTCATCGGGGCCATAAAGAACTGAGTGCTTGCGCCGCCCGAAAGCCACAAAACGTGGTAGTTTTCAGGAAGGCCAATGATCTCGCGCATAAGTGCGTTGGCTTCCTCGATGATGGCAGTAAATTCAGGGCCGCGGTGGGAGAGTTCGAGCAGGCTAAGGCCTGAGCCTTGGTAGTTGACGGCTGCTTTTCCGGCTTCTTTCAGCACGGAAGCCGGCAATACCGCCGGGCCAGCAGAGAAATTGTGTTTTTTCATGGGTGGTGGATTTTGGATATTAATCCATTTGAGCGTTATAGGGTGGAACACGGATGCCACGGACGAGGTGCTGTGTGCCTAACCAAACAATTTGCCAGATTTTTTTAAAAAAGTTATGGTTTGGCAACCTGCAATAAATTATCAGGGCACAAATTTGATGTACCTTATGTTCATTGACACGATTTTAGTATTTTTGCCTTACAGTCAATAGCAAGTCAGTGAAAACTGGCTATGCAGAATAGGCAGGTAACTGTAGCCTATCCTGGGCGGGGGCATTGCTCCCGCCCAACTTTAATGGGTCTAGTTGGCCTTGATGGAAATGTGGTTGGGGTCATATGGCTGGTTGGATTTGAAGGTTGCATAAATGAGTACCAGCAGTTTTCGCTGGACAGCGACATAGGCTTTCATTTTGATTTTGGTTTTGTCAAAAGCCCTGTTGAAGAGGTTTTTCATGTTGGGGTCGGACTTGACGGCTACCAGGGCGGGGAAATACATGGCTTTTCTGATTCGATGGTTTCCCTTTTTAGAGATTTTGGTCGGGCTGTTGAGGGATGTTCCGCTGGTGTTCTGAACGACATCGTACCCTGCATAACTGACCAGTTGGGCTTTGCTTTTGAAGAGTGCAAAAGCGTTGGTTTCGGCCAATATGTTTGCCACCGTGACAAACCCTACACCTGGTACCGAACAGGCATTTTCCACTTTTTGGCGCAAAAATTCGTCCTCCTTTACGGCCTTGAGCAGAGCAATTTCGATGTCAGAGACCTGTTTTTTCAAAAGGGCTTGGGCTTTTTTTGTACGCTGCAAGGAGGACTTGAGCGGACGGTAAGCATGCTGTTTGGCATGTAGCCGGTTTTTAAAAACAACCTGAGTGTCAATGACTTCCGCCCTTTCTCGGCACAAACGCTTGATCGCAAGGACAGAGTCGCTAAACGGAACCCAGCGTGGCAAATCCCGTTCTATCGACATTTGAGCAAGCATCTTAGCGTCGATGGAGTCTGTTTTGCTCTTGTAACTCAGACTTTTGGCAAAGGCTGCCGTCTTGTTGGGCAACAACACTGTCAGGGGGTAGCCTTTGGCATGGAGGAAATAAGCCAGTTCCTCGTAATAAACACCGGTGGCTTCCATGAGCAGTTGCAAGGGTGCCGAGGCATGGCGCTGGCTTTGCACCCACTTGTGAAATTGTTCAAAAGCCCCGTTTGTGCATTTGAAGGTTCTGCTAGACAGGATGTGAAATGACTTGCCGGCTTGTCGCTGGGAAAAACAGGCAACAAAAGTGTCTTTTGAAATATCCAATCCGACACTTTGCTTGAAAATTTGCTGCTCCATCATAGATCAACATTTTTAAAAGTGAACAAAATATCCCGGCCAGCCCTCCGTCGTCTTATCTCGTTCTTATTCTACCTTGGCCCCGAGGACTCGGGACGGGTTTAAGTGCTGTTCTGACTCCAAAGAACCCCGGAGATGAGGAATTTCTCATCCTGTACATGGTACATAATGACCTGTTTTGACATGGACACCTCTCATCTCCCGCCCGGGGCCAAAAAATACTAAAATCTAATTTGTCAAAGAACTATTTGGAGGCACACAGTACCGCGTTATGTTCGCCCCGCGATCCCCGCGGGGATCGCGGGGCGAACATACGAGACACGGATTTAAAAAAATCAGTACAAATCCGTGCCTCATCCGTGTTCCATCAATCTCAAGCGGCAAAATGTCAAACAAAAAGCCACCCCGAAAAAAATCGGAGTGGCTTGTGCGTCCCATCAAGGACTTGAACCTTGGACCTACGGATTAACAGTCCGACGCTCTAACCAACTGAGCTAATGAGACAATATTTTTTGTGCGACCCATTCAAGGACTTGATCCTTGGCCCTGCGGATTAATCCCGATTCAAATCGGGACTCTAACCAACTGAGCTAATGAGACATTATTTTTTTTGCGAAACCCATCAAAGCTTGAACCCTGGCCCTACGGATTAATCCCGACCCGTTCGGGACTCTAACCAACTGAGCTAATGAGACAATGCTTTTTTTCAAAAGCGGGTGCAAAGGTAATTTCTGCTTTGGCAAATTAGCAACCTTTGTGTGCTAAAAAATTTAAGAAATCAAAAATGCTTGGCTACCGCTCGTTAGCGACGCCGACACCTGCGTAAAAACCTTGTCAATCCTGAAAATCCTGTCAAAAAAACATGTCAATGTTCAACCCGCACCTTTCGCTTTCCCCAGAAGTCCGCGCCGCGCTCCAAGAAAACCGCCCTGTAGTATCCTTGGAAAGCACCATCATTGCCCATGGGATGCCATACCCTCACAATGTTGAAACCGCTCTCCTCGTAGAAAAAACCGTGCGCGAGGCAGGCGCCATCCCTGCTACCTGTGCCATCATTGGCGGAAAACTGGTGGCAGGATTGAGCATTGACGAAATCGAACTCCTTGGAAAAGAGGGTGCAAAAATCCCAAAGGTCAGTCGCCGGGACCTGGCCTACCTGGTCAGTCAGGGCAAACACGGTGCTACTACCGTGGCATCTACCATGATAGTGGCCCATCTTGCAGGCATTCGCATTTTCGCCACGGGCGGTATCGGCGGAGTGCATCGTGGCGGAGCGAGCACAATGGATGTCTCCGCTGATTTGCAGGAATTGGCTCGAACTCCAGTAGCCGTGGTGAGTGCAGGCGCAAAAAGCATTCTTGATCTCGGGCTTACCCTCGAATATCTTGAAACGATGGGTGTGCCGGTGGTCGGCTACCGCACGGGGGAGTTTCCTGCGTTCTTTACCAGGCGTAGCGGTTTTGGGGTAGATTTCAAATTGGACTCAGCAGATGAAATTGCTAATCTGTTGAAAATTAAATGGGAAATAGACTTACACGGTGGAGTATTGATTGCCAACCCGGTGCCAGAAAAATACCAGCTTGATGCCGATATGATGGAGAAAACCATCGCCGAAGCAGTGACAGAAGCCGAGCGTCAAGGAATTCGCGGCAAAGCGATTACGCCGTTTTTGCTGGCAAAAATTGAAAACCTTACGGGTGGGAGGAGTTTAGAAACTAACATTGAATTGGTATTAAATAATGCACGATTAGGGGCGGAGGTGGCCATGTCCTTTCACTCCAATTAAAATGCCTGAAAACTGATATAAAGGGCATGGAATAATGCATCCAAAGGTTTCCCAAATCTCTCGCCCTCTTTTTGCCCATATCAATAAAAACCTGTACGTTCGTGCAGAACATTTTAAACACCTAATTTCTATGAAATTTTTACCAATTCTTTTCTTCTGGGCACTCCTTTTTTGCCTCCCACTCCAAATTTTTGGACAAAAAAGTACGCTTTCAAAAGCCCATCTTGTCAAAACCTATACTTTTTACAAAAACACCGACCCTAATCTGAGCCACCTGAACTACTTCGATGCCATGGCGACAAAAATGCAGCTGTCGCCACAATCAAAAATGGTGCTGGCAGAAGAATCAGTCGGAAAAAACGGCTACAACCACTTCAAATACCAACAGTTTCACGAGGGCCTGCCCGTTTTTGGCTGTCGTTACATCCTGCACGAAAAAGACGGCAAGGTCATGACTGCAACCGGGAATTACAGCCCTCAGGCCCCAGCCTCAAGTAAGCCTGGCATCAACTCGGCCACTGCTGTGGCTCTTGCCAAGCAAGCCATGAAAGCAAGGGAATACGCGGCGCGGGCAGTTGAGCCAGTTTTGTGTTTTGTTGACCCCGCATTCCCTCAGGTTTCGGAAACGCTGCGCCTGGCATATCAGGTAGACTTGCACAGCACAGTGCCGTTCGGCAAGCACCGTTATTTTGTGGATGCGACCTCTGGCAAAATCATCACCCAATTCCCATTGGTCCTGGAAGAAGGTGTGCCCAGTACAGCCAAAACAAAATATTATGGCATCCAAAACATCATTACGGACTCGATAGCACCACAACAGTTTATACTCCGTGACCCGACGAGAGGCGAAGGCATTTTTATTTACAATAACGACGGCAGCAATTTTACCAATTCTTCTTCTACTTGGGATCTGACCAATGACAATCAGGACGAAGTGGCCTTAGATGCCCATTATTGTACACAGGAATATTATGACATGATGCTCGCTGATTATAACTGGCAAGGACTGGATGGAAACGGCAAAGCGCTTAAAGTCAATGTGCATGGTGGCGCCTATGCCAATGCTTTCTGGGATGGCGAATCTTCCACCTATGGCGATGGGGACTGTAATTATGGTCCCTTGACCACCCTGGAAGTGATAGGGCACGAGTTTACGCACGGTTTGATTGATTATACTTCCAAGTTGGTTTACAGTTCAGAATCCGGTGCCATCAATGAGAGCCTGGCCGATATGTTTGGGAAATTGTTGGAGCGCAAAACCGACCCGGCAAATTTCAGTTGGGACCTGGGGCATTCATTCCTACTCAGCCCGGACGTCAGCCCATTCCGCGTAATGGACGATCCCAACAGCGTCGAAATGCCCGCCTTTTACAAAGGGCAGTTTTGGGTTGACGGAGGTGGTGTACACACCAACAGCTCTATTGGCAACCTGTGGTTCACCATGCTGGTGGACGGCAAGCAGGGCATCAACGAGTTGGGCACTTCATTTAATGTTCCTGCCCTTGGCCCAGACAAAGTAGGTCAACTTGTATTTGAAGTGAATAAGAATTATTTTACTGAAAACTCGAACTACAATCAGTTTTACCAATATTCCATGGAGGTAGCCGAAACGTTGTACGGCGCAGGCTCTACTGAAGTTGCGGCGGTTGAAGAAGCTTGGAAGGCGGTCGGGTTGCCAGGTACGCCGAGCACACAATTAGACCTGAGCCTTACGGGAAGTGGTTTTTCTGACAATAATTTTTGCGGCTTGGGTCAGTATATTCCGGTCAACTTCAAAATCACAAATTCGAGCGGCGTAGCCTACAACCCCTCTATGATGGCTACTGTAACCCTTACCAACTTTTCGATTCCCGAGTACATCGTAAACCTGACAAGCCCGATCGGCCCCGGAGAAGTGTTTGATATTCAAGTGAACAATTGGTTGCTGGCAACGGGTTTTGGGTTTAATTTCGTAAGTGCCACCTTGAATCTGACAGATGATAACTTGGACAACAATTTTACCAATAACTATTACAATGTGACAGAGTATGAATCTGATGACCTCAGTTTGTATGTAAATGTATCCGCTCAAAACTGTTTTGCTACTGAGCAGAATATCAGCTTTTATGTGGAAAACAGCAGTTGTGAACCACTCCCTGCGGGCACCCAATGGACTATTACTGCTACCGATAATAACGCAAACCTTGTCTGGACATCGCCGCCTTATATTTTGGCCGAAGACCTGAATTCAGGGGGCTTGGTATTTATTAATTATGAAATACCGGTCATAAATTCAGGGTTGAACTTTACCCTTGTTTATCCGGACGACCCCCAACCGCTCAACAATGGGTTTTATGCTGGCCCAGACCAAATATATTTGCCGATAACAAGCAACTATTTGAATAACTTTGAAACAAACGATGGAGAGGACGGCTATTTAGCACTCCAAGGTCCGTTTGATCCTACGCTATTCTACCAAAACAGTCAATTTTATGCCAGTACGGGCTATTCCCAAAACCCGGAAGATTTTCTGCAATGCGCCGATATTTTCAAGGTTTTCAACAGCGAATACTCCGATGGAATCAACGCCACCATACATGCATGTGTTGATTTTTCATTTTCTCCAGCCCCTTACCTGGAGTTCGATTTGGCACAATTCCGCAATGCTTACACGGATACCTCTAACTACCAGTACAGCACCATGTTGCAAGCAAAATGGACAGGAAATGAGAACGGGAACCAGATCATTTTTGGGCAGCCCGAGGGTCAGGTAGTTCACCACAACATTACTTTGCCTCCTTTTTTTAAAGGAACCCTGGACTTCAGATTGTACACAGAATTAGGTGTATGGGGTGTAGACCCGTTGGTACTGGACGAAAATGATTTTGTGCTCCTGGACAACCTCAAACTAAGCGCACCCCTTACCGGCACGGATGATTTGGCAACTGGTTCTCCTATCCTGGTCTCGCCAAACCCGGCAAGGGAAACGGCAACTATCCAGGCAGCCGACGGCATCAAAACCATTTTGCTCCAAAATTTAAATGGGCAAACGCTGCAAAACTTGCATCTGAATACTACCTCGTATGAGCTTGACTTAAAGGGGCTTAACAACGGTTTTTACCTGCTGAATATTCAGTTGGAAAACGGAACCTGGGGGGTTAAGAAATTGGTGAAAATGGATTGATTGTTCCGCCACAGTTACGCTAGATGGAAGCACAGGGAATCCAGCCCTGTGCTTCTTTTTTTGACACAGGCAATAAGGCTTTGAACAGTTGAACAGTCGTCCAAAAAACGCTCATGACGGACATTCCCTCGGTTAAAATACTTTTAAACCCTGACTTTAAACAAAACAAACTGCTGTTTCACTGTTTCTTTGTGGCTGTTTTCAATTCAATAATTTACCAATTCTTCCAATAAATTATGCGCACACTCATTTATCCCTCACTCATCTTGCTGTTTGCAGCATTGTCTTCAATAGCTGCTTTTGCCCAAAAGCCCATTAAATGGTCTTTCACGGCCGTAGACGCTGGCAATTGTCAGGTTGACCTCATTTTTACCGGCACACTAATCGAAGGCTGGTACACCTATTCTCAGTTCCTCGAAAGTGAAGACGGCCCTGTAGCTACCTCGATTGCCTTTGAGGAGAATGCAAGCTATAAACTGTTGGGCAAAGCCAAGGAAAGCGGCGAGATCGTGAAGGTTCACGATGCTATTTTTAATATGGACCTAACGAAGTTCAAGCACAAGGCCATCTTAACACAAAGGGTGGAGGTAAAAGACCTGAAGAAGCCCATTATTGGCCATCTCACTTACATGGCCTGCAACGATGAAATGTGCCTGCCGCCCAAAGAAGTAGAGTTCTTCTTTACGGTTCCCGTACTTGCAGGCTGCAGTACCATCAAAAATTGATTCACTTTTTTGTCCTGATAATATGCACACCGGCATTCGTTCGTTTACCCGCCGTAGCCTTGGCGTAGGCGGGTTTATCCGCCGTAACCTTTTTACCCGCCGTAGCAGAGTCATAATTGGGGGCATTGTGGGACTTTTGTTCCTTACAATTCCTCTTTTTGCTCAAAGCGCCCTAAAATGGTCCTTCTCAGTCAAAGATGCGGGCAATTGCCAAGTTGACCTCATTATTACCGGCACCATTCAAGACGGCTTCTATACCTATTCGCAATTCCTCGAAAGCGATGATGGGCCGGTGGCGACCACGCTTACCTTTCAAGAGGGTGCGCATTACAAACTAGTGGGCAAAGCCAAAGAAAGTGGCGGTGTAATCAAAGTGCACGACCAGGTGTTCGATATGACCCTGAGCAAGTTCAAGCATAAAGCTATTTTTACCCAACGGGTGGAAGTGAAAGACCCAAGCAAACCTATTGCCGGGTACCTCAATTTCATGGCTTGTAACGACGACCACTGTGAGCCACCGAAAGATGTGGATTTCTCGTTCAATATCCCTGCGCTCAATGGTTGTGGTGGTAGTACAAATTCTACTTCGAAAGAAGAGGCAGCGGGTAGCCAAACCTCCAACGTCCCTAAAACCCTTGTCGCACCTACACCGCCCGATTCTTCTACTACCTCCGCAAAACAGGACAATGCTCCAGAAGACTCAAATTTCAAAGGCTTTTTCTACTCCAAACGCGAGATAAACTCAGCTCAATTTGTTGGCAACTGTGGAGATACCAGCTCGCAGGGCAGCAGCGACGACGCTTCCTGGGTTACATTGTTCCTGCTTTGTTTTATTGGCGGCCTGATCGCACTGCTTACCCCTTGTGTGTTCCCGATGATTCCGATGACGGTGAGTTTCTTTGTAAAGCGATCGAAAGATCGTCGCGCTGGCCTTCGCAATGCCTTCATCTACGCTGGCAGCATTGTGTTGATTTTTGTGGTGCTCGGGTCGGCCCTTACGTCTATGCTTGGCCCTTCTGTACTCAACAATATGAGTACGAATATGTGGTTCAATCTGTTGATGTTCGTGCTTTTGGTCGTGTTTGCGTTTTCTTTTTTTGGTTTTTATGAAATTCAACTGCCTTCTTCCTGGGTAAACAAAAGTGATAAAATGGCCGACCGGGGTGGCCTGCTCGGCACATTTTTTATGGCGTTCACGCTGGTACTGGTATCTTTTTCCTGCACCGGCCCCATCGTAGGCACCCTGTTGGTAGAAGCCGCCCGCTCCAATGCCGGGGCCTCGCTTCTGGGTTTCATACCACTCAAACCAGCGGTCGGGATGTTTGGCTTTGGTTTGGGGCTGGCACTGCCGTTCGGTTTGTTTGCCATGTTTCCGGGCTGGCTCAATTCGCTGCCAAAATCAGGTGGCTGGATGGACAATGTAAAAGTAACGCTCGGTATCCTGGAGCTCGCGCTCGCCTTCAAATTCCTCAGCACTGCCGACATGGTGGAGCAGTGGGGAATTCTGAAATTTGAGCCGTTTATGATCATTTGGATCCTTTGTGCGCTGTTGTTGGGTCTCTACCAACTTAGCATACTGAAATGGAAGGGCAACGAAAGCAAGCCCGGAATGGGGCGACTGACTCTGGCGTTTGCCTCGCTTGCCTTTGCTGCTTACGTCGGTTGGGGCCTGGTCGGCTACAAATCACTTTCGCTGCTTAGCGGACTTGCCCCGCCAGTACACTACAGTTTCAAAAAAGTCAGCGAAACAAAAGCCCACGACGGTCCCGGATGTCCACACGGCTTGGACTGCTATCACGATTTTGATGAGGCGATGGCGGTTGCAAAACTGGAAAACAAGCCGATTTTCGTAGATTTCACGGGACATGGATGCGTAAATTGCCGAAAAATGGAAGAAACCGTGTGGCCCTTGAATGGCATCATTGACCGCCTGCGCAATGACTATATTGTCGTATCACTGTATGTGGACGAAAAAGTGCGCCTCTTCCCCGACAATGATTTTGCCTATTTGCTCGATCCAAAAACAGGCGAAAAACTCCGTACCGTTGGCTCAAAATGGGCGTCATTTCAAGTCAACAACTTCGACGTGAGCGCGCAGCCCTACTATGTGCTCATGCACCACGACGGCAAGACCCTGCTCAACAAACCCACCGACTATGCAAATGGGAATGACCCTAAAGCGTATAAAGCTTTTCTGGATTGCGGCCTGGAGGCTTTTGAACGGCTGAACAAGGATGGAGCTGGGGAGAGATTGGGTGTGAAATAGAACACGGATGCCACTGATTAGACACGGATTTTCTCTTAATTTGATGGTTAATCCGTGTCTAATCAGTGCCATCCGTGTTCTTCACCATTATTCACGAGGTTGAAAAATCAAAATGCAGCCCCGGTTTGTGCAAAACAAGCCGGGGCTGCATCATTTGATCTTCAATGCCTGCGAGGGTTTATGACCCCGCAGCAAAAGCACTTCACCTAAACTTTCTTCACACATGAAACTGAAAATCTATCCGATGTTGCTCATTGGGATCTTCTTTGTGCAAACCCTATTCGCGCAAACCGTTCTCAGGGGCAAAGTCACCGATTCAAAAGAACCGCTTATTGGAGCGACGGTCAAAGTCTTCATTGACACAAACGCCATTTTTAGCACCACTACTGATATTCACGGCGAATATCGCTTCGAATTAACCCCCGGGATTTATTCTTTGGAATGTTCCTACACAGGCTATAAACCCGTTGTCCTTAAAGGCTTGAAAGTTGCATTGAACAAAGTAAAAACCATGAACATCATGCTCTCCAGTACTTCAGTTTTGGATGAAGTCGTGGTGAAAAACCACAAGAAACCAGCATCCAAACCCGCCAAGGCAGCCGAGCGCAAAGAACATGAAGCTAGTAAAACCAAAAGACAAGCGTTCGGATTTGCTTCTCCTCAGCCAAGCGTCGTTTCTGGCGCCTCCTATGACAAATTGACCTTGGGCTATGCCAGCCGGCGCGCGGAAGAATACGCTGGACACCGGGTGCTGAACTATAAACCCATCTCTGACACCCTTGACGATCTCTCCGGCGAACAATACAACCGCATCATAGAAAACCCTTTTCAGGATGCTAAATCGAATGGAATCTCCACATTTTCGATTGATGTGGACGCAGCTTCCTATGCCAACATCCGCCGTTTTTTGAACTCCAACCAACTCCCGCCACGCGATGCTGTGCGCCTGGAGGAAATGATCAACTACTTTGACTATCAATACGATGCACCCCGCAGCGGTCGCCATCCATTTGAGGTAAATACAGAAGTGGCACCTTGTCCCTGGAATCCTAAAAATCGGCTGTTGACCATCGGAATCCAAGGTGAAAAAATTGATGTGGGGCAATTGCCTGCCTCCAATCTCGTGTTCCTGATTGATGTATCGGGCAGCATGGGTTCGGAGAACAAGCTTCCACTCGTGAAACAATCACTTTCCATGCTCACCGATCAATTGCGGCCCAGCGACCGCGTGGCCATCGTGGTGTACGCCGGGGCTGCCGGACTGGTGCTCGAAAGCACTTCCGGCGCCGACAAACTCAAAATCAAAGCCGCACTCGAAGCCCTCGAATCGGGTGGAAGCACTGCCGGAGGCGCGGGAATAAAATTAGCCTACGAAACAGCGCGTAAAAACCTGATCGCCAATGGAAACAACCGAGTGATCCTGTGCTCTGACGGTGATTTCAACGTGGGTGTGAGCAGTGAGGACGAATTGGTAAAACTCATTGAAAACGAACGCAAAAGCGGCGTTTACCTCACCATTTTGGGCTACGGAATGGGCAACTACCAGGATGGAAAAATGCAGAGTCTCGCAGATAAGGGCAATGGCAACCACGCCTATATTGACCAACTCAGCGAAGCCAAAAAAGTGTTGATGCAGGAGTTTGGCGGTACCTTATTCGCCATTGCCAAAGACGTGAAACTGCAACTGCATTTCAACCCGGCTCAGGTGGCAGGCTACAGGCTCATTGGCTACGAAAACCGTATGCTCGCCACCCAGGACTTTCACGACGACACAAAAGACGCGGGCGAACTTGGCGCCGGCCACCGGGTAACAGCTATTTATGAAATTGTGCCGGCTGGTCAATCCCTGCCTCCGCTCACCAAAGCCGACTCCGCGCTGGTTGTAGTGGCGAAACCCGATACCTCTGTCACCGTTGGCAACAACGACCTGATGGTATTACAGCTCCGCTACAAAAAACCCAAAGGCGAACAACCCAGCCAACTCATGGAATATCGCCTCAACGCCGCCGCGCTTGACCGCAAATCCGAGAGCGAAAACTTCCTGCTGGCTTCATCTATTGCCGAATTTGGCTTGCTGCTACGCGATTCAAAATTCAAAGGCACGGCCTCTTATGAGCATGCTATCAGTCGTGCTCGCGAAGCCGCGAAAAATGATCCCAACGGGTATCGGGCGGAATTGGTGCAATTAATGGAAAAAGCGCACGCAATTGCAGAGCCAACGGGAGCAGCGAAGAAGTAGATAGGATGGGGAGATGCTTAATTTATTTAGACATGATTTACAGGATGAACAGGATGGGGTCGGCTTCGCCGATGGGCTGAGGTTTAAAGTTGTAAATTAGGGAATGTCGGGGAAGCCAACCCCATCCTGTTCATCCTGTAAATCATGTCTAAAATTAACTCCTCGTAAAGCTACTCATTGGCAAATTGAACTTTCCCCCAAGCGGCGACCTTTCCATGAGAGGTCGCCGCTTGGGTTTTCATCCAATTACCTTTCACAAGGCTCCGTTTTTCTCCTTATAATCGCTTACTTTTGCGCCTCAATTTTTTGGTGTGGAACTTTCTGAAAGGATAAAACTTTCGGAAAGTTTGCTCGAGGAACTAGCTTGTTGGGGAATACCATCCTTAACGGCATTCATCGCTCATCATTTATCATTTATCATTCCTAACGGATGTATCGTACCCACACTTGCGGAGAACTCCGCATCACCGACGTAAACAAAGAAGTAACCCTCAGCGGCTGGTCGGCCATCGTGCGCGACAAAGGCGCATTGCTCTGGATTGATCTGCGCGACCGATACGGTATTACGCAATTGGTACTCGACGAGAATTACACTTCGAAAGAACTCTTTGAAACAGCCCGTTCGGTAGGGCGTGAGTTTGTGCTACAAGCCATTGGGACGGTCATTGAACGCGCTTCAAAGACCACCAAAATTCCCACGGGTGAGATCGAGATCAAAGTAACTGCGTTGAAAATTCTCAACGCTTCAAAAACGCCCCCCTTCACCATTCAGGACGACACAGACGGTGGCGACGACCTCCGCATGAAATACCGGTACCTCGACTTACGCCGGAATGCAGTGCAGAAAAACCTCATTTTCCGCTCCAATCTGGCCATTGAAACTCGGAAATACCTTGCTGAGCAAGGTTTTATAGAAGTAGAAACTCCCAACCTTATCAAATCCACCCCCGAAGGTGCGCGCGATTTTGTAGTGCCCAGCCGCATGAACAAAGGGCAGTTTTACGCCTTACCTCAAAGTCCGCAGACCTTCAAGCAAATCCTGATGGTAGCCGGTTTTGACAAATATTTCCAGATTGTAAAATGCTTCCGCGACGAAGATTTGCGCGCTGATCGTCAGCCTGAATTCACACAGATTGACTGTGAAATGTCGTTCGTGCATCAGGAGGACATTCTCAACACCTTTGAGGGCTTGACCAAATATTTGTTTCAGCAAGTCCTGAGTGTTAAGCTCGGCGTGTTCCCCCGCATGACCTACGATGAGGCAATGCGCCGCTATGGATCTGACAAGCCCGACCTGCGCTTTGGGATGGAATTTGTGGACCTGTCGGACGTAGCGAAAGGCAAGGGGTTCCCCGTTTTTGATGGAGCTGAATCTGTTGTAGCCATTTGCGCACCGGGCTGCGCTGAATATTCCCGCAAACAAATTGACGAACTGACCGAATGGGTAAAACGCCCGCAGATCGGGGCAAAAGGCCTGGTTTATGTGAGAATAGAAGCCGACGGGACGCCAAAATCGAGTGTAGACAAATTTTACAGCCCTGATGATTTGAAAATCTGGGCCGAACACTGCGGCGCAAAACCCGGCGATATGCTTTTCCTGCTCTGTGGCGAAGACGAAAAAACACGCAAACAACTATCAGAACTCCGCCTGGAAATGGGCAATCGGCTAGGCTTCCGTCGTGGCGACGATTTCAAGCCACTTTGGGTCCTCGATTTCCCCTTGCTGGAATGGGACGAAGATGAAAATCGCTTTTTCGCCATGCACCACCCCTTCACCTCTCCCAAACCTGGCGATATAGCCAAGATGGAAAGCGACGACCGCAACACGCTCAAGTCCATGCGCGCTGATGCTTATGACCTGGTAATCAATGGTGTAGAAATTGGTGGTGGTTCGATCAGGATTCATGACCGTGATCTGCAAGCCCGAAATTTCAAACTGCTTGGGTTCACACCCGAAGAGGCTGAGGCACAGTTTGGTTTCCTGCTCGGTGCATTTGAATACGGTGCGCCCCCACACGGTGGTATAGCATTCGGTTTCGACCGACTCAATGCCGTGCTGAACGGGGTCAACTCGATCCGAGACTTCATTGCATTCCCCAAAAACAACCAGGGCCGCGACATGATGATTGATGCGCCAGACGGGATTAATTTGAAGCAGCTGGAGGAGTTGGGAATAAGAATAATTGGGTGATTGGGACGATTGTTCGATTGATTCGATTGGGGAGAAGAGAAAACATAGGAATCGCCCCAATCGAATCAATCGAACAATCGTGCCAATCGAACAATCGTCTCAATCGAATAATCGTCTCAATCGAACAATGGCATATACAGAGTCAAACATGATTCCCCTCGGCACAACTGCGCCGGATTTTCGATTGCTCAATCCAGGCACCGGAAAGACCATAGGTTTGCAGGAGATTGCGGCTGGAGCAAAGGCCACAGTAGTCATGTTTTTGTGCAATCACTGTCCTTACGTCCTATACATCAATCCTGAAATTGTGCGGATTGTAGCAGAATATAAGGCTCGTGGCGTGGCCTTCGTAGGTATCAACAGCAACGATGCAGAAGCCCACCCTGAAGACGGCCCCGACCTGATGCCTGCTCATGCCAAAGCTGTTGGCTATGATTTTGCCTACCTTTACGACGAAACACAGGAAGTCGCCCGTGCTTACGATGCGGCTTGTACGCCTGATTTTTATGTTTTTGACCAGGAATCGAAACTCGCATACCGGGGACAACTCGACCCCAGCCGACCCAAACGAAACCCGATTGAATCCACCGGCGAAGACCTCCGTGCCGCGCTAGATGCGGTTTTAGAAGGGAATCCAGTTAACCTAATTCAACGCCCCTCCGGCGGTTGTAATATCAAATGGAAACTATGATGTATAATGTATGATGTATGAACTATGATGTATTGGCTTTTATACATCATAGTTCATACATTATACATCATACATCATACATCATACATCATACATCATACATCATAGTTCATACATAAATGCGTCCTACACAGATCACCGACCAACTTATTCACGAATTCATCACTGCTGGCCTCCATGAAGATGTCCGGGAGGGCGACCATACTTCCCTGGCTACTATTCCGGCGGACAGTCGTAGTCGTGCCGTGTTGAAAATCAAAGACTACGGTGTGTTGGCTGGGGTGGAACTCGCCCAACATGTTTTTAATTATCTCGATCCCAGTGTTTCGCTTGTCGTGCAAAAACCTGATGGTACGGACGTGCTTTACGGCCAAACTGCCTTTGAAGTAGAATGCAATACCCGCGCCTTGTTGCAAGCGGAGCGGCTTGTGCTCAATGCCATGCAACGGATGAGCGGCATTGCCACGCTGAGCAGTCGCTTTGCTTTTGAGGTGGGCGACCTGCCAGTAAAGGTTTTGGACACCCGTAAGACGACCCCACTGATTCGCTTTTTGGAAAAATGGGCAGTTAATATAGGCGGCTGCGAAAACTACCGTTGGGGCCTCTATGATTGGATGATGATCAAGGACAACCACGTAGATGCAGCAGGCGGAATTGGTCGCGCCATCGAACGCGCACATGCCTATCAACAAGAAAAAGGAATGAACCTGAATATCACTGTCGAGGTACGCAACCTGGTTGAATTGGAAGAGGTTATTAACGCTGGTGGAATCACTAGAGTCATGTTTGACAACTTTGAAATCCCGATCCTACATGAAGCCGTGGCCATTGTGGAGGGTCGTTTTGAGACCGAAGCATCGGGCGGTATCACCCTGTTCAATGTTCGAAAATACGCCCTATCAGGGGTCAATTATGTTTCTGCCGGAGCACTCACGCATTCGGCGCAACCGCTTGATCTAAGCCTCAAGATTATGAGGTGATTCGGTTAATTGGGGATTTGGTTATTTGTTCGCCAGAGCTAAATGTTTGTGCCCCCTTAACAGCAAGTACAAAACTTGGCTTTATAGAACAAATAACCAAATCCCCAATTAAACAAATAACCAACAATTCCATGACACCTGATTCCTTCTACTGGTACGCCAGCATCGTGATTTTTCTCCCCTGGTTGCTGCTCATTGCGGCGCCCAACTGGCGTTACACGGAGCCGATTTCATTTGGCGCGGCCACGGTGTTGTTGATTGCGGCAGCAGTTTTTACGTTTCAGTTCCTTACCAGCCCCGAAGAAGGCGGAAATTTGCTTTCACTTGAAGGATTCAAAAACCTGTTCCGCAGCAAAGAGATGTTGCTCACGGGTTGGCTCAATTACCTTTCTTTTTGTCTGCTTGTTGGCACATGGCAGACACATGATGCACGGCAATTGAAGATTGGGCACATCTTCGTGATTCCCAGTCTTTTGTTGACGATGTTGACAGGGCCGGCGGGGTTGTTGGTTTATTTGGTGCTGCGGTTTTTCAGGACAAAAAAGTGGGATTTGCGATAGCGTCAAACCAATCCTATATATGGCGTTTAAGCATACATTTTGGTTCACTGCCTAATTTTCACGACCTTTGCACTTTCTTGGACTTTGGATGCTTAGACTATAGACATTGGACAATCCAAAAAATACCAAAAATCTAGTCCAAAGTCCAGCAGTCCAGCGTCTAACATCACTTTTTACCACTCAATAATTGGATTTTTCAGAATTTGGCCTCCACCCCGACGTGCTCGATGGCATTGAGGCCCTCAACTTCAAAACCGCTACCCCCATTCAAGAAAAGGCCATTCCCCTTATTTTAGAAGGGAAGGACGTTATTGGAACGGCCCAAACGGGCACGGGCAAAACGGCGGCTTTCGTGTTGCCTATTATGCACATGATCATGGAATCGGGCGAGGCGCACTATACACAAGCCCTGATCATTGTGCCAACCCGCGAATTGGCCATGCAGATTGACCAGGCCATTGAAGCCTATTCGTACTTCGCGGGCATTTCTTCGGTGGCCGTATATGGCGGCGGTGGCGGCAAGGATTTTGCCCAGGGCCGCGACGCGCTCCAAAAAGGCGCAGACATTATTATCGCGACGCCGGGCCGTCTGCTTTCCCACATGAGTCTTGGTTACGTTGACTTCTCTCGCCTGCGCTTTCTGGTGCTGGACGAAGCCGACCGGATGCTTGATATGGGCTTTATACCTGATCTCACTAAAATCATTGAAACCCTCAACCCAAACCGCCAAAGCCTGCTCTTTTCCGCCACCATGCCACATGGCATAATGAAACTGGCAAAAACGATGCTCAAAAACCCGGTTACCATTAGTGTTGCGCTGTCCAAGCCAGCGGAAGGTGTGACGCAGGGTGTGTACCTCGTGGGCGACAGGCAGAAAATTCCGCTCATCGTGGAGTTATTGAAGGACCGGACCGGGAGAACACTGATTTTTTGCTCCAGCAAACTGGCAGTCAACGAACTCTATAAAAAACTCAAAAGCCGCAACCTCTCCGTAGAGCGCATCAGCAGCGACCTGGAACAGAACGAGCGCGAGCAGGTGATGCTCGACTACCGCAACCAAAAGATTGACATCCTCGTGGCCACCGACGTGCTGAGTCGGGGCATTGATATAGACGGGATTGACCTCGTGATAAACTTTGAGGCTCCCAGAGATGCCGAAGATTACGTGCACCGCATTGGCCGCACCGCCCGTGCCGAACGCAAAGGCACCGCCCTCACGCTGATCAACCACATGGACCTCCAGCGCCTCAAACGCATCGAAAAACTCATTGGTAAAGAAGTGCCAAAACTCCCCCTCCCGCCCGGCCTCGCAGAAGAACCCGAGCAACGCCATGCACACCGCCAAAGCAGCGGCGGCCGTTCGCAGCCTCCCCGCAGAAGCGGCGGCAGCGATGGCCAACGAAAAGAAGGCGGACAAAAGCAGCCATTCCGTGGCGGACAACGGCGCAGTGGCGGTGGTGGAAGTGGCAGAAGCAGCGGCGGCGGGCAGGCGCCCTCTGCCTGAGGTTTTTTGATTTAAGATTGCAGATTACATGATTGTTGATTTTAGATGTGATGTTAGATTGGTAATGGGCGATGTAATGCCATCGTCCATATTACATCACCCATTAAATCAAAAATCAACAATCATGTAATCTGCAATCTTAAATCAAAAACCCAAAATCTGATCAATATTGTCCCTTTCCATGACAATTCAAGATGCCCAACACACCGTAGACCAATGGATTAAAACCATTGGCGTCCGCTATTATTCTGAACTGACGAATACCGCCCTGCTCATGGAAGAAGTGGGCGAAGTGGCGCGGCTCATGGCGCGTATTTATGGCGATCAATCGTTCAAAAACCCAGCCGAGGTTGCGGATGCCCCAGCTCAACTCGCCGACGAAATGGCCGACGTGCTGTTCCTGATCCTCTGCCTTGCCAACCAAACGGGAGTTGACCTGACCGAAGCGCTCCAAAAAAATCTGGACAAGAAGACCAATCGTGATGCTGCCCGGCACGCCGGGAATGAAAAACTGCGCTGAACGAACCGGCCATCTATCTTGCGTTTGTGACGGCCCAGTTGCTCGCTGGCAAGGTTCGCAGTTATTCCATCAAGTCACAGTTGTTTCGGGCAGGGCGAATCATCGAACCAAGGTCACATCTCCGCTCATCCTTATGATTTCCCCGTCAATAAATTCAATCTCGGCCACCCAAACAAAAACATCAATATTCAATTCCTGACCTTTGAAGGTGCCGTCCCAGCCCCGTGGTTCGTCGTTCGTCTTGATATTGTTGGCCTGATAAATCTGTCCGCCCCAGCGATTAAAAATCTTCAGACTAAGGATTTGCTTCACCCCGTCATCTGAAAAAATGGTAAAAAAGTCGTTTTGGCCATCACCGTTCGGGCTAAAGACATTGGGCGGGTAAACCCTTCGATGAGATCTTATTTTATAGCAAAGAGTGTCCGAGGCAATGCAGCCTTTTTTGCTCCGCACCAGTACTTGCTGACATCCGGAACTGAGGGGCTGGAAACTATAAATATCGCAGTCCGTACACTGCAAGAACGCCTCTGTTCCGGACCAGGTGTAATCCATGACCTCAACGTCGGGTATGTTTACAACAGCCTGCAAGTCAACGATATCCCCCAGGTTTAGTATTAGATCAAGTCCCAATTGGACGGTTGGGATGATTGGTTCGGCGAGATATTCGCTTGCTGACAAGGTGCAGCCGTGAGCATCCGAAATGATAATGGTGTAACTGCCTGCCGATAGCCCGCTGATGTCAGCAGTAGTTTGTCCGCTGCTCCAATGTAGAAGATATGGCATCACCCCACCGCTGACTTGGGAATCCAGAGCGCCATTGTCATCGCCAAAACAGGTGATGCTCCTTTTATTTATTTGGATGGCCAGTGGAGGTGGTTGGCTTACTTGTGCCGAAATAGTCAGGAGACAGCCATTGCCATCGGTAAGACTCAGCGTGTAGTTTCCTATAGGAAGGTTGCTGATTTGCGTGGTATTGGCTCCATTGTTCCACAAATAGGTATAAGGAAAAACACCTCCATTAACCGAGGCTTGAACGCTGCCCTCAGTGCCCCCAAAACAATTAACGTTGCTGATAGCAACACCTGCAACCAAGGCTGGAGGTTCTGTGACGATGACGCTTGTAACAATGGTACAGGCATTTAAATCGGTCACCGTGATCAGATAGGTTCCTGCCCCCAGTTGGGCGATGAAGTCGCTGGTTTGTCCATTGCTCCAGGAAAAACTGTAGGGCAACACTCCGCCAGCCACTGCCACCTCAGCGGTAGCATCTTTGAGCCCAAAACAGGAAACATCCTTCACAGTGGTGCTCGAACTTAGAATAGGTGGTTCAGAGACGGTTACAGAAGCAACCCTGGTGCAAGCGTTCGCATCCGTCACCGTGACCAGATAGGTTCCTGCTCCCAGTTGGGAGATAGCGGCACTGGTTTGGCCATTATTCCATGAAAAGTCATAAGGCAACACTCCGCCAGCCACTGATACCACAGCGGTAGCATCGCTGTGCCCAAAACAGGAAACATCCGTAGCCGTGGTGCTCGAGCTCAGAAGGGGCGGTTCCATAATGGTTACAGAAGCAATCTTGGTGCAGGTGTTTGCATCCGTCACTGTGACCTGATATGTTCCTGCCCCCAGTTGAGCGATGGCGTCACTGTTTTGTCCATTGCTCCAGGAATAGCTGTAAGGCAATACCCCGCCAGCCGCTGATACTGAAGCGATAGCATCGTTGAGTCCAAAACAAGAAACATTAGCTACTGTAGCACTCAAACTCAGAAGGGGTGATTCAGTAACGATTACAGAAGCAATCATGGTGCAAGCGTTCGCATCCGTCACTGTGACCTGATAAGTTCCTGCTCCGAGTTGGGCAATGGTGTCACTGGTTTGTCCATTACTCCAGGAATAGCTGTAGGGCAAGACCCCACCAGCCACCGATAGTGCAGCGGTAGCATTGTTGAGCCCAAAACAAGAAACATTCGATACAGTAGCACTCAAACTAAGGAGCGGTGGTTCCGTAATGGTTACAGAAGCAATTTTGGTGCAAGCGTTCGCATCCGTTACTGTGATTTGATAATCTCCTGCCTCTAGTTGAGCGATGATGTCGCTGGTTTGTCCATTACTCCAGGAATAACTGTAGGGCAAGACCCCGCCAGCCACCAATAGTGCAGCGGTACCAACGTTGTGTCCAAAACAAGAAACATCCGTCACCGTGGTGCTCAAATTTAGGAGCGGTGGTTCCGTAATGATTACAGAAGCAATTTTGGTACAAGCGTTCGCATCCGTTACCGTAACCTGATAAGTTCCTGCCCCCAGTTGGGCGATGGCGTCGCTGG
Organism: Saprospiraceae bacterium; assembly: GCA_046160625.1. Lineage (GTDB taxonomy): Bacteria > Bacteroidota > Bacteroidia > Chitinophagales > Saprospiraceae > M3007. The sequence continues at coordinate 58,108 of JBJXGZ010000067.1, forward strand.
TTTGTCCATTGCTCCATGAAAAGGCATAAGGCAAAACTCCGCCAGCCACCGATACTGAAGCGATAGCATCGTTGAGTCCAAAACAAGAAACATCCGACACCGTGGTGCTCGAACTTAGAAGCGGTGGTTCTGTAATGATTACAGAAGTCATTTTGGTGCAGGCGTTCGCATCCGTTACTGTGACTTGATAAGTTCCTGCCCCCATTTGGGCAATGGTGTCATTGGTTTGCCCATTACTCCAGGAATAGCTGTAGGGAGATGCCCCGCCAGCCGCCGATACCATGACAAGGCCGTCATGGATACCGAAACATGTAGTATTTGTGTTGTTGGCAATTACCGTCAGGAGTGGAGGTTCTGTTAAGGTGACCGTTGCCATCCCGATACAGCCCAATACATCTGTAACGGTGACGGAATAGGTGCCAGCACTCAGGTTGCTGATGTTTTGGGCTGTATCGCCTGAATTCCAGGAGTATACAAAAGGGGCCGTACCCCCTCCGACCACTTCTGCTGAAACCGTTGCATTGGCAGCACCTGCGCATGAAACGTTCTGCACCGTAGTGTTTATGACCGGGCCTGGATGCACGATAAATTTCACCGGTGATGAAACAACCCTGCAATTGGGCAATGCCAGGTTGGGAAGTGCACTGGCAACGATCAGCCGAAACTGGCTCCCGTCTATAGGGTTGAGAATTTCAAGGCTGTCGTTGTTGGAATTGGCAATGTCCTCCCAGAAACCATTGACGAGGGTTTGCCACAGATAGACAGGGTTGTTATAAGGAGTATTTGAGAGTACAGAGGGAATCGTAATGGGCGCACCTGTGCAAAAGGATACGCTATCAGGCACCGTAATACTTGGGCCACAGGCCCTGAGAGAGATGTTGTCAATCGCAAGGTCATTGCCACCACCGCCCGGAGCGTTGTTGCGCAATTCAATAGTTGTAGTGTTTTGTCCAGGTTGGCTTACAAAGGAAAACCGAACGGTTCGCCATTGCTCGTCCTGAGGAATATTGCCCGTTTCGCACACCACATTGCCGTCTACCAGGAAAGAAATATTGGGCAGGATAAAGTTGGGCACATGGTATTTTATTAAAGAGATGATGTCAATGGACAATTCGTAGACTGTGTTTTCGCATACCTCAACGGTATTTTGATAAAAAAGGCCGGGTTGATAATTGGCGTTCACAACCATCATGTATCCATTGGGTTCAGGGCCGTTATCTTCGATATCTATCCAGAAGGTGTAAGCGAATGAGCCCCAGGGAGTTGTATTATTCGTAATACAATAATAGCCATCGTTAGGCGGTGGACTCAACTGATAAGTAAAACCCGGCGCAAGGTTTGGGTTAGTAGGCAGGATATTTGGAATGCCTGCGCCGAAGTCGCCGTTAGGGAAAATGTTCTCGCCCAGCGTACCCACACAGCTACTCGTGCAAATCGGCATGAGTAGTTCTTTCGAGCTTGAATTGGACTGGGATAGGGCAACATTGGCGTTGATACCAATCAAAAGGAATATCAAGGTAAAATTTTGCATAATATAGCCAAAAATTGAATAAAAGCAAGAACTTGGCAGCAGAGCAAAGATTTTGGATTAGGTCAGAATTTAGTTACTTGAGGAAGGGAAAATCCTTTAGGGCGGGAAGGGGGAATGCCCACATGTCATAAAACCGAAGGCGAATATAGTGTTTTTTAACACTTATAAAAGTCTGAAGAAAAAGTCCAAGCGCGATGCAACCCGGCACATCGAAACACGAGAAGCTGCCCACTAAAGTGCCAGGGAACGCTGGTCTAGAAATACAATATACCGTAGACCAATGGATTAAAACCATCGGCGTCCGCTATTATTCCGAACTCACGAACACTGCCCTGCTCATGGAAGAAGTGGGCGAAATGGCACGGCTCATGGCGCGGATGTATGGCGATCAATCGTTCAAAAACCCGGCAAATGCTGCCGATGCCCCGGCCCAACTCGCCGACGAAATGGCGGATGTGCTGTTCCTCATCCTTTGCCTTGCCAACCAAACTGGTATTGACCTTACCGAAGCGCTTCAAAAAAATCTGGATAAGAAGACAAGGCGGGATGCTGCGCGACATGCTGGGAATGAGAAGTTGAGGTGAGGTATGAAGCAGGATTTCCTTGATTTTAAAAGATTTTTTAGGATCGGCACCGACCAAATATCCTACTAGATCTTTTCAGCATCCTGCAAATCGTGATTCATGCCTGCGCCGAAAAGAAAAAAAGTGTAAAAGTTTTATAATGCAAAGGCCTAATAACCCTGAGCGCAACGGAACCCGCCGTACCTGCTCCTGAGGTCCGGATAGTTAACGTCCCGACGACCAACGCTGCTGCCGTTATGGTCGTTGCCCCAAGAACCGCCGCGCAGAACTCGACCAAACGTTATTGAACTTGGAAAAGAACAACCAGGGTAGGGCCCGTACTTATCTTGACACCATTCCCACACATTCCCGCTCATGTCAAAAATACCGAGCTCGTTCGCTGCAAGCTCGCCCACACGATGCGTTTTTGAGCCGGAGTTGCCATCATACCAAGCCACTTTTTTCAGGTACTTACTTCCCGAATATTGATAGCCCTCGCTCTTATTGCCGCCACGAGCAGCGTATTCCCACTCTGCTTCTGTGGGCAGGCGGTAGTTTTTGCCGGGGTGTATTTTGTTCAATGCTTTGAGAAAATCCTGTACATCGTTCCAGGAAACGCTTTCTACAGGGCATTCGCCGCAACCTTTGAATCCGAGTTCGGGCGGGTCTTCCCCCATAATTTCTCGCCAATCTGCCTGTGTCACTTCGTATTTCCCAATGGAAAAAGATTGAACGGTGACCTGGTGCTGGCATTCATCTTCATGTCTGCCTTTTTCGCTTTCTGGGCTGCCCATGGTGAAAGTGCCGCCTGTTACGGGGACGATTTCGAGGCCGGAGCGGCGGGGGCGGTTTTCTTCAGTGGACTTGGAACTTCCCGAAAGTTTAAAACTTTCGGGAAGTTGCGAGCTCTTCTGCGAGTCAGGCGGTGACTTCAAGTCACC
>JBJXGZ010000068.1:0-13040 GCA_046160625.1 Saprospiraceae bacterium
CCCCCCCCCCCCCCCCCGCCTCTGTGGTTATATAAAACTAATCCTACCCAGATTTATGATAATCAAATTCGTAGAACAAATATTACAAAAAGGGCTTTCCAAAGAACTCGATTGCAGCCCGGAAGCGGTGAGCCGCTATCGGGTGGCCAAGGCTTTTTATTTATTCTCGCTGTCCTTTCGACAGGGATTTCTTGACTCATTGCTCGTGATTGCGGGCGTGCTAATCGCAGGGCTTGGACTGCAAAGTTTTTTGCTCCCCAACCATTTTATTGATGGCGGCGTGACGGGTATTTCGCTGTTGATTTCTGCCACCATGGGGCTTCCGCTTTCTATCCTGATTGTCCTGATCAACATCCCGTTCGTTCTGTTGGCTTACAGGCAGATGAGTCCTGCTTTTGCCTTGAAAAGCATTTTAGCCGTGACGGCTTTGGCACTGGTCATTGTCCTCGTTCCATACCCGGTCATCACCACCGACAAATTGCTGATCGCCACCTTCGGCGGATTTTTTTTAGGTGTGGGCATTGGTTTGGCGATTCGGGGCGGGGCGGTTTTGGATGGCACAGAGGTATTAGCGATTTATCTGAGCCGAAAATCAATCTTTTCGGTAGGCGATATTATACTAGTTTTCAACATCGTGATTTTTTCGGTGGCGGCCTATTTGCTGGGCTTTGAAACCGCTATGTACGCTGTATTAACCTATTTATCAGCTTCAAAAACCGTTGATTTTATTATTGAGGGTGTGGAGGAATATGTGGGTGTGACGATTATTTCCTCGCATCACGAGGAAATTCGCGAATTCATTGTGAACAAACTTCAAGTGGGCGTGACAGCCTATTCCGGCATCAGCGGGCACGGGAAACGTGGCAAAAATTATAAGACGGAAATCCTTTTCACGGTTATCACACGCCTGGAAATAGCCCGCCTGCAGCACGAGGTGGAGAAAATTGATGTTAATGCCTTTATCGTCATGGGCAATGTTCGGGGTATTAAAGGCGGCTCAACGCGGCAACGGGTGGTGGACAAGCATTAGGTACGGGGTTTGTGGCTTATACCTCTAACCATGGTTTGCAAACCATGGTGCCTTGGATGGAAAGTCGTCAGTAATGACAGGTGCCCAATTCAGAAATCCAACGGAATTCGTGTTTTTGTCCCGCATTTCCCCATGCCCTAAAATACAAGCGTCCGCGCGGTGTTGTGCTCTCGTCCAACTGAATTTTGACACAGAGTTCTCCGTTCAAAGGCTGTTTAGACCACTCCACCTCGGAACAAAAATCGGACTCGGATAAGGTCCTCTCCCACAAACGTTGGCCTAGTTTATCGAGCTGGAACATTTCCATTTGCGGGCAATCGAAAATTTGCTCATAACCGTATGCTTGATGGATTCGAAAAATGATGGTCCGCTTAAGTGTGTCAACATGGAAATTGTCCAGTTGGACCAATATGCGGGCTTCGCTTCCGTTGAGTTTTCTCCATTCTTCGGCAGTAGATTTTCTCACGAGAAAATCAGCATAAAAGCCTCTGTAAGCTTCTGGCGGTTCTTTTTGATATGCGTTGGCCATGAATTGATATGCTTCTTGAAGGCTTTGATTCTGTTTGTTTTTCTGCCAAAAACCTACGAATTGAATCGTTTCAATCCATTCGTGGCGGTCTAAAAGGGAATCGCCATGAGCCATTTCGAGCAAACAGAGCAGGATGGTTTTTCTTTCTTCAAGTGTCAGATCACCACGCAATGCGTCGCGAAACCTGGACAGCGCGTGGTTGCGGAGCGATATGCTCAAAGTAGTGTCCCGCATTTTTTCTAAGATGAAATCAATCCCTTTTTGCGAATGAAAGGGCTTTTGCTTCACTTGGGATTGCTCAAAATGGTTTTGATGTGCCGACAAGGAGTGATAATAATCGCTATCATACAGTATGTCATCTGGAAAAAAGTGGTGGTACAGCACGATGGCTTCCCATGCCTTCCCATCCTCGCCATTGTTCAATATCCAGGAAAATGGCAGTTCTCGGTGCCAGATCCAACTGTCGCGATCATTGTGGTTCGGCAGCGTCAAACTGGCTTTGTTGCGCCTGATCCACGAAAAAAGCGAGTCGTTTTGTACCCCTCGGGTTTCAATCCTGCGCAGGGCAAAAAGTTCGTTAGCTAGCTGCACATGCCGCTCTATACAAGCGCGCCATTCAGCCCACGTGCCGTTGCTGCGGACAAAAGAGTAAGGACCCGGATTCTCACTTTGAAAAGGGGTAAAAACCATCCCTTGTTGGTTTTCCGGTCGAATACCTGAGGATTCTATTCTCAAATAAGAACCCCTGCCCATCGCTTGTGGCCAACTACTGTACGAAGTGTGTTCCATCTGTGTAACCATGTGCCCAAACAGGAACATCCGGCGAATGGTGTCGCGAGCAGACAAGCGCCATTCCGTATCTGATTCTGATAGTCTGGGCCAAGCATAGACGGTGCCCAAGGTGACATACACTGTGTCGCCCGCTTTATGGAAATTGCTGCGATGCACTTTCGAAATCCGAACCCGAAACCAATCCCAATCCTCGTCATCAACTTTCCAGAAAATGGAAGCCACGGCATTTTGCTCCAAGGGTTCGGCCTCCCAAATTTCGCTGCATTTGACAGCAAAATAGGCAACAGGCATCGTGGGCATGTCTTCTGCCAAAAGACAAAAAGCCGGGAAACAGGCATACAAGCAAAGAAAGAATTTCAATTTTTTCATAAAGTCTTCGAAAAATTGACCCCAATGCTTTCGGACAATGCTGGTAACTTAAGACCCTAAAAGGGTCAAATATGAATAGCCCCGAATGAAATTCGGGGAGATTGGAGCCATGTATTCAACCCCGAATGGGGTTGAATATGATGCATTAGCCTCAATTTTCAACCCCATTCGGGGTTGAATACATGGCTCCTATTCACCCCCGATTGCATCGGGGGTTATTCAAATTCAACCACTTCGTGGTTATTGTAACACTTAGGTCAATGACATTGCGCTTTTGACGACCGCATTTAAGCTGGCAAATAAATCAGCGTTGCCGAGTTCTCCGCCCTGAAAATCTCTTTTGCGGTTTGAAGCATTTGAGCGGGCGTTATCCCGAGGTAAATGTCCGTCTCCTCGTTCATCAGTTCGGCACGATCAAGGAGTTCATAAAAGGCGAGATTTTGGGCTTTGTTCAGCACACTTGTTTCAGAAAAAACGAGGGTGCTCTCGAAGCGATGCTGAATTTTTTTCAACTCCCGTTCTTCAATCGCCTCGTTTTTCAACTGTTCCAATTCTGCCCAAATGGCTGCCAGCGCATCGTCTATCGAAACGCCCTCGGAGGGTCGGCCTTCTATTACGAACAGGCCGGGATCAACATTGGCCGTTACATACGCATCAATGGAAGAGAACAAGTTGCGCTCTTTTAATAGCCTTCGAAAAAGGCGCGACGAAGGGCCAAGTGCCAGTACATCACTGAGCAAATCCACGGGATAAAATTCCTTGTCAATGCGCGCAGGGGTACGGAAGGCGAGGTAAACTGCAGGAACAGGCACGTTGGCAGTCACGACTTTTCGGGCAGGAACGGTTTGTGGAGGCTCGGTAGTTAATTGTCGCACAGGCACTTGCAAGGAGGGAATGTTAGCGAACCATTTTTCGGCAAGGGTAAGCGCCTCGTCGGTGCTCACTTTTCCGGCGATGCTTAACACAGCATTTGCCGGGTTGTACCAGAATTTGTAAAAGGAGCGCACATCGTCTATTGTGGCGTTTTCGACATGCTCTGGAGCGAGGCCGATGACCGGCCAGCGGTAAGGGTGATGCTGGTACATCATTTCAGAGAGGTGGTGCCAGGAATCGCCGTAAGGTTCGTTGAGGCAAGTCTCTTTAAACTCTTCAACCACGACTTTGCGCTGCACATCGAGCGATTTTTTGTTGATACTCAACGCAAGCATACGGTCGCTTTCGAGCCAGAGTGCAGTTTCGAGGTTTTCGGCAGGTACAATTTCGTAGAAAGTGGTGTAGTCGTTTGTGGTATAGGCATTGTTCTCGCCACCGGCACGCTGGAGCGGGTCGTCGAAGTCCGGCACGTTTTTGCTCCCTGAAAACATGAGGTGCTCGAAAAGGTGTGCGAAGCCAGTTTTTTCGGGGTGTTCGTCGCGGGAGCCGACGTAATAACTGACGTTCACTGCAACCAGCGGGGTGGAATGATCTTCGTGGACCAGGACCCGGAGGCCGTTGGAGAGGATGCGACGTGTGAAATTGGTCATAATTTTTTGAGTGTTAATCGGTAAGTGTTAAGTGTTTCCGCATATCGCTTTCCAATTACCGCTTAACACTTTTTACCTTGCCGCCACAAAAGTCAGAAATAATGGAGCCTATTCAAGTAGCATTCACTTTTACGCCGGATTCTTTTGGCAAAGCCCAGGTTTACATCATGTTTCGATACCTGAAAACGGGATTGATCAAATGGGTTATTCTGTTGGGTATTGCGGTTTGGCTGGGAAGCACGTTTTATTTCGGGGGACTAAGTTTCATCGAAATAGGCAAAACCTTGATTTGGGTCCCGCTTTTCCTGGCGCTTTGGTGGGTAATATTCCGATGGTTGTCACGGCGCAATTTTTCAAAATACCCTATGCTGCAACATCCCATTCGTTATACTTTTCAAGCGGAAAATGTGACGCTCAGTACCCATTCTTCGGAGTCTGTTTTACAATGGGGTACATTCCAAAAAGCGGAAGAAACCCGTGATTTTTTTCTGCTGTATCAAAATGCGTTCATGGCCAGTCCGCTATTGAAATCAGGTTTCCAAAACGAAACTGAAATGGAAAGGTTCAGGCAATTGCTGCATTCCAAGCATTTGTGGTCGAAATGACAGGTTTTGCTTTTGAGTAACAATCAGCCATCTTTAGAGAAACGATAAATCCTCATCTTTGCGGTCGTTTTACCCGCCATAGCGCGCAGTGCGAAGGTGGGTGCCGCCAAAGCGTGCAGCGCGAAGGCGGTTTTTTTACCCAAACTCCTCCTCACATTTTTTTCAAAAACATGAATAGAATTCTGGTTTTCAATCTCTTTGTACTCTCCGCCTTTGCGCTCAACGCTCAGGCTAAATTCACCGTTCCTGCCCAAAAGTTTGTGGCACCGGCAGAGATCACGTTCACCAACACCACCCCGGCTTCAAAAAAGCCCTCTACCTATGCATGGGATTTTGGCGACGGAACCAGCTCCACTGAGGCAAGCCCCATGCACCGATATACACATTCGGGCAATTACACCGTCACCCTCAAAGCCACTAAAGGCAAAAAAATCACAACTTTCAAACAAATGGTTCAAGTCACAGCCCCCGAGCGCTGCCTCGTGGAAATCGAAACAGAATTCGGCACCATGACCGCCGAACTCTACAACGCGACCCCTAAACACCGCGACAACTTTATCAAACTTGCCGAAGAAGGGTATTACAACGACCTGCTTTTTCACCGCGTTATCAGTGGCTTTATGATTCAGGGAGGCGACCCGGATTCGCGCAACGCTCCATCTGGGAAGTCGCTCGGAATGGGCGGACCAAGCTACCAAATCCCTGCTGAGATCGTAGATTCGCTCTGTCACCTCAAAGGCGCATTGGCCGCGGCGCGTACCAATAACCCGGAGAAAAAATCCTCTGGTTCACAGTTTTACATCGTGCAAGGTGGCCCAGTAAGCGAGCAGACCCTAAACCAGATTGAGTCCATGCGCCGCTTCCATTACTTGCCCGAACAGCGCGCAGCTTACGTCCAAGATGGTGGAACCCCACATCTGGACCACGAATACACGGTATTTGGCCGCGTCATCAAAGGCCTGGAGGTGATTGACAAAATCGCCGCGGTGGAAAAAGCACCTGGCGACCGTCCGTTGAAAGATGTAAAAATGAAGATCAAGGTAATTAAGTAGAGGTTCTAATAACACATAGGCACAATAGAACACATAGACCAAGATTTTCAAGACTATGTGCTCTACTGTGCCTATGTGTTTCATATAAACTAATTGGGTTCATTTGCTTAAGTAAGCATACGCTGAATATTAAAATTGCCGATTGGTTCTATTCCGTTCGGCATTTTTTTTACCCAAAACCAAACGCCCCGGCAAACGTTTTTGGGTCTTTACCTTCGCCACTCAATTTTTCCCGCGCTCGCATGAAAAACAACTACCGCCTACTGCCCCCTCCTTCGCTACTGTCTTCGCCAAGGCTTCTACAGTTAAAAAAGCTATGGCGGGCAAGCCTGCTACTGCTACTGCCAACTCTACTCCTCGCCCAAAAACCCGCCAAACCCAACGCCGCGGAGCTCCACCATGCCATCAAAAAACTCAACGTACTCGGCACGGTACTCTATGTGGCCGCCCACCCTGACGACGAAAACACGCGTATGATCAGCTATCTGCGCAACGCCAACCTTTACGATGTCACCTATCTCTCGATTACCCGTGGTGATGGCGGTCAAAATCTAATCGGTCCGGAAATCGGTGAATTACTGGGTGTTTTACGTACCCAGGAACTCCTCATGGCCCGCTCGGTGGATGGCGGCAAGCAAATGTTTACCCGAGCCAACGACTTTGGTTTTTCCAAGAACCCCGAAGAAACCCTTCGCTTTTGGGATAAAGACGCCGTGCTCTCCGACGTGGTTTGGGCCTATCGTCAGGTGAAGCCGGATGTGGTGATCAATCGTTTTTACCACGACAAAAAATACGACACGCATGGCCACCATACGGCTTCGGCCATGCTCTCGGTAGAGGCCTTCGATCTTGCCGGGAAAACCGACGTATATCCAGAACAACTGACGCTGGCTGAGCCTTGGCAAGCGCGTCGGCAGTTTTTCAACACTTCGTGGTTTTTCTATGGAGGGCAGGAGGCATTTGCCAAAATAGACAAGTCCGCGCTCTGGCCGATTGACATAGGCATTTACCTGCCTTTGAAAGGGAAAAGCAACAACGAGGTGGCGGCGGAAAGTCGTTCCATGCACCGTTGCCAGGGCTTTGGTTCGCTCACAAGCAGGGGTGAAAGCATTGATTATCTTGATTTTGTGAAAGGAGATCGCCCGGCCACGCAGGATATTTTTGACGGCATCAATACGACTTGGACGCGGGTTGAAGGGGGCGAACTTATTGGGAAATTGCTCGCAGAAGTGGACCGTGAATACCGCTCCGATGACCCCGCTGCAAGTGTTCCCGATCTGCTTACTGCGATGCAAATGATAAAATCGCTTCCCGATGGTTTTTGGAAAGTGCGCAAACTGGCTGAAATCAAGGAGGTGATCAGAGGCTGTCTAGGGCTTTATTTGGAGGCTACTGCCAACGAACCCATCGCCACTCCCGGCGATGCGGTTAAAATCCGCCTTGAAGCCATTAGTCGCACAGCGCATACGGTGCAACTCGCTGGGGTGGAAATTCTTCCAAGCTTGTTCGACACCCTGCCCGGTACTGCACTTACCGTGAACAAGGGTTGGGTTTTGGAAAAAACTGTCCGAATTGCCAAAGACGCTGCTTTTACAGCACCGTTTTGGCTGCAAAACGTTTCGACAACCGGTATGTATTCCGTTGAAAAACAAGCACTTCGCATCATGCCTGAAACGCCGCGCTACGCTACTGTCCTTTGGCGTTTTATGGTGAACGGCATACCACTGGAATACGAAACCGAAGTGGCCTGGAAAACGGGCGAGCCAGCTGTCGGCGAAGTTTGGCGACCATTTGAAGTGCTGCCGCCCGTGTTCTTGGAATTCACAGAACCTTCTTACATTTTTACCCAAAAAGAACACGATGTAACCGTGCGGGTCAAGGCAGGGAAAGATAAGTTGGCAGGGACTGTCATGTTGGGAAAACTTAGCCAGGCCTTTTCACTTGACAAAAAAGGTGAAGAAAAAACATTCACTTTCCGGGTGAAAGCCGACAATGGCCAACGCAGCACTATACTCACGGCAAGTGCTGAAATAGACGGGGAAATCTATTCCAGTCGCTTGGTTACCATCGAATACGACCATATCCCGCAACAAAGCGTCTTGCTGCCCTCTACCACAAACGCAGCATGGCTCGATTTGAAAGTAAAAGCTAAAAACGTAGGCTATTACCCCGGGGCTGGCGACGATATTCCTTCCGCTTTACGGCAAATGGGCTGCACTGTTAAAGTGCTGGAAGCCAAAGACATGGAGACAGCGGCACTCAGCCAATTGGATGCCATTGTCGTGGGAATCCGGGCCTATAACACGAAAGATGATCTGAAAATCCACCAGGCTAAGCTCCTTGAATACGTCCAAAATGGCGGCACACTGGTGGTGCAATATAATACAACGGGTAAACTAATGGTGGATCAAGTCGCGCCATTCCCGCTCAAGATTTCTCGCAGCCGCGTCACGGATGAAACGGCAGAAATACGTTTTCTCTTGCCTGATCACCCGGCGCTAAACGCACCCAATAAGCTGACTTCCAAGGACTTCGAAGGCTGGGTGCAGGAACGCGGTCTTTACTTTCCCGGTGAATGGGACGCGGCATTTCAGGCGCCACTCTCCGCCAACGACCCGGAAGAAAAACCCTCAGATGGCTCGCTGCTCGTGGCGCAGTACGGAAAGGGGCACTATGTTTATACGGGATTGTCGTTTTTCCGGGAATTGCCTGCTGGGGTGCCGGGGGCTTATAGGTTGTTTGCTAATTTGATTTCTTTGGGGAAATAGTTTTTTGAATAAGACCTCGTAGGTTTTTTTAAGCTATTTTTTGACAGGATTAACAGGATGTACAGGATATGTCGGCTTCGCCGACTCCGTAGCATGGATGCTTTTGGCAAATAATCACTTGAAATATATGATCTTAGCAAGTCGGCGAAGCCGACATATCCTGTACATCCTGTTAATCCTGTCAAAAAAATATCGTTCAAAAGACAAAAAAAGACGAGTCCATACCATAGATTTGGAAAACCTTAGAAGTCAGAAACCTTTTAGCCATTTCTGCTATGAAACACACTGTTGCCAACATACCAGCATTTGAAATTTCGCGCGGCTTCAATGCCCGTTGCATCCACACCGATTCCATGACCATCGCTTTTGTAGAGGTGGACGAAGGAGCGGAACTGCCTCAGCACTCGCACATTCATGAGCAAGTGACCACGCTGCTGGAAGGTCGCTTTGATCTGACTGTGGACGGGCAAATCCAGCAAATGGAACCGGGCGATGTATGCGTCATTCCCTCTAATGTACCGCACTTCGGCAAGGCGCACACGCACTGCCGAATTATGGATGTGTTCAATCCAGTGCGGGAAGATTTTAGGAAGGGGGAAGTGGGGTATGCGGTGCGGTGAGGGTTTTTACCAAATTACCTTCAATCCTGAACTTTTGCAGTAAGGCTCCAAAAGAGAATCCTTCGAAACGATGGGCATTTTCTCAGTCAAGGATTGGCTGACGAGAAGGCGATCAAACGGATCGCGGTGGTGCAAAGGAAGCGAGGACGAATGCAAAATATGGGGGAGGTCAATTGGCATCAGAGAGAAACCCTTGTCGACGACATCTTTGAAAAGTACCTCCAGCGATGCATCAAGTTCGAGTTTGCCGAGACTGGTTTTGATGCCGATTTCCCAAAAACTTGCTATGCTGACAAAGAAATTGTTCTCCGGGTTTTCAATGGCCTCTTTTGCACTTTTGCTTAAGTCGGACGAACCAGAATAATACCACAGAAAAGCATGGGTGTCCAAAAGCAGGTTCATCGCATATATTCTTTGAAATCATCGAGCGGTGCGTCGAAGTCCGGTGCGAGTTTGACATTTACGACTCCACACCCAAAGGCAGGTTTTGGATTCTTCCGCACACTACCTGAAAGGTTTGGCTTAGGGTTTGTATTTTTGTATTTTGCGAAAAGAAATGCAATGAAATCCAGCACTTCCTGCTTCAGGTTATCTGGCATCTGTTTCAACTGCAAAAGGACATGTTGTTCCGTCATTGGGAAAATTTTGGACAAAGTTAACTGAAAAACATCTTTTTTCAAACGCCAACCCTGTTTTAAAGTTTCTCCCTCAAATACCCCCCCGTATAGCTCCCCTTCACCTTAACCAATTCCTCCGGCGTACCCTCAAAAACCAGGCCCCCGCCTTCTTTTCCGCCTTCCGGGCCAAGGTCGATCACCCAATCCGCCGATTTGATGACCTCCATATTGTGTTCAACCACAAGCACCGAGTGGCCTTTTTCTACCAGTGCGTTGATGGCGGTGAGCAGTTTTTGAATATCGTGAAAGTGCAACCCCGTAGTAGGCTCGTCGAAGATGAAAAAGATATGGCCACTAGAATTTTCCCGGATCAGGAAAGAGCCGAGTTTTACGCGCTGCGCCTCGCCGCCGGAAAGCGTGCTGCTCGATTGCCCGAGGTGGACGTAGCCCAAACCCACGTCGAACAGGGGTTGGATACGGTCTGTTATGTCTTTTTGCCCTTTGAAAAATTCCAAGGCTTCCTCCACGCTGAGGTTCAGGACGTCAAAAATGCTTTTGCCTTTGTACTGCACATCAAGCACTTCCTGACGGAATCTGCGGCCTTTGCATTCCTCGCATTCGAGGTGTACGTCGGCCAAAAACTGCATTTCAATTACTTGTTCGCCTTCGCCTTTGCATGTCTCGCATCGGCCTCCTTCTACGTTGAAACTGAAGTGTTTAGGCTGAAAACCGCGAATTTTGGAAAGTTGCTGTTTGGCAAATAGTTCGCGGATATAATCGTAAGCCTTCACGTATGTGACGGGGTTGGAACGACTGCTTTTTCCAATAGGACTTTGGTTGATAAACTCCACGCGGGTCACTTTTTTTACGCTGCCTTCTATGCCGTCAAATGACCCCGGCTGTTTCCCGGCGTTTTCGGGCAGATGCTGCGAGAGCGCAGGGAAAAATATGTCGCGCACCAGCGTGGTTTTACCCGAACCGCTCACGCCACTTACCACCGTCAGGCAATGGAGTGGGATGCGCACATCCATGTTTTTCAGATTGTGCTGGCGCACTCCCTTGAGCGTGAGAAATTCTTTGGCGTTGCGGCGCGTACCGGGCGTTTTGATGCGCATTTCCCCGGTCATATACTTTGTGGTAAGACTGTTTGGAGCGGACTTGGCGATATTGGCATAAGGCCCGGAATACACCACGTTTCCACCGTGCACTCCTGCTTCAGGACCCATATCCACCAGGTAGTCGGCGTTTTCGATGACGGATTCCTCGTGCTCCACCACCACGACGGTATTGCCGAGATCCCGAAGTTCTTTCAGCACTTTGACCAAACGTCCGGTGTCGCGCGGGTGCAAACCAACGGAAGGCTCGTCGAGCAAATACATCGAAGCCGTAAGGTTAGAACCAAGCGTCCGGGTAAGGTGAATGCGTTGGGTTTCGCCACCGGAAAGTGTGCTTGAAATACGATCCAGCGTAAGATAGCCAAGACCGAGTTCGACCATAAAGCGCAGACGGTTGTTGATTTCCAGCAGCAGTCGTTTGGCAATCTGGCGGTCGTGATCGCTCAGGTGGGTGTCAAGATTTTGAAAAAAAGCCATCACCTCATCCAGTGGAATCCCCGTCAATTCGGAGATGTTCTTGCCCGCGATTTTTACGCACAACGCCTCTTGCCGGAGCCTTCCACCCTCACAAGTGTGGCAGGTGGTTTTGCCACGGTAACGGGCCAGTGTTACCCGATTCTGAATTTTGTAGGTTTGGCTTTCCAGTTGTTTGAAAAAAGCATCAATGCCTTCAAAGTATTGGTTACCAGTCCATAAGAGTTTTTGCTCCTGCTTTGTAAGGGCCTCGTAAGGGGTGTGGACGGGAAAGTCAAATTTGTGCGCGTGTTCCAATAGCAAGGCCAAAGACTCGCCAAACTTCTCGCCTTTCCACACAGCAACGGCACCGTCATACGCGGATTTGGTTTTGTCGGGCACTACTTTGTCGAGGTCAATTCCGAGCACTCTGCCATAGCCTTCGCAGGTGGGGCAAGCCCCGTAAGGATTGTTGTAATTGAATAATTGCGGGGTGGGTTCCGGGAAGGAAATGCCGTCTAATTCAAAGCGGTTGTTGTAACTATGAACTATAAACGATGAACTAGGAACCCCTTCTACACCAACTGCCACATGGCACTCTCCTTCACTTTCGTAAAACGCAGTGTTCACAGAATCCGCCAGGCGCATCCAATCAGATTCCTCCATATCAGGCGAAAGGACAAAACGGTCTATAAGGAGGCGAAGGTTTTGCTCGTTGAAAAGGTAGGCTGGCTGTTTGGTATCGAAGCGTTTTTCAATGCCTTCCAGGATATCCTGAATACCTATGGTCTCGTTTCCATATTGAACCCGTGTGTAGCCTTTTTGCAACAAAAGGTTTAGTTCTTGTTCAAGGCTGCGCTCCAGATATTTTTTCGGGAAGGGCATCAGCACCAATCCGCGTGTGCCCTCAGGGAGTTTCTTGATAAAATCAATGACGTCTGTTACTTCGTGCTTTTGCACGATTTGCCCGGAAATGGGCGAGTAGAATTTACCTATTCGGGCGTACAGCAAGCGCAGAAACTCGTACACTTCCGTCATGCTTCCCACCGTGCTTCGTGCATTGCCGGTAGTGACGCGCTGCTCAATGGCGATTGCCGGGCAAATGCCCCGGATATAGTCCACATCGGGCTTTTTCATACGTCCAAGGAACTGGCGCGCATAACTCGAAAGGCTTTCCACATAGCGGCGCTGACCCTCGGCGTACAACGTGTCCATCGTAATACTCGATTTCCCGGAACCGGAAACACCTGTAACGACCACGAGTTGATTCTTCGGGATGCTCAAGTCTACGTTGCGGAGGTTGTTGGTTCGGGCGCCCTTTATGATGATGTGGTTGGGGTCAACCAAGTCGTCATTAATTATTCCCTGCCCTTTGTTTTTGGTCATGCTAGATTGGTTTGAAAGCGCGAAATTCTGAAAAACTTTTTGTTTTTAAAAGACCAAGCCTGAAATTGAAACACAAAAGGCACAAATATTTAACCACAAAAGGCAGGAATATTTAACCACAAAAGGTAGGAATATTTAACCACAAAAGGCACAAAAGGACACAAAAGCCTGTATAGCGATG
>JBJXGZ010000069.1:0-17540 GCA_046160625.1 Saprospiraceae bacterium
AGATGTTCATTGCGAAAAAATGAAAAAAATGAAAAAAAATCGAGCATCGACTTGGTGCAGCAAAATCATCTTCGAACAAAAAAATGCCGGGTAAGAATGGCTTGCCTTTGGGTTGCGATACTCAGTGGACGGAGCAAAGGTATGTAAGAATCGGTTGGTTGTTAGAAAATTTAAAAAAAGTATATGGCGAGCTTGCTCAAAACCATTTGATTGGATGGCTTTTCGCCTAATTTGTAAAACCTCAATCGGTTACCAACGCCACACATTTCAGCTCAATGGCAATTGGAGTTGGCAGGCGGTCGATGCCCACAGTAGTACGGCAAGGCTGGTTGTCTTTGAAATATTCTGCATACAGTCGGTTGAAGGTATGGAAATCCCGCTCCAGGTTCACCAAAAACACGGTTACGTCTACCAAGTCTTCCCATTTCGCACCACAGGCCTCTAGTACGATTCGCACGTTTTGGAAAACAGAATGCACTTGTGCCTCGAAGTCAAATTCGGTGTAATTGCCTGATTGCGAACGAATAAGGCCGGGCACAATATCTGACTCTGGTTCGCGCGGACCAATCCCGGAAAGAAAAAGCAGATTGCCTGCACGGCGCGCGTGTGGGTAAAGGCCGACAGGCTTGGGAGCATTTGGAACGTCTATTTTCATGCTGCGAAGGTAAAAACGAAGCGCAGATCGGCGTGCTGAAACTACAAAATTGTAAGCCCCTGGTCTTTTTATAAAGATGCAAAACCAGGTCATATTGGCAACTCTAAGTATATTCTAAGGTCTTGGTTTCTGGCTTGGTTCTACGTTTGCAGCAGATTATTTTGAACAAAACTAAATCGCAAATGCGACACTTCTATCTATTCATGTTCCTGTTTATATGCGGAACAGCAACAGCTCAAATGCCTACAGACGGGCTGATGATGTCACAAGGTCAACTTTGTATCCTCGGCCAGTATTCCAACAGCAAATGGGAAAACTATTGGCAAGGCCAAACCAAACGCTCCAATCTCAATCTTGGCAACTTGACTACCCAGAGTGCGATGGTCATGGGAAATTATGGCATTACCAAAAACCTGAACGTTATGCTTGGCCTGCCTTACGTTTGGACGAGTTCTGATGTTAGCTACATCACGGGTCAAAAAGGTATTCAGGATCTCATGGTTTTTCTGAAATACCAGGCATTAGAAGTTGAAGCTGCAGGCGGCGCGTTCAAGGTGCAAGCCACAGGCGGGCTTTCTACCCCCGTTACCAATTATACTCCTGACTTGCTTCCGTTCAGTATTGGTTTGCACAGCAAAACCGCTTCGCTACGTGCCGTATTGAATTACACCGCCGATTTTGGCCTGTATGTAACCGCACAAGCTGGCCATACCTGGAGGAGCAATACGACGATTGATCACAACGCCTACATTTTTGACAACAAGTTGATTTACAGCGACGAGATGCCCGTACCAAATGTGTTCGACTACTCAGCCCGCCTTGGCTTTATTAAGCCTCGCTATCAGGCTGAAGTTTGGTACGATGCATTTACTGGTCTTTCTGGCGACGATATTCGTTACAATGAAGCCCCACAGGCAAGTAACAAAATGGCTGCAGGGCAAGCGGGCGTTTTTGCCAAATATTTTGTCACCAAACGTTTGGGGCTTTTGGCAACCGTTAGCAAAGTGCTCAGCGGGCGCAATGTCGGTGAGGCTCTGACCTGGACCGCTGGCGTGACTTATTTCCTCGACATCAATAAAAAAGGGGAAGAAGAAGTTGGAAAGCAAGATTGAGATATTGGGATATTGAGATATTTCGACGAGTCCTGCAATATCTCAATATCCTAGTTTCCCAATATCCCATTGTCCCATCCTAACCACATAAAATTCATTTTCAATGAAAAAGGTAAACATCATATATCCTGTGGCCACATTGCTCGGCCTCTTATTCGCCTTTAGCCAGTGCGACAAAACGCCTCCAGAGGCTGCTTTTCTTGAACCATACGCCGAGACCAGCCTGGAAGCAAATGCCGGTAATTGGAAAACATATTTAACGATTGACAGCAATAAGACGGCCGTTCCAACACCCGATGCTGCTGGCTCTGCGGCCTATTTGACCGAATTGGATAACTTAAGGTCAAAAATGGCTGCAGCCACAGCAGAAGAGAAAGAACTTGCCATTTGGTGGGGCAGCAACGGTGTGTTGCGCTGGAACGAAATCGCCCGCGAACTGGCGGCTCTCTACAATGTACCGCCAAACTACAACGCAGATGGCACTACCTATCCTACACCCGATCCAGCCAACCCGACGACCTATCCTCGCTTTCCGTTTGCAAACCCGCCCATTGCTTCGCGTATGTTCGCACTGCTGGCCGTGGCACAATACGATGCTTTGGTCGCATGTTGGCACCGCAAGTTCCAGCACAACCGCCTGGCGCCTTACAAAAACACCTCGGACATCCAACCGCTGATCCCTACCAACGACCTACCCTCTTACCCTTCGGAGGATGCTGTGGTGGCAGCTGCCTCTCGCGAAATCCTCAAATTTATCTTCCCGGGAGAGGTTGCCAACGTAACCGGAAAAGCAGAAGAGCATAAAAACAGTCGCCTTTGGGCAGGCGCCAACGTGCAAAGCGATCTTTCGGCAGGCGACTCCTTGGGCAGAATAATTGCCCAGAACGTCATCAACGAATGGGCTAAAAAAGACAGAATGGGCATGGCCAACAACCAAGCGGGATTTCAAGCACAGCGAGACGCTGCTGCCGCATTAGGGTATACCAACCAATGGCACAGCCTTGATATTCCCGTCCGCCCACCCATGCTCCCAGCGTTTGGGAATGTAAAAGCCTGGAATTTTGACGATGCAACCAAAGCGGCGATTCGTCCCCCAGCGCCACCTCAACCCGGCTCGGCAGAATTTGAGGCTTCTTTGGAAGAACTGCGCGGATTCTCGAAAAACCGCAGTCGTGAGCAACAGCGTATCACCACGTTCTGGTCCGATGGTGCTGGCACTTACACTCCTCCAGGCCACTGGAACCGCCGGGCTGCCAATTTGATATACGACAACCAGTTCAACGAAATCCGCACTGCCAGAGCCATGGCTCTTGTGAATACTGCACTTGTGGACGCGGGTATCGTTTGTTGGGAAGCAAAATACTATTACTTGCTCCCTCGCCCCAGAGAAGCTGACCCTAACCTCACTATGGGCACAGGGATACCGAATTTCCCTGCTTATACCTCAGGGCACGCAACCTTTTCAGGCGCGGCATCAGAGGTGCTGTCTTATCTGTTCCCAAGCAATCAAAATGAGTTACGCGCTTGGGCACAAGAAGCCGCCGACTCTCGGGTGTATGGCTGCATTCACTATCGTTTTGATAGTGAATTTGGGCTTGCACACGGGAAAAAAGTAGGTGAATTCGCCGTCACACGCGGCCGCAACGACGGCTCTGAGTAAATTAAAATAGAAACGTTTCCTGAAAAAACAGACCGTCCGGGACGCAAGTCGCGGGCGGTTTTTCTTTTAGGTCACACCAAATAAGCAGATATTCGCCACTATGAATCGAAAAACGAACTTAATTTTTGGTGGACTCTCCGTTGCTTTCGGAATCTATGTGATAATTCGGGCTTGGCTCATTCCAGTTACCTTGGACGAATGTACTACGGCCATTATGCATGTTCCACGATCGGCGATGGACACGCTTTTTTTCATCCACGAAGCCTATCCCAACAACCACATTCTCAATACACTCCTGATAAAAGGAATTACCGGAATTTTTGGATGGCATCCGTTCGTGATCAGGATTCCAGCGCTGATAGGGGCCGGAATATATGTTTGGGCGAGTGTGCTTTTGTGCCGTCAGATCTCCGCTCAGCTTTGGGTGCGCGTGTTCGCATTTACCATGCTTCTGGGTCAGCCATTCCTTTTAGAATTTTTCTCCCTGGCTCGCGGTTATGCCCTCGGTTTGGGTTTGATGCTTGCAGCCATCTGGCAAGGGTGGAGATTTTTAAATGAAAGTCGTTGGGAAAGCCTGCTCCCTGCAGTCATTTTCGCTGGATTAGCTATTTATGCCAATTTTACCCAAACGATATTTTTTGTTCCTTTTGTTGGCCTATTGTTTTTTTGTGGATGGCAAGCTAGCGGCTCCATAAAAAGTTTCTGGCAAAAGTCAAAAGCAGCCATAATTGCCGTGGGCGTTTTCGCCGCCCTGTTATTCAGCCCACTCAAAAAACTGGCCCATCATTCCGAATTGGTGAATTGGCAGTCGCTTGGCTCCTTCTTTGATTCCTTTCAGTTATCCAGCCGTGCGGCTATCTACAACAACACCTATCTAGGTCGAGAAACCGATGTCTGGCTTACCTGGTTAGCGACCATTTTCACACTGGGAATCATCGCAGTGGCGATATGGAGGAGTGCTTTGATACAAGGTCGCTTTTCGGCCGATCCACGGCTGTTCTTCGTGGCCCTGTTCGCTGGGGTTATGGCAACCAACGTAATCCAAGTGCAACTTACCCACACTCCTTATCTTCAACCAAGGCTGGCACTGCTTTATTGGCCGCTTTTTACCCTGTCGCTTGGTACTGCGGCTGCATGGCTTTGGGAAAGAGCAAACCGCTGGGCCTGGGTTTTTATGGTTCCACTCTTCACATTGATGCTCATCAATATGGTGCAAAACGCCAACTTGCGAAAGACGAGCGAATGGTGGCACGACGAATATACGTACCTCATTTTTGACTATCTCAAAAAAAGCCAGGAATCCGAAGGCCGCACAGAGCCATTCAGTTTGGACTGCCATTGGTTGTTGCAAAACTCCTTGATATATCACATTGAGCGGGATCCTCGAGGCTTCAATCTTGCTGCCAAACTTGCACCTTGGCACGATGTCCGGCCGGCCACACGAGAATATGAATTTTATTATGCACTCAATCAGGAAGATGCGAATCCAATCTTGGATGCTTATGAAGTTGTTCTAAGGGTGCCCAAAAACAGCATGATGCTGCTTCGAAAAAAAAAGCAGTAGGCGCCTACAATTCACCGGTTTCCTGGAGCACCCGTTGCATTTCGCCGAATTGGTTGTCCAAAAGATTTTTCAATTCGTACCGCTCAAACTTGTATTCAAAATTGAAATAGCTATTCTCGTAATGGTTTTCAGTGGTTGGGAAGAATCCGAACACCTTTGCGTGCCAACGCACCCGACCTCGTCCATGTAGTTCGTCCATCGGCAATTTAAGAAATTCTGCCTGGGGGAAATAGCGGTAAAGCCCCTTCAATTTTCGAATAATTTCCACCGCCACCTGTCTTTCAGGCAAACGGTTTTCGTGGCGGAACTCACTGATTTCGTGGAAATAACGCGCTTCCGTATCACGAAAACGTTGCATGGCCACACGCTCACGGAGTTGGTATAGCCGGAATCTTTTGGGCATGGCTTCATGTAGTTCACGCAACACTAAAAGCGGGTCGAAACCAGGCGTTATTTTGTAGGCAACCGCTTCGCCCTCGTTGGTCACGTCTACCCAGCGGAATTTGATTTCTTCCGTCAGTTCGCGCCATACAAAATCCAAAAAGGAATAATTTTCCTGAAGTTTGAAGGCACAAATTGCAGCACCTAAAAGCCGTGCACAAGCATTTCGCTGGGTTTCCTCGCCCGTTCTTATCGCTTCATATTCAGGCAAAATTTGTTTTTGAAAAATATGCTCTGAAATAGACCTTCTCAAGTCCTCCTCGGTGTAACGCGTTGATTCTGATAATAATTCGCGCAATTCCGACTGTGCATCGTAGCCCAAGGCGAGACTGTCGGGCAGGGTAGCCAATTGGCCAGTAGCGTCGAATTGCAGCCATACCAGCAGGTGCTCTCCTGAGATTTCCCGAATGCAATGGTCCAAATAATCTTGCCCTGACCTTTCAGGATAAGCGCGGTAGATGATCCGCCAACGCCGGAGGCAATCAATGAGCATGCGCCGCGCATCCAAACTTTCCATCCGGCGGAAATCGGTGTGTGCCAGGTTGTTTTTCACCGCTTCCCATTCCGCCTGCGTATCGGCTACAAATTGGAGGTACACACTCTGTTTAATATTGGGTTGTACCTGAAGCCAACCCGCCTGCCCGGCATGGTCTTGCACAATCTTTTCTACTATGGCTTGTACATCAAAATTGTACTTCGCGCAATCCGGGTGTGCCACCACCTCGCCCAGTTCGTTGAGCGTAAACCAGCGCAAATCCGCACCACTTATGTGCGTTGGCGAGTCCAACAGTCCTGGCAGCAAATATTCCAAGGCAAGTCGGTAGAATGATGTCCCCCTGCCGCGCTCGTCACGATCGGTAAATATCTCCGCACCCAGTAAGCAAGCATAGCTGAACCGCACCACAGATTCCCTGATGTCAGTAAAAGGACGACGGCGTTTTTCGTCCTCTGCAATTTGCGTTGAGAGGGCTTGGCGTTTTGCTAACAGGCTGAAATACAGATCCTCACGCAACAACCCCGGGTCTTTCACAATCTTAGCTTCGTCGGATGATTCGATGTCTTGGAGCATCCCGAGCAATTCCTGGATTTCGCCAAGCAAATCAAAATGGCCATTGGGGACAAATTGAAACCGTCCGTTCACCACGTCCACTCGTTCTATCCAGGCGCACTTGCCTCCCCCACAACATTCAATTACGGCAGCCTCCAAAAGTTCTTCGGAGGGATGTACCAACCTACACACCTTCAAGGTGTTGCCCAAAATGATACGCAAAGGGCGGCGGTTGTCAGGCACCGATTCAGCGTGTTTCCCGGTGTGCCGCAACGGGTCGTTAGGCAGCGCATGATATAATCGCAAAGCCGCATCTGAGATGCCCTCTGAAGCGATAGACAAGTTGTGCAGCGAAGTGCTGGAAGGGCATTTCCCTTCGCGTTCGTAGTCGCGCAAGCGGCTGGCATATAGCAGGACATACTGAAGCAATCGGTCGTTGCCGTTCACCGCCTCCTGCATTGCGCGAAGAGCCGTTTCTTTTTGCAGAAAAGTGATGAGCAGGTACTCGTACAATTGTGCCGACTGGGGGTCAACCTTGGTGCGGACGTGATCGCAATATGCGTAGGCCTGGGAATAGTTTTTTACCGCCATCGCGTCTTTTGCCAACAAGAGGCTGCGACGGAAATCGGTTTTTTGCTCAAAGGAAAGGAGGCCAATCTGCTCCAAAGATTCTTGCTCCCGTGGACCAACGGGCAAATTCAAAGATTCCGGGATGGCAATGTCATCTACCGGGACAAAAAACGGCGGCACCGTGCTGTCTTCTCGGCTATCAGCCACAAAACGATAATAATCTCGAATAAAAATCTGTCGCCATTCTGGCACCAAATCCTCCTCCTGCAATCGCTCGATGAGGTTGAACAAATCATCCTGAATTGGGGCTGCTTTTTCCTTTAATTCGGCGAGACTGATTTGTGAAAGGCGGGTTTTTTCGCGCAAATGCTTGAAGGAGTCCTGCACATCCAACACGCCACGTTTCACTTGTACATCTCGAATGAGGCGTTTCAACAAGGCTAATAATGGGGCGTGGTTTATCCGATCCGTCTGAGCCAGCAATCGCTCGCGTAAATCTCCGATACTGATTGGAAGTTCGATATGGCCGATGCCGATATCATTGCTTCGGGGCGCAGCGTTCAGCACGGAGGTAGCGGTGGCAGTAGCACGGAGCAGTTGGCGGTCGCGGGCAATGTCTTCGTTTTCAATGGTTTCGCCCGGTGGCAATGCCGTTTGGAAGGGCTGAAGATCGGTCGGAATGGACGCACTCCGCGCCTGTACCAACAGAATTTGGAGGCTTGGGCGACTGCCTTGAGTCATAACAGCTTGAGCGGCTTCCCAACGGACATCCGGCGTATCTTCGTAATGCATGGAAAGCAGCGCTACAAAGAGATCGGACTTTTCTAAAAATTTGGCTGCCTCCGTTCGAAACGCTTCGGTCGGCACAACGGCTTTATTCCAAAAAACAGTGGGTCGCGGCTGCAAGGCCAATGCAAGTTGGCGCTGCAAATCTGCTGCTGTGCGGGCATCGGCAGGGTCGAAGGACAGGTAGATGTGTGCGGGGGTGCTCATTGGTGGGTGCAAAAATGCAAAATCCCCGCGGAGTTGGGGCGGGGATTTTGTGAAAGTGAATAATCCTGATGATGATTTTGCACGAGCCACTGTTTCAAACGAATGAGGCAACTAAACGTTTCTTTGAAACCACAAAACAACATCCGAAATCCTTACCTCTCCTTCATCCACTTCGAAGTGGATTGTGTTGGCTTGATTTTTTTTGAGGAGGCCCCCATCAAAATTTTGCCAATATCCTTTTACTACTAGTTTGTCTTCGTCTTCGGTAGCTAGGACATGAACTTCGGTAGAATTCACCTCAATTCTCATCTTTACATTTTTGACCAAAGGCCTTACTAGAAACGCAATGATTGGGTTCCTAGAACCTCCGGAAACAAAATCCTCTTGAAAAACATTTGCTGCTAAGGGAAAATTCTTGTGCCCTCCTGGCCCCGACAATGTAAAACTAGAGCCATTTAGAATGAGGTAATCTGCCATTGATTTTGCCATGATTGAAATATTTTTGAAAGTGAAAAAATTTGATTCAACATCCCGGGCCCAGAATGTGAGACAAAGGTCACTTCCACCCTACTTGGTGAACAATAGAACAAAAGTTGGAAAAATGATGGGCTGTGGAAAATGTGGCCCCCTAAATGGGGGGCTGCTCAAATTTCAAAGGAAAGAGCAACGGTGGTACCTTCCTTTCCAGAAGTAATTGTGGAGGCACCATCTATATCGGCCATCCGAGCGTGCATATTGGACAGTCCGTAGCCGACTGGGCTTTCCAATATGGAAGTATTGAAGCCGATGCCATCATCTTGGATAAGGATCAAACAGTACGGCGTTTTATATTCAAAGGATATTTTGACGGAATGAGCATTTGCGTGTTTTATCACATTGTTCAGTGCTTCTTTAAAAGCCATCAGGATCATGTGCCTTTTTTGCCCTGTTATTATGCAATGCGGTGTGCTGTTTGGAAGAATGGCAGAACATTCGACAGAGGAGTTTTCAAAAAAATCAGACGCATAGGCATGCAGGAAACTTATGAGTCTCTCCAAAGTGTCATTCTGGGCATATACTGTCCAGATCAGTTCACGAAGTTTCCCAGATATTTCTCGCGAGGAGCGTATCAGTTTTTCTATACTTTCCTTTGCCCGCACCCCTTTTAATTTTTGCTTGGTCAATTCAGCGATTAGGCCGAGTTCGGAGAGCCCAGACCCAATATCATCATGCATATCGCGGGCAATCCGTTTTCGTTCCTGTTCAACAGCAATCTGGCGCTCCATTTTCAATCGCATAATCCTCATTCTCCTGCGGACGTCGAGTTGATATGCATACCAGGCAAGTAATATAAATGCTATAATACACATGGAAATGAACCAGCCCTGCATCCAAAAGGGTGGTAATATTTCGATCTCAAGCACTCGAGGTTCAGGATTCCAGTACCCATCGGAATTAGAGGCCCAAACAGAGAATGTATATTGCCCGTACGGGAGATTTGGATAGCGAACCACTCCGTGTCCCTCAAACTCAACAGTGTCGCGGTCTACACCGTGCATATAATAACGGAGATTTACATTTTCAGGGTCGCAATATTCGAGTGCGGCTAAGCGGAATTCCAGCGTATTGCTCCTATGATCCAGCACAAGGTTCTTTACCTCGCTTTCATTTTGAGCATCCGTTCTGATGCACAAAGACCCATAGCGGGCTGTATCATTTACAAAAATTTCAATAAACTGAGGGATTGCTACTACAGGGATGGAATCTATCTCGGTTGGGTTGAAATGGGTAATGCCATTCATTGAGCCAAACCATACTTCTCCATTCGACCGGAGCATCGAGGCAAAATCCCTGAACTCGTAAGAACTCAGACCATCGGCATAAGTGAAGTTGCGGAAAAAATTGGCATTCGGGGAGGTTTTGGACAATCCCCGGTTTGTACTTATCCATATTTCTCCGGCATTTACAGCGAGGATTGAATGAATGCAGCGATCCGGAAGCCCATCTTTCTCTGTCAACAGTTTGTGCTTTAAAGTTCCAAGATCAATGATGGCTAAACCGTTGCTGGTGGCAGCCCAGACTTCGTTTTTTTGTTTGTTCTCCCACAAGCACTTCGAGTTTCCATTTAGTGGCAAAGGTGGGAACTTCCTATACCCATTGTCATTGGCATAAACCTCGACGCAGGTATTGCCTTTTGCAGCAAACAATTTCCCATCTGAGCATTCTAAGAGAGCAGTGTAATGCGTTGTGTCAAATTCTGGGGAGAGGTGAAAATCTATTTTATCTGCACCGCTTTCGATCATTTTGTATATCCCTCCATTTAGATGGCAAAACAAGATCTCGCCATTCTTCAATTGATAGCCAAAAATGAACTTGTGGTCAAGCCCTGATATATGTTTGAAGCGTTCTTTATCCGCATCCCACAATGCCAAGCCCCTGTACGTTTGAACCCAAATTCGGTCTTTGTTATCTTTCAGTAGGTGTGAAACATAATTGGAGAACAAGGAAGGGTGTTTGCGGTTCTCGCGGCTATAATGCACTCGAAAATTTTTATTCTGATCAAGCAGTAAAAGCCCGTTCTTGGCTGTGACGCACAAGATGTTGCCCTTGGAATCTTCCATCATTGCGCCTGCCATCACCTGAAAATCTACAGCTGAGTTAGGGCCTGATTTCAGCAATTGACCAAAAGGCCTGCGCTGCCAGATATTGGCAAAGTCCACCCCAATGCCATCTACGGAGACCCATAAATTGCCTTGGCTGTCTTTTGTGAGGTTGGTAAGGTTATCCCCTGCAAGGCTGTGCGCATCAGATGGGTTGTGCTGAATTCGCTGAACCAATTTGCCGCTTTTTTTGTGCAGCAGTGCCAAACCGGATTTTGCAAATGCGCAAAGCAGGAAATCCTTTTTGTAGCGTACACAGGCATTGGGCCAGTCGGACCCTTTCGTGAGGAAACAAGTATCGAGCGTGTTGTTTTGCGCATCAAAAAGAAACAGGCCCTGCATCGTTGAAAGCCAGAAGGTATGTTCCCCCTCTTTTAAGATGCTCCGAATCCCCAAATTCAGGTTTCCATCTTTGCCATCAAACAACATTTGCTGATCCATGAGCCGCCCATCTTTGTAGGTGTTGATTTGCAGCCCATTCTTGTTGTATGGATATGCAAAAAAGCGCTCAACCGCTCCATTTGCCCCTGTATCTAACAGCCCCCAATGTGGTTCTTCAAATACATGATGCTTAAAATCAAATCCGCTATTTGGTGTTAAGATGTACAAGTTGCCAGAAGCAGACGACATTACCCAGATTTTATCCTTGCCTTCAATTCCAACCACCCGGTATTCAGTTATCCCTTTTTGTGCGAAAATCCTTATTTTTCCTGTTTTGCGCTCAAAACAGTTTACAGCTTCTATCGTGGAAAACCAGATGTTACCTTCTTTGTCCTCGAAAAACGGGCTTTGAATATTGTTGTCCACGAGGCTGTAACCCGCTTCATCCCCTGCCTTATAAACTTTGATGTTTTCCCCGTCAAAACAATTCAGCCCGTTGACTGAACCTATCCAAATGAGGTTTCTTGAGTCGCGGTAAACATGCCAGTTGGTACTCTGTGATAACTTGGATTCTACATTGATGTGGTGGAAATAGAACAGTTCGTGCTGACCATGACAAGGGTTGGTCAGGCAGGGAAAGAATAACAATGAGATGATTAACGAGTTAAGGGTTGAAAAAGGCTGTAGGAGCATTCAAACCTCTATTAAGTGGCTACAATCTCGTTTTCAAGTATTAGAATCTTGGAGTGTGTCAAGTTTTGAGTTTTATTTTGTTATATCGGTCGATGTTGCGAGAAAATTTTGTGCATAATTGAAACTCCACAATGGTGCACATCTGCACTCATCTGGGCATTCTGGAACCACCAAATCGCCAACATCATCCATATTGTTTCCACTCGTGTCTATTCCAATCAAGCCGGGAATTGTTGCCGCCAATGGTCTCTTTATAAATGACACTTTCACCAATCCAACTGCACCTAGCTCTTTCAGTGATCTTACGCCAGCTTCTGAGTAAGTCAGATCTGGGCTAGGTTCAGGATCCGTGGGAGTCCAAATTTCAACCTTACTTAGTGGTAAGATTTTATAAGAACACACTCCTTGAAGTTGGGGTTTAATGATAAAAAAAAAGCCCCCCACAGCGACTGCAACTATGGTAATTGCAATCAGCGCAGTACGAGGAGAAGAACGGTTCTTTTTCATAAACATGAATTTTAGTGAAAAGCAAGGCAAAAGTAGTGAAGCAAATTCCCTAATATACCCACACTTTAAAGTGAGTTTCAACGAGGGTTTACCGATTTTTCCAACTTTTGATGGAGTCGGCTTCAATAGTCAATATAAAGGGTATCCAGTGCGAGGTCAAGTGAAAAATCCATCTTTTGAGGGATATATCCTAAGGGAAATATCGCATTCCTTTGTATCAGTTATTACACAAAAAATGAGACATGAAACCTATCGAAGTCGCAATCTTGGAAGATGATGAAAAATACCGCAAAGCACTTCAGACCATTCTGAACGGTGCGCCCGGTTTTTCCTGTAAGGGCGTTTATGCTCGTGGCGAGGATGCTGTGCCTAGTCTCATAGCCTTCCCTCCCGACATTGCATTGGTAGATATCAACTTGAAAGGCAGTCTTTCTGGTATCGAAGCGATGTATCAGGTCAAAGAAACCTCTCCAAATATTAAATTCCTAATCCTAACTGTATATGAGGACGACGATAAAATATTCAATGCCTTAGAGGCTGGAGCTAGTGGTTATTTGCTCAAAGATACCTCGTTTGCCAAAATTATAGAAGCCATACGGGAATTATTCGACGGCGGTTCACCGATGAGTGCCTCAATTGCAAGAAAAGTGGTAGAATCTTTTCGAAAACCAAACCCGATTCACAAAAACCCTTATGATCAAGTCTTAACACGTAGAGAAAGAGAGGTGCTGGAGTTGATCTCTCGAGGCCTTCCCAACAAGCAGATTGCCGCTGAACTTTTTATTTCTCTTGAAACAATTAAATCCCACTGCCATAGTATATTTGAAAAATTACACGTTCAGTCCCGCGTCGAAGCGGTGAACAAGTTTTTCAAAAGATAGCTTTATTCCCTCACCTCCACCGCATCTGCAACACCCCCAGCATAGCCTCCCGTATAATATTCAGAGACATTTTAGATTGCCCTTTTTCGCGGTCTTTAAACGTAATGGGCAGGTTCTACAAATTCCCCGGAGGATTCTTGCCATATTTATCTCGATACGCATCAATATACTCGCTCTCCAATCCTTCAGCTCGCTTTCTTCCCGGGATAGCAACTTCAAGAACCTGCGCAAAAAAACGTGCCATGCCAACTACCCTATTGAAAAGGTAAACTTGCTCGTTAGCACGCGGCGAAGAGCCATCAGGGTTGAGCGGTTTGCCAGAAATTCCGTACTTGAAAGTATTGTTGCGTTCGACGTCAAAAATCTCGTAAAGGTGATGCTCCGCGTCGTTTTCGTGCGAATTGGCGTGTGGTTTCATGACAAACCAGCAAGGCGATCTTTAATCGGAACCATTCCGGGCCATCCCGCAGGATTACTAAAAGTCTCGCTCCAAGTCTTTGGAAAATAGTTGTAGTCGTCTCGGCCAGTTTTTAATTTCCACGCCATTTTAGGCAGGTAAAGCAGAGATTCAAACCCATACTCCTTGGGCATTTTAGCCGGGTCGGCCATTACAGTTTCATAGAATTCTCTTCCGTTGGCTACGACACAACACCTGGCGTACAGGAACCCATCCACGGAAAAAGCGCCTCCTGCTGGAGGATAATGGTTGCTGCCCAATTGTTCTGCGAATCGGCGACCGTCAAGATTGAAGAGTTTTTCATTCATTATCTCATGGAAAGAATGAATGCTTTCAACAGGGAATTGGCTCAATGCCTTTATTGCTGGTGCAGCAATCGAATCAGCGATCATTGTCCTCCAATCCAACAAGTCAATAATTGCCCAAAACTGAGCCTCATCCATGTTCCCACTGTGAAGCCTGTCTTCTGCCTCGACCCGGAGCATTGCTTCAGGATATTTTGATTTCAACGCTTGTATGGCCGAGGTGGAAACCTCTCGAAGCGGGATTTCTAGTAATGTGGTCATTTTGCCGACTGTTTAGAATACAAAAGTACAAAATCAATTTACACGTTTCACCCCCACCGCATCGCAAAGTGCGAACGTTTACGAAACCTTGGAGGTTTCGTAAACGTCCACCCCTCACCTCCACCGCATCTGCAGCACCCCCCACATCGCCTCCCGTATAATATTCAATGACATTTTAGACTGCCCTTTTTCCCGGTCTTTAAACGTGATGGGCACATCTTTTACTTTGAAACCCAATCGGTAGGCGGTATATTTCATCTCGATCTGGAAGGCGTAACCGATGAATTTTATTTTGCTCAAATCCATGGTTTCTAGCACTTTACGACGGTAACAGATAAAGCCAGCGGTGGGGTCGGCAACGGGCATCCAGAGAATAAGACTGGCGTAGAGCGAGGCTCCGCGTGAGAGGATGATACGGTCGAGCGGCCAATTGACCACATGCCCACCACGGCAATAGCGCGAACCGACCGCCACATCTGCCCCTTCGTCACGGCATTTGGCGAGCAGGCGCGGCAGGTCTTCGGGATTGTGCGAGAAGTCCGCATCCATTTCAAAAAAGTATTCGTAGTCGCGCTCCAAGCCCCAACGGAAACCTGCGATGTAGGCCGTGCCAAGGCCGAGTTTGCCGCTGCGTTCAAGCAGGTGTAGGCGTCCGGCAAACTCATGAGCCTGCAAATCCCGCACAATCTGCCCTGTGCCATCAGGCGAACCATCGTCCACAATGAGTACGTGAAACTCCTCAGATTGCGCCAACGCAGCCCGAACGATGGCTTCCACGTTTTCTTTTTCGTTGTAAGTCGGTATGATGACTATGCTCGTCATGGAGATTGGTGATTGGTTTATTTGGTTACATCGCTGCCGCTACCGCAAACGCTGCCATGGAGATGATGAGGCCATACATGAAAATATTGTAGCAGGCACTTAGGTATTTATATTTTTTGGCGAGTACAATGCCAAGAAAGTAAAGGTCACGACTCATGGAAGTATAAAGAAATTCAGGATCGGTAAGCATTTCATTCACGCCCCACTGGAAATCTTCCAGTTTCATATTGTAAAAATTCCCGAAGAAGAGCAGATTCGCTTTACGCTGTTTAATGGCTTCGCGGGTCACGGTGCCTTCGGTGATTTTTGGGCGGGTAGCGAGGGTGGCAAATACCATGGAGCCAAGACAAGTGGCTGTTAGTAAGATAGTTGGGACTATCACCTTCCAGGACGCGCCATCCTGAAGTTTAGGGAGCAGATTGGAAACAAGCAGGGTAATGACAATTGCGTTAACCGATAGCATTAGGTTTGCCTTGCTGTCGGCCATGGCACTCAGATTGGTGTGGGTGCGGTAAGTAGTGCGGTACATTGTTTCCACACCGCGTCCGAAGCGAGCTGATTTAATCTCGTTTTCGTTGTCTTTGAGCACTTTTGTGAGGTCGCCCGTTTTTTCTTTTTCTTCGAGGAGGCTTAATTCATCCACCGTGGGCGCAAGGTTTGGGTTCAGCCTTCGCTTTTGTTTGAGGAGTTGCTGGATGTGCTTGGCTTTGCGCTTGTTGAAAAGTTCCTGCGCTACCACGGTATGGTATTCATGGGTAAACATGAAATTGATCTCAAAATCTACCCAATCCTGGTCGCTCATCACGTTGCCTCGTGTGAGCACAAATTCTTGGCGCAAACGACTCGTCCGATCCCAATAAATATCCATCCCGAGGTGGCTCAGGTCAGCATCACCAATGATCTGGCCAAGTAAGGTCTCGGGTTTTTGCGGCACTTTGGTTGCACGAATGCATGCCTGAACTTCATTAATTTGCTCGGCGGGAATTTTCCCCTCCAAAAACCGGGTGACATTGGCGCAACTACGCTCTTCATGGCCTACAGGGCCATCGGCATAACCTGTGTCGTGAAACCAGGTAGCTAGCAGCACAGTAAGCATGTCTTGCGGGTCCAGTCGGAAACCTTCTCCGATGGTTTTTGTGGCGGCCACGGTCTGGATGGTGTGCCCCAAATCGTGGAAAACGTATTCAGGCGAGATGTTTTGCGCAAAAAAGTCAACTATATGCGCTTCGACCTCATTCAGCAATTGCTCAGCAGGAATCATGTTTCGAGATTGTGAGCGGCAAAGGTAGAAGAAAAAAATGTGGTCAATTTGACAATGTGGGCAATCCAAATTCGAGTTTTAGACAAGTTATGCGCATAGTAGCCAATGCCTTGAGATACGCTCACTGCCGACTGCCAACTGCTACTGCCCATTGCTACTGTAACTGCCACCCCAAATGTTGGCAACCTGTGGAAAAAACTTGGATAACTTCTTGACCATTGTTCCACGCGCTGTTTCACGCCCGACTACCTTTGCCCGCGTTGCGCCACAAGGTGCGGCTACAAACGCTCGAAACATCATGCTAAAAGACATGGGCAAAGTTATCACCATTGCCAACCAAAAAGGTGGCGTGGGCAAAACCACTACCGCCATCAATCTAGCAGCCTCCCTCGCTATTTTAGAGAAAAAAGTGCTGCTCATTGATGCCGACCCACAAGCAAACGCCTCATCTGGGGTGGGTCAAGTTGACACCGAAGAATCTGTAAGCCTATACGATTGCCTGGTACATGGGGTTGACCCGCGTGAAGCCATCGTCCAGACCGAAACACCCAACCTCTACTTGCTACCCTCCAACATTGACCTGGTAGGCGCTGAAATAGAGTTGGTGAACAAGCCCAACCGCGAGTATGTGCTGCGAGGCGTGGTCGGCGAACTCCGCAACGATTACGACTATATTTTTATTGACTGCCTTCCCTCACTTGGCCTTATCACTGTAAATGCACTGGTAGCTGCCGATACGGTACTCATCCCCGTTCAGTGTGAGATGTTCTCTTTTGAGGGCTTGGCAAAATTGAAAAATACAATAGACCTTATCCGTCAGGGATACAACCCCAATTTGCAGGTGGAAGGTCTACTTATTTCCATGTACGATGGTCGTCTTCGCCTCGCCAACGCCATCGTAGAGGAAGTGCGCAACAGTGCCACCGACTATGTTTTCGAGACCATTATCCACAGAAACAGCCGCGTGGCCGAAGCACCTATGTCGCACACACCTGTGGCGCTTTATGACGTGACAAGTAAAGGTGCAGTCAACTTTTTCAACCTCGCGGAGGAATTTTTGAGAAGGAACTAGGCCGCTAGGGGAGTTTTTTTCTTGGGCTGGGGGCTGCTACGCATTTGGCTTCGCCAAACTTGTAGCAGCCCCCCACCCAAGAAAAAAACTTACAGGAACAAACGACCACTAAAAAATGAGGTTGGAAGCACCACAGACAGATTTATAAGTTGTTTTCGACCACAGCATTGATCATCTAAACCACAGCCTGCGTTTTAGCAGGGGGGATGCGTTTCGAG
>JBJXGZ010000070.1:0-12383 GCA_046160625.1 Saprospiraceae bacterium
GCCGGAAATCCGGCGCGAACGGCAAGCTCAGCCAAGGCCAAGGCAGACAGGGGTGTTTCTTCCGAAGGTTTGAGCACCACGGTGCATCCAGCGGCGAGGGCCGGTGCGACTTTTCGGGTAATCATCGCATTGGGGAAGTTCCAGGGCGTAATTGCGGCTACTACACCGACAGGTTGTTTGACCACCAGCAACCGCATTCCAGGCAAATGCGGCGGAATCACATCGCCATAAGCTCGCTTGCCTTCTTCCGCAAACCACTCGATGAACGATGCCCCAAAGAGCACTTCTCCTTTTGCTTCAGGAACAGGCTTGCCCTGCTCGAGGGTCAGGAGCAGACCAAGATCATCGGCATTTTCAAGGATTAGATCATGCCATTTCCGCAAAATCGCAGCACGGGCGGTGGCTGTTTTGGCGCGCCATTCGGGCAAGGCCTGCTCTGCTGCTGCAATGGCGCGGCGGGTTTCGGCGGCACCACAATCGGCTACGCGGGCAAGTTCTTCGCCAGTGGCTGGGTTGGTGACCGGGAATGTTTTGCCTGAATCAGCAGATAGCCATTCATTTTGGATGAAAGCTTGGCGGTGGAGCAGGGTGGAATCTTTTAGGATAGACATGTTGCGTCGGTTTACAAGACCCGCAAATATCAGCACGATTTTTTTGATTGCGCAATCCAAAAGTTGAATCGCTGCGTAGTTGATGTTGGCACTTTCTAGAAGCCGATCTTTTCATTTTTTCAAACACAACTAATTATGACCAATTTCACGAAACGAGGCCTGGCTTTGTCTTCGATGGTGGCATTGCTATGGCTGTGCTGCACGGCATTATTTGCCTCCAGCCACCGCGAGGCGCCACTTATTGCCAATGATCCATTGGCTGACAACACGGATCTTTACGCTTTCCGTAGCCCGGACAATCCGAACACCGTGACCATCATCGCGAATTACATTCCTGGTGAATTTGCTTTTGGTGGGCCAAACTATTATTCGTTTGGCGAAAACATCCGCTACGAAATCCACATTGACAACAATGCGGCTATTCCAGGCGACGAAATCGTGTACCGGTTTACGTTCACTCGCGTGAATGAAGATCCGACCACGTTCTTTAACATCCGCTTGGGGCAGCAAAACCTGAAAACGACCTACACCCTGGAAAGGAGCGTTGATGGCGGAGCAACTTTCACGGCTATTGTGACCAATGGTAAAGTGCCACCGCCGAACATCGGCCCGCGCTCTATCGAATCAGGTGTGGGGCTTAACACGACCTATGATGCCCTGATTGCAGCCTCGATCGTGACGACGAACACGGGCGAAAAGGTGTATTGTGGCCCGGCTGATGATCCTTTCTTCGTGGATTTGGGCGGTATTTTTGACCTTGGCGACGCGCCTCGGCAGGGCGCAACTCCACGCGACGGACTCGGGTTTTTCAATGTACACTCGATCGCAATCCAAGTGCCGATTGCTATTCTGCGCAAAATTGGAGCACCAAACACGCCAACCAGCATCCTGGATGGCGATTACACCATCGGCGTATGGGCTTCGGCAAGCCGCCCGGCTACCCGCACTTTGCAAGCCAACGGAGCTGCTCCAAATGATGCTGGTGCATGGATTCAGGTTTCGAGAATTGGAATGCCTTTGACTAACGAAGCGGTTATTCCAATCGGAAACAAAGATTTTTGGAATCGAATCACGCCTTATGAGGAGTTGACGGATGTCACGCTTGATGACTATTTCTACAATCCTGAACTGGCGCTTTACATGGACGACGCCCTATTCGGAGGCGCGGTACCAGCATTCTCGGCACTACGCATCCAGCGTAACTCCCTGCAAGGTTTCGACTTTGGAAATGGAAAGGATGGTTTGTTTGTCCTCAAAGGAAATCCGGCCTTGGTCGGCACTGCATTAGACCCCGCCATTTTTGGAGGTTTGTTGCTTCCTGGCCCCGGTAAACCGCGCTCGGTGGACCTTTGGCCGATATTCCACACAGGCGTACCCAATTTCCCGCCTTACCAATTGGCTACAGGCAAAAATGGCAACCCACTTGCTGCTGGAAAACCATTCATTAACAACTTCCTGCCAAACGGTGGCGATATGCTTCGCCTAAACATGGCCGTGCCAGTAACAAGCCGCACAGATCCAAAGTTCAGTGCTTTGGGTATCGTCAATGCAGCTGTGTTGGGACTTACCGATCCGGCTTACAACTCTAATACCAACATTCAATTCATTCCAAACATGGACGGATTCCCGAACGGAAGACGCTTGGAAGATGACGTAACTGTCATTGAATTGCAGGCAGTAGCAGGCGTTGCATTGGCTGCGATCGGCCTTTGGTACGACGATTATACCGCTGGAGGCGCAAACCCTGTAACCTCAGATTTGGTGGGGGTGTTGAGTTACCGCACCGGAGTCAACAACAACGACAAGCATTTCAAAACCACTTTTCCGTATGTCGCCACTCCTTGGAGAGGTACGGAAGTTGGGCAGTAAAATTTCATTCACAACAAAAATTTCAACGATGAATCGTTCCATAAATAAATTCCTGCTGGCGGCTTCCGTATGGATGCTTGCCATCACGACCATCCTGGCTTCCAGCCACCGTGAGGCGCCGCTAATTGCCGACGACCCACTTGCCGACAATGTGGACCTCTATGCTTTCCGCAGTCCCGATAACCCCAATTTGATTACCCTGATTGCCACTTACGTCCCGCTACAATTGCCACAAGGCGGCCCAAATTATTACTCTTTTGGGGAAAACATTCGCTACGAAATTCACGTAGATAATGATGCAGCAGTACCTGGCGATGAGATTGTCTACCGTTTTACGTTTAAGCAAACGAATGAAGACCCTACCACGTTTTTCAATATCCGCTTGGGCAAACAAAACCTGAAAACCACCTACACATTGGAGCGCAGTGTAAATGGCGGCCAATCTTTCCAAACTATTGTGCAGAATGGGATTGTGCCTCCGCCAAACATCGGCGCACGTTCCATTGAATCAGGTGTAGGATTGAATACCAGCTATTCCACCTTGATGAGCAATGCGATCACGACCGCTAGCAGTGGTGAAAAAGTGTTTTGCGGCACTTCTGATGATCCATTCTTTGTAGATCTGGGTGGCATTTTTGATCTTGGTGATGCTCCGCGTCAAAGCGGCAGTGCCAGCGACGGACTTGCTTGTTTGAATGTGAGCACCATTGCGTTGCAGGTGAATATTCAAACGCTGTTGAAAGCGGGCGTATCTCCTGCACCGACGTCTATTTTGCAGGGAGATTTTGTAATCGGTGTATGGGCTTCGGCAAGTCGTCAACAAATCAGAACGCTTTCTGCGACTGGCAATCCTACCTATTCGGGTGCTTGGACTCAGATTTCTCGTTTGGGTATGCCATTGACCAACGAAGCAGTTATTCCAGTTGGGCAAAAGGATTACTGGAATGCTTTGACCCCGTATCAGGAGATTGGTGAAACTACGCTGGATGAGTTTTTCTACAATCCAGAGCTGGCCTTGTACATGGACGATGCTTTGTTTGGAGGAGCAGTTCCTTCATTTGCTGCCTTGCGCATCCAACGGAATGCTTTGCAGAGCTTCGACTTTGGCAATGGCAAGGACGGATTATTTCCCTTGAAAGGAAACACTGCTTTGGCGGGTACGGCACTGGATGATGCTATTTTCGGCACATTACTTTTGCCAGCGGCAGGCAAACCACGTTCGGTGGATCTTTGGCCGATATTCCACACGGGTGTGCCGAATTTGGCACCGTATCAATTGGCCACAGGCAAAGGTGGTAATCCCCTTGCAGCAGGTAAGCCATTCATCAATAACTTCTTGCCCAATGGTGGAGATATGCTTCGCCTGAACATGGCTGTGCCAGTGACTCCGCGCAACGATCCAAAATTTAGCTCATTAGGCTTGATTCAAGCCGCAGTATTGGGCCTCACAGATCCGGCTTATGCGAACACGACGATACAATTTATCCCAAATATGGATGGTTTTCCGAATGGTCGCCGTTTGGAAGATGATGTGACGCGCATCGAATTGCAAGCGGTATCAGGGGTAGTATTGGCCGCAATTGGCCTTTGGTATGATGATTATACGCCCAATAGTCCAAGCCCGGTTACAGCCGATTTGCTGGGTGTGCTGTCGTATACCACGGGTGTGGAAAGCAACGACAAAGCATTTAGCGGAACATTCCCATACGTTGCAGAACCCCATCGTGGAACCAGCGAATGTAGCGGCCCTGTTTTTGTAGGTACCAATGATGTGTTTCAAGGAGCACTCGGCCTCAGCCCAAAACCTGTGTTGATGAAGAGTTTTCCTAACCCATTCCTGGATCAAACAACCTTCCAATTCAAGGTAAACCAGGCTACAAAAGCTACTTTGCGGATTTACGATGCACAGGGTAATTTTGTTGCTACAGCTTACTCTGGGTATTTGTCAGAAGGAGATTTCACGCAGACTTGGAATGCAGCGAACCTGCCTGCGGGCTTGTATTTCGCGAACCTGTATGATTCCAATGGTGGTCTTTTGCAAGCTGGTAAATTGATCAAATCGGAGTAGTATAATTGAACCACAAAAGGCACAAAAGAACACAAAAGACCGTTTAGTACTCCTTTTGTGTTCTTTTGTGTCTTTTGTGGTTTAATTATATGGTAATAGCACCAAGTTTCAATTTTCTTCTAAAGGCAAATCAAGCGCTTCATCCGTATCAAAACCCGGGCGAACAAACTGCTGCCAATCCGGGAAAAGCCGCTCCATTTCTTTTCGAAACCTGCTGAGGGCTAGGAGCATATCCAGAATTTCGTCTGTTTTGTCGGGCCAGGTTTTGCGGAGTATTTCCCAGGCACCCAGGCTTCGCTCAATACAAAGAATACAGGCTTTTGCGCTGCCATTTGCATCACTTTGGTGGGGTGGGTCGCCCCAAATTGAGGTATCGTGCATTTCTTTTATCCCGGAAACCGCTCGGCGGGCCTTTATGCCAAGGAAGGCTGCATATTGATGAATAATTTCGATGGCTTCCCGGATTTGCTCGAGATTTTCCAAATCAACAGGCAGCTCCATATCTGCCATTTGCTGGGCCTCAACCTCTTGCGCCGTTAGAAACTCACGATTGGTTTTAAAAAACGAATCGCTTAGCTTGAAATAGGCCAATCCCCGTTCAAAGATTTCTTCTTCCAATTTATCCATGTCTGGATCGGGGGTAGCTTCTGAGGCTGCTTCAATTTCAGCGGGATCAATTCCTGCTTCACGCAGCATCTCATCGAGCATGCGCAGGGATTCTTTGAAATTATCACTCACCGTACTCCACATTTCTTCGTCCGTCATGGGCGTATCCCGTGTCCAGCGTTCGAGTTCTTCCACACCCACGGCACAGCGTTGGACGAAAGCGCAGCGCTCGCACCAGCGGTCGCAGTAGTTGTGGATGGAAGGGATGAGTTTGGTATCTTTCATGAGCGTGGTAGGCGGGGGAGGAGTATTTTGTGCAAAGGTGTGAATCTTTTTATTGAGTTTTGTGGCAAGGAACTTCGTCGAAATAAAGTAACCGTTTTTGTGGCAATATTTCAACCAGGTTCCAACAGTAACTTCAAACAGTATTATGCCATCCAAATCTTTAGCGCATGAAACACATAAACCGAATATTCATAGCTCTGGGTTGCTTCATTTCGCTTGCCCAGCTGGTACAGGGGCAAAACGTGTATACAATCATAAGAATTGACTCAACATTCGGACCTTTGGATAAAACGGACCGAGTGTTTGTATGCGTCAATAATAATGATCTAGCCAATATTCCGGACCTTAAAAAATTGGGCCAATCCGTGTTCGTAGGCAAAAAAAACATAGCATATGGCGTTGATGTACACACAAGAAACATCGAAAAAAGAGCCAGAAAATGGGGCAGCAATTTCATCACGATTGATTCATACATCACGACAAAAAGACGCGACAGTCTGTTTGTAACCTTTTATGTTGCTCCGAAAGCATTGCTGGAAAGCAATTTTGGTATTTGTGAAGGCAAACAATTGGTTTTGGTGAATGCCTCCTCGAATAAAGAAAAGGAAGCAGAAATAGATGGCAAATTGCTTCAATTGCCTCCTAAATCCTTCCATCGTTACCCTGTGAAAAATGAGGAGGTTTTATTAAAAATGGGAAAAAGGTTACTTACCACAGCAGCAACAATGAACTTTAAAAAGGTAGATTGCAGGTATTTCAAACTTGGAGGATACGGCCTGGATGTTGCACCGCCAGGTGGGGGCGTAGGATTGGGGGTAAAAAGTCCTGAAGTAATTGAGTTGGATCGTTTTACAGCAGAAATATATATGGCTTTGTTTTCAGAATTTTGAGGCTAAAAAATTAAAAGGCGTTCAAATCAGTCTCTGGAATAAGCGCGATAAACGTGCCTTGCCATTGCTTAATTTTCAATTTTAGTCTAAGGCTTTACTATGTTTGCCGCAACATTTTTTTAACATGAAACACAAACTCCGCATGGGAATGGTCGGTGGCGGCCAGGGCGCATTTATCGGCGCAGTACACCGCATGGCTGCAGCCCTAGATGGCGAAATCGAACTCGTTTGTGGCGCGTTCAGCAGCGATCCTGAAAAATCAAAAGCTTCCGGGGCCGATTTTGGCTTAGCGCCTGATCGTTGCTACGGCACGTTCCGCGACATGATTCAGCGTGAAAAAAGACTTCGTCCGGATCGCCGAATGCAGTTCGTGAGCATCGTAACGCCCAACCATGTCCACTTTGCGCCTGCTAAAATGGCACTCGAAAATGGTTTCCATGTCATCTGCGACAAGCCGGTGGCCTTTAGCCTGAAAGAAGCGCTGGCCCTGGAGAAGATTGTAACCAAATCCGAACTCGTTTTTGCCCTAACCCACAACTACACCGGTTACCCCATGGTGAAGCAAGCCCGTCAGATGATCCGGCATGGCGAGTTGGGACAGATTCGAAAAGTGGTGGTGGAATACCCGCAAGGCTGGCTCAGTACTCACCTCGAAGCCTCTGGTCAGAAACAGGCCGCCTGGCGCACCGATCCGAGCAAAAGCGGTATAGCAGGCGCCATGGGCGATATCGGCACCCACGCTGAAAACCTCGCGGAATACATCACTGGATTGAAAATCACGGAACTCTGCGCCGACATTAGCACTTTTGTCCCTGGTCGTTTGCTCGACGACGATGGCAATGTGCTGCTTCATTTTGAAGGTGGCGCAAAGGGGATACTCCATGCCAGCCAGATTGCAGCAGGAGAAGAAAATAACCTGAATATTCGGGTCTACGGCGAAAAAGGTGGCCTGGAATGGCGGCAAATGGAGCCGAACTCGCTCATTCTGCGTTGGCTGGATAAGCCGATACAGGTTTTTCGTGCTGGCACCCCTCACTTGTACCCAGAAGCGCAGGCCGCAGGTCGTATTCCGGCGGGACATCCGGAAGGCTATTTGGAAGCTTTCGCCAACATTTATCGCAATTTCGCGCATTGTGTTCGGGCGCATGCGGCGGGTAAACAACCCGAGCCCATTCACGCAGATTTTCCAAGCATCCACGATGGTGTGCGAGGAATGCAATTTATCGAAAAAGTGATCGAAAGTGGGAAAAGCAAAGCGAAGTGGGTGAAGGTGTGATTGAAGAAAGTTGAATCTAAACTGTCCTTTTTTAAGCCTCTTTCAACTCTTTTCCAGACTTGTTGTTACCCCAAAATCCAAATCAAGGTTTTGTGGCATAGTGATCAGATGGCCAAGTTGGCCAAATCCACAATTCCAAAATCAAGCAGCATAATGCCCACTACCTGGCACGACGGTATAGTCCGAAAAATAGCATCCATAACGCCCAATGTGCGGCACTTTCAAATTGAGGTGCCCGAGTTGCAATCGTTTGATTTTCAAGCGGGACAATTTATCACACTGG
Source organism: Saprospiraceae bacterium (assembly GCA_046160625.1). GTDB lineage: Bacteria > Bacteroidota > Bacteroidia > Chitinophagales > Saprospiraceae > M3007. Next base: position 7,889 of record JBJXGZ010000070.1, read on the forward strand.
ATTTGCCGATCGGAGATAAACGACTTCAGCGCTGGCGAAGCTATTCCATCGCAAATGCCCCCAACGGCACAAATCTCCTCGAACTTTGCATCGTAAATGCACCCGAAGGTCTCGGCACTACCTACCTTTTCGAAGAAATTCAAGAAGGAGCAATCTTGAAATTTAAAGGCCCGGATGGCGGATTTGTATTGCCGGAAAAGATTGAAAAAGACCTGGTATTTGTGTGTACTGGTACCGGCATTGCACCCTTCCGAAGCATGCTTCAGGATTTAAAAAAATCGGGCAAAACCCATCGAAAACTTCATCTGATCTTTGGGACACGCGAGGAAAATGGCATCTTATACCGCGATGAATTTGAAGCACTTACGCGTGATTTGCCGGGGTTTCAATACGACGTAGTGCTTTCAAGACAATCCGCCTGGGAAGGTAGAAAAGGCCACGTCCATCCAGTGTATTTGGAACAATATGCCTCGCCGCGACCCGATGTGACGTTTTACCTTTGCGGGTGGAGCAATATGGTTGACGAAGCCGTGGCGAATTTGATCCTAAAACTGGGCTATGATCGCAGCCAGATTTCTTATGAATTGTACGGGTGATTGGATTGTTGGTGATTGGTTTATTGGTTAATCAGGTGCTTAAAAACCAGATATTTGAACATTCCCGATACCAAGGGCTGGCACAACAAATCCCCAAATAAACAAATTCACAAATAAACAACTATGTTCACCGGAATCATAGAAGCCCTGGGCAAAGTAAAAGCAGTCGAAAAAGACCGTTCGAACGTGCATTTCACCATCGAAAGTTCTATTTCGACTGAATTAAAAATTGACCAAAGTGTAAGCCACAATGGGGTTTGCCTTACTGTGATAGCGCTTGGACCTGACTGGCATCAAGTAACGGCAGTAGAAGAAACATTGCGTCGCACCAATTTGGGCGATTGGAAGCCCGGCACACTTGTAAATCTTGAACGTTGCTTGCCATTGGGCGGACGCCTGGATGGCCACATAGTGCAAGGCCACGTAGATGAATTGGTGGAATGTGTCGAGGTTATTGAAACGGGAGGTTCGTGGAAGTACAGCTTTCGTTTTCGCCCCGAACAGGGTGGTTTGTTGGTAGACAAAGGTTCTGTATGTCTTAATGGTGTGAGTCTCACAGTCGTTTCGCCAGGGGTAGATTTGTTCTCCGTGGCCATTATCCCGTACACTTGGGAGCATACGAATTTCAAAACGCTAGCTTCAGGCGATCGGGTGAACATTGAGTTTGATATTTTGGGGAAGTATATAGCCCGGCAGATGGAAGTAAGTAGGGCAAAATAGTTTCGCTCACTTATATGCCTATGTGTTAAATATAAACCTTACCTATTTGCGCAACTTCTCCACCATCGTCTGCAACACAATAGCAGCCACCAGCGCAAAAACCAACCCCAACATCATCATAAGATAATATTTCGTAGTCCATTCGAATGCTACTTTAAGCCGCTGGGCTAAACTAATGTCCGTTCGTTCGCCCTCGTAAAGCGAGAAACGTATCGTACAAAATTCGTTTTCCTCGTCGTAATCTCCGATTTGTACACCGAGCTCCTGGAGTTGGCCTTCAATGTCCAGAATGCGATTTTCCAACCCAATGTATTCGTCAATGCGCCCGCCTCGACTTTTGAGTTCGAGCAGAGCATTTCTGGTTTTTTCAAGTGAAATACGCTTGGCGTTGAGCTGAAGGTATTCGTTGGTTTTATCTGTTTTTGTGATGCTTTTTGATAAGATTTGCCCGATTTTCTGGGCTTCTATGTAAAAACTGTCGAATCGCTCGGGCTTAACCCCAATCAGGAGGTTGAGCGTTCGCTGGCCGGGGTTGCCTGTGTTTTGTTCATATTGAATAACCGCGCCAAAGGTTTTAACCTGCGTTTTAAGCCGGACATCATCTTCTTCAAATTCACTGCTTTTGCCCCGAAGCGTGGCAACTTTCTCGTATTTCTGACTTTGTGATAGACTGGGCTGTTGTTGTTGCGGAGCGGATTCACCCTTGATTTTTTCGGACGCGTAGTTTTTTCGGGAAACGGAAAAGTCCTCCGCGCCAATGAAGTTGCCACCAGCATTGTTTGTGGTTCCCGGATAGTAGTAGCCGTAAATGAGCCGACAGAAAAATAGCAGGACAAAAATGCCGGAAAGCCAGGCAAAGGTTTTTTTGGTGGAAAAAGGGTAGGGTGTTGCCATAAAATGTGAATTTTAGGCAAGAACGACTCAATCTCTTATTTATTTACTACAAAAGTTCTTGTGGTAAACTCCTCATCTATTTTCAATTGTAAAAAATACACGCCTGAGGGCCAGTTGGAAAGAAGTAAGGGCCAATCATTGCCGCCAATTTCAGCCTTATCGATCGGGAATTCATGCTGCAATTGGCCAAGGGCATTGAATACCCGCCCTGAAATCTCGGTGTTGGACGGAGCATCAATTTCAATGTTCAAAAAATCAGTAGCAGGGTTTGGAAACAACTGTATACCAATGTTCTGCATCAAATCTGAAGTGGCAGAAACTGTGCCGGCACCAAAAGCTCGACGGGAATAGTCTTCGAACTCTCCTCCAAAAATTAGCGGAGTACCAGGCTCGTCCAAGTTGTACAACCGATAATAGCCAGTGCCAAAATTACAACAAATGCCATCGCCGTAAGCATCCGAAAAGTGGATCGAATAGCAGCCATTGGCAGGCAATTCAAGGGTGTCGCGAATGATGGTAAGGCTAGGATAGGCTCCCGGCCCAATCGGTGTTCCAAGTGGAAAACCGCCACCTCCATTGGGCCCAATATCTTGATTACCACCATGTTCGAGCACAGCGCCTAGGTCATCCCGAAGTTCCCAATAAGTCTCCTCGCCATAATTGTCTGTTCTGATTTTTAGCAGGACTTGTGTGGTGTTAAACTGTTTGGCGAGACTGAAATTATTGTTGTACACATTGTTTGAAAAGTCCTCATCTCCCGTGCCATTGTTGATGTTTGTGATGGTCGTTTTTAGAATCCCTGCATTGCTAAGGCTTTGATTTGCAAAGACGATGGGGGCTTCTCCGTAGGTCGGCAGGTTGCCGGTCCATTGGAGGGTTTGCATCACATTGTTATTCCACTTCAATTCGATGGTAGCGGCCGTGAGGGGAGCATTGCCCAGGTTGGTAAGGGCAAAACTGGGACTGAGATTTTGAGTTCCACAAAGTTCATTGAGTTCAGTACCAGCGCAGTGTTTGAAAATTCCGGCATTGTTGGTGCCTTGAGCCACAGGACATTGACTGGCTTTGGCCCAGAGTCCTTCGGTGTCTAGTGGATCTACTTCGTAGACTATTTTGTTAGGGCAAATGACAAAAATAGAAGGGAAATATGTGATTTGGTAATCGTTCGCGATGACTGAATTGTCCAAAATAGGGTAGGGTGTGCCTGCTACGTAATTGCCTGCCGAGTTGCTATTGCATCCTGCCGGGCCATATAAGCAATTGAGGTTGGTAGCGGGATCGCCTTCTATCCAAAAGACCCGCAATTTATCGTCGCCTGCCGGGCCGTGTTCTGCATAAAGGTCTTGTAAGGCATGGCTGGTATGGTAGACCCAACAAGGTGGGCACCAGGTCGCACTGATTTCGAGGATGACAATTTTGCCAGAATCGAGTATATCGTAGAGATGGTGCGTTTGCCCCATGATGTCTTGCGCCGTGAAATCAGGCGCGATTGAGCCATCAGTCAATTGCGCCGAAAGGCGAAAAGTGAGGGCGACCAACAAGAATGGGAACAACAGTTTTCTCCAGTTCATTTTGCTAATATTGTCCGATTCGATACAAAATCGTAACGACGAACAAAATTAGGTAGGGGGAAAGGGCTGTTGGGTGTACCTTTGTTTAAATCTTTGAATTATTTCACGAACCTGCTAATGCGAGACATTTCCGCCATGAAAAATCTACTCTTTACCCTCTTTGTTGTCCTCGGACTTTTCCAAGTGACCAACACGCAGGCACAATCTGCCTACCACGTTCATCCCAATCCTTCTGATACCATCACTACGATGGATACTTATGATTCGCCAGCCCATGGTGAAATCGAAAACGTATCAAATGGTACGATCACCGTCAAATGGGAGCGACATGAAGTGTTTTTGACTCCAAATATTACTACAGCAGTATGCGATCCAGTGACTTGCTGGTTTTCCGGGGTAAGCTCTAAGACATTCCAATTGCAAAAGGATTCTATGGGCCAATTGACCGTTCACTTTTACAACGCTTTGTCCGACCCCCCACCTGGCCAACCAGGCTCAGGAATTGTGCACCTCAAACTCACAAATCTGGACAACGCAGCAGATACCCTGACCGCAATTTACACCTTCAACTCACTCACTAGTACCAGCGAGCTACCTGCGGCCAACGTCAAACTTTTCCCTAACCCAACCACAGATTTTTTCACCCTTACCAATGCCGAAGAAGTGGCTTCGATGCGACTTTTCACTATTGATGGGCGTGAGGTAGCGCGTTTT
>JBJXGZ010000071.1:0-66513 GCA_046160625.1 Saprospiraceae bacterium
TGACCCTAAGTCACCCCGACACTCACCTTACTGCATTTTTTGGCGAGCCATTCTTTATGAAAAAGTCCCCCCTTATTTTTCTGCTTGTGCTGCTGGCTTGCCGGGCAGTTTTGGCACAGTCACCAACGCCCATAGCTGCGGAAAAGCCTGCATTTAGCCTCGATGAGGCCCAAAAAAGGCACTTTCTTTATTTCTGGGAATTGGCGCACCCGACAAATTTCCAAATCCCGGATCGGTATCCGACCGACAATTTTTCAAGTATTGCAGCCACAGGATTTGGGCTTTCGGCATATTTAGTAGGCGCAGAACGCGGCTGGATTACCCGCGCCCAGGCGGCAGACCGTGTATTGAAAACCCTTGAGTTTCTGAAAAAATTGCCGCAAGGCCCTGAGGCCAGTGGCGTGGCGGGCTATCGCGGCTGGTTTTATCATTTTTTGAATACCCAGACCGCACTCCGTTACAAAACGGTAGAACTTTCGAGCATTGACACAGGCCTGCTAATGGCAGGGGTGTTGTCGTGCATGAGCTACTTTGATCGTGATATTCCAACAGAAGCGGACATCCGCAAAACCGCCGATTACTTATTCCGTCGCGTAGAATTCGACTGGTTTTTGAACGAGCAAAATCGCTTGAGCATGGGCTGGTTCCCGGAACGCGACGGATTTCTGGCCGCCGACTGGCGCGGCTACAATGAAGCCATGATTTTGAATATCATGGCACTTGGTTCGCCAACGCATCCCGTTCCCAGCAAGACCTGGGAAAAATGGTGCGAGCCGTATTTTCGAGCTGAATTTAAAGGGCAAGACCATGTGAATTTCGGCCCGCTTTTTGGCCATCAGTACAGCCATTGCTGGATTGACTTTCGGGGCATTCAAGACCCGTATATGAAGGAAGCTGGCTTTGATTATTTTGAAAATTCACGTCGCGCTGTATTGTCACAACGACAGTACGCGATAGAAAACCCCTTGAAATTCAAAGGCTATGGCCCTACTATCTGGGGCCTAACCGCTGGCGACGGTCCCGATGCCTTGATGACCCACGAGGGTAAAAAAATTTTCTGCCCCGGCTATGGTGCACGTGGAGTTGCTGTTGATTATCTGGAGGATGATGGCACGATTGCGCCCACAGCCGCGATAGCTTCCTTGCCTTTTGCCCCCGAAGTTTGCCTGCCCACTTTGGAAGCCATGTGGAACCGCTGGCCCGTAGGTAAATATGGATTTTTTGATGGGTACAATGAGACATTTACCGAAATAAATCAATCACCCAAGGCACAACCCGGCCTTCCCATTTGGGTGGACAATGATTACCTCGGCATTGACCAAGGCCCCATCGTATTGATGATTGAAAACTACCGCTCCAACTTTCTATGGGATTTGATGAAGCGCAATCCGTACATGGTGCAGGGACTTAAGCGGGCGGGCTTCACAGGTGGTTGGCTTGATGCGGTCGGCAGTCGGCAGTCAGCAGCCGATACCAAGCATTGGGCTGACGGCGAAAAAGCCAGGATTAACCATTCGATCCCGTTAGACCAGCAGGGCTTTTTTCAACGAGCCATTTACACGGACAAAACAGGGAACAAACTGCCTTACCAACTAATGCTTCCCTGGCAAAAAATCACCAATTTACCCGCCGTAGCCATAGCGAAGGCGGGTCCACCAATCACCAATCACCAATTCCCCCTCGTCATTTTCCTCCACGGCTCCGGAGAACGCGGCACCCAAAACCACGAACAAATGCGCAACGGCGTACATGCATTCTGCGAAAAATGGGTACGCGAACAACATCCTCATTATCTGCTTGTGCCGCAATGCCCGCCCGATCAGCGCTGGGGAGGTAGCAGCAAAGACTGGCAAACGCTCTACCAGCCAGAACCGACGGTACCGGGGCGCATGGTCTTAGAACTGGTGGGAAAAATGCTTCAAGAACACCCGGACATTGACCCAAATCGGGTGTATATCACGGGGCTGAGCATGGGCGGGTTCGGCACTTTTGATTTGATGATGCGTCGGCCTGAACTGTTCGCTGCCGGGCTGCCCCTTTCAGGAGGAGGTGATCCGCGCTATGCCGAAAAAATAAAAAACATCCCGCTTTGGGTGCTGCACGGTGGATTGGACGATGTGGTTTTGCCGCGTTGTTCGCGGCAAATTGTGCAGGCTTTGGAAAAGGTAGGAGGCAAGGTAAAATACACCGAATACTCTACCATGTATCACGACATCTGGAACGTGACGTATTACAATCCAGCAGTGTTGGAGTGGTTGTTTGCGCAGAAAAAGTAGGGCTAGACTTTCCAAGTTCTTAAAACTTGGAAAGTCTCAAGCCTGTACAAAACTAACCCCCTCATACACATCGTCAAATGACAACTCAACGCCTAGGGCAGGTACTGGGAAGTTTTTGTTGTCAGGCAGATAAATTTCGGACTCCCATTCGCCATTTTCGACTTTCACGCGGACTTCGACGAGTTGTTTTTCAGAGTCTACGAGGATATAGTTGCGGAGGGATTCGATGTTTTTGTAGCGGATAAATTTGTCAGCAGAATCCTCGATACGCGAGGTTTTGGACATGACTTCGAAGATGACGGAAGGGTGTTTTTTGATGTAGCGATCTTCCAAATCTCGGGGGTCAGAAGTCACAAAAACATCTGGGTAAGTGTAATCTCGCTGGCTCGTAATTTGAACCTTAACCCCTTCCACAAAAATGCGAAATCCTTGCATTTTTAGTAGCATTCGGAGTAAGAAGGATAGATTTTGGCAAATTTGGTTGTGGTAGTCAGTAGTTCCGGGCATAGGAATCAATTGGTTATTGACGAATTCATGGCGGATTTCCGACCGTTCCTCAAACTCCAGATATTCCTCGACAGTCATCGGGTGTGCAGAGGTGGTCAAAACATCTTTTTTCATGCTCAAATATTTTTGGTGGACAAAAATACAAGTTTTAACCCAAAAAAACTTCAAGATTAAACAACATCACTTCATGCAAACAATGACCCATCCCAGGCTTATTCCAGCCTTGCTTATGATGTTCGGCCTCCTGGTTTTAAATCCCTTGGCCGCTCAGATTTACCACCCTTCAAAAGGCATTGAGCTCCGCGTGAATGCCCTGCTTGCCAAGATGACTTTGGACGAAAAAATTGGCCAACTCACGCTCTATACTACCGACTGGGGCAGCACTGGGCCGACCATCCGGGAGGGTTACAAAAACGATATCCGTAGTGGAGCGTGCGGCAATTTGTTCAACAGCCACACCACGCAATTTGTCCGCGAACTTCAAAAAGTGGCCGTGGAAGAAACCCGCCTGAAAATCCCGCTGCTGTTCGGCTTCGATGTGATTCACGGCTACAAGACCATTTTCCCGATTCCGCTCGGTGAAGCTGCCAGTTGGGATTTGGAAGCCATAGAAAAATCAGCCAGGGTATCTGCTATTGAAGCCTCTGCTGCGGGGCTTAACTGGACTTTTGCTCCAATGGTTGACATCGGTCGCGACCCGCGCTGGGGTCGCGTCATGGAAGGCGCTGGAGAAGACCCGTACCTGGGTAGCCGCATCGCCGAGGCCCGCGTCCGTGGTTTTCAAGGCAAAAAACTGGGCGACCCAGATGCCATGCTTGCGTGCGTGAAACACTTTGCGGGATATGGCGCACCCATTGGCGGGCGAGACTACAACACCGTGGACATGAGCGAACGGTACTTCCGCGACTTTTATCTGCCACCTTACGAAGCGGCGATCCGTGCAGGTGCAGCCACTGTGATGACCTCTTTCAACGATTACGATGGGGTGCCTGCTTCAGGCAATAAATTCTTGTTAGACAATATCTTACGCAAAGAATGGGGCTTTGAAGGTTTTGTGGTAACAGACTATACCAGCATCAACGAAATGGTTAACCACGGCGTAGTCGCCAACGATAAAGAAGCTGGAGAACTCGCGCTCAACGCCGGGGTAGACATGGATATGCAAGGCGCCGTATATCAACGATTTTTGAACCAGTCTTTGAAAGAAGGCAAGGTTTCACAAGCACAGATTGACGAAGGCGTGCGCCGAATACTTCGCTTGAAATTTGAGCTAGGGCTGTTTGAGGATCCCTACATATACTGCGATGCAGAACGAGAAAAAAAGACGCTGCTTGCTCCGGAACACCGCAGTACCGCTCGTGAAGTAGCCAGAAAATCCATCGTATTGCTAAAAAACGAGCGGCAGGTGTTACCCTTGTCAAAATCCCAAAAAATAGTGCTCATCGGCCCGTTGGGGGATAATAAAAGCGAGCTTAATGGCAACTGGAACGGCGCGGGCAATGCGGATGATTGCGTGAGTTTGCAGGAAGGCCTCGCCAATGTTGACCGCTCGAACTTTATGTACATCCCTGGTTGCGATTTTGAAAACCCCGACAAATCCGGGTTTGCCGATGCGATACGAGCGGCTGAAAAGTATGATGTGTTGGTAGTGGCTGTTGGAGAGAAGGCCATGATGAGCGGAGAAGCGGCTGCGCGGGCTTCGCTTGGACTGCCTGGCGTACAGGAGGAACTGGTGCTGGAACTTTGTAAAACGGGTAAACCTGTGGTGGTTGTCTTGATGAACGGTCGCCCGCTCGCGATCCCTGAAATTGCAGAAAAAGCCACCGCCATTCTCGAAACCTGGTGGCTCGGCACAGAGACCGGCAATGCCATCGCCGACGTGCTTTATGGCCTGTACAATCCTTCTGGAAAATTGCCCATGAGTTTTCCGCGATCAGTGGGCCAGGTACCTATTTTTTACAACGAAAAAAGCACAGGGCGGCCATTCGATCCCAACTCAAAGTGGACAAGTAAATACATTGACGAAGCCAACAGCCCTCAGTGGCCTTTTGGTTTTGGGCTGAGTTATACAACGTTTGAATATGGTGAACCAAAGGCAGTTGTGGCGGTCAAATCACCGGGTGACTCAAAATTACCCGGTGAGTTAACCGCCCAAACCCCACTGACCGTAAGCGTTACCGTCACCAACACCGGAAACCTTCCCGGAGAGGAAGTCGCCCAACTCTATGTCCGCGACCTCGTAGGCTCCGTGACGCGCCCGGTAAAGGAGTTGAAAGGTTTCCAAAAAATCATGCTTCAACCCGGCGAAACCAGAGCGTTAAAATTCACACTAACGGAGCACGATCTCAGCTTTTACCGCCGGGATATGACATTCGGCACCGAACCAGGCGAATATGAGATCATGGTAGGCGGAAATTCTCAAGAACTCAAAAAGGTGAAAGTGCGGCTTTAAGGTTCCTTGCGTGAGCGTCGTGACTATTTTTTTGACAGGATTAACTGGATGTACAGGATACGTCGGCCTCGCCGATTTGCTCCGATTATTGATTTGAGGCGAATATCTGCAAAACATCCATGCAACGGAGTCGGCGAAGCCGACGTATCCTGTACATTCTGTTAATCCTCTCAAAAAACATATCAGGTTTAGCACTGAGCAAAAAATTGAAATTCATCATATCCAATAAACAATTCAAACCATTCAGTATGAAGCAGTTTAACAAAAAAATCCATCTCTTGGGACTGCTGATTTGCCTCTTGGCAAGTGCTGCATTTTCCCAAACCCGCGTTACCGGGAGCGTAGTTGACAAAACGAATGGAGATGTGCTCATTGGGGTCACTATTTTGGAAAAGGGGACTTCCAATGGCACGATTAGCAATTATGAAGGAACTTTTGCACTCAATGTGACCACCCCGGATGCAGTTCTGGTAATCAACTACACTGGCTACACTTCCCAGGAAGTTCCGCTCGCGGGTCGTTCGCAATTGACCGTTGAACTCGTAGAAGGCGCTGGCTTGCTGGAAGAAATCGTGGTGGTGGGGTATGGAACGCAGCGGAAAAGCGATGTCACGGGCGCGGTGGGAACCGTCAAGGCCAAAGACATTGAGCGCATCCCGACCGCCACCGTGGAGCAAGCTCTGCAGGGCAAAATCGCAGGCGTGTATGTTTCACCTGCCAGTGGCGAGCCAGGGCGTGGCGCCACCATCCGAATTCGGGGAACAGGCACACTCAACAACGCCAGCCCGCTTTACGTTGTGGACGGGATGCTGCTTGACGATGCCTCGTTTGTGAACCCGCAAGATGTGGCAAGCATAGAGGTGCTGAAAGACGCTTCGGCCACGGCCATTTACGGAAACCGGGGTGCTAATGGGGTTATTTTAATTACGACCAAGCGCGGCACCACGGATCGGAATGCGGTCTTTTCGCTGAGTTCGTATTATGGAAATCAACGGATTGCAAAAAAATTGCCGCTGTCTAATGCCATGCAGTTTGCAGAAATGTACAACGAATTGAATGGCAACACTACCGTTTTTCCTAACCCTTCCGCATTGGGCGCGGGTACGGATTGGCAGGATGAGATTTTCCGTGACGCGCCCATTGCCAATGTGCAATTGGGCGTGAATGGCTTGTGGAAAAAACTGAACTATAACCTCTCTGGCAATTTTTTCAGCCAGGAAGGAATCATGGAGAAAACGGGGTTTGAACGCTACACCGGACGCTTCAACGGGGAATATCCGATACTAAAAAGCCTCAAAATCGGCACCAATTTGGCCTATTCTGACGAGCAGCGTAAGGGTGTGGGTGGGGGAGTACTCGGCGGAGCCTATCGAATATCCCCAGTGTATGCCCAACGCGACAGTACTGGTGATTTCACAGATCCGACCTTTTTTGGCTCGTCACTCTCCAATCCTGCCGCGGATTTATTCTACAAAAGTGACCAAAGAACCCGTGTAAACCGCTGGGTAGGAACGGTGTATGCAGACTGGAACTTTTTGAAAAACTTCAAGTTTCGCATCAACTACGGCTTCGATCAGCGAAATGAAAAATTTCACTATTTCGAGCCTGTTTTCGAGATCTCTACAACCCAGCGAAATGACATAGAACGAACCTCTCGTGATACGACCACAATTCGCAACTGGTTGTGGGAGAACACGTTATCCTACGAAAAGTCCTGGGAAAACCTTCGGTTAAAAGCTTTGATAGGACAATCCACACAGGAAAATACCAACCGTAGACTCAGGACCCTTAATCAGGTGTTGGTGCAACCAGACGGCGACGTTACCAGCGAATGGGCGATGAACAGCTACCTCGGCCGGGTCAATGCCACCTTTTACGACCGTTATTTGCTAACCGCTTCTTTTCGGGGGGATGGCTCTTCACGTTTTTCCAAAGCCAATCGCTGGGGTTATTTCCCCTCCGTGGCGGCTGGCTGGAATATTTCTCAGGAGCCTTTCATGCGCGACCAAAAAGTATTTGACCGCCTGAAACTTCGCGCTTCTTGGGGCATCGCGGGCAACGATAAAATACAGGATTACCCATCGCTGGGCCAGATTGATGATGAGTTATTCGGCGCCTTCAGCGATACCGTTCAAAACGGCGCTACCCTTGTCAATTACGCCAATGCCGACATCCGCTGGGAAACTGCCGAGCAAACGGATATTGGTTTGGAATTTGCTTTGTTTCAAGGGAGGTTTAGTGCAGAAATTGACTGGTATCGGCGATTTACCTATGATATTTTGAGTGATTTGCCTATTCCCCTCTATGTTGGCTCAGGAAGCAACCCCTTTGTGAATGCTGCCCAGGTAGAGAATGTTGGCTGGGATTTTACCCTCCAATGGCGCGAAACGAAAGGCAAATTCTCTTACAATATTGGAGCAATTCTTTCTCCGGTCAAAAACAAGGTGTTGGCCATTAATGAAGGAAAATCTGAAATCTTTGATGCAAACACTGCTCAGGGCGATTTGGCTACCCGTACTGTGGTGGGTGGGCCAATCGGGGCATTCTATGGCTACCAGGTTGTTGGTGTATTTCAAAACGAGGACGAAATTGACAGCTATCCCAAATTCGACGATGAACAACCCGGCGATTTCCGTTTTGCTGACCTCAATGGGGATGGCAAACTGGATGGCTTTGACCGTACCTACCTCGGCAGCCCCATTCCGACCCTCACCTATGGATTTACGGCAGGCTTGGAGGCATTTGGCTTTGATGTCGCCGCCGACTTTTTCGGGGTGAAAGGGAATAAAGTGGTGAATGCCAAAGCAGTTGCGCGATTTGAAACACCCAACTGGGAAACTTTGTGGTATGACAACCATTGGACGGGCGAAGGTACCAGCAACACTGTGCCACGCGTTACCAGCGGCGGCCACAACTACCGGATGTCTGATTTCCTTATCGAAGACGGCGCGTTTTTCCGCCTGCGGAGTGTAGTGCTGGGGTATTCGTTGCCCAAAGAATGGCTGAACAGGGTGGGTATGAGCCGCGCCCGATTGTACGCGAGCGGCACCAATCTTTGGACTAAACAGGCCTATTCAGGTTATACCCCTGAATTCCCCAACGACAGCGCGTTCAGAGCGGGTATTGATTATCTCAACTATCCAATGGCGAAAACCGTTTTGTTCGGGCTGGATGTTACGTTTTGACGTAGTAGTACCCCGGAACGCTGTTCCGGGTTTTATATAGCACCCCGGAACAGCGTTCCGGGATACAAAAATAATACTCCCCGGAACTGAATTCCGGGGTACAAAAAATACAAGCGCATGAGCACACCATTCAAATCACTCATCGCCGCAGCCATGTTGCTGCTTGCTGCTACCAATTGTCAAAAGGACTTTCTTGACCGTAAACCTCCCGGCGAACTGACTTTTGAAGAGTTTTTTAAAACAGAGGAACACGCCATTTTGGCCACTAACGCCGTATACAATCAGTACAGGGAATTTGACATGTGCGCGCTTCCGTACCTGGCCTGCACGGACATTATCAGCGACGATGCCGACAAGGGTTCTACAATCAATGATGCCCCCCTTATTAGCGACATTGATAATTTTACGCTGGATGCTACCAATCCTTTTGTTGTTCCAGTGTACAGAGGGCATTACCGTGCTATCGCAAGGGCCAATATCGCAATTGAAAATATCCCTTTGATAGATATGGATGTCCAATTGCGCAACCGATTGGTAGGGGAGTGCAAGTTTTTACGCGCCTATTCCTATTTCCTGATGGTAAATTGGTTTGGCGAACTGGTACTGGTGACCAAGACTTTGCAAGGCGATGAATATTACTCCCAATCCCGGCAACCCCGCGAAGCGATTTATAACCAGATTGAAAGCGATTTAATAGACGCCATTGCAACATTGCCTGAAAAAGACGGGTATGCTGGTGTTGATAAAGGGCGAGCAACCAAAGCAGCTGCCCGTGGACTTTTAGCTAAATTGTACATGCTCAAACAAGACTGGGCCGCTGCAGAAACCCAGTGTATGGACATTATCAATTCCAACCAGTACAGTCTGATGAACCGGTATGCCGACAATTTTTTACCCATTGGCGAGAACGGTGCGGAATCAATATTTGAAACCCAGGCTGTCGCATTGCCTACGCAACAAGTGGTAGGGCCGGGTGCTTCGCCTTTCAATATGGTGCAGGGGGTACGCGGAAATCCTAACCTCGGCTGGGGTTTTAATCGCCCCTCCGACAACCTCGTATCTGCCTACGAAAATGGCGATCCGCGGCGAGAAGCGACCATCATTTATGTAGGAGAAATCCTGCCAGACGGTTCTACTCAGGTGCAAGACAATACTGAGATCATCAACGAGCGGTACAACCAAAAGGCCTGGGTGCCAGCTCACCCCGGTTTGCAGGACAATGGCCCGGGGAATATCAGGATATTGCGGTATTCGGATATTTTGTTGCTGGCTGCTGAGGCCAAAAATGAACAGATGAAGTCAGTGGAAGCCCTGCCTTTGCTCAATCAGGTGCGCAAACGTGCACGTGGCACCAACAATTTCATTTTGCCCGATGTAACAGTCACCGACCAAGTGCAACTTCGAGATCGCATTCACCGCGAACGCCGGGTGGAATTGGCTATGGAGCAACACCGCTGGTTTGACTTGTTGCGCTGGGGCAGGGCTGCACAAGCGATGCAGGCCGCCGGGAAAACGAATTTTGTAACAGGCAAACACGAACTGCTCCCTATCCCGCAATCAGAAGTGGATCTGACGAGCGGACGGGTTACGCAGAATCCGATGTATTGAATGGTTAACCTCGGAGGCCTTCAAAGGCCTCCGAGGTTTTGGTTAAAGTATTGCGGAAGATCGCATCAGTGTTTACCCCTAAGATTTTGCGCAGCGAACCAGACGAGCAATCTGCAGATCAAAGCAAAGTCGAAAAAATTTAAGGGTGTTTTATCGAAGGAGCGTTTTTATAAAACTTGGGATTAATTATATAAAAATCAATACTTTACAGAGTAATGTATTTTGATATTAACATGGTGTGAAACGGGCCGGAAACGTTAAAATTTAAGACTCTGAAATAATTTTGGGCAATCTAAAAAACCTGTGGGCGTTTTAATCCCGTATTTCAAAGCGCATTTTCACTCCGTTTTTAGATCTGCTATGAATACTTCTTACCCATTTTAGTACCCGCAATCAGGCCCTCATTTTGGCCTGTTGAAATCGGTTAATTCCATTTTTCTGTTGCGTATTTCTTGTCCTTTCAGGCATTGGCCCGAGGGGATTATAACCAGCTATTTTCATTCACTTAATCATTTTAAACAAATTCATTTTTCACCATGACTTTCTCAAAATTGCATCCGATTCTGCTGGCCCTATTGGCTGGTACAACCCTGTTCTTCGTTGCTTGCAAAAAAGACGATGACCCGAATGACAACAAAAGCCAATTGAACCTTGAAATCACGGACGGCCCAACCGAGGACCCCAACGTGAAAGCAGTATTCATCACCGTTGCGGAGGTAAAGGTGGATGGGCAAACTTTTTCAGGATTTTCTGGCAAAAAAACCATTGACCTGCTGGCCTACCAGCAAGGAAATGTAGCCGCACTTGGCTTGGGCGATATAGACGCTGGCACTTACCAAAACATCACTTTAGTGCTTGATGCACAAACAGATGCGAGTGGTAATACCCCAGGTTGTTATGTCCAAACCTTTGACAATATGAAGCACCAGCTTTCAGCCATTGCCATGCATGAGATCACAGCAGCCCAAACCTTTGTTGTGACAACAGGGCAAAAAACCAATTTGGTGCTTGACTTCGATTTGCGGAAAGCAGTACAATATCAATCAGGAGGCAATTCTGACCATTACGATTTTGTTGGCTCAGCAGATTTGCAGGCAGCCTTGCGACTTGTGGTAAAAAACGAGACGGGCAGTTTGAGTGGCAACTGCCAGAACAGCGTCGTGAATGCAGATAAATTGGTGGCTTATGTTTACAAAAAAGGCACTTTCAACCGGGCGATAGAGATTCAGTCCAACAACGGGGTGTCGTTCAAAAACGCAGTGGCAAGTTCTGCGGTAAATGGCAATGGGACGTTCAAAATCGCATTTCTGGAAAGTGGGGATTATGAAATTCATTTTGCGGCCTACAAAGACCTTACAAGTGATGACAAACTTGATTTTCTTGGAACCCTGATTTTAACCAGCGCTATAGATCTGGCAGACCTTCGATTGGCAGCCAGTGCAAACATTCAACTCAATGTTACTGTAATCGGCATACTGCCGTAATATATAACGGATTTTGTTGTGCATATGAGCAGGGCGGCTCAAGCTGCCCTGCTTTTTGCGTAAAACCCCGGAGGCCTTCAAAGGCCCCGGGGTTCACCAGCCTGGCCGCGCGATTCCATTCGCGCGGCCATTTTTTCGTATTTGAAACCTCCTGTTACGCTTGTCTCACATCTGCATTCATTCGTCTAAGCAAACAGACCATTGGCAGCCTTCATGCAGCCGGGCTGTAACCTCTTTGTCCTTGGCGAGGTCTCGTGTGTTGTGGATTTGGTTATTTGTGGATTTGGTTATTCGAGCGCCCAAGCTTTGCCACCCGAATAACGAAATCCACAAATCCCCAAATCCACAAATAACCAGCCTTCTCAAAACGATTCATCCTCCGAAAACTACAGTTCATACAAAAGAACCGGGCATTGGTAGGTTCTATGCTTTGCAAGTTACCGAAAGAAAACACCTTTGCAGCACTGAAACAAAAACAGGAGGATGGATGTAAACGAACATTCATTCATCTTTTCTACATCTAATAATTAAGCTATGAAATCAACTTTCTTCTTTATCCGCCGAAGCCTTGGCGTAGGCGGGTTTGCCCTCTTTATGACCGCCTCGGTCGCCTCCGCCCAGAAAATATCCGGCTCGGCCATGCAGGCTGACGGCACAGCCGCTTCTTTCGCCACGGTTCTTTTGTACCATGCCGCCGACACAATTCTCGCCAAAGGCGCGATTGCAGATGATGCCGGAAAATTTGAACTTGAAAACGTCGCATCGGGTCGTTATTTCCTGAATATCAACCTGGTAGGTGCCGGGAAAGGAGCGTCTCCAGCGTTCGATTACAACGGTGGCGACAAGGTTTTGGAAACGGTAAGAATGGAAGCGGCATCCAAAGAACTCGCTCAGGTTACTGTTGTTGCCCGCAAACCCATTGTGGAAATCAAGGCTGACAAAACCATTCTAAACGTTGAAGGGAACATAAACTCTCAAGGTCAAAACGCACTTGAACTCCTGCGCAAAGCCCCGGGTGTAACAGTTGACAACAACGACAACATTACCCTCAAAGGCAAAAACTCCGTGCGCTTCCAGATAGACGGACGCGACGTGCCGCTTGACTCGAAAGAACTCGCCGCACAACTCAAAGGAATGCGCGCCGAAGACATCGCGGCCATCGAAATGGTGACCAATCCCTCTGCCAAATACGATGCCAGCGGCAATGCGGGTATCATCAATTTCAGAACAAAAAAGAACAAAAACCTGGGTACCAACGGCACCATTGGTGGGGAAGCGGTGTACGGCAAAAGCCTCAAGGGTGGCGGGAACCTCACGTTCAACCACCGCAACCAAAACCTTAACGTGTTTGGCTCTTATTCCAACCATTTTGGCGATTGGCATAATACGATCGATCTGCTGCGCGACCAACAAGGATCTCAAACCGATCCGAATCTGCCCAATTACGACCCAAGCCGGCGCTATGACCAAAGCGGTGAAATGAAGGACAATAACAACAACCACAACTTCAAACTCGGCACGGATTTTTTCCTGAACTCAAAGCACACGCTTGGTTTTATCGTGAATGGCCGTCATGCCCACGGTCCTTGGGAAAATGATTCGCGCACGAAAATTTCTTCGCTCGATAACCCCGGCGTTATTGACTCCATACTCGTGGCCTCCAACCGTCAGCCTCAAAACCGCGACAATTTCAATTTCAACCTTAACTACCGTTTTGCCGACACCAGCGGCCACGAACTCAACATTGATGCGAACCGTGGCACCTACCGTTACCGTGCCGATTCTTACCAGCCCAACCGTTATTACGATGGATCGGAACAGGAACTTTTGTCCGAAAATATTTATCGGAACAACACTCCAACGGACATTGACATTACGATTTTAAAAGCCGATTGGGAACAAAACCTTTGGAAAGGAAAACTGGGCATCGGGTTCAAAATGAACAATGTAGAAACGGATAACACCTTTGATTTTTTCAATGTCAGAGGCGGTGTTTCTCAAATTGATACTGGCCGCAGCAATCATTTCATCTATCACGAGATGGTGAACGCCGGCTACGTCAACTACAATTTCCAGGTAAAAAAATGGGGCTTCCAGGCGGGCCTTCGCGCCGAGCACACCGACTGGAAAGGCGAACTCACCAGCCTCATTCCCGGCAAAGATCAGATGCCCAGCGACCGATACCTGAACCTGTTCCCCAGCGCGGCAGTCACGTATACCTTGGACAAGAAAAACCAGTTCAACCTGACCTACAGCCGCCGCATTGACCGGCCCAGTTACCGTGACTTGAACCCTTTCGAGGACCGTCTCGATGAGCTGGCCTACAAAAAAGGCAACCCCTTCCTGCGCCCGCAATTCACCCACTCGCTCGAATTGACGCACACGTTCATGGGATTCCTGAACAGCACCTTTGGCTACAGCCACACCAACGATGTGTTCACGGAGTATATTGATACGGCATCCAACGGCAAGACCTTTTTGACGCAGGGAAACATTGCCCAGCAGGACAATTATTCGCTCAGCATCAGTTGTCCCATCCCGATTGCCAAATGGTGGGAAGGTTTCATCAGCCTGACAGGTGTGGTGAGCGCGTTTGAGGCCGATTTCAGGGAGGGTTTTGCCTATAGCGAATCGTTCAAATCCTTGAACGTGTACAGCGAACACACCTTGCGTCTGCCCAAAGGCTGGTCGTTCCAGATGTCGGGCTGGTACAATTCGCCGGCCATCTGGCAGGCCCTGTTCCGCACCGAAGCCATGGGATCACTCGACCTCGGCGTACGGAAACAGGTGTTCGGAGACAAAGGCACCGTCAGTCTCAATGTCAGCGACGTACTACGCACCCAGGGCTGGCGTAGCATCAACGACTTTACCCCAGGTCTTTACATGAAAGGCAGGGGGACTTGGGAAAGCCAAACGGTAAAACTCAATTTCAACTACCGCTTTGGCAACAAAAACATAAAAGGTTCGCGCCAACGCAAAACAGGCACAGAAGACGTGAACTCGAGGATAAAATCGGGGAACTGAGTCGATTATTTGGGGATTTGAGGATTTGGTTATTTGGGGATTTGTTTTGCTCAAGCTTAGCATTGGTGCCGGTCTTCAGAAAAACAAATACCAAGCTCAGGCACAACGAATAACCAAATCCCCAAATAACCAAATCCCCAACCAAGAATATGAAAGTTTGATTTGGTTTATCGGAGAAAGTAGCCCCGCCGTCGGAAGATTGGCGGGGCTTTTTGTTTGGAGGCTGCGATGGCATAAATGGTAACATGAGGGTGCATACTGTCGCATATCCATTGGTGGTTATGTTGCTTTCCCCAAACATGATTCTGTGCGGGGGGGGGGCAATAGCCTTATTTTCCAAACTATCTATCGAAAACAAAATTTGACAAAAAATAGCGAACGAGAAATTAGACTGTTCGCTGAGCCAGTGCTACGTTTGTCAACGTTTTCATTTCACCGATTTAACTGCTTCCTCCAAATGAGCCCTCCCAACACCACGCTCTGCCCTTGTTCTCCCCAAACGAGCCTTGCTCTCATACTGTGTTTTCCTGCCGGGCTTTTGCCTGAGGGCTGTTTTTGCTGACCACGCCCTTGGGTGATCGCGTTGTTGCTTCGGAAGCCAATGGCTTGCCGTTGCATGTACTCGTTTAGACCCCTGACAAAGAAAAAGGAGATGACTGCTGACACAGCCACCTCCCGACCGGACCCCGAAAGCCCCCGGTTCTCATCCTGAAATGGCCGGGTTAACAATCAGAGTAGGGATCACTAAAACCATCCCAAAAGTATGGAACATTCAAGATTTCATCACCACATTACAGGCGGGCATCTGTCGCCCGCCATTATCGAACGGTTCTTTGGGATCGTTTTGCTATTTATACTTTCCCCGGCATTATCTGCCCAAAATGAAGGACAGCAACTGTGCAACTTCTCGGCTAACGCAACTATAGGCTGTGACAACGTAACTGTTCATTTTTCGGGCAACTCGAATTGGCCTACACACCAGTGGGATTTTGGAGACGGTACTCCAATTTTAACTGGAGGGCCAACGCTTTACCAAGTTGATCATACATACCATGATATCAACCCGTATATAATTCCCTCCCCAACCGCTAAACACAGTTTGGATGGGTCTTTTTGGTGCGAAATTACATTGCAAGATTTTTTGCCTGGTATCCTTATTGGTAACGGCTGCTTGAACACAAAAACAGTCAGCAACTTGGTAGCTGCTGGCACATTACCCGCAAATGAACTGCAAGGAAAAAACTTGTATGTGTTTGGCGATTTAGAGGTTGACATTCCATATCTATTCAACGGGTGCAACATATTCGTGAGAAGTGGCGGCAAGTTGATTGTAAAATCGGGCGGGGCATTGACTCTAAAAAACAACACTGTTGCTGATGCACTCATTATTTCTGGTGACGAAATTTGCCAGAGCCTTTGGAACGGCATCGAAGTGTTGCCCGGAGGGTCTCTTACGACCAATGGGGCCATTATCCGAAATGCATACTTCGCTATCAGTCCCATTAACCCCGGAAACATTGCCCCCCTGCCCAAGCTCAGCCTTCGGAACACCATTTTCCAGCGAAATTTTGTGGGCATCTATGCAGTGGTAGGGAGTTTTGCGGTTTCTTTATTTATGAACAACACCTTTGAGGGTTCAGGGAACAACCCCATTTACTCTACAAGCAGCTGTAACCCGCCCGCCCAAATAAGTGGTGTGCCTTACTCACAGAGAACCTACTGTGGCATCTATTTCGACGGCTCTATGGGTGGATCATTATTGCTGGCTGGGCAAAGCACCAATAATCTTATCAAGGATATGCAGGCGGGCATTGTGTGTATCAATGGTACTTCTCGAGTCACTGGCTGCCGCTTTGAAAACATCGCTTTTTTGGCAAATGCCCCTGCTCTTTACCAAGGCACGCCCCTGACGTTCATCGACAACCTCGGAGGTAAGCGGCTGGTCTTTACTGGGCTTGGAAAAGAAACCCTGCTCGCTACAATCAACAATTGCGAAAGGGCAGTGTATTTAAAAACCACCAAACCCTTGACTGAGGCATACGTTTCTGCTTGCCGAATGCTCGAAGTGCAGAACGGGATAGAATTTGACGAAAGTGGAGAAGGAAACTTTGCACGAGGGGCGGTGTCTAATTGCTACATTGGTTGTACCAAATATCCATCTCCGCCTAATATCAAAATGCGTTCCACAGGCATTGAAGTCAAAGACCCGAACATTGCTTACAGCAATTTTAGCATCAGTGGTAATGACATTGATGTGGATCAGCCAGAGGCATTTACGCCAAATGTTGACCCAACAATTCTTCCGACCGGTATCAATGTGGTGGCTATGCATAACCAAGCATCGAGCGCAGGGATGCTTTTCGACATCGGTTCGAATAATATAAACCTCATTGCAGGAATAAATGGCATCACAACTGAGAATGTTGCAAACGCCAATATTTCCGGCAATGTGATAATAAAGACAAAGGAATCACTGCTAGATGTCTATCGTTGTATTTCTGTTGTTGGAGGATTAGGTAACACGATAACCTGTAACATCGCAACGAATTTCCCCCAAGGTGGACCGGTTGGTATTCCACTTGGAATAGTTTGCGAATCTTCCTTAAACGCCCAAATTTCTCAAAATACCGTTAAAGACATGGCGTCTTGTCTGGCAGTAAGATTTGACAATGCAGAGGATTGCGTAATTTCTTACAACAATTTTGATAGTAATCCAGCCTTAATCCAAGGAACAGGGATTTATTATTTTGACGCCATCACTGGCCCACAATACCTTCTAGGTAATGACTGGTTGGGTGATTTTGGCTTTGGGGCATTTTATGAACACAATGTTCAAAATGGCTTTCTTTACTGTGACTCCCGTTATCAGGTTTCAGGGGGGGCGAATGTGTTCAATCCCACAAATCCAGTCGTTACAACCATGATAGAAAACTGCGGGAATTGGTTTACTGTTGAAGGCACTGAAAATGATTATATCTGTGGAGGAGCCACTGGCGCAGCTGGAATACTCACTAAAAACGAAGCAGACCTAAATTTGGCGGGTGGTGGAACATTGAGCCTAAGTCCTGGATATAAGTGGACCTCAGAAATGGGCCTAATCCGGAAATTTGTAGAAAATCCGCAATTGGCAACAGGTGATGCGGTAATAAACGGGTTTCTACAAGCACAGCAAGGCCAGCCGGTGACAGCAATGTATGGGGTGCGGAACAGCATAAATGGGCTCGAAGGAAGTATCTCTCCTGCTTTGCTGGGCAATATCCAAAACACACTGCTTCAGTTGGATGCAAAGGAGGCCATCCTGCTTGCCTTGGTGGAGAACATTGATACTGACCCTAATGCTTTGGCATCCTTTACGACGATTACCGACCAGACTGAAACATTGGAGCAATTGCTCCAATCTTACATGACATTGGCTTTGAGTACAATGGCAATTAGTGGTGCGACCGTGCTCAATACAAATAGCAGCATTAACTCTTCAATTTTGCCCTGCGCATCAGAACGCAACATCAATGGCTTGTATTTAGAAACACAAGTCATTGCGCCTCGCGCCCTTACAGCATCCGAATTGGAGGTTGTTGGACAAATTGCCTTGAATTGCCCGAAGGATGCAGGCAGCATTGTCTATTTGGCAAGGGCATGGTACTACCTGCAAACAGGGATGGTGCTGGACACACCATGTGGCTATTTTGCTCCTCCATTGGGCGGAGGGGAACGAAATAGTCCGCATGAAGAACCCGCAAGCGATTTAGTATTGATGCCCAACCCTGCTGACAACAGTGTAGAGGTAATACTTCCTGCCAATTTGGGAGAATACACATTGCTCATCACAGATATGTGGGGTAGGCCTATGCTCCAGCGCAAGATACCTGAATCCGAGGGATCTTACGCCCAGACCATTCCCACCGAAGGGCTGTCCACCGGAATTTATTTAGTTTACATCAGAGCAAAAACTGGGAAACCGCTCACCAAAAGACTAACCATCACGCACTAAACAATAAGGCAGGATGCACTTTGATAGAGCATCCTGCCTTTTCATACACTTATCAGTTTCAGACAATGCGCAACTTCATATTTTCACATCTGCTCGTTTTCATTGGAATTCAGCTTGCCCAAGCTCAAAAGCACGATTATATGTGGCCGCTTGGTTTGGGTCCAGCCTACAGCGAATATCGGTTTTTTTATGACTTTAATTCTTTAGATATACTTATTAGATCTGACACTTTTAGCACAGGTGGCTACACGGCATCCTATTGTGATAAAGATGGACAGATACTTTTTTTTTCGAATGGTCTAAAGATTTTTAATAAGTTTGGAGCAATTGTAGAAAACGGGGAAGGATTGAACCCCACTGTTATTGAATGGCAGACTTACAAAAGTTATCCCGGCGGACAGTCTAGCTCCTTTCTTGAAAAGCCAAACGACCCGAACATTGTCTATTTCATCAGTTTGGATTTTGGCCCTCACCCTGAGCAGAAATGGCCTTACATGTTTGTGGGCCAAAACCTCATGGCGACAACTATAGACATCGCGGCCAACAACGGGGCAGGCAAGGTGCTGGAAAAGAACAGGATACTGTTGACAGGCACCCTGATGTCCCCTGCCGCCTGTCAACACGCCAACGGGAGAGACTGGTGGATCATGTTGTCAGATGCAGACGAGAACCGGCATTACCGTGTATTACTTACACCAGAAGGGTTTTCAACTCCAGATACTCAACTTATTGGCACAAAGCCCAATCCGATACCTTATGAAGGTGGTAATAAGAGTAACCAAATAGTAGGCAATTGTTTTTCATCAAGCGGTAAGTTTTACGCTGATGTTAACGACCAATTGGGTTTTAGCATTTTTGATTTTGACCGTTGTAGTGGGCATCTTTCCAATGAAAGGCGGTTAAACTATCCCCCCCCCCCCGCATCAGACCCAAAAAACTACAAGAACAGAAGCGGTTCCGGGGCAGTATTTTCTCAAAATGACAGTTTTTTTTATAAAACTACTACCTACAATATAGGAGGGTTCGCACCTGCTGGGAATTTTCCGTATTTGATTCAATATGCGATGGGAGATTCCAACGCCCTGTCGCTTGTCGATACTATCAACGTTATTGATAGTGCTGACTATCATTTTCCCAGCAATATCACGTGGGAGCAATTCCTCGGTGCGGAACTCGGCCCCGACGGTCGCATTTACATCGTGCATTCAGGATTGGGGTACAGCACGGTGCAATATCCCAATGTAAAGGGCAAGGACTGCAAACTTGTCCACGACAAACCTTTCTACGGTGTTACAATTGGCTCTGCCATCCCCTATATGCCCAATTACCGCCTCGGTCCGCTCGACGGCTCGCCTTGCGACACGCTGGGCTTGAACAACATTCCGGTTGCGAACTTTAGAGTGGACGACACACTCAGCTTTCTGTCGCGTTATTTCTATGACCTATCTCATCACGAGCCAGCCACATGGTTCTGGAATTTTGGCGACGGTGCCACCAGCATCGAACAAAGCCCGCTTCATCAATTCGACAGCGCAGGCATCTATCAAGTGTGCCTCACTGTGAGCAATCAGTATGGCAGCGATACCCATTGCAGGACGCTTTCTCTCGGCGTATCGGCAACCCACAACCCGATTCCGAAAAGCCCAGTTGTGGTATCGCCCAACCCCTTCCGCAACCATCTCAGCGTAGCCCTGGGCACCAGCCTTCGCAGCCCGGTATTTAATTTGTATAACCAAATGGGTAGGCTTGTACAAACCAGGCGACTGACCTTCGGCATCACAGAGATAGAAACTGGGACTTTGCCACCAGGGATGTACTTCTGGGAATTGCGCGTGCAAAGCGAACTCGTGAAGAGCGGGAAGTGCATCAAGGTTGCGGAATGAACGCTTACGCTGATACGACAAAATACATATCCACCAGCCCCTTATTATGCACCTCCTTTTGTCCACGGTGCGTAGCGAGGTACAGGTGCTTGACGGCTTCCTTCGTGGCGGCCGAGATATTTACCTGGCCTGGTTCGCCGTGTTCTTCGAGTCGGGCGGCGAGGTTCACGGCATCGCCCCAGATGTCGTAGGCGAATTTATTTTTACCGATCACGCCCGCCATCACCGGGCCGGTATGGATACCGATACGCATTTCCGTTAGGTGTGCATCGGGGCGTTCGTGCCGACGGGCTTCAAGCCAGCTGGACATTTCGAGCGCGGCACGCACCGCATCGGCGGCATGGGTTTCGTTTGGCACAGGAAGGCCGCCCGCGCACATATAGGCATCGCCAATGGTCTTGATTTTTTCGAGGCCGTGCCGCTCGCAGATTTCGTCGAATGCCAAAAAACATTCGTTCAGTTCGTCAATCAACTGTTTGGGCGTGAGGGTAGCCGAGAGCCTTGTGAAGTTGACAAAATCGCTAAAAAGTACCGTGGCTGATTCGTATAGACGGGGCGTCGCCTGGCCGCTGGCTTTGAGTTCGTCGGCAATTTCCTGGGGCAAAATATTGAGCAAAAGTCCGTCGCTTTTTCGCTGTTCTTCCTGAATCTGAATGTTTTGTGCCTGAATCTTGCGGTTCTGACTTTCCAATCGCCGGCGCGAACGGCGGGCAAACCACCAAGCCACGCCTACGATGAGGAGGATGATAAAAAACAGGGCGCCAAGTATGTACGCAAATTTCCGGAAGTCGGCTTCCTGCTTGATACGGAAGTTTTGTTCCCGCTGTATACGGTCTAATTCTTGCGCGCGACGGGTGCTGTCGGCAAGGTTTTCGGCGCGTTCAATTTGTTCTTTTTCACGCAGCTCTACAATGAGACGACCTTGCTTTTCGGCGTTCAACTGCTGATCGGCAAGGCGGAGTCGCTGCCGGGCTTCGAGGGCTTGCAAGGTTTGTTCCCGGAGTTTGGCCTGGTCAGCATCTTGCTGGGCTTCGAGCAGGCGTACTTCATCTTCTTTTCGGCGGGATTCGAGCTCGAGGTTTTTATTCTGAAGTTCGAGCCGTTCGCGGTCGAACTTGATTTGATTGAGTTCGAGGTCTTTAAAATTCTGTCTCGCAATCAGGAATTTGATCTGACCCTCTGAGGCCGCCAGCAGGGTGCGTTGCTGGTTCAGCCGTTGTTCGCGAGCCTGGTCTTCGATGCGCATCGAGTCCAGCACGTTGAGGTAATCGCGGTAATATTCAAATGCTTTTTCAAAATCGTAGAGTTCGTGGTAAAGATCGGCGGCGGTGCGGTAAGCCTCGGCGAGCACCGCTTGTTGCTTGGTGTCGCTGGCATATTGGATAGCGGTTTGGTTGTGCGAGAGCGCGTTGTAAAGGTCATTGCTGCTAAAATAGACCCCCGCCATGAGGTGTTCGAGGTTGGCAAGCGCGGCATAATCTTTTCGTGCAGCCAGCAGGTTGCGGGCCTTTAATAGGTATTCAATGCCCCGTTTGGATTCGCCCGTATTGTGCAGTGCGATGCCCATATTGGCCCACAACACTTCAGGGTAATCACAGGGGATGTATGCGCATTGGAGTTCGGCTTTTTGAAAAAATTCGATTGCTTTTTTGTAATCCTGCAGCGCCGCATATTGTCTGCCGAGGTTGTTGTAAAGCAGGGATTGTTCTTGCGTGGTTCCGGCCTTTTCGATGATGTCTTGCAACAAGAGATAAAAATAAAGGCTTTTTCCCGGGTCGGCATTTTGGTCGTATGCCTGAGCGCGTTTTTGGTAAATCTGCACTAGGCGCGGATTGTTTCCCTCTGCTTTGTATTTGACAACCAGTTCTTTATAGAGAATTTCCGCGCTGTCGAAACGCATGTCGTAAAGACAAGCGTCGGCGGCTTTTTCACGGGTTTCATAGTCTTGGGGACGTAAAACAAGCACTTCACGATAATAGCGGTGGGCGGGAGCGTAGAGTTTTTCGCCAAAAAAAAGATCGCCAATGGCAGTCTTTACGGCAAGTTGGGCAGGCCGGTTGCCAGAATTTTCGAGTTTTGCTTCCGCTTCCAGAAAATGCTGGAGCGCTTCCTCCGTGCGCCCGATCCGGGAATATGTTTCGCCCAAAAGGATGGATGCGCGGACGATGCCACCATCGTAACGAAGCGTTCGGGCCGTGGCCAGACTACGTTGGGCGAGTTCTTCACATTCAGAATCGCTGTCAGAACGTCTGGCCCGATCCAGCATTTCATCCACTTCCACGTTGCTGCGCTCGATGTTGTCGAGGGCCTGAGCTTGCAAGCAACTGAAAGCCAAAAAGATAAAAAAGGAGCTGAGGGAAAGTCGCACGGTGTTGGAGTGGATTGGCGACGCGAAGAACCGAAAAAAATGTCCAATATCCAACAAGGAATTTCCAATGTCCAAGTTGGCGTTGCGCATCGCCACTCACATTGAATTCTTGGCATTTAAAAAACTACAAATGCCAAACTCAGGGCTGATTTGGACATTGGAAATTCCTTGTTGGACATTGGACATTACTTTCCTTTCCAAATCTTCAAGCCAAGCGATTCCAGTGCCAATGTCCACAGCACTTCATATGGGATGATCTCAATCTCATGGGCTTGGTTGGCCGATTCGAGCGGAACAGTTTGGAGTTGTTTGAAGAGTCGTTCAGCCTTGCGCATGGAGGCCTCTCTGTGGAAATTTGCCTGCGGTATCTGGAGCAACATTTTGATGAAACAATTGCTGCGGAAGGTGGCATCTTCTTTCAAATAACGGCTGCAATATTTCTCGATACCCTCGATGCGGTCAGATGATTTTTCGTAGTCTTTTTCTGCAATAGCATACAGGATTTGAACGATGAGCACACTGATGTTCATGCCGCGCTTGTCTTTGGAAAACAAGCTTATTTCATTGATGAACTTGCTCATTTTGAACTTCCTTGATCGCTCGCTGAGCACTGATTCGGGTATTTTTCCGATCTTGATAAGGTAGAAAACATAGGCCTGGAAAATGCGCCACATCTCAACCACCTGCACTTGTTTTTCCTCGAAGCGCGGATAATTCACCACCTTTTCGTAGAGGTGGTAGGCTTCTTCCCAGTGGCCGGTACGCACGGCGAGCAGGAAGAAAAGTTCTTGCAATTTGAACCAGTTAAAGGAACCTTCCTCGAAGAAATATTCGCAGCGTTCGATGGCTTTTTGGCCTTTTTCAAACTCGCCCAATTGGAGGTAACATACAATCAGGTTGTAGTAAAACACCTGAAGCGGCAGCCCGCTGTCGTAGTCTTTTTTGTCAAAAAACGCGATGGCTTCCTCGCAGAGTTTGGCCGTTTTTACATAGTCGTTCTCGCTGTTGTAAATCAGGAGATGCACCATGCGCCCAAATAAGTGAAGTTTGAACGAGGTACAAACCGACATGAAGGGCTTCAATTCTGCGTAAAATTCCTCGGCCTGCTGCGTTACCTCGGCTTTGGTGGATTTGCTGTTGGTGTACTGTGCCATCAGTTCGGAGTAGAAAAACTCCGCTTTGCTTTCCATTTGCCAGATTTTCTCATATTCTAGGTACTGCGCTTTTATATCCTCGTATTTCCCGATATCACCGTCCACAGTACTGTATTGAAGGCGCAAAACGCGCAAAATGTCGAGTGTGAGCTCTGTGAATTCAAAATGTTTGGCGTGGCGGAGCAGGCGTTCGAGCAGGTCAATGCCGGTAATTTTGGCATTGCGGATGAGCAAGGTCATCGCCGCCGACCACTTTTTGTAACATTCAAAAAACGCTTTTTGGCGGTTTGTGAAGTTGGCCTCTTTGAAATCGAGCAGGAAAATTGCGTCGAGCAGACGTTCTTTAAGTTTGTTTTTCAAACTCGTCAAGTTTCCGTCGTTGCCCTCTTTGAAAAGGGCTTTTGCATCCTCGTCCGACATCACCTTTTTATCTAAAAGGGCATCGAAGAGGCGCTCCATCTTGGAGTCTGGCTCGATGATAAATTTTAAAATCCCGCTTCCCTTCAGCTTGGTCTTGTTGACCAATCCCACGAGTTCTACAAGGTCGCGCATTTGCCGATTGGTTTGATTATCAATGATTTTGACACAAAGCAGTAGCCTGTGCTGTAGTGTTTGTCAGCATCAGAAAACCATATAAGGTCATTAAACCTAAATTCGGATGGGAATGGAAACGTGGGAGAAGATGAAAACGGGCATCGAAAAAGTTGCTCTGTTCCGTTTCAACAACTACCGAGGCAAGGATTATTAGGCGATAAATTTTGCCTAGATTAAAGAGAATGGCTCAAAGGTAAAATTTTTTAATAATGTGCTACTAAATTTATGCCATACTACTGTTTTGGTCTTTAATCTTACACAATCTTTAAAGGCTCAAATGTTCTCCCCAATACTTTTGCAGGATCAGCACCTAGCCAATTTCCCAACAAATTGGAATACACCTGCCGGAAATCCACCTGGAATTTCAGGTCGCCCTGATCCAAATCTGTGAGATTGGGCATCGCATTGAGCAGGCCTTTTTGACGCAGGCTGCCTCCGAAAAACATCATGTTGTTTGCCGTGCCGTGATCGGTACCACCAGAGGCATTTTGCGACACGCGGCGACCAAATTCGGAAAAGGTCGCCACCAGCACATCGTTCCATTTTCCATTGGATTTCAGGTCGTTTGTGAAGGCCGAGAGCGCGTCGTTGAACTCCTGAAAGAGCCGCTTTTGCTGAGCCTGTTGGTTGATATGGGTGTCAAAACTGCCGAGCGAAACGTAGTACACCGAAGTATCCGTATCCGCTAAAATCAGCGATGCGATGGCCTTTAAATCATTGCCTAAGCCCGTGCTCGGGTAGTTTGCCATGCTTGGTTTTCGGCGGCTTTGCTCGAACAGGTAATTGGCTGAAGAAAGTGTTTCGGCCATCGTTTTGTACAGATAATCTACAGGCGCATCGTCGTTGAGCACAGGGCCTTTGGCAGTGGAATATTCGGCAAAGAAGGGGCTGCGCGTGCTTTGGTAAAGCCTTTTTGCATCTTGCAAGGCCAGTCCCTTTGCGTTTTCGCCTTTCAATACAAGGCTCAACGTGTCGTCCAATTCAAGTGCAGCGAAGGGACGTCCAGCGCAATGTGCATCAAGGTATCTGCCCAGCCAACCAGTTTGCCAATACTCCTCAGCAGGGCTTGCGGAATGCCAAATGTCCATGCTGCGGAAGTGCGAACGGTCTGGATTGGGGTAACCAACGCTGTTGAGTACGGACATGTGGCCGCTATCCCAGAGGCTCTTTAGTCCCACAAGGGTAGGGTGTAGGCCAGCCTCATCTGTGAGCGCGAGCGTGGTTTCGCGTTTGATACTTAGGCGTGGCCGCTCACGATAGTACACGTCGTTGCGAGTTGGGATGATGGTGTTCAGGCCATCGTTGCCACCGCTTAACTGGATTATGACAAGGTTGCGCCCTTTATCGGGCAAAGATCCTGGGGCTTGGAGGGCGTGCAAGAATTTTGGCAATAGCAAGGAGGCTGTTGCAAGCGAACCGGTTTTGAGGAAATCTCTGCGTTTGATAAGCATGGTGTGCGTTTGTTTATTTGTTGAGGCGGTGATTTGTTTATTTGTTGAGGTGGTTATTTGGGGATTTGGTTATTTGTTGCCCAGAGCTTGGTATTCGTTTTGACAGTAGGCACAGATACCAAGCTCTGGGCAACGAATAACCAAATCCCCCAATAACCAAATCCTCAACAAAGTTGATATTCCGGCGTAGCCATCAATTGCACCATCGCGGTTTGGATAAGCGCGGAAGGGCTACTTTGGTCGGTGTTTTTTTGCAACACTTCTAAGGGAAGGGTTTTCGTTGAAGCTGCCCAGAGGAACTTGGCCAGTTTTCCAATCAATTCATTGTCAGGTGTTTTGGCAAATAAATCGAGCGCAGGTTGCCAATCCATTATGGCTGAAAGACGGCGCATTTGAGCTTTGGCAGCTTCGCCCATTTGTTGGTCGTCGTCGGTTTTGCCGCGCACGTCGAGGTCTTGATTGGCGTACAACAATTGCGGGATTCGCAGGCGCAACATGAGCGAACTGCTGTCTATCCAGTTGCGGCCACCGGGCCAACCCGCTACGTTGGGCGGATAAAATAGGATTTGCCCAAGGGCTTTTTGCAACACGAGCTGGCTATCAGGGTCGGCGAGTTCCAGCGGTATTGCGCGGCGAATGCCTACCCAAAGTTCGATAGGCGATTTGATTTTTGTGCCTACGTTTTCCGGCGCGTAGAACCAATCCGAGCGCGCGATGTCCTCCAGCAAACGCATGATTTTGTATCCCGAATCAAAGAAACGGTCGCCGAGCCAGATGATGCGCTCTTCCGGCACCAGGGTTTCATTTACTAAAAATTTGTACAGTTTTCGAGCTATGAAACGGGCAGTTTCGCGTTTTTCCAACAAAATATCAAGCAGTTCATCGCCGTCGAAATTTCCTGTTTTTCCCAACACCGTTTTGCTGCCCGTATCGTGATCGCGTTGCCGAAATACAAATTCGCCATCCAGACGATGACCCCAGCCTGTGAATGCTCGCGCGGCTTCCTTCACGTCATTTTCTGTATAATTGCCGCGGCCCAGCGTAAAGAGTTCCATGACCTCGCGGGCAAAGTTTTCATTGGGGTGTTGCTTTTTGTTTTGTTGGTTGTTGAGGAATGCGATCATGGCTCCAGACTTTGACACGCTGCGCAGGAGCTCGGCGAAATTGCCAAGCGCATGTTCTCGCAGCACGGTCAACAGTTGTTGCTGATATAGAATGTTGATGTTCCGGCTGGCGAAATGCCCGTGCCAGAAAAACGCCATCTTTTCACGTAATTGTGCCTTGGTGTGCGTCATTTCTTCCAGCCACAGGAGGTTCAGGTTTTGCAAATCCTCCCGGCTTTGC
Organism: Saprospiraceae bacterium; assembly: GCA_046160625.1. Lineage (GTDB taxonomy): Bacteria > Bacteroidota > Bacteroidia > Chitinophagales > Saprospiraceae > M3007. The sequence continues at coordinate 27,322 of JBJXGZ010000071.1, forward strand.
TGGCGTATCTGGCGTTTTTGCTCCTTGTCGAGGTCGCGCTTTTCCATTTTGCCGAGTTCGCCCACACCCATCAGAAGGCCTTTAATTGTACCATCAACCACATCAAAATGTTGGGGTGCGGCCAGGGACTCATCCCGGAGTTTTGGCCACCAGGTTTCAGCGGGTAATGCGGCCCAGTTTTCCCAGCTTTTGGTGCGCGGCCCAAAGCCCATGCGCCAGAGAAGATGCTGTAATTTCATGTGTTTGTGGATGTGGGTATAGGTGGATTTTTTACCCGCCGAAGCCTTTCTATCTGCCTTATTCTTGACAGAGGCGGAGGAGGGGGTGATTTGAGCACATACGCTTGGATTTCCTGTTTGCAAAAAATCCGTTAGGTGGATGATAGACGAATTGCCTTGAATAACGTTTAAGCCTTAACGCAATTTTAAAGACAATGTACCTTTGGCGCATCGAGCCCAATAACCAAATCCACAAATAAACGAATCACCAAATAAACAAATCACCATATACCCCTCCTTCGCTAAAGCTTCGGCGGGCAAAAAATCATCATTCCATGAAAAACATAGCCATCCTTACCGGCGGTGATTCCGAGGAACGCGTCATCTCCCTCAAAAGCGGTCAAGTCGTGTATGACCACTTGCCTAAAGACCGCTACCGTTGCTTCCTCATCGATATCCAGAAAGCCGATTGGCGCGAGATTGGTTCTGGTGCTCAGGTAGACAAAAACGATTTTTCACTAACGGTGAACGGCGAAAAAATCCACTTCTACTGCGCTTTTGCGGCCCTCCACGGCACACCGCTCGAAGACGGCAAAATGCAGGGCTACCTCGAAATGCTCAGTATACCCTACACTTGCTGTGACGGGTATGTGAGCGCGCTCACAATGAACAAGCACAACACCAAAATGCAAATGGCGCAGTACGGCAATCGAATCCCGATGGCTAAATCCGTACTCTTACATCGTGCTGAAAAGATTGACAACGAGCAGTTTACGGAACTTGGGTTGCCGCTTTTTGTAAAACCCAACACGCACGGCTCCAGTTTCGGCGTAACCAAAGTGAAGACGATGGAGGCGCTCATCCCAGCCATCGAAGAGGCTTTTCGGTTTGATAAAGAAGTAGTGGTGGAGAGTTTTTTGCCTGGCCGTGAATTCTCCAATGGCGCCCTGCGCGTGAATGGTGAGGTAGTGGTATTGCCCGTAACCGAAATTATCCCCGACGACGAATTTTTTACCTACGCCGCCAAGTATGAGGGCCGTTCAAAGGAAGTCACACCCGCGGAAATATCCGACACCCTTACCTTACAATGCCAGGTTCAGTCGCGTTTTCTCTACAATGCCCTGCAATGTCGGGGTGTGGTGCGTTTTGACTATATATTGGTAGGTGACACCTTCCATTTTTTGGAAGCAAATACGATTCCGGGCATTTCGCCTGCGAGCATTGTGCCGCAACAGGCCGTGGCTTATGGCTGGGGTTTGGGTGAGTTTTTTGCCTTGTTGATTGAGGAAGCGGGTTGAGAAATTGGGATATTAAGAAATTGGGATATTGGGATATTCAATATCCCAATATCACTTCCCCCGCTTGGGATTGTCTTTTAAAAACCCTTTCCAGCCCGTATAGGATTTTTTACCAGCCAGGCCAAGGCTACTCGATTGGTACCAATGGCATAAAGCGGTTGCGAGTGCGTCGGTGGCATCGAAGTATTTTTCAGAAAACTTGGTATGAAGGATGTTCTCCAGCATTCCCGCCACTTGCTCTTTGGAGGCGTTGCCGTTGCCTGTCACGGCGCTCTTGATTTTTTTGGGCATATACTCCGTGATCACGAGGTGATTAACCATTCCTGCGGCGATTGCAACCCCTTGCGCCCTGCCCAATTTAAGCATAGCCTGTACATTTTTGCCAAAAAAAGGTGCTTCGATGGCCATTTCTGTAGGCCGGTGCTGGCGAATGATATCCTGAACTTGTTCGAAGATATAGCGGAGTTTCACCGTGTGGTCGTCGCTGCTGATATGCGCGAAGGTTACGACTCCTATTTCGATGACTTTTACCTCTTTTTTGTCGGCATCAATAATAGCAAATCCCAACACGTTGGTGCCGGGGTCAATGCCGAGTATGCGTTTGGGAGGCTCCATTTTTTATGTATGATGTATGATGTATGATGTATGATGTATGATGTATGATGTATGATGTATCACTCCATACATCATACATCATACATCATACATCATACATAAAAGTTCACATGATGCGTGCGCCTTCGGGTATCATTGCCCCTTTTTTAATCACCACCACGCCATCGCGGATGACATATTCGTCGGCATCGGTATCAGGCAGGTGAGGGCCGCCTTTGATAACAACGTTGTTGCCAATGCGGCAGTCTTTGTCGAGGATGGCGTGTTCGATGTGGCAATAATGACCGACGCCAAGCGGGATGTCTTCTTGTTGGGTTGCTATTTCCTGCAAGGTCTGGTATATATCATTGCCCATCACAATGGAATCTTTGATGACGGTGTTTTCGCCAATGCGAGACCGCAAGCCGATGATGGAACCTTCAATGACACGAGCGTGAATGATGGAGCCTTCGGCAATGAGGGCGCGGTTGAGTTGGGTGCCGCCGTAGAATTTGGCAGGGGGCAACATCCGTCCCCGGGTGTAAATAATATTCTTGGTATCAAAAAGGTTGAAAGGAGGGATGTGGTCAGTAAGTTCGATGTTGGCATCAAAAAAGGAACGGATGGTACCAATGTCGGTCCAATAACCCTCGTATTGATAGGCGGCTACCTTGCGGCCTTCAGCGATGGCGGTGGGGATAATTTCTTTGCCAAAATCGGTGGCTTCAGGGTAGTTGTCGAACAGGTCGCTAAGGGCTTTTCGGTTGAAAATATAAATGCCCATGGAGGCGAGGTAATTGCGCCCGCGCTTCTTGTTGTATGGGCTGACTTCGCTGGTCCAATCGGGAAGCAAATCCGCATTGGGCTTCTCGATAAAACGGGGGATATAGCCTGCATCGTTGACTTTCATGATGCCAAACCCGGTAGCATCACGCGCATCCACGGGCAGACAAGCGATGGTAACATCCGCATTTTTTTCGATGTGGTGTTTCACCATAGACTCAAAATCCATTTGATATAGTTGGTCGCCAGAGAGGATGAGGATGTAATCGAATTCGTGCCGTTCATAGTGCTTTCGGCTTTGGCGCACGGCATCGGAAGTGCCCTGGAACCAGCCAGAATCACCGGGTGTCTGCTCTGCCGCGAGGATATCCACAAAGCCTTGGGTAAAATGGTCGAAGTTGTAGGCGTTCTTGATATGGGCGTTGAGTGAGGCAGAGTTGTACTGCGTAAGCACGAACATCCGCTTCACACCCGAGTTGATGCAGTTGGAAATAGGGATATCAATCAAGCGGTATTTGCCGCCGATGGGCACGGCAGGTTTGGAGCGTTTTTCAGTAAGTGGGTAAAGGCGGCTTCCGGCGCCCCCGCCGAGGATTAGGCAGATCATCTTTATCATGGCAGGTGTTGATTTTTAGTTTTCCTTTACCCCAATCTCCTCAATTGGCAGAAGGTCTGTCATCATTATAATGTATTGCATATTCTTCACGAACTTATCCAACAACTTTTTTTCCGCTCCTGTAATCTTGGAGCATTTTTTCTTTATCGCTTTCACATATCTATCTATTTCGGCAGTTTCCTCCCCTTCGTGTTCGATCTGTATTTCACCCCAGACAAGGTTCGTCCAGTTTTGCAGATTTGAACTGGCCGGAATTGATGAATTATTGGCCGCCAGCAACTTGAAAAACTCCACCGGTTCTTCCTCTACGTATCGGTTAATCTTTGCGCCCAAAATTTCGGACAAAGCACCGTCTGATTTTGGCAGCAGTTTGGAAACTGCCAAAAACCAAAAATTCTTTCCCTTCGGGTCATCCGTCGCCAAGAGGCCCACCATAGAGGGCAGTATATTTTCATCACGAGGATCGCTATCTTGGTATTCCCACTTATCAGCGATAATACTTTGAGCCAATGCAAGCAGATAAATACTATCTGTAAGTTTGTTTTTCAAGGATTCCTCCTCGCTCGTAAGAGTGTCTGGCTTCTGTGCTTGTTCGACTTTCTGCTCTGTGCTTTTAGCCCCTGGGCAGGCTTGAAAGACCAGTAATGCCAAGCCCAGCAAGATGTTTTTAGCACACATTTTTTACTTTTTATACTTTCCCCGCAAGAACCACGGCAGAGAAAGCCCTGAGGATTTTGAGTAGCGTCTTGACTCACGCCGCCGCATACTCCGTATACTGTCTATAAGTAGGCGGCTGCATACCCAATACAATGTCTGATTTTGAAACACCCCGACGCAGGAGCTCCTCTGCCACGCGGGTTTCGGTCCAGTTGGACTGTATCCAGATTTTACCGTCTGGCTTGATATCGAAGTGAAGCAAGATGTTTTCAATCCGGTCGTCCTTGTCCCAGCCGAGACGGATCAGTTGAAAGTGGTTGCGGTCGGTATCTGCAAGGATTTGGTCTTCCATTTCTGGGTTGCCAGAATGTTCTCGTGCATAATCTTGAAGAAGACCGATAAGCAACTGCTGGTAGTTCTTGATTTTCTCTTTTATTGTTGCCATGATACAATTGTTACCCCCAATTTTTAGAACGTATGGGTCATCTGTTACTGTCCAACCGTCCTTTACGAGCGCGGTTTTAAGCACTTCGTGGAATTTATCTTTTGCTGCCATAAGCCTGTTCAATTTGGGGGGTATATATTTAGGTTAGCCTCTTATTTGGAATTCAATGCTACCATTCCCCTTCAATACTTTGAAATTCACGAGACATGATTTCGGCAAGTTCATCTCCGTCTGGTCAGGCAAGCGAACCAGCAAGGTCTGCTAAAAAATGAGGCTTGTCGCTCCCCTCTGAAGGCGTTGGCATGACATTGTCGGCAATGTGGCGTGGCGGTTGCGCCACTTGTACATAGTTGAGTGTTTGCAAAAATTGCAAAAAGACCGCCATGCGCGATTCTTCTATGTTGATAACTATCTGTTGAATAAGCCGTTTTTTAAAAGCGAAAGTAGGCGTTTTTTCTACTACAGCTAATGGTAAGCCTTATCCTACTCCGACATTTCTTCTTCCACCTCGGTCTCAACCATAGCTCCACCTTCCATCAAGTGCCACAATTGGAGGATAGCATCGGGGGTGTCTGATTTGCCCAACCTTTTCCAGATAAGAAAACCGGCAAAAGCAAATAAGGAGGGCAGACCAAATTCAATTAAATTAGACCTCAAAAAGTCAACAATAAAAGCCAATAAAGGAAACCCATCTTTCAGGATATCTATTGATCGGTTCAAAAGGACAACAAAGATGATCAGGGCAATTATAGTCACTGCATAAGTGCTGATCGCCCCCAAAGGATCTACCTGGATGCGAACAAAAACCCGACAACCATTTCCCTCGGGCAGAATGTACCCACTAAGTTTTGGGTCGTCGAAGGAGAATTTTTTGAATTTTCCGACATTATGGTGCAAAAAGAACTGCCTGCCGACTACTGAGCCATAGAGTACGCCGTAGGTAGTCCCTTCACTTTGCTTTTTCAGCCTTTGCAATGCGTCTTGCAACGAAAGTGGGCTAGAAAACTCATAATCTTTCTGGCCGTCCATGAAGGATGCTTTTTAAGGTATGATGCATACCATACTTCGTGTAGGGAATCGCACCAAAATTGTGAGATGTACCGTATAACGGTCACCCTATTCAATTCTTACCCCCCGCCTCTTTTTTTTCAGCGTTGGTTCGCTGACAAAGGCCTCCGGCACCACTGGTTCAATCTTTCCCCCAATCCGCTGATACACGCTAAAATATCTGCCCACCGTGTTCTCCCAGGAGAAATCCACCGCCATGATGCGCTGGCGCAGTCCTGCCACAATGCCGGGTTCATTGTGCCACATCGCCGCGCCCCGGTGTATTGCGTAGCCTATGTCGTTGAGCGTAGCTTGGTCAAAACGAATGCCGCGCCCGGAGCCATCTGGTTCGGCAATATCAGGCACGGTGTCTTTCAGTCCGCCAATGGAACGCACGATTGGGATGGTACCATAGCGCATGGCGTACATCTGGTTCAGCCCGCAAGGCTCCACTCGTGAAGGCATGATGAGGAAATCAGATCCCGCATAGATTTGATGTGCCAGGGCCTCATTGTAATCAATCACAGCATTCACGCGACCCGGGTATTGGTGTGACATACTGCGGAATTGGTTTTGGGTCCAGGTTTCGCCCGTGCCTAAGATCAGGAAGCTGGCTGAGCCTCCAGCATTGAGGTAATTTCTAATAGCATCGGGGAGTAAGTCCGAGCCTTTTTCGTTCACCATGCGTCCGATAAAACTTACCATGGGCAAATGTTCGGACAGGCCAAACCACTCGCACAACACCCGCTTGTTCTTGTATTTAAATTCCTGAATCGAATTTATTTCTGACTGTTGGTTGTTGGGTTCCAAGCGAAATTGAATTGCCGCATCTGTGGCCGGGTCCCATACCTGCGCATCAATGCCATTGATGATGCCCCATTGTTTTTGCCATTCCAGCCGGAAAAGTGGCTCGAGGCCGAGGCTGCTTTCATGGAGTTCGAAGAGGTAACTTTCTGATACCGTGGTAACCGCCCAAGCACATTTGATGGCCGAGGCCATCGGATTCACTGCTCCGTTCCAGTCGAGGTAGCTCCGCGCCCAGGCATCGTAGTAAGGCAGGAGGTTGTGGTTTTTCCAACTGAATGCGCCCTGATACTGGCCGTTGTGGATGGTAAACACCGTGGGCATTTCTGCCAAAGGCCGAAAATCGGGGGAGTGTTTTGCCATGAACGGGATAAGTCCCGTATGGTGATCGTGACAGTGCAGCACGCGCGGACGCTCGTGTTCGGGAAACGAAATCACCCATTGGAGCACAGCTTGTTGAAAGACAAGATACCGCTCTACTTCATCGCCATAAGCCCAGCCATTTGGGTCGTTGTAAATACCGGGTCGGTCGTAAAGTCCTGGAATGTCTACCACAAAAAACGGGAAGCCAAGTGCATTGCTTTTTTCCTGCTGCACTGAAAAATGGATCGTCCGCCAGTCGGAGCGAATCGCACCGTTATATACCGTGACCCACTCACGACCGTGAATCCACTTGAGCGCGTACTTCGGGATGACAGCTGCTGAAAGCACCCCGGCTTGGGTCATGTACTTGGGCAAGGAGCCGACCACGTCGCCCAAACCACCCGTTTTGGCAGCGGGGTAACACTCGGCGGAAATGTGGAGGACTTGTATCATGATTAAGTGTTAAGTGTTAAGTGTTAAGCGTTAAGCGTTACCGATAACACTTAACACTTAACACTTAACACTATTTTTCAACCCAGTTGCTTATCTCCGAAGATGGACTCCACGAAGGCTCGTTTATTAAAAATCTGCAATTTATCTATGCTCTCACCCACACCAATGTATCTGATCGGGATTTTGAACTGGTCGCTGATGCTGATGGCCACTCCACCTTTGGCGGTGCCATCAAGTTTGGTGAGGGCGAGGCAGGTGATTGGGGCTACTTCAGTGAATTGTTTGGCTTGTTCCTGGGCGTTTTGTCCTGTGCTCGCATCGAGTACCAAAAGTACATCATGGGGTGCTCCGGGCAGTTTTTTGTCCATGCTGCGGTGGATTTTTCCCAGTTCCAACATCAAGTGGCTTTTATTGTGCAAGCGCCCGGCTGTGTCAATAATGGCCACATCGCAATTGTTTTCGAGTGCGTATTGGGTTGTCTCAAAGGCCACTGCAGCCGGGTCGGCATTCATTCCTTTGGAGTAAAAATCGCAGCCTACGCGGTCGGCCCAGATTTTAAGTTGGTCTACAGCGGCAGCACGAAAAGTGTCAGCTGCGCCCAGTACCACTTTGTGGCCGCGTTGTTTGAATTGCCAGGCCAACTTGCCGATCGTGGTTGTTTTTCCCACACCATTCACGCCAATAACAAGCAGTACATAAGGTTTTTTACCTGCCGGGATGTCAAAATCTTCCATATCCTCGGTGTTGTTTTCTGCCAGCAGGTCCACTATTTCGTCGCGAAGAATCTCGTTCAATTCTTCCGTGTTCAAATATTTGTCACGACTGACACGGGCTTCGATACGGTCAATGATTTTTACAGCGGTGTCTAATCCTACATCGCTTGAAATCAGGATGTTTTCCACTTCGTCAAGTACCTCCACGTCCACCGTGCTTTTACCTGAAATGGCTCTGCCCAGTTTGACAAACAATCCTTCTTTCGTTTTCTCAAGTCCTTTGTCGAGGTCCTCCTTCTTTTCTTTGCTAAAAAATTTGTCAAAAAAGCCCATTATGTAATTGATTCGATTGGTGCGATTGATTCGATTATTTCCAAGTCTCCCCATGCGTGCGTTTGAGCGCGTCCATAAGGTTCACTTTTTGGCGGCGCGACACTTCAATGCTATCGCCGTTTTCCATGATAAGATACCCCCCCTCGCCTTTGATATAGGTTTTCATGAAGTTCATATTCACGATATGTTTTTTGTGTACGCGTACAAAATTGAAACTTGTGAGGGCATCCTCGTATGCTTTTATGGTGCGGCTAGCAGTGATTTTATTACCGCCATTGAGCAGGAAGTGCGTATAGTTGTTTTCGGCTTCCAGGCGCGTGATGTCAGCAAGACGAACAAAATGAACCCCGTCCATGGCTGAAATGCCGATCTTGTTGAAAGCATTGGGAGCGTTGGGGTTGTAGGTTTGCTGGAGCACTTCCAAGCGAGCCTTGGTTTCCGTGTTTCGCGGTTTTATCCGGCTCACGGCACGGATCAGTTCTTCGCGCTCAATGGGTTTGGTAACATAATCAATGGCAGCAAATTCAAATGCCCGTATGGCGTATTTGTCAAAAGCCGTGACGAATATGATGTCAAAAGGAAGTTCTTCGAGTTGTTGGAGGGCCTGGAAAACGAGTCCGTCGGGCAAGCTGATGTCAAGAAAAGCTACATCGAAGCGGTTGCTTCGGTCGTCGGCCAGGCGGAGCAGATCTGCATTGGAACCACCTTCAGCTACCACGTCTACGTCGGGGCAACACATGCGGAGCAAATTTTTGAGGTTCTCCAAGCCTTCTGGCTCGTCTTCGATGATAAGGGCACGTGTAAGCATGGCGGAAAGATAAATTGTGATTAGTGAATTGGTGGCCCTCCTTCGCTAAGGCTATGGCGGGTAAAGGTGATTGGTAGACTGGTAATTGGTGATCGGTGTACTGGAATCTGCAACTGCCAACTATCCCTCGTGATGCGCAAAATTCCGTTTTTAATTTAAAAAAGCCCCCCGAAGTTCTTTAAAACTTCGGGGGGCTTCGATTTTATTTTTAAAAAGCACAGAGCCCGGAGGTTTTTAATACCTCCGGGCTCTGTCTGTGCTGTCAGATTAGAACTCTCTGATCCTCAATCGTGCTCCAAATTTCACGCTGTCAAGTTTGTTCAATTTTCGCAGACTTTCCACCGAAGTAGCGTATTGCCGGGCAATGTCTTCAAGGGATTCATTGCGACGAACAGTATGGTATTGATACTGCTTCTCCCGAGGCGTTACTGGTTCTTCTTGAAATACTACCGAAGGGCTGCCGCCGGGCTTGGGTTTGCTGGCGGGCGCATTGTTTTTCTTTGGGGCAGCGGTTGGCTTGCTGGGTGCCATTGTGGCGGCAGTGGGTGCTTCGATACGGATTCCAGAGTGTTTTTGCACAAAAACCGGGCGATAAAGTTTGAGCATTTGGCCAGGCTGCACATAATTGGATTCGAGATCGTTCCAGGATTTCAGCTGAACACCTGAAATGCCAAGTCGAGCCGCAAAACGATCAACATGCTCCACCTCTTTCGGTTTGGCGTTGCTAATCCAGTAGCGACCATCGCCGACATCAGCGCTGGTGTACCTTTCAATGCTTTCCAGTTTGTATTTGCGTGCACTACTTACCGAATTGAGATAGCGAATGAAGGCCGGCATTACGCGCTCTGGTACCACCACAAAATGGCCATCGGTCGTAGGCGGCACATAATCGCGCTTGAATCCAGGGTTAAGGTCTTTGATGACTTGGTATGATATGCCTGTTGCGTCTGAAATGTCGCGGAACGAGATGCCTTCGTAGACATTGACATAATCAGTCAACTGCTGGTCCAAATCGGGGTTGTTAGGTGTAAGCCCATGTATTTGGAAGTAGTTGCAGATGTAAGTAGCCGCGATGAATGCGGGCACATAATTGCGTGTTTCTTTTGGCAGATAGGGCATGATAGCCCAAAAATTGCGGCTTCCGGCACGGCGGATGGCGGCATTCACCCGGCCTGAACCACTGTTGTAGGCGGCTAGCGCGAGTGCCCAATCGTCAAAATGGTTGTAAAGGTCGCGCAAGTGGCGGGCGGCGGCATCCGTACTTTTTACTGGGTTGCTGCGGTCTTCTACGGCAGTATTGGTGCGGAGGCCGTACTCGCCGCCCGTGCTGGGCATAAACTGCCAAAGTCCGGTAGCTCCTACCCGGGAAACCGCCTTTGCATTGAGTGCCGACTCCACAACGGAGAGGAATTTCAGGTCATCAGGCACACCATATTCTTGAAATTTCGCTTCGTAAAGCGGGAAATAGGTGAGGCGCTTACCAAGCATATTGCGCGTTTTCTCTGTCTGAATCTGCACATAAGTCTTGATATAGCTTTTTACCACAGCTGTGGTGCGCAATTCGAGGCAGCTACTTAGCGAGCCGAGCCTTTCCTTCAGTTCGGCATCGGTGATTGTAATAGGGTAGGCTCCTTTGGCGACCAAAATATCAGTGGTGTCACTCGGTTCTTCCAGATCTGAAAGTTGTAAGGGTTCTTCCTTTTGAGCGAAAACAACAACACTCGAAAAAAGTGTAAGGACAAGTACCAGGCTGGAACAAACGGATTTTTTTAACTGCATTTTTTGTTCAACGTCTAAACGGTTTGCGGTTGAAGGTCAGCATAATTTGACCGAAAAAAGTACTTGTTTTCGAGGCAAGACCTTGAAAACCGGACTACTAAAATGGTTGAGCAGAAAAAGGAAAGGCGTGTTAACGCCGGCAAATCGGTTTTATTCTTTGGGGTGTGGCAACTGACAATGTCAGCGTACCGATTATAGTGTTTGCCAAAAAGGGTACGCAAAAGTCTAGCTTGCTTTCCGACTTTTGCACAGCTTGCGTGTTAAAATTGAAATTCCTTGGGAAAATCGTCTTTAAAATGACAAAGAGGGCAGACCCTTATGGAGCATAAACTAACTTGCCTGTGCTTTCACCCATTCGCCAAAAATATACCCCAGCTTGTGGAAAAAGCACTTTTTCAAGATAAAGTGCTTGCTTTGGAATCATATTTTTCGAAAACATCAACATCCCACTCGCATTAAAAATCTCCAGTTTTCCTGGGGTGGTCGTCGAAACCCAGGTTCCGTCCATGCCAAAAGGGTTTGGCGCTATCGCTACCGCCGCTTCCCCTATACCCCAATCCAGTACAGGTTTCAATGCCTTGCCATCCCTGTGGTAAACCAGCGCCGCGGTGGGCCAATCGGCCAGGCTAATTTGTTGATTTAATGGAATATTCCCTTTCGCCCGAAAAAAGACCTTGAAAAGCGCAGCTTCGTCAGACGACTTCAAGTCGTCTGACGAATAAGAAAAAGTCAATAACCCATTGCCCGTTCTGTTCAACCCGAAATTTTCAAGGGAAATGCCCGATGCAAGGGGTTCAATTTTTTCAAAGACTAATTGTTCAGGGTTGAATCGCAGTGTAAATTGTGCAGCGATTGGCGCGGGGGCATAAGACCCTCGTCTCACGTGCGCACCCGGGAAGGAGAATTCCGCTGCCACTACCCCTTGGTCTTTAGAGCCGGTTGAACCAATCATCCAATCCACCAACACGGGCCATTCTCCTACAGTCCGTTCATCAGCAAAAGCTGTCAGGTTAGGTACGGCAGTATTATTCACGTCGCCTATTTTGATGCCCGTGAAATCGAGGTTGGCAAGCGGATCGGTCAGCACCTGTACAGACAGTGTTTCGGGAAAAGAAGTTTCAAAAGGGTTCAGTGGATTGACAAACTGGTGATTGGCCGGGACAAAGCGCCAGGAAGAGTTGTTAGAGAATGCGGTGTCAATGCCAAGTATGAGTTTGCGCAATTGCACCATATCGAAGGTTGTGATGCTGCCCGAACGGTTGGCATCGGCGGCGATCATTTTTAGGGGCGAATCGAAAGGCTCGATGTCGAGGATATGTTTGGAAATCAACACCAAATCGTAAGTGGTGACTCCATTCAGGGGATTGTCGTCGCGGTAGGGTGCAAGGGTGTAGGGGGCGCATCCCGGCACGTTTTGGAGGCTGAATGTTCCATCCGTACCACTCAATGTCCCGCCCATATCCACTTCGATTACGCCATCGCCCAATTCGTCTCGGACAGTGCCTGCCAGGCTGACTGTGACGGGATTTTGTTGCACAAAAACAGAATCGAAGGGGAAAGTCCAGATGCCACGTGCGAAGCTGGCGGCCACCAATTCCTTTCGTACAGGGTTTCGCTCCAAATCAAAAACAGGAATATAGGGCATGTTCCCGCCCAGCCTCCTCCAGGAATCGCCACCAGTGGTCGTAAAGTAAACCCCCACATCTGTGGCAGCAAACAGCACCTGGTCAGAATAGCCGGGCAGGACTAAAAGATCGTTCACGGGCACTTGTGGCAAATCGGAAGAGATGTCTATCCAGGTGCTCCCGTTGTCGTCCGAACGGTGGATGTGCGGGATATGCTCGTTGTCGCGGTAACCCGAATGGCTCACAAAAAGCCGGTTAGATAGGGTAGGAGAATAGGAGACAGAAGTTACATAGCGCTCTGGCAAACCTGCCGTGATGTTTGTCCAGGAGCCAGCAGCTTCGCGGCGCCACACATTGCCGTCGGAGGTGCCGGCAATTAGTTTGCTGGCGGTGACAGGGGATTCATTGATGCAGGAAATAGTGTGGAATCGTGCGCCAAAAATATTTCCATCGGTAAGGTCGCCGGAAATAGTCCCCCAGCCACCTCCGGCATCTCTAGCATAAGCGCGGAAGGTGCCTGAATAAAGCCGATTGGGCACATGGGTGCTCATGAAAAACGGTGTGTCCCAGTTGGTACGGTCGGAAGTGCCGAGTGCGGAGAACCCAAACTGCCATGTATCGCCGGCGTTGTTTGTTTCGTGAATAGAGCCATTTTGGGTTTCTACCCAAAAATGTTCAGGATTGCCCGGGTCAAAAGCGCAGCTGAATCCATCCGCAGAAAAAACGGATTGCCAGTTGTTGGGGTTCAATCCATTTCCTTTCTGGATACCGTTGTCCTGGGCGCCTGCCCAATATTTGTCAGGTTGGTGTGGGTTATAGGTGGTTCGGTAAAACTGCGTGACAGGCAAGTTAAGCGCTTTTGTCCAACTTGCTTGTCCGTCGTTGCGGTACACCCCGCCATCGTTCGACCAATACCGCCGCCCGCTTTGGGTAAAAATGAGGTCGTGGCTATCGGCATGCCCGCTACCGGCATTGAACCAACCGTTGTTCCCGGCAGGTTTTCTCCACAGCTGAATGGCAAGAAAGTACAGTTCTTCGTCGTCGGCTGGGTTGGTGCGGATTTTACCAAAATACCAGCCAAAATCGCTGCAGGCATCCTCTAATTGTACGATGTTCACGGGTGTCCAGCTTGCACCGCCATCCACAGATTTATGGAGCGACCCAGGTGTGCTAAGCGAATCCATGTACAAGGCGTACACTTTATTGGGATTTGTCTGAGAAATGGCGAGGCCCGTGCGGCCCATAACGCCCGTTGGCAATCCGTTGGTGAGTTGTACCCATGTATTGCCGCCATCTGTACTTTTATACACCTTGGCGTTAGGGCCATAAATGACCGATTCAAAATTGTTGCGGATGCGATCCCAGAAAGACGCAAACATGATTTGTGGATTGACGGGCGACTGCACCAAATCGCATGCGCCTGCCTGGTTGCTCACAAAAAGCACTTGTTGCCAGGTGTTGCCTCCATCGGTGCTTTTGTAAACACCCCGCTGGTTGTCTCGCACATACGGGTTGCCCATAATGGCCGTCCAAAGAATGGAAGGGTCGGTAGGGTGCACGATGATTTTGGAAACAATGGCTGCGGGACTGTTGACGAGGTGCTGCCAGGTTTCACCCGCATCGGTGCTTTTGTAAATGCCATCCCCGTTGAAAACATTGGATGGCATATTGGGGTCGCCAGTGCCGGCATACACGACATTGGGATTGGAAGGATCGAAGGTGATGTCGCCGATAGAGAGCTCCGGATTGTCGTCAAAAACGGGATGCCAGTTTACAGCGCCATCTGTGCTTTTAAAAATGCCGCCCCCGGAGAAACCCGCCAGCACGGTGTTTTCGTCGTCGGGTTTGGCAGCCAGGGCATTGCATCGTCCGCCGACATTCATGGGGCCTTGTATCGTCCAGTTGCTGAGGTTGTTGCCGCAGTTGAGTTCACGAGATTGGGCGGTTTCAGAAATGCGGGTTTGTTGCAGGGTTTTGCGCCAGCCTTTCCAGTCAAAATCAGGGTATGGATACGAGCGCTGGAAAGAAAACAGGTCGTAAGGCTCGCTTTTTTCGGCAAGTTTGTCGCGATGCGGCAGGGCGTTTTTCCCACAGGAGAAAAGAAGCAAGGCGATAAAGAGCAGAAAAAAGGAATGCTTGGCCATTGTATCGGTATTGGTCGGTTTTTGCGGTTGGGATTATGAACATAAATCATTCCGAATTTTATGTAAAGAGAAAATAAACCGCAAAACCGCAAAACTGGAGAACCGCAAAATATAAAACTAAGAGATGACAAACACTCGAACAATTTAAAATCTATGCCTGCTTCGAATCAAAAAATCACGGTTTTAAATTTTGCGGTTCTCCGGTTTTACATTTTGCGGTTTACTTTTCTATCTTACAACCGCCATCTTCCTTACAAACACCTGATTCTCAACCCAAACGCTGAGGCTGTACATTCCTGCCGGGCTTTGCGCCAGGTCAATCGAAAGGTTCAACTCGTCCGTTTCCAGGCTCGGATTTCTCCAAATTAATCGGCCAGCCACGTCGCGAATTTCGACACGGATGTTGGCTGTCTCGTGCATTTTAATCGAGAGTGAAGCCATACCTGTGGTAGGGTTTGGGGAGAGCAGGAATCGCTCAAACACTGCGACTTCTTCCGTATCGGAGGTGGTATTGACGATGACAGTGCTTGTACTGGTACACCCCACAGCATCAGTTACAGTGACGGTGTATGTGCCACCCGCAAGGCCAGTCAGGTCTTTGGTCGTAGCGCCATTGCTCCACAAATAAGTGTATCCACCAGCGCCGCCTGATGCGGATAAGTTAATCGCGCCATTATTCGCGTTGGGCGCAGTTTCATTTATTACGTCAAAGGAAAGGACGATATCAGGAAAAAAAACGATGGTGATATTCGGGCTTTGAAAAACACAGCCTTTCGCATCAGAAACCTGCACGTTAACAGGCCCGGAAGCATCATAATTTGCACAAGCTCCGGTGTTCCCATTAGACCATAAATAGGTAAAAGGCGGTGTTCCTCCACTTGCATTCACACAAATTGTGAATGATCCATTGCAGTCCACCGAAGCCGGACTAAATGTTGCCGAAAGAGGCTCTTGCTTGTAAACGATGGACTTGATAGGCCCGATCGCGTTGTTCGCATACACTCCTCCACCCGGAGTGCTGACATTTTTAATGGCCCGGACTTGATAATATAGCGTATCAAGTATGGGGTTATTGTCCGTGTAAGTGGTGCCCGTAACCAGGTTGGTACTCAATCGAGTGTAAGGCCCGTCTTGGGAAAAGGCACGGTAAACATGATACCCCGCTACCGTATCCGCCGAGGCCGTCCAGCTGAGTTCGACTTTTTGACAATTAGGGTCAGAAAGTGCCAGATTCGTTGCAGGTTTTACCACATGGGCGCGGAGTGTTGGGTCGCCTAACAAGGCCACGTGCGCGCCGCCTCTGCCAAAAGAGGTTGGGTATGCCGTGTTAAATTGCGAATTCATCGTTTCTTTCATACAATATCCAATGGTTTCGCCAGAAGCCAGTGCCTGATATAAATGGTGCGGTCTGCCAGCCCAGGAGCAAGTCAGGATTCCACCGCGAGAAGCCAAAGCCGAGGGTATAAATGGATTGCTCTCAAAATCCCAGTCGCCAAAATAGGAGCCGAAAAGGTTGGAAAAAACAATATTTATCGAGTCAGTGGCGAAGTTTGTGCTCGAACCTACGCCGCCTGCTCCATTGTAGTTACCACCGCCACATCCATATCCCAGCAGGTAGGTCTGGGATTCGGTTCCGTCAAAAAAATCGGTTTCAACTATATTGCTTTCACCAACCAACGGGTAAGCATTCCGAAATCCATTGGACCCAAAAGCTTCACCGCCGAAATACCCAAAATTGTCATCCACCAAAGCCTTGTTTTCCACTGTGTAATCCCCAATACGCCAACGGTGGTTTTTGTCCAGATACCTCTTCATCAGTCCGACCTGATCTGCGGCTCCGAAGGCGGCGGCATCAATGTTGCTGAAATCCACGCGGCCCATTTGCAGCTCTACGGTGCTGGGTAAAAAGCTTTGGTCAAATTTGCCATCGCCAGGTATGTTTTGGTTGGCCGCCCGGTTGGGTGCTACGTTATTCACTGTAACATCCGTCCAGATGCCGTTCATTTCCGCGTAATAAGCATCCGAGGGCCATGCACCTGTGTGGTCTGGGGAATGTCCGTCCCAAGCACTATTGCCTGAATACGGGACTGGAATATTGCCGAGCAAGAGCACCGCTTTTACGTTTGCCGGGTCTTCGTTGTAGGAAGCAAGGATTTGATTTTTAATGGATTGCACGGTTGAAGAAGGCCCGGTATGGAAAGGAATGGGCCACCAGCCGTCGCCGCGCAAATCGTTTTTCAAGCGAACAAGTTCTACGCCCAATGCGTCGGCAGTGATCGTATCTACGAAAATCAGGATTTTACCCCGGCTGTCCACGGGATTGGCATTAATGGCTACGTGTGCAAAACCATAAGCGCTGATATTGTTGAGGCTGCGAAGTATGGAGTATTCATAAATCTGCCCTTCCGTTACGCCGTTGTCTGTCACGGTGGTAAGATTTGAGTTGGACACATTGAGGACTTGTTGCCATGCAGAGCCCCCTTGCCCTTTTGTCCGGCGTCGAACGAGGAGGCCGGCGTTGCCAGGGTTGACCCAATTGAGCGTGACGCTGGCAGGGCCTACGGCGATGGTGGCAGAAAGTGGCACCGTAACATCTTTGGAGACTTGTGCCTTTACAGCATTGAATGACAACAAAAAAAGCAGGAGTGTAGCAAGAAACTTCATGGAAAAGCGGTGGTGGTGAAAAAATGCTGGTCATTGACCCAATGACTATTAATGACCTAATGACGAATTAGCCAGCAAGATTCAAAAAATTGAGTGAAATGCGCTTTTGAAGTGCAAGGAATTTGCCAATATGCAACAAATTGAAGTCCGCTTCTGCCCTCCAGTGACCCCAAGATTTGTCATACTGAAGGAACCCGTTCAAATCAAGTGCGCTTTGGACGGGTATTTGCACTTTTGAACACTCGGGAGGGCAAATTCTCGGCCTAAGCGCACTAGATTTGGACGGGTTCCGACAGAATGACCAGGCTTGGATTAGTACTTAATGCCTATTTAATACCTATAAAAAAAGGCTGGCAATGCTTAAGCACGCCAGCCTCTATTTTGCTAAAAATACAGGATCAATTAGCAACCAGGTTTCACTTCACAGCAGCCGGTGGCGGGATTGAAAGTAATTCTGAAAACGCGTATTTCACTTGGCTTGATCGTGGCGACTATACCAGCGCATGTACCAGCAAAGATGCCGCAAGTGATGTTAGCACCAGTAGGATTCGTCAAAGTGATGGCATCGCTATTATTGAACTGGAACGCCACCGCATTACCTACAACAGTGGCGGAGGTGCTTGCAGCACCAGTACATGGATTGGCACAAACGTTAGGGCCATTATCAATACCACAGATAACAAGACCGTTGCCTTGGGCTATGTTGAGTGGGGAGCAAGGTGCAAAACGGTCTCCTACCTCTTGGTCTGTCGTAACAGGAACGGCTGTCACAACCTGCTCTTTTTGGCAGGAGTAAACAATAACGTTGGCAAGAATAAGGGCAACGAGGGCAGGATAGAAAAGTGCTTTTTTCATGTGTAAAATTGATTTAGAAATTGTGATGAAAAGATGGTGATCGCGCAATCATTGGGACAAAAGTGTGGCCATACCGCCCTAGGGAAAAAGGACAGTTTTGGCAGCTTATTCCAGAAAGAAAATGGATAATATGTCGAGGCCTATGTGTTAAAATCAAGCAAAAGGCCGCTTTTTTGCATCTAAACAGCAAAAGAGCATACTTAAAAACCGGACAGAAAAAGGCATGTTCTCCTGAACGGTAGCAGGATTTTTCAAATTGTTTGCGCTCTACAGCGCAAAGATTAAATAAGTGTGCCGTGGCGACAGTCAGTCACCACGGCACCACCGTTATTCAATCCGAATTTCCGCCATACCATGTGTTGTCACCAAGCGCACAGCAGAGTGCGCATTTCAATTTTGGTTCTCGTGTTTCTGTGCTTGCTGAAAAAACCAAACACGGCTACAGGAATGAATGACATGCTTTAGTCAGCATGAGTCAAAAAATCGACGGGAAGGGTGCTTGAAACTGGAAAAGAATTTCAAAGCAAATAGGTGGCATTTTGCTAACATCTCACACCCCTAAAACATCCCCCATCCCATACACCCCCCGCTTGCCTACCAACCATTGTGCCGCCAAAACAGCTCCTGTAGCAAAACCTGCACGCGAATATGCCTTGTGTTCAATGAGGATCTCGTCCACGGCGCTTTGCCAGCGAACCAGATGGGTGCCGGGGACTTCGCCCTCGCGAATAGCGGTGATGGGGATTTCATTAGAAGCTGGCACATTTGGTGCGAGCGACCAGCCTGCGTACCGGTCGGTATGCTCAATCAATTCGTTCACGAGTGTCAGGGCAGTGCCACTGGGCGCATCGAGTTTGTGGATGTGGTGGGTTTCGGTAAGGGAGGCGGAGTATTCTGGCCGGGAAGCCATGAGTTCGGCGAGTCGGCGGTTGATGGCAAAAAAGAGGTTTACCCCTACGCTGAAATTGGAGGCCCAAAGCATGGCTCCATTATTGTCAAGACAAAAATTTTGGGCCTCGGGAAGCCGGTCGAGCCAGCCTGTAGTGCCGCTTACTACGGGCAAACCAGCGCGAAGGCAATGCATCACATTGTCAAAAGCAGCCTCAGGCCGGGTGAATTCTATGGCGACATCTGCCTGGCGCAACAGGGTAGGGGCGGGAGTGTCGTTGCGGCCAATGCGCCACACGATTTCAATGCCTTGTTTTTCAGCGATTTGTTCAATCGCTTTACCCATTTTGCCGTAACCGAAGAGGCCTAGTTTCATGTGTATTTTTTTTGACAGGATTTACAAGATAAACAGGATATATCGGCTTCGCCGACTCCGTGGCATGGATGTTTGTGGCAGATAATCGTTTGACAGAATAGTTAATCAATGATCGGAGCAAGTCGGCGAAGCCGACATATCCTGTTTATCTTGTAAATCCTGTCAAAAAAATCGCTCATTGGCCAAGAAAGAATGTGAACACAACGTAGTTTTTGCGGGGAATCAATCCTTCAAATGACCCACTTTAGCCGTCTTGTATTTTTCCTGTTGCACAAAACCACGCATGTTCTTTATCGTCTCTCGTGGGCCTACATCCAGGGCCATATTCACCAACCAGTCGGGCAAACTGCCGCCGGGATCGGAATAAATGTAATATTCCACATAAGTCCAGCCGCCGGGGCCGGGCAAAAGCGTCCAGGATGTGTGGGCATTGCGCATTCTTATCACTCCTTTGGTAGCCGGAATATAGTCTGGTTTGGCAATACTGGTAGCTGTAACGCGTCGGGTGATGGGGTCTTGTTCCATTTTAGAATGCACCACGATGTCGCGATCGTCTAAAGGCCAAGGGAAGTCCAGTTTGGAATAGTAGTAGGTTTCGTGATCCGAAACCTTTTTGAGTTCGCGGGATTCGGCTACTTTGTAACCCCATTTTGGGTAGTTGTCTACTTCTGAAAGAAGGGTGACGAGTCCAGAGAGGCTGACTTTGAGCGAGGTGATGAGTTTCAATTCATAAACATCGGATGTTTTTCGGTAATAAACTTTGACTCCCTCTTTTTCATTTTTGAAAATCCACCCATCGGTGTTTTGGGCAAAAAGAAAATTTGGCAATAGCCATGTAAGGAGGAGGAACGTCAGGATTTGTTTCTGCATAAAAATATACTAACTGGTGGTGAAAATGTGGTTAGGGCGATGAGAAGTTGATAGGTTTGGATTTCAGGCAATCAAAAAACAGCAATTCGCCAAAATCGTTGTAGATGGAACACAGATGAAACGCTTTAGACACAGATTAATGATCAAATAAGATTGAAATCCGGGTCTAATCTGTGTCATCCGTGTTCCACCTGCCAGATTAATCATACATCGAACTGCAAAAATGAGGCCGAGCCGGTCAATTGACCCTCAACGACCAATTGTTTTTTTTCACGGCAGAAAGCCTCACTTGCCCCTTGTTTTGTACTTTCTTTGCAGTAGGGTTTTCCAAACATCCCTTTTCCCCACGTATGAAGTTATTACTACTTTTTCTTGCCTTCCTTTTTGGGTTTACGGATTTTCAAACCTCCGCTCAATGCCTTCCGGGCCAGGACGAAGTTCGGCTCGAAATCAACTCAGATTGGTATTACTTTGAATTATCCTGGACGGTTACAAACCTGGATGGCTCCGTAGTGTATGGTACCGGAACGTTACCAGATTCAACAACCCATAATTTTTTCTATTGTGTGCCTCCCGATCAATGTGCTAGGTTTACTATTATTGACAATTCGGGGGACGGGTTTTTCCCGGATGGGTGGTATCGGATTTTTGTGAACGACACCCTGGTATACACCAGCAAGACTGGAAGCTATTTTTCAGCCGAAACCGTGACTTTTAATTGTCCTCCAGGTACATCTTGCGTAAGCCCAATTTACCTCAGTCCTGGTTCAGGGTTTTCTCCCACAGCCGAAGAGGTCTGGTACAGTTTCACTCCGGCCGATACGGGTATGTATGTCATTTCTACCTGCGATGCCACTTGCCCCACCAAAATCTGGGTGTACGACCGTTGTGCGGGCATCTTTATTTCGGAAGATCAACTGGGTACGATTTACTATGCCGAAAATGGCTGCCCCAATGGGGCGGCTTCGGCACATCTTAATTTAGAGGCTGGAAAAGAATATTTCATCCGTATCCGCTACGAAATTGAAGGTTGCAGTACTGATCCAATCCCTTACAACCTGGTTTATCTCGGGCCGCTGGTAGGCTG
Source organism: Saprospiraceae bacterium (assembly GCA_046160625.1). GTDB lineage: Bacteria > Bacteroidota > Bacteroidia > Chitinophagales > Saprospiraceae > M3007. The sequence goes on from JBJXGZ010000071.1 coordinate 48,742, forward strand.
TATGGACCCTGCAGCTTGTAACTATGAACCACTTGCAACAGTAAGCAGCGACACCTGCATATATCCCGGCAACCCGGATTGTCCGTATGCCCCTGACTTTGTAGTGAATGAAAGTATTTTGAACAGTTCGCTCCTGTTTTCCAGCATGGAAAACGCGAACCCCTGTACCGTTGAGGAGGGTTGTATGCGCGGGCTTGGCACACGCTACCTTATTGAATTTACAACCTATATTTCAAACATCGGGGATGCTGATTACTACATTGGTACCCCACCGGTGGATGTCACCGAACCCTCCACACAGTTTGTATGGGATCCCTGCCACAACCATTGGCACTATATGGGCTACGCGGAATACATCCTCTTCAATTCAGCTGGCCAGCGTATTCCAATTGGAGCAAAGGCAGGTTTTTGTGTGCTCGACCTTGTGTGCGACCCCGGGATTATCGCCAAATTCAAATGCAATAATATGGGCATCACGGGAGGTTGTGGAGACGTATATGAAGTTGGCCTTCCTTGTCAGTGGATTGACATCACAGGGATTCCTGCTGACAATTACACGATGGTCGTTCGGGTAAACTGGGACAAAAGTCCCGATAAGATTGGCCGTGTAGAAAAGCGTTACGATAACAATTGGGCGCAGGCTTGCTTCAATCTTTCATACGATGGAAACACGCCCGATGTGCTTTTTAATACCGACTCCTGCCAGCAGTTCACAGACTGCACCGGCGAAGTCTTTGGCAATGCACTCATTGACTGCAACGGTGTCTGCAACGGCCCTGCCCTCATCGGCGATTGGAATCAGGACACCTTGCGCAACGAGGCAGATGTCTTGGATTATCTGCTTGCTTCTCTTGCAGACAATGGCGTGAGCACACCCTGCAATGATCTGCACGAAGACGGAGAGATCAATGTGTTCGATGCTGCTTTGCTCCAGGAATGCAATATCCATGTCGATAGCCAGCAGCATTGGATTCAGCGTTTTCCTTGCCAATTCCCAACTGGTTTTCTGAATACTCAAGACCTGGTGACCATCCAGCCAGGAGCGGTTGATACCGTGGCAAAAACCTTTGATATCCAGATGGCCAACCCTTATCACGAGATCATGGCTTATGAGTTTTCGGTGAGCGGCCTTGTGATCGAATCTGTAGAAAACCTCGCGTCAGAGCATCATGTTGTACCGTTGTTCAATCCAGCCAATGGAAAAATACTGGCACTCGCTGATGACGAATCGAGCCTCCATAAGAACGTCACTCCGAACACTTTTTTGCGGGTTCACTATTCCGCCTTGACGGACCACATGGTGTGCGTGTCTGAAATTACTGCAGTGGTGAACAATAAATACCAACAGAGCAATGCCACACTCGCTGACCCAAATTGCGTGCCTGTAACTTTTGTTGGGTTGAATGAACCTGGCCATGCGCCCTTTGCCGTATTCGTTCAGCCCAACCCGATGCGCGAAAACACAACCATTTTTTTTGAAAACAAAAACGCCGAACCAATGGCGTTCACGCTGACGGATTTGACGGGGCGTAAGGTTCGTTCGTTCAACGATTTAAGCGGCGAATCCATCAATATTGAACGGGGCACTCTACCCCAAGGCACCTACCTGTTTACCCTGCGCAGCAGCCGTGGCAGTGTGAGCGGAAAACTGGTGATGATGTAAATTTGGTTATTTGGGGATTTGGGGATTTGGTTATTTGGGGATTTGTTGTGCCAGAGCTGGGTAATGGTTCCTGCCTCAAAGACCTATTACCAAGCTCTGGCACAACAAATCCCCAAATCCCCAAATAACCAATAATAATTCATTTTCAAATCAACTTTCTTATGCGACAATCATTTCAACACAAGCGCTTTACCCGCCGAAGCTTTAGCGCAGGCGGAGTTTTTACCCTTTTATTTCTTGTAACGGGTATCCTGAGTGCCCAATTGCCAGCGCCATTCTGGACTCAAGACTTTACTGACGGTATTCCGACCGGCTGGACCACTACAGATGCGTCCACAAACACTACTAAAGTGTACTGGACATGGTGCCCTAACCAGCTCTTAGGCGATAGCCACCCAGGCTGTTCGGAACCTTGGGACGGAGGGACCAACGGACAGGTTCCTTTCCGGGCAACTACTGCAAACACAGGGTTTATTGTGGTTGACTCTGATGATCCGGGCGAACTGCCAAACAACCACATTACCCAATTGACTACTACCCCTTTCAACTTTTCAGACAAAAACAAAGTATTCATCACGTTTCAAACACATATTGGGGTGTACACAGAAGATGCGGAACCGAATGCTATTCTCCGGGTCAGCACTGACGGAAATGTGTGGACGGATTACACTGTTTTCCCGGGCCTTACTACTACCGAACGTTGGTCGGAAAACCCTGAAATACCTATTATTGACATCTCCGCAACGGCTGCCAATCAGGCTAATGTGTGGATACAATGGCAATGGACAGGCAACTATGAATATATGTGGAGTGTTGACGACATCGAGATTTACAACCAGGACCCCACCCCACAAAATGACGTGGCCATTAGCGCATTCTTCTACCCGGTATCGAGTTATTCCACCCCGGCTTCTCAAATCGCCTCAGATACGTTTCAGTTTGAGGTCAACCTTAGCAACAAAGGCTTGAATGCCCAGACCAATTTGGTATTGACAGTTTTTGTAGCAGAAGACGGTGGCAGCACCCTGCATACACAAACGATGAACATCCCTTCCCTGGATGCCGGGGTGTCGGATATCGCTTTTGTATTCCCATTGCTTTATGCTCCGGAACTCAATTCAGGCTTGTACAAAATTGGGTATTCCCTGAGTTCCGATTCGATTGACCAGCGTCCGTTAGATAATGAACGGGAGGACAATTTTGTGGTGAGTAACGACATCTTTGCAAAGGAAGATGGGCCAGAGCAAGGCTATCGACCCAGTGCAGGTGGAGATTGGGCAGTAGCCAACTATTACCGCATGAATGGCGGAAATTTTGAGGTTTACAAAGCGTATCAGGCAGAATTCGCCTTTTCAACGGATCCCACCGAAATCCTTCCATCCGACGTTGAAGCGGCGATTTACCTTTTCAAGGTCAACGCTGATGTAGCGGAGGATTTCTCTGATTTCGATGGTTCCGATTTGTTTAGTTCCAGTCTGGAATGGCTTGGAATTGCCAGTTATATGGCACCGGATTCTGTAGAAGACTATGATTTACAACAGGTGTTGATTGATGATCTTAATGCAGGACCAACGGGTGTGATATTAGAACCAGGTGGTCGTTATCTGCTTGCTATCGGATATGACGGCGCTAATAATAAGGTTTTTCACGCCTTCAATGATGATTTGTTCTACTACCAATTTTCCACCTTTATATTTAACACGGATTGGAATCCTGCTGGATTTGGAGGAGACGTCAATGCTTTGCTGCGGATGTATATTGGCCTGTTAAGTACTACCGATGAGCAAGCCCTCCCGGATAATACGCTGAACCTCTTCCCAAACCCTGTAAGCCACACACTCCAACTCGGCATCAAATTCGCAGAACCTACCGATGCCACTATCACCATCGCAGATATCAATGGGCGTGTCATCACTTTTGAAGATCGCTACGGACTTACCAACGAAACCTTGCAATACCAATTACCTCAATTGGCTTCAGGTACCTATCTCGCTCGTATCGCCACGGCAAAGGGGACTTTGACCAAGAAGTTTGTGGTAGTTAAGTAGCAAGGTTGGTTATTTATTTATTTGGGGATTTGTTGTGCCAGAGCTCGGTATTAGGTCCTGAGGCAGGTACAAATACCGAGCTCTGGCACAACAAATCCCCAAATCCCCCAATCCCCAAATCCTCAAATCCCCATTCTTGCCACTTTCAAAATCGCCGCCGCCGCCCGTTCCGATGCGCCGCCGCCGCCCAGTCGTTCGCGGAGCTCGGCATAGCCTACCCGTAGTTCCGCTGATTTTTTCGGGCTTAAGATTTCAGTCAGCGCGACCTTCAAATTTTTCTTATTCAGTTCATCCTGAATCAGTTCGCGCACTAAAGGGCGGTCCATGATGAGGTTCACCAATGAGATGTACTTCACCTTTACGAGCTGTTTGGCAATCTTGTACGAAAGCCAATTTCCTGCGTAGCATACTACCTGCGGCACGTCCAGCAGGGCTGTCTCCAGGGTTGAAGTCCCAGATTTAACAAGTGCGGCTTTTGAGTTTCGCAACACTTCGTAGGTCTGCCCGCGCACCAGGCGCACGTTCGGGTATTTTGCCAAAAACATCTGGTAATATTCTTCTGGCAACGAGGATGCGCCCGCTATTACAAATTGATAATCAGGGAAATCTTCCGTTACTTCCAACATCCTTGGCAGAATACGGTTGAGTTCCTGTTTCCTGCTGCCAGGGAGGAGGGCGATGGTTGGGATATTGGGATATTTGGATATTGGGATATTGGGAGGCGCAGACGAACCCCCAATATCCCAATTTCCCAATATCTCAATTTCATCCAGTAGCGGATGACCGACGAATTCGGCTTCGATGCCGTATTTTCTAAAAAAATCTTGTTCGAAAGGAAGAATAACCAACAATTTATCCACGTCACGGCGGATGGCGTGCGCTCTCGACGCATGCCAGGCCCAGAGTTGTGGTGAGATGTAATAGATCACTGGAATGCCTTGCGTTTTTGCCCAGCGCGCCATGCGCAGGTTGAATCCGGGGTAGTCAATCAGCACCAATGCATCGGGTTGGAAATCAAGGATATCGCGTTTGCAAAAAGCGATGTTCCGAAGAATGGTGCGCAAGTTTTTTGCTACCTCCACAAAGCCCATAAACGCCAGTTCGCGGTAGTGCTTCACGAGCGTAGCCCCCGCGTTTTGCATCATATCGCCCCCCCATGCCCGACAGGAGAGATCGGGTTTTTGAGCATAGAGTGCCTTCAACAAATTGGAGCCATGGAGGTCACCAGAAGCCTCCCCGGCGATGAGATACAATCGCATAATATGGAAACAAAAAAAAGCGGCAACCGCTTTACGCGGTTACCGCTATCATCAAAACACGCTTCATTGAGCCAAAGGTAAGTATGCAGGCTTTTTTATATGCTGGTTTATTAAAATTTTTTTCAAAAAAAGGTCGGCAGCTACAAATGCAGCTGCCGACCTTTTTAAAATCACCCCCTTCCTAGGCTAAGGCTTTGGCGGGTAAAAATATCTCAATATCCCAATTACTTCATCACTATCCATTGCGTTTGAGCCAGACCTTCGCTACCTTGAAGCACCACACGGTAACTGCCAGATGCAAGTGTGTTGGCATTCATCACAATGCGGTGGTCACCTGTGGGGAGATCGCCAAGCATTTGCGACTGTACGAGGGCGCCCTCTGCACTATACACAAAAAGCTGGATATTTTGTGCCGTTTCAAGTCCAAAACGAACTTCTGCGTAGTCGCGAGTAGGGTTTGGCACAAGGTTGAAGTTGCTGAGCATCAATTCTTTTGTGCCTACTGTGGTGGTTACGTTCACGTTGTCGATAAACAAGTGGTTTCCAAATCCGCTTTCTGCCATAAAATTGATGAGTACTTCATGAGATCCGTTATAGGCTGAAATATCAATTTGGTTGGCACGCCACTCATTGTCTTCAGGCAACCAGCTGGTGGCATGGCTTGGAGCCGTTGCTAATCCACTCTTGCCATCGTGGAAAATGGTTTCCCATGTTTCTCCACAATTAGAAGTGATAAGAATGCGAAGGCTGTCAAAAGAGAAGAAATTGCGGGTAGCGTAGGCATGGTCAAACGTCAGGACAGTGGGGCCGTTAGCTGTGCTTAGATCCAGCTTGGGCGTAACCAAGGTAGCTACTTGTCCTTTCTCCATATCGAACATATTGCAGCGGGCGGAACGAGTGCTTGCTGCACCTGCATTGGTAGCTAGTTTCCAGCCATTGGTTCCGGCATTGGATACAGACCAGCTAGGAGGAGGGAATGCCGCGCTTTGGAATTCCTGTAAAAAAGGCGGTGCCACACCTGGGTCGAATACGGCTTTAATATTGATTGTACTTAATGGATTAACAAAGTTTGTTTGATGTCCAAGATTTGAATTCAAAACGATCACTTCCAATTTGACGGTGCCGGCTGTATTGATCACAATGTCGGTGAGTGGCACACCGATGGTTGCTCCTGGAGCGAGGCTGCCATTCCATGTAAAATTCGACCATGGGCCTGTTCCCTGGCGATAGGTCATTTTTACTGTGGTGAGTTCGGCACTTCCAGTATTGGTCATTGTTAATACAGGGCTGTAACCTGGAGCACAGGCAAACACTGTATTCGAGGCGATTTTGGCACCATGATGTTCAACCGGAATGGGTTCCGTGCGTGCCGATTGGAAAACCTCTTTGCTGGTATTGTTCTGTAGGAAAGCGGCCACGCTCAAAGTTTGCAGATTGTAAATATTGGTCAGTTTCCAAGCAAAGCTGTAAGTCTTGGTTTGGCCTGCGGTAAAATTGCCTGTGGTAGTACCATTAGCATTGGGCAACATTTTGCGCATGATATGGTAAAAATCAGTCTCTCCATTGGTGCCAGGAGCCTTGGCAAAATGAATCTCATCTTCAATTACAGCCACGTGGAGGCGAAAATTGCCTGTAAGGGCGGCATCGGAAGTTACAGAAACGTTGATCAGAACCGAGTCAACTGCAGCATTGAAGCTATGGCTCAGGTTTATGGTCACCGGCGTGAGTGTGTTATAAGCGGCCTGAATCTGGGCGGGAGAGTAGGCTGAGACCGGGAACACTTCAAGTGTGCCGTTTTGTTGGCCATTGGGCACACCAGTCACGCCGTAGAGGGTAACGCGCGGTGCGACGTCTGATTGTGTTTGTACGTTCATCGGGTCGTAGCCCGGCCAGTTCGTTTGGTATTTGACGGGGGTCAGATACTGGATGTTGGCATCAATCGTGGCATGGAATGCCGGGTTTTGTGCAGCGCATGGTGGGCAAGAAGCGTTGGTGAACTCCTCGATGAGGACGCGGCGCAGGTGCTGAGCGGATACAACAGACGCGCATAATAGTACGAAAGCAAGGACGGATAACTTTTTCATCATGTTTAGCAATTTAATAGTTGAAAAAAACGCACGCAAATGTAGCCAACCCCACCAAGCTCTTTATGTTTTTGGTAAAAAATGTCGGCAAATGACATTCAACTTTGTCGAATATTTGGGTTTTTATTGGTTTGTTTATTGTTTGAAGGTCTGAGGGAAGGGAGGGGGCGTGTACGTACCCCGTAACGCCGTTCCGGCGGCTCGGGAATATACCCTGGAACAGCGTTCCGGAATACACAAATCCCCAGATATCGCAACACGAACCGGGGGATTTGAATTTTTTACTGTATGAGCTTACAATTCCACGCTACTTCGCCTGTATCATCTTCTTCGTCGCCATATCCGTCGCCGTCTCCAATTTATAATACAGCACCCCCGTCGTATTCAGCAGAGCGCGATCCAGCGCGATCGAGTTTTCGCCTTTAGAGAACTGGCCTTTTTGCTGGTACACTGCCCGGCCTGTCTCGTCAAAAACGGTCAGGGTAGCATCTGCTGCTTCTGGCAGATAGAAGCCAATGCTCGTCTTGTTCACAAACGGGTTCGGTTGGTTTTGGTACAATTCAAAGCCTAAACCGTTGATTGTTTTGCCATCGAATCGGAAGGCGATGCCGAGGCGGGAGATTGGGTCACTAGTCATTGGGTCATTTTTACCCGCCGTAGGCTTGCCAAAGGAGGGGGTCATTGCATACGCTTCTGCCCTCGTAATCGAACCCGACACGCCCAGCATTTCGCTCAATTTGCCCGATTTTAAAGCCCGGAACTGGAGGGTAAATTCCTGGGCGTCGTCCACAGAAACAGTCACCGCATTACCAAAATTACCGAAGTTGTTCGCACTCACGTGTTCGCTTTCTTTCAGACCAATCATTTCCAAACCATCCAAACGCAAGGTGAACTGTAAACCCAGCAATGTCTGGGCGGATTTGAAGGTCACTTCAGTTGTTTCGCCAGCTTTCAATCCGCGATCCGCGCTACCCTCTCCATTTGGGGAGGGGCTGGGGGTGGGGTTAATGTCGAAGAGCGCTGTACCCACAGTACGTTCCTCCGCTTGCATGGTGGCATTTGCGATTGCCGTGTTGTTCACGTCACCTACTTTGACTCCCATGAAATCCTCGTGCATGTGGTTGGTCATTGCATCTGCTATCGAAATGGATTCAGGGAAGGCCGTTTCGAAGGGATTTTCGGGGTTCGGGAACGAGAAACCGTAGTCAACAAAGCGCCACGACTTGTTGTTTGGCAACACTTGGTAGATGCCCAAAATCAGTTTTCTAATCTCTACGATGTCGAAGGTCGTGATGGAACCAGACTTGTTGGCATCGGCGGCAATCATTTTGAAAGGAGAGTCCAGCACCTCTGTGTGGAGGATATGTTTTGAGATCAGCACCAGGTCGTAGGTGGTTACACCATTGAGCGGGTTGTCGTCTTTTTCAGGTGCAATGGTGAAGGTAGAAGCCACGGGCACATTGTTCATCACCTGATATTCGCCGTCACCGTCAGAAAGATCAAAGAATGAATACGGTGGCGTGAAGCTGCTCGTACCCTCTATCATTACCATGGCCTCTTCAACGCCCTCCGTCATTTCGGTTTTGATCGCTCCTGCAACGTCTATACGGTCAATAGTGCCACAATTGCCTAAATTGTCCTGTACAATGAGATACGTCTCGCAGTAATCGGCGTTGCCCGACGCATCTATTGCCCAGAGTTCCACGCATTGTGTGCCAATTTCTGCACAGGTAAAATTCACGGAAGTAATTGGATCGCCGTTAGAGTCAAGAGGAAATCCAGTGCCTGAGCCGCATTTGCGAACGCCGATTTTTAGCTGACCTGCGGGTGTGCAGTTATCCTCGGTATATTGCAGGAAATCAGAAGCCCACAATTGAATCATACCGGTCGGCATGATGTTCACAGAAAGGCCGTTGAGGCAGACCACTGTTGGGGGCTTGCAGTCTTTTACAGTGAAAGTGTACTCGCATGCAACCTCGTTACCGCAGCCGTCCTTTATAAACCACTTGATTTTGTGTGTGCCGTGTGGGAATTCAGGAATGGTATAGACATTCGGGAATTGCAGGGTATTCCAGCGCACAGAAAACATACGTTTTGTGCCTGTTGAATTAAAGCGTCCAAGCAATGTGAACTGGTAGTTCTGGTTGAGTGGTAACCCGCGGTTATCAAATTGGCGCGGTGTGCCGCCCCCATAGCTGGGCGTATTGATGTTGTTGAAATAAATGAGGCCAGGCGGGGGCGGGTTGAGGCTGTTCACCACCGTTTCCATTGTGCCATCGTTGTCGAGGTCGAGGAAAAGGAGGTAATGCGCCGTGATATTTGGGCCGGAACAGAGATCTTTTCCGACAATGGTGAGATCAGCTGGGCCTTCACAGAGGTCGTGGCTCTGGGTATTGTTGTCCCACCAGTCTATGTTGTTCCACAGCCCGGGATTGTTCGCCGTCACATCGCAGTAAAGAGTGTCAGAGGGACAATGATCTACTTTGGGTGGATGACCGTCAATGACTTTGATGATCTGCTTGTATTTGTAACAGTTTGCATTCTTCTCCCAGAAGCTGCAGAAATTGGTCGTTGTTGGGTCTGTCGGATTGATCCGCACAATGGTGGGCGCCCAGGGAGCAAGGGTGCCGCAGGTTGAAACAGTGGGGCCGGGCAGGTTGGTCGGATGATTGGTAATTGCGTTCGGGTTGGGGTTTGGAACGTAAATACAAGCCAGATTCGGGTTGTAGGTACACCAGTTGATAATCGTCCAATTCCGTTCTATTTTAAAACAGGCGTCAGGGAGGACCTCGAAAATTTCATCTTCATAACTAACGCCCAATAATTCACAATCCTCCCCAAAGAACTTAGGCTCATCGTAGCGTCCTGAATCGCTGCATATCGTTATGATTGCATCGTTCGGGAATTTTAAGAAATAGTCTTGCTCGTATGTCACGATGACACGCTGGGTACATTGACTGGAATTGCCATGGCAGTCAAAGACGCGGAAAGTCCGCGTAATGGTGCCGCGGTTGCACACTGTGTCGAAGAGGGCGTTATTCGTCGAATGGGTCAGCCCCTCCTGGCCTTGATACACATGCGCAGTGTCCAGACAGCAGTTGTCGTCTACCTGGGGGATTCCATAAGCCCAGAGGCTGGGGTCAAAGTTTTCGCAATTCACCGCCGCCTGTGCGGGAGGCAGACAAGAGGGCTTGATCTTGTCCTGCACTTCTACCCATACCATGCAATCGTTGGCGTGATTTTCTTGTAGCGTATTGGAAACCGCACCTGCTGCAACTGGCACGTCGTACACCCGAAACACTACGACAATCGTGTCGCCCACATCCTCGCAACAAAAATCAACCACATCGTAGAATAGCCCGTTCGATTGACAGCCGTTGGAGGCCATCCGGCGTGCTTTGAAAAATACTGGCGCGCAGGCATCATACGAACCGTCGTCAAAAGTGGAGGCGTGCACTTGAGCCGTTCCGCCAGCCGTTAGCGTTACCGTGGTGAATTGATCACAGGCGGCTACAGGCGGCACGAGGTCTTGCACACTTAGCCTGAAGGTACAAGTGGTGCTATTACCGCAATCGTCTTCGGCAATGTAGGTCACTGTTTGATTCCCAATAGGCAAGCATGGCGTGAGGCCGAAAGCAGCCAGCGTGTCGCGGTCCCACCAGTTGTTGCCGGCAAAATCCTGGAGTGTGCCACCAAAAGTGTACATCCCTGTCTGCTGGTTGGTCTGTGGGTCGAAAGTCACGACCATGCCACTGATATTGTTCAGCTGGGAACAAAGGTCTTCGATGATGAGGTCGGGCAGGTTAATTGTGCCGCAGCATTGGAAGGGGTCTACCGAAACGGTGGTGTTCGGTGGGCAGATCATTTCTGGGCCTTGTTTGTCTTCGACTTTAATCAACTGATTGAGGATGATAAAGTCGGTGATACACCAGTCAACAATGGTCCATTCACGGCGGATTTTGTATGTGCCGTCGCAGATTTCAATCTTCCAATCGTTGTATACCCAGTTGATGTTACAACCGCTCGGCAGGCCAAATACGTGTGGGTAACCTTGCAAGCCCTGACCTTCAATCCAATCTGGGGTAGGGTAGGCGGCCACGCAGTTGAAACCTGGGGCATCGAACCCATCATAGTCCGGCGGCAGGGTCACATCGGCCAGGGTTGGGCGAAGGAGGCCGATGGTCTGTTCGCAGGTGGAGGTGTTCCCGCTTGCATCTATCGCCGTCCATTTGCGCGTGATGATTTTGCTCAAGCCTGATGCGCAGTTTTGTGTGACATCAGAATCAATATAAGTCAGGTCGAAACTCTGGCAGTCTGTAGCCACCGGGAATGCCGCATAAATCCCTAGGGTGTTGAACAGGTAATCGGCTGACAGGTCGGGCGTGTTGCAAGGCACGGAGAAATTCTCGCAGCTAAGCACCGGCGGGAGCTTGTCCTCGATTTTGACATTTCCCCAGCATCTGTTGCCACTCACGAGATGTGTAACGCGCACCTGGTACGTTTTACCGATATCGTTCGCATCTATAAAACCGGGTTCCCAAGGGCCGTTGCCATACGGGAGGGTTTTGTCAATTTCCACGATGTAGTCATCAAAACAACCGTAAGAGCCTTCCAATATCATGTCGGGCGTAATCTCGAGCGAACAGTTTATATTGTCGAGCGAGATGTACACGAGGTCGTTACAACTGAGGTTTGCAGGGGTAGCGATCACGTTTACGAAGACTGTAATCGTTTGGACACAACCGGGATCATTCGGGCCAAATGCTTTTGGCACACCGCCGTCCACACGGTACACAATCACGTATTGACCAACGCCTTGCCCGGGATCAAACTCCGTGGCTGGCACACCATTTACAGTAAAGCCCTCGCTAACAATGTTTGCATCACCCGGCGTACCGGTGAGGGCAACGGGGTCGGAGAACAAGCAGAATGGCCCGCTAAGGTCAGCCGTAATCGTCGGGTTGGGGTATTGACACGAGTTGCCGATCATAAGGATTTCTCCTCTTTCGCTGCGCACGGTGATGGAATATCCCAATGCGTCGACATGGACTCCAGACAAATAATAATCGCCGCTGGGTACGGGATTTTCAACGAAAACAGTCCCGATCGGAATCAAAATCGGGGCGGATGGCGGGGCGGGACTGTTGGCCAGATATAAACCCGTATTGGCAATCACCGTCCAGGTTTTTCCAGCCAGCGATTCGATTTTGATGGTTTCTCCAAATTGCCCGTTGCTCAATGTTGTCGCGTTGTTTTTGCAAACGCAGGGATCCGTAATCAAGATAACAGGAGTGCAGCGGGAGAAGGGCGCGATGGTTACGTTAAACGTGCAAGAGCCAACATTACCACAGGGATCTTCCACCGAAATGGTCAGTTGGCGGGTGGTGCCTTCGTCGTCACAATCAAAAAATTGTGTAGGAAAGGGAATCACTGTAAGCTCGTCTACAGTAGCACAATTATCTGAATAAGTGAAGTTTATGTCTGTAATATCAAGCGAAGCGTTTCCGAAAATGTCCAGATTAAGGACTAAATCTGCCGGGCAGTTCACTATAGGCGCCGTCTCGTCAACAATGTTGATTACCTGATTGAGTACGGTCTCATTGCCACAATCATCGGTGGCTGTCCAGGTGCGAAAGATCATTCGTTCCTGCGGACAATCGCCAGGCTCTTCACTTTCCTCGAAGGTCACAACCGGGCCTTGCGATGCCGGGATGAAGGTCTGGCCAGTATTTACGCCACAATTGGTTGCAGCCAGAGGTCCGGTCCAGGTAAAATCGGAATAATCATCGCCATTGCCCGTCAAGTATAGCGAGGTGCCAATCGCAGGAGGAGGCTCCTCATCTACACCGATGTCGGTGGACATCATACCGTTGGCTGGGCCATTTGTTGCCATGAACACACCTTCGTAACTCAAAAACTGCAGCACCATGTTGCCCGCGTTTTGAACCAAGGCCATCCCATCGGGTGCGCCGTTTTGGATCCCATTCACAGGATAGCCGAAACATACCGTTCCGAAGCCGTTGGCTAGGTTTGGAATAATGCCCCCAAGCACCAGCGTATTGTAGGAAGCGCCACCCGCGCCATTGTAGAGGACGAGCGTGTAGTTCGCAAGGTCGGTGCCTGCCGTTCCGGCTATTTCGATGAATTCGCCCACGTCACCACCCACATTGTCGTAGTGGATTTCATTGATCCAAACATCCTCCATTTGCATTCCAGGTATGTCGCAAAGGTCGGCGGCAGTGAGCATAGGGGCTGGCGGTACTGGGTCTTCGCAGCTCAGCGTGATGTCCATCGGGAGCGGCGGAGGAGAGAACGAAGGACCTTCGGTATCTGTAACTGTCAGGATTTGGGTGTGGGTAATGGAGTTGCCACAAGCGTCTGTGAGTTGCCACATCCGGGTGATGGTGGATTCACCGTTGCAATCGCCCGGATCAATCATTTGGCTGAACATGGCGAGGATCACGCCTGGGAGTGGATTAATGGTTTGTCCGGCGTTCAGGGTGCCGGGTGATTGAGCGATGGGGCCAACCCAAGTAAAGTCGCCGTATTGCTGCCCTGTGCCCGTGAGTTGGAGCGACATGCCGACAGGTTCAGATCCCAGTTCTAGCACAGCTATGTCTGTGGACATCATGCCGTTGGCCACACCGCCTACAGCGACAAACGCGCCTTCGTAACTCAAGAATTGAAGCACCATGCCAGTTGTAGTAGCCAGCACAATGCCATCAGGTGCGCCATTTTGGATACCGTTCACTGGATACGCAAACGACACCGCGCCAAAGCCGGAGCCTTCGTCGTCAATCACACCGCTCAAAACGAGGGTGTTATACGGCGCACCGCCCGTGCCGTTGTACAGCACGATTTGATATTGGGAAAGGTCAGTTCCTGCTGTTCCAGCGATTTCGATAAATTCACCCACGTCCCCACCGGTATTGTCGTAGTGGAATTCATTGATAAAAATAACAGGCGCCGGAATGCCCGGATCGCAATTGTCGGTACCATCCAACACCTCCGGCATCGGGATGTCGGAACAAGAAACCGTCATGTCTTGCGGGAGCGGGTCTTGGTTGAAAATCGGGGCGGTGTCGTCGGTGATGCTGATGGTTTGAGTAAAACTTGTCGCGTTCTGACAATCATCTGTAGCAGTCCAAGTGCGGAAAAGCATGTATTCCTGTGGGCATCCCCCTGGCTCGGTGCTTTCGCTGAACATCACGGAAACATCTGTGTCGCAAAGGTCCGAGGCTGTCACATTGGGCACGTCAGGCAGGTCTTGGTCGCACTCCACACTCACGTTAATGTCTGGCAAATTGTTCAGTACAGGCGCTGTGTTGTCCTCCACCGTGATGGTCTGGGTGTGTTGAACGCTGTTGTTGCAGTCGTCAGTGGCCGTCCAGGTGCGAACCAGTGTATATTCTTGAGGGCAATTCCCTGGAATAGTATCTTCATCAAAAACAACGGGCACATCCGGGTCAACGGCATCGGTAGCAGTCAGGGTTGCCGCAGGTGGCACATCATCTGAACACTCGATGGTTTCGTCTTGTGGCAGCGGGTCTTGGTCAAAAACGGGCGGGTCGTCGTCGCCTGGGTTTATGGTCGCTTCATCGCCATCTGTACAATCCGGATCTCCCGTATCTCGCACAAAAATGGAATAGGTGCCGGGAGAAAGGCCCGTAAAGACACCGTTTGGAAACCAGTTGGTGCCGTCAATAGAATACTCGATGGATTCGCAAGTCGTGCAAGTCGCTGTCACGGTTATCGTGCCGTCATCGTCGTCTGGACAGGTTTCGTGTGTCACGTCAATGTTCGTGATCTCGATGTCACAGTTGACTATGGAGCACGAACCGGGGTCTTCCACCAATACCGTAAAGGTACAAGGGATGCCAGAAGCGTCGGTAATAGTGACCAGCACATCGCCCGCGCCTGCCGAGCCCTGTTGAAGCCTAAAATATTCGGAAGCGCCGTAGGGGATATTAAACGCTGGATCCGTACCGTTCCATAACACAGAGCCAGTGTTTACGGTCACATGATAGTCGGCGCTCAACGCTATGCCCGTAGGGTTCAGTTGAAACCAGATGAAGTCATCAGTCTGGTCGCCGCCAGTCTCGTTATTGTCTTCGCACTTTACGTCGGTGAGGCCTCCCCCTGTCAATTCGCAGAAGGGGACGGAGCAAGACCCCGGATCCTCAATGAGGGCATCAATAGTACAATTGTCGTCCCCATCATCTGTAATGGTCACGGTCACATTTCCGCTGCCAGCCGAGCCTGCCTGCAAGCGAAAAAAGGTGGAAACGCCATAGAGTATGTTTGTTGGAGGATTGCTGGAGCCTTCCGTGACAGAGCCTATATTGACCGACACGCTGTAGGTAGTGGCCAACCCCGTACCCGTAGGGTTAAGTTGAAACCAGATGTAGTCGTCGGTATCGTCATTGCCCGTTTCGTTGTTATCTTCGCAACCTACGTCGGTCAGTCCGGCATCGTCTAAATCACAAGCGGCAGTTCCCGCAATAGAAATATCGTCAATGCCTACCCATTCGTCATTGCCGACAGCATTGGTCGTCATGATACGAAGCTGCACCTCTGGCTGATTATCACAGGCTGTGGGAAGCGTTACGTTCACAGCAGTGACCAGAACCGCAAGGCTTGGACCTGTTGTGGCATCTGCGACATAGCCTGCGGGTAGGTTGATAAATGGCCCCGAGTTTCCTATTCTGTAATGCAAGGCGACTTGCTGTACGGCATTGTCAACCGACGCATCCAAATCGCGTAGGTTGTAGCTTACCTGGATGGAGATCAATCCGGTGGTATTTATGGCAAGAAGCAAATAGGGGGCATCGGCAGTGCCCGAGCCTGCGAGCCCCACAACCGGATTTCCAATCCCATCAAACTCTGTCGTCCCACCTGTTGCGAAGGTATTCGGGTCAGCACGATTGGCATTCACGTCCACCACGCCGGGGTCGTCGGCAGCGAGCAGGGTTTGTGGGTCTATGCCCGTTCCGGCTGTAATACCATCGCCACGTCGGCCTTGAATGCCAGGAACGCCACCCCACATATCATCTACGGTGATCAGAGCTGCATTAGACCAATTTTGAGAAAAAGGGAGTGGTTGTGGAGCTTGCCCATAGGCAAGGGAAGATACAAAAATTGCAAATACAAGGAGGAAACCTTTTTTCATGAGCAACTGATTATTAAGCATAAAAACTAACTTCGAAACCTATAAGGTTTCAAAAACCTTATAGGTTTGGTTGCCAGATATGTCAAAACCCTGCCCTGGAGCAGCATTAAACAAACCAGCATTTGGGAAATGACTTATTGGAAAACGGGCTTACTTCTCCGAAGGCAAAAATTAGGCCGGACACACAAGGGGGAGAAAAAGTGGTGGCCTGGCAGAAGAAAAGTCAGCGGCATAATGCCAAAACAGTCATGAAATTAAGGAAAAACATAAAGATTAAAAAAAAACTCCTGCAAAAGTAAAAAAGCCCTGTTGTAAATAAAGCAAGGCAAGACTTATTTCCGAAAATTTAATGTTTCAACATCCCAACATCCCAACATCCCAATATCTCAATATCCCAATACCCTAATATCTCAACTTTACTACCCACACATTCCCCGTACGCCCGCACTCGTCCACGGCTTGGGCCGGGTCGAAATCAAGCGCAATATTGGGGGAAAACTTGCTGCGATCTTTCAGACTTATTTCTACAATGCCTTCTAAAACTTGTCCCGGCAGGAGCAGTCCGTCCAAGGTTTCGCGGCCTTTTTTAATACTGGTGCTTCCTGCTGGAATGGCGCCTCTGGTGAGTTTCGTGCCGCTCACAAAGTACAGATTCACAAGTGGTTCGGCTTTTTTGGAAAAAAAATGAGCGGGCGCGTTGCCCGTGTTTTTCAGGAAAAAACGCAGTCGCATCATGCGCTCGCCCCACTCCTCTACGAAGGCGGTGTCGAACACGACTTCAGCGCAAGCGCCCGCTCCGGCCACTGGTTCATATTCGCGGGGTTTAAGCCGCACCTTCAGCCAAATAGGTTCGGAAATCTCGCCCGGTTTGAGTTTTGGGCAATTGCTCCGCGCTGCCGCTGCAATGGTTGATTCGTGGCCGTGCAAGAGGCTGGGCAAAGCGATGGTGTCGAACTCTACCACCATTTCGGCAGCGTTTTTTTTGGCCCCGATGATTTGCCGACCCGTGTTCGCCATGCGGCACCGGAGGCTGAGGGTCTGGTTTTTTTGTTGTAGAATTTGAACGTCAAAAAGGGCTACGCGGGAGCCGGAGTAGCTGGGCTGGGCGGGGGTTTGACTGACTATAAGCGTACAAAAAAATAGGACAATCGTGTTCCTAAACTGGAATTTCATGGGGCAAAAGTAGGGCTGGGATTTGATTAATGGCACGCGCAAAGAATAGGCCATTTGTTAAATCTTTAGCAACACTCGGTGGTTTGGAATTTATATGAATACATTGCACACGTTTTTGCTCCCCTCTCAAGTGCGCTCGGGCAATCCATAATCCGTTGGCCAATATTTATACTTGTCTAAAGTCAGTGCCAAGCCTCAAAAGAGGTAGATCACGCTAATCATTTTTATTCTCAATGACCTTCCAACAGAAAGTGCGAAGGTTTTTTCAATCCATATCCTTGCTGCGTATCCCCCACTGGCCTGTTCCAGTGTGGCTTAACCGATTTTTTCATTTTCTAACACATACCAAAGATGAAACGAGTCTTTAATTTAACGC
>JBJXGZ010000072.1:0-33998 GCA_046160625.1 Saprospiraceae bacterium
AGTTTAATACTGTGCCGCCGCTTCACTTTTAAACCAAAAGTGCTATATCAAGTTTGGGTATTTCATCACTCCATTACTCCATCACTCAATCACTTCATACTGATGTCTGTTCACTCACTTAAAAGCGTCCAACGCCTGCCCATATCCCTCGAATCAGCCTGGGAGTTTTTTTCCAATCCTATGAATCTCAAAGAGATAACACCCGCCAAAATGGGTTTCCACGTCACTTCAGATGCTGAATTTTCAACCCGAAAAATGTACGCTGGGCAGGTCATAACCTACACAGTCACTCCCATATTAGGCATCCCATTATTCTGGATGACAGAAATTACGCATGTTCAGAAGGGTCAGTTTTTTGTAGATGAACAGCGTGTAGGGCCATATTCCCTTTGGCACCATCAACACCATTTCAAAGCCATTCCCGGGGGTGTGGAAATGACCGATCTGGTTCACTACCGGGTGCCGCTCGGCTGGCTGGGCGATTTTGCCAATTGGCTGTTTGTGCGCAGGCAATTGGAAGGGATTTTTGATTTCAGGACGAAAAAATTGTCGGAGTTGTTTGGCGAGAGGGAGTGAAAAGCTGGTTATTTGGTTATTTGTGGATTTGGTTATTTGATCGCCCGGGTTTGGGTACTCGAATAACCAAATCCACAAATAACCAAATAACCAGTTCTTCAATATCGCTCCTTCCCCCACCTTCGGATTCGGTGCAATCCCGCTCGAATTACGACCCAAATGTGCGCCAATAGCGTGGGCAATAAGCCAAAATGATGGCGCATCACATCAAAACGGTTGCGCAGGCTTTGCTGGTGGCGTTTTTTGGAAAGCCCTCCCATCAGGTAATCGGTAATTATATCGCCCGCATGGACGTTTTCTTGACTCTTTTTCAGGATTTCGATACACCAGTCATAATCGGCGCAAAGCTCGGCACTAGCACGATACTCCGGTGAGATCGAACGTCGAGGTATAAATGATTGGTGTACAACAAGCATCCCTCCTAAGTATTGCTTCCAGTGCAGATGAGTTGGACATCTTCGTGTGCTGAGTTCACTCATTGTGCCGTGTGGATTACGAGCATCATCCACCAGCATAGTTTCTCCATACAATACGCCAGTGCTGGGCGTGACAAGCGAAGCCATTTTTTCAAGGGTATTCGGCGCATGAAGCCAATCACCGGCATTGAGAAACTGCACAAAATCGCCCGTGGCCATGCGCAGTCCTTTGTTCATAGCATCGTACAAGCCACGGTCTGGTTCAGAGATCCAGCGCAAATGGGGCATTTTGGTGGCATATTCTTTAATGATTTTCAGAGAATCATCCTTCGATGCGCCATCCACTATAATGTACTCGATATGCGGGTAGGATTGGCAAAATACACTTTCCATGGTGCCCCGCAGGAGGTCTTCGCCGTTGAAGACGACTGTGATGATGGAGAAAGTGGGGGCGGTGGGCATTGAAGGTTGGATTTTGGAAAAACTGAGGTGACATCTCCGACGTAGGAGGAGGTGTCACCTCGTTTTTTGAGATTTTTAAAATGCAAAAGTAAGAATGACAAACCTTTGCGACGGACAACTTCTTGGACAACATGCAAAAACTATTTTTTTTACCCATATCTGTACTGATAATAATAGGTATTCATCAACCCCTCCTTTCCCAAAAAACCAACAAATACTGGGTCGAGTTCAGCGATAAAAACAATTCACCATTTTGCGTTTGTCGTCCCGCTGAATTTCTTTCGGCACGTGCCCTCGAACGCCGTGCCCGTGCTAGCATCGAGGTCGTGGAGAATGATTTGCCTGTTAATCCTGAGTACCTGGAACAATTGAAAACCAATGGAGTACAAATCCACAACACCTCTCGATGGCTCAATGCAGCGGCTGTTATGGCAGATTCAACCGCCGCCGAAAGACTCAAAAATTTGCCTTTCGTCCAATCCGTGAGCTACCTGGGGCCGCACCTCAAATACCGAAACCCGCCCAACCGACCGGTAAAAAAGCGTGCACCGGTAGTTTCTGATCCTGCCATTTTAGGCGACGACATCCCGCTCTGGGGCTATGCAGGCCAACAAAACCAATTGCTCGGCCTCCCTGTGATGCACCTTGCCGGGCATCGGGGCGCAGGTATTTGGATAGCAGTTATGGATGGTGGGTTTACCAATGCTGACACTATCCCAATGTTCGACAGTGTGGGACTGCAAGGAAGGCTCATCCCTGGCTGGGATTTTGTGGAACGCGATGCCGGGGTGTTCGAAGGAGCACAACACGGAACTTCTGTGCTTTCTGTTATGGCTTCTAATTTACCCAAATACTTCGTGGGAACGGCACCCGACGCGACGTATTTTTTGTTAAAAACGGAGGATACTGGTGGCGAATTTCCGATCGAAGAGGCCAATTGGGTGGCAGGCGCCGAGTGGGCTGACAGCGCGGGTGTTGACATTATAAATGCCTCGCTTGGCTACACAAGTTTTAATGATAATTCGCTGAGCCACACTTATGTTGATCTTGATGGGAGAACCGCCATTGGTTCGCGCGGCGCGGCAATAGCCGCTACCAAAGGCATGATCATTTGCAATTCCGCAGGCAACGAAGGCGATGGGAAATGGAAATATATTGGAGTTCCGGCAGACGCGCCCGGTTTGATTGCTGTAGGGGCTGTGAACCCCACAGGGAATCGGGTCGATTTTAGTTCTTTTGGCCCAACATATGATGGCCGAATAAAACCCGATCTCATGGCACCGGGCGCCGAAATCGTGGTAGCAGGTAACGTTGGCATCGCAATAGGCCTGTCGAGCGGTACATCGCTTGCTTCGCCGATGTTGGCAGGCGCGTTGGCTTCGCTGTGGAGCGCGTTTCCCGAAAAGACTGCCTCGGAAATCCTTGAAGCAGTTTTTACCTCTGCAGATCAATCGGAAAATCCCGACAATGGGCGTGGTTTTGGTCTTCCCGACATAAGCAGCTCGTGGTTTGCATTGAACGAAATGGTCTTCGGAAACGGAGGAATGTTCAGTTTCAACCAAGTTGCGGGCGAGCTGACTTTCACTTTTGCTTTCGATTTTTTTAAAACCGGCGATTCGGTGGAATTGCGGAATGCTTTGGGACAAAAAATGGGAAATATATCCTCAACGATTTTACCGAATGAGGTAACTACCTTGAAAATCAAAAATTTGTGCAATTTGCCCGCAGGGCATTACCAAATCGTTTTGTGTTATGAAAATGACGTGAAACGACTGGGGATGGCGATATGGAGATAAAAAGTACGCATCAATTGTACAAATACATACTCCGATTCCTTTCCAATTCCCTGAAATACGGATCCTTCAAATCCTTGATAAAGTGAATCGCCTCGCCCGTGCTTTTCATTTCAGGCCCCAGTCGCTTGTCTACACCAGGGAATTTCTCGAAGGAGAAAACCGGAATTTTGATGGCGTATCCTTCCAGTTTGTGCTTGATGTCAAAGTCTTTCAGTTTGTGCGTGCCAAGCATGACTTTCGTGGCAATATTCAGGTACGGTACCTGATAGGCCTTGGCTATGAACGGTGTGGTCCGCGATGCGCGTGGGTTGGCTTCGATGACATAAACCTGATCGTCTTTGATGGCAAACTGGATATTGATCAAGCCCTTGATCTTGAGCGCGCGGGCAATTTTTTCTGCATATTCTACCATGCTCTGGATAACAATAGGCCCGAGGGAGTAATGCGGCAGCATCGCCGACGAATCACCAGAGTGAATGCCCGCCGGCTCAATGTGCTCCATTATGCCCATCACATGGAATTCGTCTCCGTCAAAAATCGCGTCTATCTCGGCTTCTTTGGCGCGTTCCAGGAACTGATCAATCAATACCCGATTGTCGGGCAAGTGCTTGAAAATGGTCAAGACCTGTCGCTCCAACTCGTTGTCGTTGATGACAATTTTCATTCGTTGGCCACCCAAAACGTAACTTGGTCGGACGAGCAAAGGATATGGCAATCGCTTCGCAATATCGAGTGCAGCATCCACATCCTTTGCGATGCCAAATTTTGGATACGGAATGTCGAGTTCGTGCAGCAATTCTGAAAAACGGCCTCGGTCTTCGGCGATGTCCATACTGTCGTAACTGGTACCGATAATATTGTAACCGTTTTTGTGCAGGTTTTCTGCGAGTTTGAGGGCCGTTTGGCCACCTAATTGTACAATGACCCCGTCGGGCTTTTCAAGTTCCAGGATTTCTTCCAGATGCTCCCAATACACAGGTTCGAAGTAAAGTTTGTCGGCCATGTCGAAATCAGTAGATACTGTTTCTGGGTTGCAATTGACCATAATCGCTTCATAACCAACTTCTTTGGCCGCCAGCAAGCCGTGTACGCAGCAGTAGTCGAACTCGATACCCTGGCCAATTCGATTGGGGCCAGAGCCGAGTACCACGATTTTTTTCTTGTCTGATACGATGCTTTCGTTCTTCGTCAACGTCGGAAGGGTTTCAAACCCTTCCGACGTTACCCCCTCGAAAGTGGAATAGAAATAATTTGTCGTGCTTTCAAACTCAGCCGCGCAGGTGTCCACCATTTTATACACGCGTCGGATGCCGCGTTTTTTTCGCTCGCGGGTGACGGGTTTTTCGTCAATACGAAGCAACCAGGCGATTTGCGCGTCGGAATAACCATTCTTTTTTAATTCAATAAAGAACGCTGTTGGAATGTCCTCAGGCACGTTGTAGCGCAGCAGTTGTTCCTCCATTTTTACCAATTCCTTTATTTGACCTATAAACCATGGGTCGATGCCCGTAAATTTCTGGACTGTTTTTGAAGGAATGCCCAACCGCAGTGCATCTTTCACCCGGTAGATTCGGTCGTCTGACACCTTCTCCAGGCGCTCCATGATATCGTCAGTGCGCAGCCACTCTTTTTTGTCGGCTCCGAGGCCGGTCCGGTTGTTTTCCTGGCTCTGACACGCTTTTTGTAGCGCTTCGTTAAAACAACGTCCGATGGCCATTACTTCGCCGACTGATTTCATTTGAAGGCCAAGCCGGTGGTCGGCTCCGTGAAATTTGTCAAAATTCCAGCGGGGCATTTTCACGATCACATAGTCCAGTGTTGGCTCAAAATAAGCCGAAGTCGTTTTTGTTATTTGGTTTTTCAACTCGTCAAGAGAGTAACCAATGGCGAGTTTGGCGGCTATTTTCGCAATCGGATACCCGGTTGCTTTACTGGCCAGTGCCGAAGAACGCGACACACGCGGGTTGACCTCAATGGCTATAAGTTTCTCATCCGCAGGGTTTTGCGCAAATTGCACGTTGCAACCACCGGCGAAATTTCCTAAAGCCCGCATAATCTTGATGGCCTGATTGCGCATGTCCTGATAAGCGGTGTCGGAGAGCGTCATAGCAGGGGCGACGGTGATGGAGTCGCCGGTGTGGATACCCATTGGGTCGAGGTTTTCGACCGTACAGATGATTACTACATTGTCGAGATGGTCGCGAAGCAGTTCGAGCTCAAATTCCTTCCATCCGAGAACGGCTTTTTCCACCAGCACCTCGTGGGTGGGCGAGGCGTTGAGTCCACGTTTCAGGGCTTCGTCGAATTCGTCCTCCCGCATACAAAAGCCCCCACCCGTACCGCCAAGCGTGTACGAAGGGCGTATAACGAGGGGGAAACCAATCTTTTGCGCGGCCTCCTTGCCTTCTAAAAAGGAGTTGGCAATAAAAGATGGCGCAACATCCAGGCCAAGTGCCAGTACAAGTTTTTTGAATTCTTCTCTGTTTTCGGTCGTCTCGATGGCCTTGGTATCCACACCGATCATGCGCACGCCGTATTGTTCCCAAATGCCCATTTTTTCGCATTCAATGGCGAGATTGAGCGCCGTTTGACCACCCATAGTGGGCAAAACAGCATCAATGGGAGGTAGGTGCGGGTCTTCCTGGTGTTCTTGCAGAATCTGCTCAATACTCTCTGGTGTGAGCGGTCTGAGGTAAATATGATCCGCCGTCACCGGGTCGGTCATAATAGTGGCCGGATTGGAGTTGATCAGGCTGACTTTGATGCCCTCTTCACGAAGCGAGCGACTGGCCTGGGTGCCAGAGTAGTCAAATTCGCAGGCTTGGCCGATGACGATCGGACCGGAGCCGATGATTAGGATGGATTGGATGGAAGTGTCTCGTGGCATGGTGCAACGCGGATTACGTGGATTTATGGAACGCGGATTTATGTAGCGCAGATTACGCGGATTAATAAATCGCGGATTACGCGGATTTTACAGTGATTGAAACTTATGCTTGGTTTTTTAAACGAATTTGGGATCAGCGTTTATCCGCTTGATCCGCGCAATCCGCGTTAAAAAAATGCCGGAAACTGGTTCAAATGACCAGATTCCGGCATAACCGAAGCGAATTACGTTGGGCTCGTTTTTTCATTTCGGGAGGCAAAGGTAGGAACAAACTTTTTCCCGAACTTTGAAAAACGGAATTGTCCCGAAAATTTTCAAAACAGGCTAACTTTGCCCCCTTACAAAACACAAAAAAACATCCGGCCATGTCTGAAGAAAAAAACGACCAAACTCCCAGCGACAAACCGTCTGAGCCAAAAAAGCCGAAAATTTTCGCGCCTAAAAAGAACACCGTGAGCGATTTCAGCAAAAACAAAAACCGTTTTTTGTCGCCCAAACCCGGTTCTTCGAAGATGAAGGGCGGCGGAATGAAAGGCGGTGGGATGAAAAAAGGAAAATAGTATGGCCCCAAAATAATCCAAGTAGAGCTAATTGCCAGGCTGTTTTCTTGAAGGAAGTGGCAACTCTAACGCTTGATATGCCAAACCAGAAATTGTCCCAACAAGACGGTTTTGAGGGTTATACGTGCCATTCAGGAACATTACAGTATTTTGTGCGTTTAATTTTCACATTTTGCGCAGTTCCGCGTCAATAATTTCCTGTCTCTTCATGGCGCTTATTAAGCCTATCCGTTTCATCAGCCTCGATAAATCTCAGTTTTATACTATCCTTCATCATCGGGTAGATTCATATTTCAAAGAAAACAACCTGTCGAAGCACGCCAATGTGGGCGTAGTTGTTAAGACCATCATTTTACTTTCTGCTTACCTCTTGCCCTTGGTTTTTATGATGTGGTTTCAACCAGCTTTCGGTTGGGCGCTCGCATTGTGGTCTTTTATGGGCGTGGCCATGGCCGGTGTGGGTATGAGTGTTATGCACGACGCCAACCATGGAGCATATTCTGCCAATCCACGTATCAATGAACTGATGGGATATTCACTCATTATCCTGGGCGGTTCAATAAACAATTGGAAATGGCAGCACAACACCCTGCACCATACGTTTACCAACATCGCTCACTACGACGACGATATTGCGGACAAGCCTGGTTTGCGCCTATCTCCCCACACAGAAGCGAAGGCTGCACATCGCACCCAATGGTGGCACGCCATTCTGATTTACAGTGTCGTAACCCTGTATTGGGCTACTGCAAAGGATTTTATGCAGTTTGTTCGATACCGCCGGAATGGGGTCAACAAAAACACTGATGCCCAAAACAGGGTGTTTTTGGCACAGATCATCGCAATAAAGGTCTTCTACTTTTTTATTTTTGTAGGCTTGCCTATCCTGGCTGGGATTCCAGTCTTACAAGTGATAGCGGGTTTTTTGTTGATGCATTTCATTTGCGGGATTATCCTGACCATCATTTTTCAACTGGCGCATACGGTGGAAGAAACAACTTTCCCCCTGCCTTCTTCTCAAGGGGTTATTGAGAATGAATGGGCGATCCACCAGATGAATACCACGGTCAATTTCTCGCGGCACAACCGTTTATTATCCTGGTATGTAGGTGGACTGAATTATCAGGTGGAGCATCACCTTTTTCCAAAAATCTGCCATGTACACTACCCGCGCCTTGCGAACATTGTAGAAAGCACCGCAGCCGAATTCAATGTGCCATATCTGGAACACAAGTCTTTTGGCCATGCCATTCGCTCACATTTTGCCATGCTTCGGCGTTTTGGAAAATTGCCGGATATGGATGAAATGATGGGGTGATTAGTGTGTTTTCACAAGTTTTCTCGTTGAAAGCATCCCGTTTTCATCGCGCAAGACAGCAAAATATATGCCCGGCTGCCAACTCGCCGATTCAATTTGAATCTGATGTTCGCCAACTGAAAGGTTTTCAAACCCTTGGTATTCAATGATTTTTCCGGTAATATCTGTGATATTCACTTGAATATCTGAATCCTCCCGCAGCGAAAAACGCGCCACCATAACATCCCCGACGGGATTGGGTTGAACCCCGAAATAATCTACTGCGCCGACCGGCTCCGGACTCGCTGAAATGACTATACCTGGTGGCAGCGCCACTTTCTGGTCGAGGTAAAGGCGGTACTCCCCGGCTTGAAGCGTAAAATGGTATGGGACGTTTTCCACCAAAATACTATCCCCGGAATAATACTCGTACCACCACCCCGGGCTGGTTAGAGAAATGAATTGATCCTTTGCACTGGTAGCAATGTTGGCGATGACAAACACGGCCATATCCGGCGCGTTGAGCCACATATATTTGATGGGTCCCGAGCTCAATGGATCTGCATTGAAATTGGTGGTCTCGAATACATCATAGTTTTTCCTGAGATGGAACAGCGCAGCCGTCACATTGTACAACTTGCGGCGGTGTGGGTCGTCAAAATAATCCCAACGGATGGGCTTAGGGCCTGTTCGGCAACCGTTGTCAATAGTACCATCTTCACAATAATTAATCGGGAAGTCGTAGCCTAATTCGCCAAATTGCCAGAACATTTTAGGGCCAGGAACCGTGAAAAGCAGGTTTTGAAGCATGGCTATGCGTTGCATCATCACCGGAACTGTCCGTATATTGTGCGAGGGCACCTGATTTCCAACCGTTTTGCATAAGTAAGCCAGTCTCTCTTCATCGTGGCTTTCCATATAACCAATCAGGTGCGGTACCGCCCAGTTCCGCGCTTGGTACGAAACGCCGCTAAGATTGCTGGTTGTCGCATAGCCGAGTATGGTTTGTTTGTATGCTTCATGCAAATTACCCCAGAGCATCATGCCGTATTCGGCCAATTCCTTTTCCTCTGAATTGTCGGCTAAATGTTCCAAAATCACGTAAAATTCGGGGTCAATCGCCCAGATGAAATCCGCATAATCTTTCAAAATCGCAACCCGTGAAGCATCATACGCATTCCAAGCTGAAAGATTGCCCAAGGTGATTTTTTGAGTAAATCCCTTGGAAAGGTCAAAGCGGAAACCATCCACTTTAAACTCCGTCACCCAATATTCTAAACAGTTTTTGACGTATGTTTTTGTGGCCTGGGATTCGTGGTTGAAATCGTTGAAAACGCTGAAATCGTGGGTCGCTTGGGGGTTTAACCAGGGATTGTCTGCCGCAGGCTGATCATTCACCGCATCCCAATACAATTGTGCCAGGGGACTGGCCGAAGTAACCTGGTTGAATACTACATCCAAAATGACCGCGATGTTGCGCTTATGGCACTCATCAATCACCGTTTTTAGTGCTTCTGGGGTGCCATAATATTTGTCAAGTGCTTTGTGGAATGCTGGTCCGTAGCCCCAATTGATGTTCCCGTCAAATTCATTTACCGGCATCAGTTCGATGGCCGTCACGCCCAGTTTTTCCAGATAATCCAGTGTATCCAGCAGGGTAGGGTAGTCGTGACGATCAAGAAAATCGCGCATCAAAAGTTCGTACACCACCAGGTCTGTCTTTTTGGGTCGTTCGTAATTGCTGGCTTGCCAATCGAATGGCTGCTGAGCAGTTTGCAGCACGCTCACCATGCCGGTGGTTTTTCCAACAGGGTAGGGGGGCAGGTTGGGGAAAGTAAAGTTGGGGATAAAACCATCGTTCCATGGGTCAAGCACGAGGGTACTCAGCGGATCGGCGATTCTCAAATTTCCATCCACAAGGTATTGAAAACGAAGGGGTTGTCCAGGCTGAATACCTGTTAGGTCAAACCACCAAAGCGTGCCATCAAGACTTCGATTCATCTGGTAAGTAACATTGGGTTGCCAATTATTGAAATCGCCCAGCACGTAGACCACTTGCTTATTTGGCGCGTACAACGCGAGCCGGACGGAGCTGTTTGACAAATAATTGATGCCCCACTCCGTCCCGGCAGGGGCGTCTTGTGAAACGATATTGCCCGGTACTATATAACTAAAGGCAGAGGTGTCGTTTTCGGTAGCATTGGTGGCCACAAATTCAACTTTGTGTATTCCGATACTGCTCACGTTTAAGGAATGCTGCAACAATTCCGCATTGGGGGCCGTGGCGATCTGGACACCGTTATCGAGCAATTTTAGCATTGCAGGCCCCGAAGAGGCGGCTTTGACTTGAATTTGTTGCCCAATATTGGCCAGAAAAAGGGAAGATGTAGGCGCCAATAACAGGGTTTGCAGGGGCGTATTGTCGGGATAAACTTCGTAAAAAATATCCCCCCCATCGGCGGCGCGGCCCACAACATCCCCAGCGGCATTTCGGAAAACACAGGCCAGTTTTAGTACCGTCTCATTGCCAGGAATGTTGAAAAATGTATTGATGTTGAACGACTTAGTCCACAAATTTGGTCCGGCATTGGTCATCTGTGCTGCGGAATTATTCACAGGCCAGCTCGTGACCACGTGCTTCCAGTCGCTCGGGCCAGCGCTCAAATTGGTGATTACCCCAAGATGCGCCCAAACGGGGCTGACGCCTACCAACGCTCCGTTGCCCTGTGTGGCATCGAAGGTGATGGTCACGTTATCGTCCGCATTGGGGAAAACGGGTAAACAGGTGAGTTGGGCGATCGCGGGTAAAGCGATGAAAAAAGAGAGTAGCATCAGGCTACTGGAGGCAATGAAATAAGTGCGTAAATTGTTCATAACCAATGGAAAAGACGGTTTGAGTGAGTAACTGATAGGGGTGGGCCACGGATTGCACGGATCAGACACGGATTTTCACAGATTTCTCTTTTTAAAGGACAAAATCCTATTAATCCGTGTCCAATCCGTGCAATCCGTGGCCCACCCCCTATCCAAAATAAAAATCCTATTCCGGCCAGGCCAGTGGCGAAATAGGATAGGGCATTTCTGTGGCGAAAGTACGGCAGGTTTTACTACGTTTGCAAGCTCATTCATTTGTCCTTCCCCTGCCATGAAGCATATATTATTTGCAATCTTAGTCGCCTTGGTGCTGCCAGCGCAAATTTTCTCCCAAAAGACCTTGCACGTCGCGCACGGCTGTGCTTACAAAACCGCCACAGAAGATACCGATCTTTACACCTTCGAGTCCTCGGAAGAAGCGGAGCGCATCGAGTATACGAAACCATTATCTCTAGAAAGTTCCAATCCTTCGGGCACTTCAATGTCCGATAATATGATGCGCATAGAGGGTGGCATTTTCCAAATGGGCAGTAATGATTCCGAGGCTGGCACTGATGAAAAGCCTGTTCACAGCGTCACAGTAAGTACTTTCTACCTATCCAAATACGAAGTGACCAATACAGAGTTTGCCAAGTTCTTGAACGAAAACGGAAACCAACCAGAGGGCGGCGCAACATGGATTGACCTTGCAGGAAAATACGACGACGAACGTTGCCGTATCTCTCAAAGTGGCAGCACTTTTAGCGTAGAAAGCGGCTATGAAAATTACCCGGTTATATTTGTCAATTGGTATGGCGCTACGGCTTACTGCAAATGGCTGGCAAATAAAACCGGGAAAAACTATCGGCTACCTACCGAGGCCGAGTGGGAATACGCCGCCGCAAATGGCAACAGACACACCAAATACAGTTGGGGCAATGATTTGCCAGTAGGGAAAATGGGCGGTAATGTGTGCGACCAGAGTGCCAAGAATAAATATGCTAATTGGACAGCATTTGAAAACTACGATGATGGCTATGTTTACACCGCGCCAGTGGGGCAATTCAATGCCAACGACTTTGGATTGTACGACATGACTGGAAATATTTTGGAGTGGTGCGCCGATTGGTATGGCTCGGACTATTATAAAAACAGTCCTTCAAAAGATCCCAAAGGACCAAGTAAAGGAGATTCTCGGGTTTGCCGTGGCGGGTCTTGGCTTACATATCCAGAGTCTATCCGTGCTGCGCTCCGGAGTGGACTCGATTCGCATTATCGGGACCTCATCCTGGGATTCCGGCCTGCCAGAGACTAAGTTAGGCTTTGTCTTTTTATTTTTTACACTTTTTTTACCCGCCATTTTCGCCGGGTAATTGTTTTGTATGCCCGCAAGCACAAACTTCCCGATCCCGATTTCTTCGGGATTAAACTTTCGGGAAGTTGAATTCCTGCTAAAGAAAAACATGATTTGGTTAAAAAACAGGATAGCTTCTTTGGAACAACTTCGGTTTTGCCTTTGCATTGGAAACCAATCCCCAGTTTGTCCTCTTGTCGAGACCCGTCCGCATCAAGTGCGCGTATCCCGAGTATTTGCCCATTTAAGTACTCGGGTGTGCATGCGCTCAGCCAAAGCGCACTTGATGCGGACGGGTCTCGTCAAGATGACAAGCTTGGGGTTTATGCAGAAACCAAACAGAAGATTTGTTCACACTTGAAGCCCTCATCCCCCCACTGGTGCAAGTTCCAACCTCAGCCCATCCATCTCCTCCTTGATTTTTAGTTGACAACCAAGCCTACTATTTGCCTTCACAAAAAAAGCAGAATCGAGCATGGCCAGCTCGTCGTCGCTGGGTTCTGGCAGTTGGTGATCGCTTAAAACGTACACATGACAACTGGCGCACAAGGCCATTCCGCCACAAGTGCCTTCAACCGGAAGTTCGTAAGCTTTGCACAATTCCATGACACTCAAGGCCATATCTGTGGGTGCGTCCAGCGAGTGCAGTTCTCCTTCGCGGTCGAGCACCGAAATTTGAATGGTATCCATGCCGCAAAACTAACGATGAGCGATGAACGATGAACTATGAACTATGAACGATAAACCTATAAGCGAAGCCGTTCATCGTTCATCGTTCCTAGTTCATCGTTCCTAGTTCATAGTTCCTAGTTCATAGTTCATCGTTCATCGTTCCTTGTTACCTTCGCGCTGTGCATCTATCCCAGATTAAACTCAGCAATTTTAAAAGTTACGAGGCGCAGACTTTTAATTTTTCGCCGCGGCTCAACTGCCTGACGGGTCTCAATGGCGTGGGCAAAACCAATGTGCTCGATGCGGTGCATTTTCTCTGTCTGTGCAAAAGCCACGCTGGGCTGAACGACCGGCATTTGGTGCGGCATGGAGAATCGTTTTTTCGGCTGGAGGGTCTGTTTGAAACGGAAGGAGATACGGTGAAAATCGCCGCCAAATTCCAGACAGGGCAGCGGAAAGAAATAGAGCGCAATGGTACTGTTTACGAGCGGCTTTTGGATTATATAGGCCAATTCCCGGTGGTGATGATTGCGCCGGACGATATTACGCTGGTGCAGGATGGAAGCGAAGACCGCCGCCGATTTCTGGATTCTACGCTTTCGCAAATTTCGCCCGACTACTTGCAGAATCTTTTGATTTACAATGCTTTATTAAAACAGCGGAACGCCCTGCTCAAGCATTTTTCGGAGCAGAAATACTTCGACCCGGTTTTGCTCGAAAGTCTGGATCGTCAGATGCCCACTCCTGCAATAGCAATTTTTGAACAAAGGAGGCAATTTGCAGCGGCCTTCCAGCCAATCTTTCTGGAGTATTATGCAAGCATTTCCGGCAGTCGTGAAGCAGTGGGGGTACGTTACGAATCCGATTTGGGAAAAGGTGATTTTGCTGATATGATGCGGCATGCTTTGGAAAAAGACCGGTTTCTGCAACGCACCACGGTTGGCCCCCACCGCGACGATTTGGCTTTGTTTATGGATGGCCAGGCAGTCAAAAAATTTGCCTCGCAAGGCCAACTAAAATCCTTCCTTTTGGCGCTACGTCTGGCACAGTATGAAGTGCTTCGTCGTGAAAAAAAGCAGAAACCAATTTTGCTGCTGGATGACATTTTTGACAAATTAGATATTCAACGTGTGCGCCAATTGGTGGCGCTATTGATTGGACAAGACTTTGGCCAGATATTCATTACCGATACCCAGCGTGAGCGGATTGAACCTATAGTTGCCTCGTTTGCAGGAGATTACAAGATGTTTGAGGTTTTTTCCAATGAGAATAAGGTGGAGGTCAATAGCAGTAGGCAGTAGCAGTAGCGCAGTGGTAGTTTGCAGTAGCGTACAAGTTTATAGAAATTAAAAAACCATTAAATACCCCTTGCTATCTTTAATGAATCTTCTTTAAGGGATGTTGGCACAGAGTTTGTTTCTATTTAATTTCATATTTATCCCCCCTTCGTTTATTTAGAAATTAAGACACTTCTTGATTTGCGATGTCTTGCATCGTGAAGTGTCGCATTCCCTATTTTTTAAATTACAGATTGTTCACCATTCATCATGAAAAAAACTTTTACTGCTTTCCTTATTCTTGCCTCCACAGGCTATTTCCTTTCTTGTGTACATGATCCAGACTTCAATTACGACAAACTGTTGGAGGATGAGATCAATCTCCGCTCTGCCTCTGGTTCGTATCAAAGTTTTATAATGCCAGAAAGCGGCAATTATGCATTGTTGCCAAATCAGGACGAGAAAAACCCGGTAACTGAAGCCAAAGTAGAGCTTGGGCGAATGTTGTTTTATGAGACCGGGCTCGCCTTGGAGAATAAATACCCGGATTCCAAATCATCCTATTCTTGCAGCAGCTGTCATGTGCCTTCTCGAGGCTTTACGGCAGGTCGTTTTCAAGGTATAGCAGATGGCGCAATCGGTTTTGGAGAAAGTGGGGAATTGCGATCCAAGCACCCTATTTATACAGGCGATGAGGTGGATGCACAAGGCGCGAGACCCTTGCCTGTCATTAATCTTACCTATGTCACAAACGCGCTGTGGGCAGGCACCTTCGGCTCTTTTGCTGTAAACACTGGAACTGAATCTGTGTGGAATCAAGACACCCTCATAGAAATCAATTTCAAGGGTTTGCAGGGTTTGGAAGCTAACAATGCGCGTGCATTGGCGGTACACCGACAGGTAATCAACAAAAACGTCACGGATTCATTGGGCTATACAGCAATGTTTGACGCTGCCTTTCCTGAAATCCCGGTCAACGAACGTTACAACAGATTAACAGGATCATTTGCGATTGCGGCGTATTTCCGCACCATTCTGACCAACCGCGCACCCTTCCAAAAGTGGTTAAAAGGGGATAAGTCGGCCATGTCGGAACAGCAGAAAAGAGGTGCGTTATTGTTCTTTGGAAAGGCTGGCTGCGCCAACTGCCACAACAGCCCTTCCCTGAACAGTCAGCCACATGAATTTTTTGCCTTGGGTGTCAAAAACATTTATCAAAGTGGATTCAATGTTTTTAGAACCGGACCGAACGACAGACGTAACCTTGGTCGGGGCGGCTTTACTTATCGGGAAGAAGATATGCACAAATTCAAAGTGCCACAGTTATACAATTTGCGCGATGTTGGTTTCTATTTTCACGGGGCCAGCAAGCGCACTTTGAAAGAAGTGGTGGAGTATTTCAACGATGGAGTCCCCGAAAACCCCGAGGTTGCTGCAAGCCAAATTTCCGGTTTTTTACGTCCCTTGAGCTTGTCAAACAGGGAAATGGATGATTTAGTGGAATTCCTTGCCAACGGCTTGTTCGACGCTGAAATGGATCGGTATGTTCCAGCAAATACCATGTCGGGAAATTGCTTCCCGAACAACGACCCGCTGTCCAGAATTGAAATGGGATGTAATTAGTAGCAGAAGGCAGTAGCAGTAGGCAGTATGCAGCAGCAGTGGGCAGTAGCAGTGGGCAGTAGCAGTAGGCAGTAGCAGTTGGCAGGGGCCGTAGCTCGAAGCACCCTGCCAACTGCCACTGCCACTGCCAACTGCCAACTGCCAACTGCCTACTGCCTACTGCTACTGCCTACTGCTACTGGCCCCCGCAACTCGCTGGTCTATCCTGCGTGATGTAAAGGTCAATTTGTTCTCCTTTACGCATCGTCCCATACGGATCGTACTTGGGGCTTTGCCGCCAGACAAATGCGTTTTCCTCGTCAGTCACAGTAGCATCTTTAATGACCGTGCCGATGCTGAGTTCGCTGGTTTGCAAAAGAAATTTTGCTTCTCCCAGCGTGTGGCAGACACAATCCGGCATATTAACTGTGAGCGTAACTTCCTCGCTTACAACGAAATCTATGGTCGCGCCCATTTCAACCGGAACACTGTTGTAACGGAGTTTTTCGGTAATGGTGTCTCCCTTGTAAATAACAGAAATGATGGTGTTTGGCCCAACATTTGGGTCAGCAGCCCTGGCCACGATACGTGGCTTTAACCCGATTCGGGTTAGCCTTCGGGAATAGATTTCGTAGTCGTCGCCGTTTTTAAGGTCGGGAAGTTTGAGGATGTCGGGATTGTTTTTTGTGACGGTAAAATAGAGGGTGCGCCCTTCTTTCACCCGACTGTTGGGC
Organism: Saprospiraceae bacterium; assembly: GCA_046160625.1. Classification (GTDB taxonomy): domain Bacteria; phylum Bacteroidota; class Bacteroidia; order Chitinophagales; family Saprospiraceae; genus M3007. The sequence continues at coordinate 16,487 of JBJXGZ010000072.1, forward strand.
TTGGGGTCCTGGGAAACTATTTGCCCTGGAGGTTCGCCTGGCACATAAATCGAGTCACTTACTGCCACCCCAAAATCCCGTGACCGTGCCTTACGCGCTGCATCGCGGAAGCTCAGGCCTTTGTAATCGGGCACTTGCACACTTTCCCCATGATTTGTGTAACATTTGAGCCACCAAAACGTGAGCATCAGCAGGAAAGTTATAAACCCGACCATTCCGAGACAGTTTTTCAGCACCAAGGGCGTGGTGAAAAAAGCATAGAGTTCAACGCCAAACCGGCGGATTTTTTGCCACATCTTTTTGGGTGATTGGATAATTGGTGATTGTTTACCCGCCGTAGCCTTAGCGAAGGAGGGGGTGATTTGGTGATTTGGTTAGGCGTGGATTTGGTGATATCAGATGAGTGGGTCGGCAAAAGTAGGCAGCCAAATTAAAAACAAACGTCTGTTTTTCAATCCTTGTTTTTCTTTGCCCAGCCAAATCACCAAATCCACCAATAAACAAATCTACCAATAAATGTCCCGTCTCATTCTCGATTCCTCCAAACCGCCAGAACCCGGTCACATTTTGTGGCGTTCGCCCAGCAACATTGCTCTGATAAAATACTGGGGCAAACACAGCGTGCAACTCCCACGCAACCCTTCATTGAGCCTCACTTTGGCGGCCTCATGTACGGATACGCAACTGGAATATGAGATGCGTGAAGGCCCGGACGATGGTCAAATTGAACTCTCCTTCTTTTTTCATGAGAAGAAAAACGAGGCTTTTCGCACCAAAGTGCTGGAATATTTGACAGGACTATTGCCTTCGATGCCGTTTTTAAAACAACTGAAACTGACCATCCAAACAGGCAATTCGTTTCCGCATTCAGCGGGCATCGCCTCTTCAGCATCGGGAATGAGTGCCCTTGCCTTGTGTCTCTGTTCTTTAGAGGATCGCTTTTTTGGGACTTTGCAAGACCCTGCCGCGTTTGATCAAAAAGCCTCTATGTTGGCGCGTTTGGGCAGCGGATCGGCTTGCAGAAGCATTTTTCCTTATGCAGCGCTCTGGGGGGCTACAAGCTATGTGCCTGGTAGCAGCGACGAGTTTGCTGTCCCGATGGAAGACCAAATTCATGAAACGTTTAAGGATTTTCACGACGATATTCTGATCGTAAGCCGTGAAGAAAAGGCTGTTAGCAGCCGTGACGGCCATGCCTTGATGGAAGGCAACCCATACGCTGAACCCCGCTATGCGCAAGCTCATACCCGGCTCTTTACTTTATTGGATACGATGCGCACGGGTGACCTGCCCGAATTTGGAAAAATTGTGGAAGACGAAGCCCTGACACTCCACGCCTTGATGATGTGCAGCAATCCGTCCTACACGCTCATGCAACCCGATTCGCTCGCCATCATCGAAAAAGTGCGACAATACCGTGCCGATACAGGCCATCAGGTGTATTTTACGCTGGATGCAGGGCCAAACGTTCATCTTTTGTATCCGGGCGACCTGGTGGTAGATGTGCGAAAGTTTATTGACGATCACCTCATCGAGCATTGTGAAGGCGGTTATGTGCAGCAGGACTGGGTGGGGGAAGGGCCGGAGGAAATGTGAGTTTAAACCTCAAAATTAAAAACTGCAAAAAAGGAAAATTTGAAACTGAGCGGGTGCTAACGCACAAAATTCTCTACCATTTTTACAGGGTCAGAATAATTCAAGCGCATGCTCCAGGAGATCATTTTTCGGTAATCTCCGCCACAGAAAATAGCGGAAGCATCGGTGCCGCCAGATTGTTCGCAGTAGAGATTTTTCAAAGTTTTTGAGTTCGCAAGCGGGAAATAGACTTCCAGCCCACCTTTAAAAAACTCCAGCATAAGCCCACCGCTCCAGAGTAATTGCTCGTTCGTCGGACGGTTTTTTCCTAGTGGAGTGGCATCGTCAAAATAGCCAAGATCAAAATAAGGTTTTAGCGGGATGCCAAGCGGCAGCCGGACTGGCAGGTCGGCTTGGAGATTAAGCGAGAGAATGAAATTGTTTGAGTTCCCGACCACGCCAGCAAATGCCTCGCCAAAGGCGCCTTTGAAACCACCATCTGTCTGGTTAACTTGTCGTCCCATGATATGGTCGGTGCCCGACCTCGCTAAAAAGGTTTGGTCAAATTTGTAGTCGTTAAAGCCTTGAGGGTTAAGACTTAAGGCGGTTTCTTCTACACTCCGATTTCGTTGGGTGCTTTGAATGAAATACCCGCCGAAAAGCCGCATGGTCACTTTCTTTTTGTCTTTATAATAGAACTTCTGTCGCCAATCTGCGGTACTGCGCAGGTAGTTGGCCGAACGGTCAAAAACATCGCGGTAGTCTTGTGTCTCCAGGGCGATTTGAAAGCGGTAAGGATTGGGCAACGCCAATTGTTCCCCCTCATATCTAAGTTCGTGAATCGTATTCTTTTTCCAGATTTTCCCCAAAAAGAATCCTTCAATGCTACGCAGATCATCCTCTCTACCGATGAATAAAGTCCTGAAATTCAGCGCGTGACGGAACGACCTCGAACTGCTTTTCAACTCCGCCGTCACCTGTGGCGCGATTCGGTAAAACTTTGAATAGTAGCCATCATCCGCGTTGTAATCAAAGTCAAATGTTTTTGCGCCCACTCCAAGCGTCACCTTTGGAACGAATCCTCCAGGGTAAAACTTATAACGCACATCCGCCAAACCCACAAGGCTTTTTGAACCGGTTGCATACCCTGGCAACAGGTAGTATTGCAACTTTCTTTGCGGCAGCGGAGGGTTGTAAATCAAAAGCCCCAGCATGGTTTTGTCATAATTATTCCAGCCCACCCAGGGCAATACACTGAGGGTGTTTCGGCGCGCATTTTGAAAAATAGCAAGTGGCCTAAACTCAAAGGGCCGCATACCAGACAATATCCCAGAAGTTCTGCGGAAGTTGTTTTTTCGATTGATATCCAAGGTTTTGCGCGGCCAGTCAATCTCGAAAGCATCTGCGGAGTCTATTGGAAATGAGGTGTTTATTCGAGTTTTCCAATCTTCTTTCGAAAACCATTTCGTCTCCAGAGGGACGCCATTTTTAAAGGCGGTGACGGAAAATGGCGTGTTCAGCAAACCTCTATTCTTAATGTCCAAAGTCCATTTTCCATTGTCCCGGCTTAGGCCTTTCAAAGCATAGTCAACTTGTTTCTGCGTTTGAATTGTTTCAAAAAACCATGCTGGCTCCAAGTTATTTTCTTCTAAAATCGCTCTGAAATCCTCCGGGTAGGGATGTCGAAATTGCCAACGCCGGTAATATTCCTGCATTGCCATATCGAACTTCTCTGTTCCGACCGATTGTTCAAGCCAATGTAGGCAATGTGCCGTTTTCATATATACCTGTAAGCCATAGACAATGGGTGAGAATTCGTTGGAATGCGTATCTGGCGGCGTGTCCTGGTGGTTTAGGGCCAAAAACAGCAAGCCGTTTTCTACCAGAGAGCCTTGTTTTTTTTCGTTCAGAATAACCTTTGGGACATCAAAGGAGTGAGATTTACCATAATACTCCTTCATATAGCGCGCCTCATAATAGGAGTTAATTCCCTCGTCCAGAAAGGGGTGATCGCGCTCGTTGGAGGCAAGAATACCATAAAACCAGTTGTGGCCCACCTCGTGGGTGATCACGTCGTCAAGTTGTACGGCGGAAGACGCGTCACCAATGACGGTAATCATAGGGTACTCCATGCCACCTCCTGCGCTGAGTGCGGAATGCACCGCCGTTGCTTGTGGCCAAGGGTACTCACCTACTTTTTCCGAATAAAACTCCAGGGATCGGCGGACGTAGAACGCGCCTTTTTCCCACAAAGCAGACTGCGCGTCTTTTGAATAAGGATTCCTGGAAGGCGGGAACATTGCCCAACAATCTACCCGCTTGCCAGAAGCAAGACGAGCCGTGTCTTTCAATACCCAAAATCGTTTGTCGGCAAACCATGCAAAATCGTGCACCTGTTCTGCGGTGTACCGTATTGTCTTCATTTTCAGACTCGAAATAGGGAAAATGTCGCTTCGAGTGAGCGACTTACTTGAAGTCAAGCCCTCATTTTTACGCAGCTTCTTCCTCGTTTCGGCTTCCTTTTTGTGTAAAAATTCGATTTCTGAAGGCGTTTGAAGTACGCCTGTAGCGCCGACAATATAGTTTTCAGGCAAGTTCAATGTCACGTCGAATGAGCCAAATTCCGAGTAAAATTCTCCAATATCCAGGTAGGGCATGGCATGCCAGCCTTTGTGGTCATAGACCGCTGGCTTTGGATACCATTGAGTCATTTGGTAGGAGGTTTCGACGCGCCCAAGGCGGGAGAATGAGGCAGGTATTTGAAGTAAAAAGGGGGTGGAGATACGAATCCGGTTTCCCGGGGCGAGTGCCTTTCGCAAGGTCAGCACAGCGATGTCTGGGTTTTTCGGGTCGTATTTCCAAGTGATTTTTTCGCCATCAGCACTGAAATTCAGGTTTTTATATCCCCCCAAGTCTATGTCTTCAGCAAAATAAAATTCGCCATCGCCATCGCGGAGTTTTTGTTTGCAATAAGCGGAACGGCGATTTTTGAAGGCGTTTGCCCAGAGGTGCACCCAAATCTGTGGCAACGCATCAGGCGAGTTGTTCACATACTCAAACTCAATATCGCCCTTCAGCGAATGGTTAACATCGTCGAGCGTGGCGACGATTCGGTAGTTTACTTCTTGCTGGAAGTAAGGTTTAGAATTTTGAGCAAAACAATGAATTGAATAGAAAAAGATGGGTGCGAAAAGCAAATACCTCATAACAGTATTGGAGAGTGAAAGGGCAAACTTAGCAAATATCCCCCCTATTTTTCTTTCATGAGTACCCAGCCATTGCAATAGTTCAGCCGTTTTTCTTGTCCTTCCACCTCAATATGAAGCTCCTGAACAATGAAACGGAGTGTACCCTTACGACCTGTAAATGAGATGGTGCGTTCATTTACAGGTAATCTCAGGTGGGTATACGACTCGTTTTTGTCCATTTTTTCCAACCATTTTTGAATGCTTGGGCTAAGACTAAATGTTTCGACGAGGGCGGTTTTCCCGTCTTTCGTTTGCCGCCATTCGAGCATTTTTCCATCCTCAGAAAGACAGAAAAAATGACCTGGTTCCTCACTTTCCTTATCATTGCTTGGGTTAAGTTCGGCCTTATAGGCCATATCGAACCCACGCACGTCCAAAGGCTCGGATGAATTCAGCGGGCTAATGTTCAGGCTGTTAGTTTTGGTACTGGTAGCCTCGCCGATTTGGAGCCAACTCAGAAGCCCGTTATATTCAAGCAAGGTGCTGTCAATCGGAGTCGGCAGAAGATCAGGGAGTACATCGCGCTTTTCGAGGTAGATGATAGCCGAACTTACTTGATCTTGTTCCGGCTCTGTAAGCGGCACGGTACCGGGTTTCATTTTACCGTTTTCGAAGCGGCCGTTGCGTTCCAGAATATCAGTTAAAATCCCTGTTTGGCTTCGTTCTGAAACGGCATTTGCGCTCAAGGGTCCAAAGGCCCAAACCAGCGCGAATAACGCCAGTGAAATCGGAATGAACTTGATATTGTCGTTTTTAGAGAACAAAAAATACAAACAGGATGCAGCGAGCCATACGCCGAGTTCCGCCACTAAATAACGCTCCTCAGTGACCCCGTAATCGCCGATCCGCTTGCCAATTGCGACAAAAAGCAGGACCGTGAGCGGCAACACGACCCACCAAAACCAGCGTTTGAACCCTTTGACAATCAAACTATTATCTTCCTCTGCCAAATAGAAATTGAGCAAATAGGTGAATATGCCTGCCACTGAAAACCCTATGACCAGCGAACTTACCCAACCTTTTGGGAGTGACCATTCAATCCCGATTTTTGCTGCATAGGCATATAAAATCAGGAAGTACAAAATCACAATAGGAATAAGGATGTACTTGCAGAGGTTTCGGAAAACCCAGTTGTAAGCGGGTTCAGAAGCAGTAGCAGTGGCAGTAGCAGTGGCAGTAGCAGTTTCACCCGCCGTTTCACCCGCCGTAGCCTTGGCGAAGGAGGGAGCAGAAGCATCTGGAAAATGAAATAAAAAATAAGCCGTATTGAAAATGCCCGCAAGCAGCACGAAAAGTTTAGCATAAGTTCGATCCGGCACATGGGTATTAAACAAATTATCCACGGCAAGAATAGCTAGTGCCAACCCGGCAAACAATATAAGGGTGAATGCAGCGCCCACTACAAGGTTGGCAAAAAGTTGGCGGTTGTATTCCCAAAATTCCCGTACAGAGCGAGCATTGAGAAAAGGTGCGACGGCTACTGCCAGGTGCATTACGATCAACAAAGCCATATACTGCGGGAGTATTCGCCATTCAAAATCTGTTGCTTTAGTATCAAGCCAAAACCAACAACCTATCAATGCCAAAAAGCCAATTATCTGCAACAACCCTCTGCGTTTTTCACTCCAACCCTTTGATTCAGAATAGGCTACAAGAGCAGTCAAGAATGGCAGGCCAAGTTGGCAGGTTATCCAGTTGCGGGCAAAAAACTCACCGCTATCACCGGGGCTGTTTTCAATGAGTGCAAAACAGGCAAGTGTGCTCAGCAGGGCGCAAAGCATCGTGCCGGAAAATCGGCGGATAACCTGAAAAAAGGCGGAAATTAAAAAGCCGGGTGTAGGTAGGTTCATTGCCATGAAGTGATAGAGTGATCAATAACAAGGCGCAAGAAACAAACTTCCCGAAAGTTTAGAACTTTCGGGAAGTTCGATTAACGCTACGGGAACAGGAACTTGGGTACTTTTGCTGTTTCAAATTCAAAATATGCGACCACTATTTGCTATCCTGATACTCTTATTCTCCGGCTTCCAAGTCTCCTTTGGCCAAGCAGAAGGCATAACACCTGCCGCTGGCAAGCTTTCAAGCTTCCCCGAATCCTGGGCAGGTAATTGGACTGGAACACTCGATATTTTCAACAGCAAAGGGAAAGTGCAATCGGTGGAAATGACAGTAGAAATACATAAAATTGACACCTCCAACGAGGGTCGTTATACATTTGGACTCATTTACGGATCAAAAGAACAGGACTGGCGACCCTACGAACTGGTGCCCGTTGCCCCGGAAAAAGGAGTTTGGAAAGTGGACGAGAAGAATTCCATCGCCATGGAAAGTTATTTCTTCGGGCCTAAACTACTTTGCTGGTTCACTGTGCAGGGCAGTCGTATTCTTTGTACTTACGAGAAAACAAGCGAGGACACAATGGTTTTTGAAGTCATTTCTGGCACGGAAACTGCGGTAAGTACTACTGGCAATACCAAATTGGGCGAGGAGGAAATCCCGGAAGTAAAGACCTTTCCTTGTTCGGTTTTCCAACGAGCAGTATTGAAGAAAAAGTAAATTGCAAAGAACAATTCACGATAATCCATCCCGTCTTCGCCTAAGAAATTGGTGTTTCTTTGCGCCTCCAAATGTCGAGACTTATGCTCCCAAACACGATCTCAGTTTTTATCCTACTGTTTTTTGCCAATTCCGCATTCGCACAGCCTGGACATTTTACTTACCGAGACACATTCTGCGACAATCAGACGATTCTCGTCGTCAGCCAATTTTATAATGCAGCCAACCCTACAGGCACCGTTACGCTGCCCGGTGCTGCACAAGGAGGAATTGATAGTGTGATCCATGTCGAACTTGTCTTCAACGCAACCATGGAATCCACACTCAACCAAACACTCTGTGAGGGCGACACACTTTGGGTGAACGGCACCGCTTATCACGCCGGTTTCTACATTGGCGAAGAATTTATCGAAAGTGGATCAGCCAATGGCTGCGACAGCCTTATTCACGTCAATCTCAATTTCCGAAAAGTTATCCATGATTTTCAGCAAGTTATCTGTGAAGGTGATTCGATAATGGTGAACGGTCGTGTTTACACGGCTTTCCATCGGGAAGGCACGGAAGTAATCGCTAATGGGGCGTGTGACAGCATTATTCAGGTGAAACTCACCCCCCTTCCAATCCCCTTTCGGGTTTTAAACGACACGCTTTGCCCAGGTGGATCTGTGGTAATTAATGGCATCACCTATGATAAAGACAATCGGGTGGGCTACGAACTTCTGCCCAATGCCGGAAGCAATGGCTGCGACTCATTGGTGCAGGTAAATATCACATTTCGAGAACTTTGGGTCTATATCGGTGAAGATGCCGAAATCATTAAGGGCGACGAGATCTGCATTGAAACACAATATGGTATGAACCCCGTGAGTTTCAGCTGGTCGCCCAAGCCGCCTTGCCCTGATTCCACGTGCCTGAGTCAATGTATCATTCCACTACAATCGCTTGCATTTACGATAACTGCTGTAGATTCAACGGGTTGTGTACTGACCGACAACATCAGGATTCTTGTCTCCAATAAAAACCGGGTGTACGCCCCTACTGTTTTTAATCCGGATGCAAGGTTTCCGAACAACCGGTTTTTCCTCGGCGCCGACAATGGGGTTCGCCTCATTCGCCGGATGTTCATTGCCGATCGTTGGGGCGAGCTGTTATTTGATGTAAAAGATATATTGCCCGATTATCCTGATAATGGCTGGGATGGCATGTTTCGTGGCAAGGTGATGCATCCTGGAGTCTATATATTCTGGGCAGAACTGGAACGGATTGACGGGACTACGTTTATTGAATCTGGATCGTTCAGCCTTGTGCGTTGAGCAGTTAGGATCCTGAAGTCAAGTAAGTTACGCATATACTTTTCCCCCTGCTTTCGCGGTGTTGTAAAGGTACTTCTGCATGTCCCAAGCCGCTGTGGGGCATCGTTCGGCGCAAAGACCGCAGTGGAGGCAGACATTTTCGTCTTTGACCATTACACGCTTTGTTTTCAACTCGTCAGAAACGTAGAGGTCTTGGGTGAGCTCTTTTGCAGAAGCAGTGAGGCGGTTGCGGAGTTCTTCTTCTTCTCCATTTTCGGTAAAGGTGATGCAGGCTGTGGGGCAAATGTCCACACAAGCATCGCATTCAATACAACGGTCGGTAGCAAAAACGGTTTGCACATCGCAGTTGAGGCAGCGCTCTGCTTCTTTGAAGGCAGTTTGAACATCAAAACCAAGTTCTACTTCCATCAGGCGGTCTTTCAAAGACTTTGCCTTCTCGGCGTGGGGAACTTTGAAGCGAAGGTCTGGTGCTACAGCGCTGTCGTACATCCATTCGTGGATGCCCATCTTTTGGTGAATCAGGTTGGTGAGCGGTGAAGGGCGGTCGTGTAAATCTTTTTTGGAGCAAAAGAGGTCAATAGAAACGGCAGCTGTGTGCCCCTGGGCAACCGCAGTAATAACGTTCTTGGGTCCCATGGCCGCATCGCCGCCAAAAAAGACATGGGGCACGGTGGACTGGAAAGTTTTTTTATCCAAAACGGGTACTTCCCATTTATCGAATTCAATGCCCAAATCGCGCTCCACCCATGGGAAGGCGTTTTCCTGCCCCACGGCAATCAGCACATCGTCGGCTTCGATGAACACTTCTGGTTCCCCTGTGGGAACGAGGCTGCGTTTACCCTTTTCATCGTATACCGCTTTCACTTTTTCGAACTTCATCCCTGCCAATTTGCCATTTTTAATCACAAATTCTCTTGGGACGTGGTTTTCAAAAATCGGGATTCCCTCATGTTCGGCGTCTTCAATTTCCCATGGAGAGGCTTTCATGTCTGTTTTTGGGCTGCGAACCACTACTTTCACTTCATCCCCACCAAGCCGCAGCGAAGTACGGCAGCAGTCCATGGCAGTATTGCCCCCGCCAAGCACGATGACTTTTTTGCCAATTTTGCTGGTATGCTCAAAAGCTACGCTAGCTAGAAATTCGATGCCAATCTGAATGTTTGCTCCAGCCTCTTTTCTACCTGGCAAATCGTTCAGATCGCGCCCGCGAGGTGCTCCTGTACCGACAAAAATAGCGTCGTAGCCTTTGCCCAACATTTCCTTCATACTGGAAACGTAATGGTGGAATTGAGTATGTATACCTAGGTCTAAAATGTAACCAACTTCTTCATCCAGAACACTTTCTGGCAAACGGAACGAAGGAATCTGACTGCGCATCATGCCACCGCCGGCGGGCTGTTCGTCAAACAAATGAATTTCGTAACCGAGTGGGGCGAGGTCGCGCGCAACTGTGAGCGAAGCCGGGCCACCGCCTATGAGGGCGATTTTTTTGCCATTTTTAGGAAATGGCCCTTGTGGCATGAGCGATTTTACGTCGCCTTTAAAATCAGCTGCCACGCGCTTGAGCCGACAAATCGCAACAGGTTCTTCTTCCACCCGACCACGGCGGCAAGCGGGTTCGCAAGGACGATCGCAGGTGCGACCCAGTACTCCCGGGAACACATTGGATTCCCAGTTGATCATGTATGCTTCGGTGTATCGCTCGGCGGCGATGAGCCGAATATACTCTGGCACAGGCGTGTGTGCGGGACAGGCGTATTGGCAATCCACCACTTTGTGGAAGTACTCAGGGTCTTTTATGTCAGTAGGCTTCACGGCAACAAATTTTATGGCCGCCAAAGTAGGGTGTTGGGGAAAATTATTGAAAAAATTCTTTGCGCGATTCAGGCACACTATGGCTTTTCAATGAAAAACCCCGGAGGTTTTCGGAAACCTCCGGGGTTTTAGGCTCAAGCCAATTAGTGTTAAACTCACTTCAAATCATCTGCGCCAAATAGGGGTGATCCGGATTGACGATCAGCTCTTGGACTCACAAATGCTTGTGCATCCCCTCCACATCTTTATCTATCGCCATCAGCACCGATTGGTGCGCCTTCTCAAACGCAGTTTTCGACTTTTCCAGTTTTTCGCTTTCTGATTTTAAAGAGGCTTCAGCAGCATCAGCCTGGTTGAGATAGCCGCCAATTTCATCTTGCAAGCGGGCAATTTCGATTTTGTGGCGTTCGATCTGGTCGCGCAAGCGGCTGACTTCCTGCTGGCGGGCAGCGACTTTTGTAGCGTTTTGGTTTTCAAGGGCTTGCGCGAAATGTTCCTTTTCTTTTTCTACCACATTCCGGTAGTAGCCAGCTGTTTCGATGAGTTTTTCTTTGGTGATACCCAGCGTGGCGGCGGTGGTGAATGCGCTTTTATGGGCGGTGGCTTCGTCGAGTTTCATCGCGCCGAGTTGTGTCACGGCACGTTTGAATTCAAAGTAGTCAAAGCCTGGGAGGTTGTTTTTTTCGATGGCCTGTGCAATGAATTCGAGGCTTCGCGGGTCAATTCCTTCTGTGGCAAAAAGCGATTGGGTGGTGATCATAAATTTCGGATTTTAGACTGTTGGACGTGAGACGTTGGACTTTTGGGCAAACGTAGAACCTTTGCTAGAAAAATGCTTGAAAATTTCTGGTGCGAAGGAGCAAGCATTTCGCTTTTCTATCAATAAAAAAGCGACGAACATTGGAATATCCCCGAATAACCGTCTCGTTTCGCATGGTTTTGCTCAACAGTTTTGGGAATTCAGGAAATTTTCATTTGTTTTGTGCTGCTTTTAGGTGTCACAATCCTGTAGGGTATCCCCAAATCCCCAAATCCCCAAATCAACAATTCCTCATGACTCCCGTCAAAGTCAACATATTCATCTCACACGCACCAGCAGACAAACCTGCGGCAGAACGGCTATTAGAATGGCTATACCCAATGCGCGATGAAGTGAATCTGTGGCATTATGACCCACCTAAAAAGCCTGCGGACCTGCCGCCTTCCTGGCAAATTCTCTCCATTTTCTTCTGGGAGCCTATCAATTTCATTATGAAGACCCTCTTTGGGTGGAAGCCGTTTGACTTTCTGGAGGCCTATAACGAAAAGATAAAACTTCGGCGCGAAAACGCCCATATTTACATTTTTCTGACAAGTTACAAGTCGTTGGCAGACAAACAAGTAGAGTCAGATATTGAGCTTTGCTCATCGCGCCGTATCGAATGCGATTGGGGCGACTTGGCGCCTTTGGTAATGCCCATTTTGCTTACGCCCTCCCGATGGAAAGTTTCTTCCAGGCTTGCACAATTTAAACCATTGGTCGGAGGCATTGAGCTGAGCAGATTTCCGCAACAGGAAGAAGGCTACCTGTTGGCAACCGACCAGATTGTCGCTCAGACAAAGGTGTTGCAAGCAAAATTGAACGAGGCCAGGTATTTCAAATATTATCCTGAATCGGATCGCAAATCTATTTTGCCAGAATCCAAATTCTCCCACCCTTATCTGGGTGAAGACCCGGAACAATTCGAATTCAATCCCCCCAAACCATTCCGCCCTTCAGATTGGTCTGGCTGGGCGGTGATTATCTTGATAATCATGCTCACGTTGGGGAGCTTTGAGCGGAATTCTCAGGCTATTTATTCCTTGCATTTGAAGGCCAGACCTGCCAAAGAATATCAGACTGAATATCCACGCAGATTGCCCTTGGCTCCTCCGCCTGCTAATTCAGAGATTGTTTTTCCGCCAGTGGAGTGAGTCGTGAAATGTACTGTTCATTGATTCTTCATGAATCATAGTTCGTGCTTCATTCTTCTGAGTTCCTACCTTTGCCTGCCGGTTTTGGACAAATCTGATCCAAAGTCCATCATCTAAAGTCCATAGTCCAATTTTTCATTAGAAATGCAGGTTTTCAAATTTGGCGGCGCGAGCATCAAGGATGCAGCAGGTGTGAAAAATGTCGCGTCCATATTACAACAATATCAAGATCAATCACTTCTTATCGTGGTTTCGGCGATGGGGAAGACCACAAACGCGCTTGAAGCAGTAGTAGCAGCCCATGTAAAACAAACGGGTGAGGCACAAACGCTGTATGAGAATTTCAAGGAACAGCACTACGCTATCATGCGCGAACTTTTTGAACCGAACGATGAAGTGTTCACAACAGCGAATGATACTTTCGTTGAAGGAGACTGGGTGCTGGAAGAAAAGCCATCCGAACAATACGATTACATGTACGATCAAATTGTGTGCATGGGCGAGCTCGTGTCTTCTAAAATCGTAACAGCGTACCTAAACAAAATTGGCCTCAAAACCCAGTGGCTGGACGCCCGGGATGTTGTGGCCACCGACAACACCTTTCGTGAAGGCTGGGTGATCTGGGACAAAACCAAAGCCAATGCCCTAAAAATAGCACAACCCATGCTCGACAAGGGCGGCTTCGTCCTGACACAGGGTTTCATAGGCAGCACCTCTGAAAACTTTACTACCACCCTTGGTCGCGAAGGTTCTGACTACTCAGCCGCTATTTTTTCACACTGTCTGGACGCAACAGCGATGACTATTTGGAAGGATGTGCCGGGAGTGCTGAACGCCGACCCGCGTATGTTTGACAACACCATCAAACTCGACCGACTGAGCTACCGGGAAGCTATCGAAATGACCTACTATGGGGCACAGGTGATCCACCCAAAAACCATCAAACCGCTTCAAAACAAGAATATTCCGTTTTTTGTCAAATCATTTCTTGATCCAAAGGCACCGGGTACAGAAATTAGCAGTGACACGGAAGAAAATTACCCACCAATCATAGTGGTGGAGAAGAACCAGGCCCTCTTGCATATCAGTACACTCGATTATTCCTTTGTGGCCGAACACCACATGGCGCGACTTTTTGCCAAGGCCGCTGATCTGCGCATCTTTGTAAACATGATGCAGAACACGGCTGTCTCGTTCACTATCTGCGTGACCAACGTGCCTGATCGGATTGAAAAATTTAGCAAAGACGTGTCCGACGAATTCAAAGTCAAAACCGAACAGGGACTGGAACTCATCACCATACGACACTACACGGAGGAAACGATTGCAAATTTGAAAAAAGGGAAAATCGTGCTGTTTGAAGAGCGCATCCGAAACACGATGCACATGGTGGTGAAAAATGTACCGCCAATTGAACGAAAGGTTGTCGAGATTGCGGGGTCGAAGAGTTGAAGTCGGTAAAAACGTATCTTTCGCAGAAAAAACGCCATTCCTTACTTCCTGACAACCAGATTTTCAGCCAACAATCACCAAATAACCAAATCACCATTTCAACAAATCAACAATTTCAACAAACTATGGCACGACTAACAACCTTTTCGCGGCTGCTTATCACCCTGCTCGTTGTTGCGGCAGTATTTTTTGCAGTCAAAAAATTCCTACCTGGCTGCAATATTCCCGGCATGGGCGGATCAGACCAAACGGAACAAACTACTACCAATACTCCCGGCACTTCTGGTGAAAATGGCGGCAGTACTTCCACTTCATGGGGGAAATCTTCTACCGTTTTTACGCCAGAACCTTTTAATTACACCGCTCCAGCACCAGTTGGTGGAAAATTGAAAGGGGTAGTGGAATTAGGGGCAACAGGATTTAACTCATTCATTGTCAAAATAGACAGCAAGAAAAACTGGAAACTTGAAAAAGCAGAATTTGGCGTTAGCCTCGTCAAAGAAGGCCTTGCCACCGACGAGGATGTAAAAAGCGGGCTTCGCCGCTACATTTCTGATATGGTCGGATTCGGCGTTGGTGCACGCGACATCCATTTCGTGGTGAGCAGTGGCGCACAAAAGGAGGCCATCATGCCGAAAATAAATGCGGCGCTTTCCGCGATGGGCTATGTGGTAAACGTGGTGACTCCTGAGCAGGAAGCCAAACTTGCGCTCCGCTCAGCCCTCCCGCCAACATTCCAAAACCGCAGCTTTGTGGTGGATATAGGCTCTTGTAACACCAAAATCTCCTGGCTGCCCAATGGCGCGTTAGAGGCACCCGGTGCAAAATATTACCAGAACAACCTTAGCCCCGGTGCTGTATTTCAGGAGGTTAAAAGCAAGGCAAGTCAAATTCCTTCCAACTTGCGGAGCACTTGCTTTATTATCGGCGGGGTGCCCTATGAACTTGCCAAGCAAACCCGCAATGGGAAAGAACGCTATACAGTATTGAAAGCTCCAGCCGACTATAAGGCCGATGGTGCTAAGCAAGAGGCTGGTCTTAATATTTACGCGGCGGTGGCAGACGGCACAGGCTGCAAACAATATGTTTTCGACTGGGACGCCAATTTTACAATCGGATTCTTGCTAAATCTTTAAGTGCTCAAAAAAGGGCGTCTTATAGGTGCTTTTTCACCGCAGAGGCGCAGAGACGCAGAGTTTTTATAAATTGATTATCAACAGCTCTGCGCCTCTGTGGTGAAAAAGACCCGACTTAGAAGATACCCGCAAATCATTTTTAAACCATTATCCTTTCAATAAATATGAGATACTTCTCCACTTTCTTCGTATTTCTGCTCATCTCTTCAAAGGCCATATCACAAGACACTTTCTCCATTGTAGCCGTGGATACTATTACGGGTGAAATCGGAAGCGCAGGCGCAAGTTGTCTTGACAATATCCAATTTCCCGGAAGCAATGGCGCCATCATCATAAGCGATATTTTACCCGGGCGCGGTGCAATCCATACCCAATCGTATTGGAATCCAACCAATCAGGCCAATGCCCGTTTGCGCATGGAAGGGGGCTTTTCGCCTACAGAAATTGTCAATTGGTTAAAAACCAATGACGTACAAGGGCCATTTGCCTGGGTAAACCGCCAGTATGGTGTTGTTGATTTTGACGCACAAGGCCATCCCCGTTCTGCTGCGCTCACCGGAACCAATTGCCTTGATTGGAAAGGCCACAAAACAGGCGTGAATTATGCAATTCAGGGGAATATCCTGATTGGCCCAGAAATATTGGACAGTATGGAAGCCCGCTTTTTAGCTGCCACAGGGCCGCTTTCAGACCGACTTATGGCTTGCCTGCAGGGAGCAAATGTACCGGGCGCGGACAGCCGGTGTTTGCAAAATGGCACATCTTCCTTATCTGCTTTTGTCCGCGTGGCTAAACCTGGCGATACAACCGGCAATTTTTGGCTCGACCTTAATGTGCCGTCGCTTCCTACAGGCATGGAACCCATTGACTCGCTTCAACGCTTGTTCGATGCCTGGAAAATTTTAGTAAAAACGGAGGATTTAACTTTATTTACTAAGCCGCAGATTTACCCAAACCCGGCAAACGGGTGGCTGTCAGTGAATTTACAAGATTCGGATGGTCTGTTGGAATTGTTTGATCTGAATGGGCGACCCGTATTTAGCAAAAAACTGGTCAAAGGTTACAATCAACTGGTGCCTGCGTTGGCCAATGGTATCTATTTTGCCAGAGTTTCTGAAACCGGGCGGACAGCGGTAACGCATAGGCTGGTTTGGCAGCATTAATACCATATTTTATACGGATTTTGTAATGCAAAACTGATATCAGGGTTTACCACCAAAATTGTTCTTTCACAACCTGCTTTAGGCTATTTCTATAATCATTTGGAAATGCCATCGTTTCCCGTTTTTCCGACTTACCATTTCAATCAATCCAATGCAGAAACCCGCCAGCATGGACGCGCTCAATGATTTTATCAAAACCGAGAGCGCGTTCCTCGAAAAATTAAAAGCAGCAACGGCCAATGTCATTGTTGGTCAAGAGGAAATGCTTGACCGCCTGCTCATTGGGCTGCTGACTAAGGGTCATATCCTGCTCGAAGGGATGCCTGGCTTGGCCAAAACACTGGCTATCAAGACTTTGGCTCAAGCTGTAGATGCAGATTTCAGTCGCATTCAATTTACGCCCGACCTTTTACCTGCCGATGTGGTGGGCACGACGATTTACAGCCCAGCTACCTCGGAATTCACCGTGCGCAAAGGCCCCATCTTTGCAAATTTTGTGTTGGCAGATGAGATAAACCGCGCGCCCGCCAAGGTTCAAAGCGCTTTGCTTGAAGCCATGCAGGAGCGACAAATCACAATAGGTAAAGAAACCTTCAAACTCGAAGAGCCTTTCCTGGTGCTCGCTACACAAAATCCGATCGAACAAGAAGGTACCTATCCACTTCCCGAAGCACAGGCTGATCGTTTTTTGCTAAAAGTGAAAATTGGTTACCCAACGTTTGAGGATGAACGCATGATCATGCGTCGCAACCTCAATGATGAAGAACCGGAAGTACATAAGATACTGTCAGTCAAGACTTTATTGCAAGCGCGAGCGGCTGTTCAGAAGATTTATTTGGATGAAAAGATCGAGCAGTACATCCTTCAAATTGTATTTGCTACCCGAAAACCAGCTGAATATGGTTTGGGAGAAATTGCTCCGCTTATCAGTTACGGTGCCTCCCCACGTGCCACTATCGCCTTGGCAAAAGCCTCGCGTGCTATGGCATTTCTCAACCGCCGGGGATTTGTAACGCCAGATGACGTACGGGCAATTTGTCCTGATGTATTGCGCCACCGCGTGGGACTGACGTTCGAGGCGGAGGCGGAGAATATCGGACAGGAAGAAATCATTGCAAAGGTTTTGGGCACTATCGTTATTCCATAAAGAGTGATAAGTGATAAGTGATAAGTGATTGGTTCTTCAGCGTTAACAATCACTTATCACTTATCACTTATCACTTATCACTTATCACTTATCACTTATCACTTATCACTTATCACTTATCACTTATCACTTCTCACTTATCACTTATCACTTA
>JBJXGZ010000073.1:0-4606 GCA_046160625.1 Saprospiraceae bacterium
CCCCCCCCCCCCCCCCCCCCCGCCATGCCATACCCGAAAACCGCACTCAGAATAATAGCCTGCGGTTTGACAATAATAGCGATACAGACGATTCACAAGTCCTTTCCTTCCCTACTTCTCAAAACACTGCAACTATGCCACGCAACCTCAGGGGTTCATACTCGCCACCAGCATAAAGCCTGCCGGGTACTCGACCGTAGATTTTGCACGGCTGATGGTGACCCGGCGCTCTTCCATGGGCTGGCGCATTACCTCCAAAGCTGTTCTTTTAAACTCCGGCAATTCGTCCAAAAACAGCACCCCATTATGCGCCAGGCTGATCTCGCCGGGCATGGGATCTGAACCGCCCCCAACAAGGGCCACATCGCTGATGGTATGGTGCGGGGCGCGGAAAGGGCGTGTGGTAATCAGTGCAGCATTGTCAGGCAACACACCTGACACAGAGTGGATTTTGGTGGTTTCCAAAGCCTCGTGCAAGGTAAGCGGTGGCAGGATGGTCGGCAAGCGTCGCGCCAGCATGGTTTTGCCTGCGCCAGGCGGCCCTATGAGGATGACATTGTGACCCCCTGCTGCTGCGAGTTCGAGCGCCCGTTTTATGTTTTCCTGCCCTTTCACGTCGGAAAAATCCACATCATAAACGCCGGTGGCATTGGCAAATTCGTCCCGCGTATTGACAATCAAGGGCTGAATGTCGGAGTTGCCGCCCAGCACGTCAATCGCTTCCAGCAGGCTTTCCACCCCGTACACTGCTACATCGTTTACAATGGCTGCTTCGCGGGCGTTTGCCTTTGGTAAAATAAAGCCTTTGAAGTTTTCTTTTCGCGCCTTGATCGAAATCGGCAAAGCGCCTTTGATTGGCCTCAACGAGCCATCGAGCGAGAGTTCACCCATGATGATGTAATCCTCAAAACCATCCGGAGGAATCAGACAAGCAGCAGCGAGCATCCCCAGTGCAATGGGCAGGTCAAAAGCAGAACCTTCTTTTCGGATGTCGGCGGGGGCGAGGTTGATAATGGTTTTAAGTCGGGGCTGTCGGTAACCGGAGTTTTTCACCGCTGCCTCGATACGGGGGAGGCTTTCGCGCACGGCGCTATCGGGTAGACCCACGATATAAATACCGAGTTTGTCGGTGTTTCCCAAGGCACCGCCGCAGTTGGTTTCGACGGTAATCAATTGTGCATCAACTCCATGGACGGAGCCGGCGTAGGTTTTCACTAGCATTTGGAAGCGCGTTTGATTTACATAATGAAAAGACTTGTTTCAGAGGGGGCTGAAACAAGTCTTTTTGGAGATTATACTTAAAGGTATAAAAAGTAAATCAATTATGCGTTCAAAATTTTCCACAAAGTATCTTTCAACTCCTGCAATTTCTGATTCGTCATGGCAGAAATGAAAATTACGGGAACATCTTTTGGCAGGGTGGCTCGCAGCATTTTCTCCAGTTCGTCGTCAATCAAATCGGCTTTGCTTATCGCGAGCAGGCGGGGCTTGTCGAGCAAATCAGGATTGTACTCTTGCAGTTCGTTGATGAGAATATTGTACTCGGCTTCGATGCTTCTGTCAGTATCGGCGGGTATCATAAACAGGAGCACGCTATTCCGTTCAATATGTCGTAGAAATCGGTGTCCAAGACCTTTACCCTCATGCGCCCCCTCAATGATCCCCGGGATATCGGCCATGATAAAGGTCTGTCCTTCGCGCACTTTCACAATTCCAAGCTGCGGCACCAGTGTGGTAAAGGCGTAATCGCCGATTTTAGGCTTTGCCGCAGTAACAGCACTCAATAAGGTGCTTTTGCCCGCATTGGGAAACCCAACAAGCCCTACATCAGCCAACACCTTGAGTTCCAGGATAATCCAGCGCTCTTCTGCCGGTTCGCCCGGTTGGGCATACTGAGGGGATTGGTGCGTTGAGGTCTTGAAAAAAGTATTGCCTTTGCCACCCCGTCCGCCGGGCAGCAGGATTTTCTGCTCGCCGGGCTCGGTGATTTCCAACAAAAACTCACCTGTTTCAGCATCACGGGCCACTGTTCCAAGGGGAACTTTTACAATTTTATCATCGCCGTCATAACCTGTTTTGAGCGCTCCGCGACCGATATCCCCGTTTTCTGCATACACGTGTTTTTTATATTTTAGTGAAAGCAAAGTCCATTCCTGCGGTTCTGCTTGCAAGATAATGTGGCCACCGCGACCGCCATCGCCGCCATCGGGTCCGCCCATGGGTGTTCCTGGGCCGCGATAGAAGTGAACGCTGCCCGCGCCGCCCTTGCCGGAGCGGAATCGTATTTTGACATAATCAACAAAATTCTCCATAATTGGGGGGCAAAGGTACGCTAAGGAACGCGGTCGAAATAAAGTCGTTTGGCAGAAACCTGTCCAAGGCCGTAGTTTGGCGGTCGAATTTCAACAGAATGATTGTATGCAAAAAATAAATAAACGTCTTTTTGACCCTAGTGAATCAGTTTTTCTTGAAGGGCCTCGGGCGCGACAATTCGAATTGTTCTTCGCCTTGAAGGTCTTTTGGGAATTTATCCGGGGTTTTCGCGCATTGCATTTTGTAGGCCCATGTGTCACGGTGTTTGGCTCCGCCAGATTTGAAGAAGGCCACCGTTATTATAAAGAGGCGCGGGAAGTGGGTAGGCGAATTGCGACAGATTTAGGCATGACTGTAATGACGGGTGGTGGCCCCGGCGTGATGGAAGCGGCCAATCGTGGTGCACGAGAAGCGGGGGGCTCTTCGGTAGGTTGCAATATTGTGCTGCCGCATGAACAGGCGGAAAACCCCTGGCTGGATAAGTTCGTGACCATTCGCTACTTCTTTGTGCGCAAAGTGCTGCTCATGAAATACTCCTATGCATTTGTCATCATGCCCGGCGGTTTTGGCACCATGGATGAGTTTTTTGAAACATTAACCTTGGTTCAAACAAAAAAAATAACCGAATTCCCCATCGTTGTCATGGGTATGGATTACTATAAACCATTGCAGGAATACTTAGGGTTTATGGCAAAAGAAGGCACTATTTCCCCTGAAGACCTTGAACTCGTGCTCTTTACGGATGATCCGGCGGAAGCAACGGCGCACATCGGTCGATATATTTCCAAGAATTTTCAGGTAAAAAGGCGCAATGCCAAGGCTCCAAAATGGTGGTTTTTTGAACGCGCCTGACCTAGAAGTTGTAGAACTTCTTACATTTCAAACACCACTTCCCCCTCGTCTGTCAGCCACATCTTCACCGTTGGAAATCGAAACATGATGTTCGCAAAAAGTATGTGGAAATCCTCTGCATTGATGTTGGGCGCATCGTCAGGATTGCGATAAAGGTTCATCAACCGACGAAAAATGGATTCCTGAATACCCGTGTCATACGCCAAGCCTTTCAGGCGCAACGCCAATGGCGACTCCTGCACAATAGTGATGTAAAGTTCGAGCAGGCGTGACAGGTAAATTTTGTCCAGAATCTGGTGCGGACGAAGGCGTTTCATTGTGTTCAATAATTCATGTTTTGAGGTTCAGCGGGCGGCAATAGCGATGGTTGCACAACTCAGTTTGGTCCCCTCAACATCCAAAAGTGCTTGTCCGCACACTTCCAGAGTGGCGCCCGTCGTCAACACATCGTCCACCAAGAGCAAATGTTTCCCTTTTATGATTTGGGGCTTTTCAACCAAAAACACTTCCCCCACATTCTCAAATCGTTCCATGCGCTTTTTCTTTGTCTGCGTCTCCGTAAAAGCCCGTCGGACGAGTACCCTGCTAAGCATTGGTATCTCCATGGCTTCGGAAAGGCCTTGGGCAAACATAGTGCTTTGGTTGTACCCTCGAAGGCGTTCCTTCTTAGGGTGCAGGGGCACTGGAATAATACCTTCTATCGTCTTGAAATAATCTGACTCCCGAAGCTTTCGCCCGAATTCCCGTCCGATCATCAAGCCAATTTCGGGCTTGTTCTTGTATTTCAAATGGTGAACGGCCATTCGAATTGGGCTATTCCGTGTATAATAATACGCTGCTGCCCCGCTTTCGATATTCACCCTACCCCAGAGCCGGCTGATAAATTCATTTTCTGCTACCAGGTACATATCCGACGGGGCAAGCCTGGAGCTACATCGAATGCAAAAACAAGTGGTCGAAGCTGGCAGATCGCCGCCGCAAGCCACGCAGAGCTCCGGGTAAAGCAAATGCGTGAAGCCAGCCCAAAGCTGGCGCAGGGAAGGGAAGTTTTTCATTTGATTCAAGAAGTATTTTAAAATTTTCGATTTTCTAAAAGGGCTGTATCGGTTTCAAAAATAAGTGTTTGTTTTCAGAATAACAACCATTAAATCGTTGGAATGCACCCAAGATGAATTTTGATCAAAATACTTTTTGTGTGTTCAAAAAAACAATCGAAACTTCTTTGACAAAAACGAAATACCGGATTACCTTTGCGTCCCAATTTTAAAAACCGGAAGAAAAGCAAAGAAAATTTTTAAGCCAACGGGCTTATACAAGAGTTCATTGACGTACTGACAGTGGAAGGAAAAGAGAAGGTTTGAGGTAGGTTTTAGGTAATGGAATGGATTTTTTGTGAGGCTGAGGAATAAAGTTTATCTGATCTGGATTTATCTGGGTCAGA
>JBJXGZ010000074.1:0-36042 GCA_046160625.1 Saprospiraceae bacterium
TATTTATAAGAACATGACAAGATTCGACAGTGTTTGGCAGTTCCAACTCGTTTGTTTTTGATGCGCTAAGTTATGTTTTAATCCGGTCCCCTCAATACCCGCCTCCGGCGGGTGCTAAACAGTTACATTTCTATTATTTTTTTCTCTTTTTGCTGTTAACTTTGGTTGTTCGTCAACTCCCCTTATATAGCGGCTATTGCGTGAAAACCCGATTTGTCACCACCTTTTCTGCAAACACCCGTTGCGTGAATCCAACCAATCTGGCTGGATTCACGCAACGGGCGAGCAGGAAATTGGGAAGGGGATGATTGATTCATTTAGCATTTTTTAAAGTGTAAAAGTAAGCCTCAAGATCAAACCTCCAAATCATCTTACGAACATTTTATTTTCCCCCAATCTTTTTGAGTGACAGGGTTTAAATCTCTGTGGTTTTGTTGTTTTCGTGCTCTGACAACAAGTTAGGGAGAGGGAACAGCCACTCCCCCCTAAAATCATCCCTACCCATGACCCACGTCGCTGCACCCCTCCAAATTCTCCCCCAATTTTGTAGTCAAGTAACCATATCAAGTCATGAAATTCATTCCCAAACTTTTGACCTTGTGGGCATTATTGGTGGTATTTAGCCACTCAATTGCTCTTGCACAAACCGACGCAGCCCTCCTTCGTGACTTAGCGGAAGAGAACAAAAAATCCGTCGAAGCGCTCGTCCTGTATCCTTCCGATACGCGCCTGGCCATTCTCGAAGCCACCAAGCATCCTGAAGTGCTCATCAAGATGCAGTCCATGCGCGAAAAAACCAGCGCGGCCTTCCGAACCCTTATCGAGGATTTCCCGCGCAGCACGCAGGAAGTTTTTTACGATTTGAGCCGTTATCCGGGCATGACTGCCTCTTTGGTGCAGCAGAAAAACAATCCCGCAGCACTCCGCACAGCACTCGAAGCACTGCCAGTAAACAAACGCGAAGATGCCTTTGGTGTCGTCACCCGGCAAATGCCTACGTTCGTGCAAATCAACGATTTGAACCAAACCACCCGACGGGCTTTTGAGCGGCTTATTGCGGGTTATTCTGCCCCCGCACAGAAGGCGTTTGAACACCTGTTGGGTTTGCCGGAGGTGATTGACTTGCTCAATGAAGACCTGCGTTTTACGATCCTTGTCGGCGAAACTTACCGCGACAACCCGGCCTGGGTGATTCAAAAAATGGATTCGCTCAACCTGGCGGTCGCCCGCTCACATGCCGAAGAACTCGAAAACTGGAAAACCACGCTCGAAAACGACCCGGCAGCCAAATCCGAACTTCAAGCCGCAGCCAAGGAATACGCCAACGAAAACGGCTACAACTCAGACGATTACTCCGGCGATGACCTTTATTACGAAGGAGATTATTATGCTCGCGATAACGATATCCAGGTGTGGCATTATTATTCCCCGTATCCATACTGGTATGGTTATCCATATTGGGAGCCATATCCGCGCTGGCGTCCGTACCCATGGTGGTGGGATTGGGGCGGCTATTATTACCCGCATGGTTTCGTGATTGTGTACTTGCCCTCGTACCATTTTATGAACTGGTACTTCTATCATCCGCATCACCACCACCATTACAACCACCTCTCCACGCATTTTGTGAACCATTATTATGGCCACCGTCACTCCGGCACGACTATTACTATGGGCGTACGCGATTGGCACGAACGCAACCGCTCAGTCATCTCGGATGATGTTCTGGCCGATAAAAAGCGTCTGCCTGACCGGCTGAAAGAATATGGCCAGTTTGAAACGGGGCGTCAGGAATACAATGCCAAAAACCCTAAGAAACAGCTCACACAAGAGGAGTACCTCGATAAAAATTTGAGGAAATATCCAGACCTGCAGCGTTCACGGGAGACAGCTAAAACCGAAATGAAACGCGAAAACGAGGTAAAACGCGAAAAACGGTCTGATTGGGCGCCGCCTAAAGCCCCCGCAAAACCAGAGCCTGCTCACGCGCCCAAAACGCAGCGCCCGCCACGTATTGAAACACCTCCAACCCAAAAACCGCCCAGAACGGAAAAGCCCGTCACACGCGATCCTTCCAGGCAACCAAGGACGCAGCCGGACGAAGCAAAAGACTACCACCGCCAGAAATGGGAGGAAAGCAAACCGGCTCAAAGGCAAGCACCAGCAACGCGGCGTAGCAACCCTGCGCCTGCGCCAAAATCTGCTCCTGGTAAAGGGAACACAACCCCCAAAAAGAGGGGCAATTGACCCTTACTGCGGCACTTGTGACAACACCAAGTACGGCAGAATTTTAATGCAGCCCCAGAGGGGCTAATCTCGGTAGAAAATAGGTAAAAACGCGTTGGCGTGCCGTAGGTACGCTATCTCACGCTCTCAGATAGCGTACCTACGGCACGCTTTTCCATCGAAATATTTATTTCTACCGAGATTACGTCCGCCTGGGACGTCTAAAATGCAAAATTCGGGATTATCCATGTTTGCGGATCTCCGGTTTTGCGGATTACCTTCCACTCACGAGCACTCCGAATGCCCACAATTCTTGCAATGCAAGCACCCTTCCTCATACACCAGCGCGGCCATTTTGCAGGCTGGGCAAGTATCATGCGTGGGCACCGTGCCGTCGGCGATAAACTTCCTTAATGCTCGAAGTACGCCATTTTTCCAGGTATTGAGCGAGTCTGAATCAAGGTGCAGGTTTTCCACCACATCCACCACATATTGCAATGGCATGCCGTGGCGCAGTATACCCGAAATGAGTTTGGCGTAATTCCAGTATTCCTTGTTGAACGTTCGGGATAATCCTTCGATCGTAACCTTGTAACCATCGGCGTCGAGGTACTGGAAATCGTAACGGTTGCGGCCGGATTTGTCTTTGGTTTTCAGCACCCTGCCTTCTTTGATTTTGCTTAAAATGGAAAAGGAATCCACGGCTCGTCCCGTGAAAATCTCGTACGGCTTGTTCTCGTAAATGCCGACAACCGCCACCCATTTTTCGTCGTTGTTCATAAAATTGAATACCAGGGCTTCCAGGATTTCGGGGCGTTTGGGCGGCACGGTTTCGAGAAAATGACTTTGTTTTTCTGCGTTTTCGCTGATCAGAACGCCGCTGCGCGACCCTTCCCGGTACACCGTCATGCCCTTGCAACCAGACTTCCAACCAGTCCGATAAATCTTATCAATCAATTCCTCGGTAGCGTTTTCCGGGAGATTCACCGTGACGCTGATGCTGTGGTCCACCCATTTTTGGACGCGGCCTTGCAGTTGGACCTTGGCCAACCAATCCACATCCTCCGCAGTAGCGCGGAACCAGGGCGATTTTTCGATAAGTTGCTGTAAATCTTCAGGTTGCATGTGTTCTGCCTGTGCCGGGTCGTAGCCATTTTGTTGCATCCAAAGTCTGAAGGCATGGTGAAATACATGGTAGTCTTCCCATTTGTCACCCGTCTCGTCCACAAAAGTCACGTTTGGATTCTTGTCAGTGGGATTCACTTTTCGGCGACGTTTGTAGGCGATTCTGAATACAGGTTCCAGCCCGCTGCTCGTTCGTGTCATGAGGCTGGTGGTGCCAGTGGGGGCAATCGTGAGCAGGGCAATGTTGCGGCGACCATTCACTTTCATGGTTTCGTACAGTTCGGGGTCGGCCTCCCGGAGGCGCTGGATGAAAGGATTTTTTACTTCCTTTTGGGTATCGTAAATCGGGAAAGCCCCACGTTCCCGGGCGAGTAAAACGGAGCCTCGATAGGTTTCAAGCGCTAAGGTCCGGTGCAGGTTTTCGCAAAAATCAATGGACTCCGGGGAGCCGTAGCGTAATCCAAGTGCGGCAAGCATGTCTCCTTCTCCTGTGATTCCAATGCCCGTCCGGCGACCCTGTTGGCATTTTTCGCGGATTTTGATCCAGAGATTTTGTTCAGTCCTTTTGATGTCCTCACTTTCCGGGTCGCGATTTATTTTTGACAATATGGCCT
This sequence comes from Saprospiraceae bacterium, assembly GCA_046160625.1. Lineage (GTDB taxonomy): Bacteria > Bacteroidota > Bacteroidia > Chitinophagales > Saprospiraceae > M3007. Next base: position 3,966 of record JBJXGZ010000074.1, read on the forward strand.
CTATTTTTTCCAGTTCGAGGTCAATGATATCATCCATGAGGCGTTGGGCGATATGGGCGTATTTTTTGAAAAGTTCAAAATCGAATTGAGCCTCCGGCGCAAAAGGCTTTTTTACAAAGGAGAACAGGTTGATGGCAAGGAGCCGGCACGAATCATATCCGCAAAGGGGTATTTCGCCGCACGGATTAGTAGAAACAGTCCTGAAACCAAGATCCACATAACAATCTGGCACAGATTCGCGCAGCACCGTGTCCCAAAAAATCACCCCGGGTTCGGCACTGCGCCAGGCGTTATGAACGACCTTTTTCCAGAGCCAACTTGCATCAATGTCTTTTGTCACGCGGGGGTTTTCGGCATCCACAGGGAAGCGCAAGCAATAGGGTTTGCCCGATTCAAGCGCCTGCATAAACGCATCGTCCAGGCGGATGCTGACGTTCGCACCGGTGATTTTGGTGGTGTCCAGTTTAGCGTCTACAAAATGAGCGATATCCGGGTGCCGAACCGAGAGGGTAAGCATGAGCGCGCCACGCCGCCCATCCTGTGCAACTTCACGGGTGGAGTTGGAAAAACGCTCCATAAAGGGCACAATGCCGGAGCTTGTCACAGCCGTATTCAGCACAGGTGAACCTCCTGGACGTAACTGCGAAAGATCGTGCCCGACACCGCCCCGGCGTTTCATCAGTTGCACCTGCTCTTCGTCGAGCCGCATGAGGGCGCCATAAGAATCGCCTTCCACGCCAATGACAAAACAGTTAGAAAGCGAGACAATCTGGAGATTGTTACCAATTCCCGCCATGGGACTTCCCTGCGGAACGAGGTAGCGGAAGTCTTTGATTGCCAGAAAGATATCTTCTTCGGACAAGGGATTTGGGTAATTTTTTTCAATGCGTGCAAGCTCGGATGCAATGCGATGGTGCATGTCTTCCGGGCTGCGCTCGAACAGGTTCCCGTTGGAATCTTTCAAGGCATATTTGTTCATCCAAACGGTAGCCGCAAGGGTATCTCCTTCAAAATACTGGGTAGCCGCATCGAGTGCTTCCGCTTGTTGGATGGCTTGGGTAGGTTTGGGCATCTCGTTTTTCATGGAAAAATATCAAAAGGTTAAATGCAATAGTTTGGCCGAAATTCCACAAGATTGAATGCCTGTGGGATGAGGGGAATCACCGCTATACTTGATGTTTATCAGGTGGGTTGTTAAAAATGCGCCAGACTTTTGAATATCAATTATAAGCATTTGCATCATGAATAAAGCACTTTCCCTTTCTACGATTCTCCTTCTGATCTTTTTACGGGCCACCCCTAACGTTTCTGCCCAACAGGAACCAAAAGCCCGAAACTACCTCGTCTCGGTTTTCAATGCCGCGACCCAATTGCCGATTGGCGACTTTTTCTCCACGCCCATGCACCTGGGCGCTACGGCCGGTGCAGAATTCCGGTACAATCGCAAGCCCAACAATCAGTGGTTTCAGACCGCCAAACTCGGCTTTTCCTACCATCGGTATGTGCAAAGCACGGTTCAATTGTATTCAGAATTTGGCTACCGGCGCGCTATTTGGCGCGGGACAGCAGCAGAATTGCGGTTGGGTGGCGGCTATTTACATGCCATTCCTGCGACCGAGATTTTTATCCTGAAAGATAACGTGTATAAGAAAAAAACGAACCTCGGGCGACCGCAGGCCATGGCTGGCGCCGCAATGGGCTTGAGTTATACGCAACAAAAAGCGGCCAAGCCACTGCGCTTTTTCCTTGAGTACCAGTTTTACCTGCAAATGCCTTTTGTCAAATCTTACGTGCCGCTTTTGCCCAACACCTTGCTTCATGTGGGCGCGGCTGCCCCGTTTTCTATTTTCAAAAAGTAAAAGTCTCCCATGAAAAATAACAGTCTCCCCTATATAGCGCTTGCCACCCTCTTGCTGCTGCCTTTTTCCTGTCAAAAACCGGAAATTGGACATACTGAAAACTGCACTTTCACGCCGGGCGCAGCACATCCCAAAGCCGCTATTTATCAGTCTGTATTGGATAAATACACCGCAAATGGTTTGCCCGGCATCTCGGCCCTGATCCGCGATGAGGACGGCGTTTGGTTCGGGGCTTCCGGCAAGGCAGATATTGGGAAAAACGTGGACATGTCGCCCTGCACCGTATCGAAAGCTGCTAGTTTGACGAAGACTTTTATTGCTGCTACAGCCCTGAAACTAGTGGAGGAGGGCAAATTCGGCCTCGACGACCCGCTGACCAAATGGCTGCCGGAAAAGCCGCTTTCCAAATTGAAAAATGCCAATATCAGTACCGTTCGTCAATTGCTCAACCACACCACCGGCATTGTAGATGTGATTGAAGATGAAGGCTTTTACCTTGCGGTGCTGAACAATCCCGCCAAAAAATGGACACCGGAGGCGTTGCTGGAATTCGTGTACGGCGATGATCCCCTTTTCGCGCCTGGCGGCGGGGTTTCGTATTCCAATACCAATTTTCTATTGTTGGCGATGGTAATCAATCAGGCGACCGGGCAAGATCACAGTCAGGCCTTGCGCGAAAAAGTGCTGATTCCGCTTGCGCTCGAACAGAGTTTCTATTACTGGCATGACGATCTGCCCGGCAATGTTGCCCAGGGCTATTTCGATTTGTACAACAACCAGACCATCGTAAATGTGACCAATTTCAATACCGGGAGCGGCAATGGATATGGCGGCTTGTATTCCAATGTGTTTGATTTACAAACCTTTATAGAGGCTTTGGTGCGGGACAAAACGCTGCTTTCCCAAAGCACCCTCGATCAAATGTTGAGCTTCGGCGAACCGGAAGGCACAACCAACAAAAGACTTGGGCTGGGTATTTTTAAGGATTTTCTCGAACGGGCGCCCGATCAATTCGCCTATGGACACAGGGGACGTGACCTGGGCTACACCGCAGATATGTACTGGTTTCCAAATCAGGATTATACCATGACTTATCTCATCAATTACGGTTCCGATGCCAAGAGCGAACTCCGGCAGCAGTTTTATGATTTTAGGAAGGAAATTGTGGATGTGATGATGGAGTAGACTTTTTATCCTTTTTGTACCTTAATTGAACGTGAGCGTGGGCTACGTGGCCGCGCTTAGTCGGCTTTGTGAGACCATGCATTGATGGCGGCTGTTTATATTTATCAGAGCCAGTATTTTAGGCGTATATGCTCGGACTACTTTTAAACGCCTACGAGCAGGTCCGTCGGAATTCGCAACTCTTTATGAAGCGTTCTAATTTGCGCTAAAGACAAATCTCTTTTCCCACTAAATATTTCTGACACCCTATTTGAACCTAAAATTTTAGATAAGTCTTTTTTGCTTAAATTCAATTGCTCCAACGTCTGTTCGATGACCTGTACAACAGTAAGTTCTATATTATTGAATTGAAAATGCTTTGCTTCATAAGCTTCTATCAAGGTAGTTAGTGCGTCAAGATGAGCAAATTTTTTCTCTTCCTCAAACTCATCTTCGAACGTTATGTCATCTAATTCTTCTACCAATTCACTGAAACGCATATAGGTCGCTTCGTCAGTGATTGGAGTGATTGGGTATTTTGAACTTTCGAATTTTTTCATGAGTGCTTTACTTTTAGATATGTTCAATATCTTTTATTTTATCATATTCGGCATGTGTGCCAACAAATCGAATGTACACACGCTGCGCTCGTTTGTGAAACCTAAATTTCGCAATTAGCCGGTACTTGTTGTGAGCGATGTTAAAAACAATTCTTTCGTTCCCTACATAATCGGCAGTGTTGAAGACCGCTATCACGTCCTGTACTGAATAAAAACTATTGGCGGTAACAATATCATACCAAAACTTTAATGATGTTTTGGTATCTGGGTATTCTTTCCCAAAAACTTCCAATCGTTTTTTCGTTATGATTCTCACAGGACAAAAATAAGGGGCTTTTCCCAATTTGGGAAAATATTTTTGTGGAATGCTGTTTTTTCTTATTTTCTATTTTCAACCCCTTGCGTGTCAATGGATTGTCTCCTTAATATTTTTATTATCTCATTTTTGCTTGCCGCCATCTACTGACTCCCGTAAACCCAAATTTACGGCAATCCCCCATCCGCGAAGGATTGCCGAATGTTGCGGCGCTACATAGCAATTGTCGGCAATCCGTCTATAGGCGAAGTACAGCGTTTTTTCTGAAAATCAGATAACTTCTTGGCATGAAATTTCCCTTCCCACCCATCACTGCTTCTTCGCTTTCGCCGCCTTCTTCTCCAGCTTCTTAAAATACCGCCGAAATAAAAAATTGCTCTTCAGCGCTTCCATGTCCTCGGCAAAAGCTGCTGTGCCTTTTTCGGCGTTTTCGATGGTTGCCCGGAGCCGGTCGGCCATCACAGAATCGCGCATCAGGGCATTCACCGATCCGCTTCCCTGATTGATGTCTTTTTCGACGGATTCAATGACCACGTTAAGGTCTTTCACGAGGCGGTCGGCACTGTTTTCCAAGGTCCTTATTTGTGACACCACCTGCTTGAGTTCGGTGGACAGGGTGGTATCCGTCAACAAGGTGGCGATGGTGCCGTTTCCTTCCGAAGCCAGTTTGAAGGTTGTGAGGGCATTGTCCATTAATAAGGAGGCGTTTTTGGTCGTTTTGTGCAAGTTTTCCAGCGAATTGCGCAGGTTGTACGACAAACTTTTATCATTCAGGAGATTCGTTAATTCACTGCTGTTGTTGATCAATTGAACTGTAACGAGCACTTCTTCGGCAATTTTTGACACGGTTTGATTGGTGCGGTTCAGGGTTTGCAGCATCTGATCCGTGTTGACTTCTTCGCGGGAAGGAAGCCTTTCCCCACCCGCTACAAAGGGCTTATTGCCGCCCATCGGCTCTATATTGATCACCCGGTTGCCGATCAGGCCATCCGTGCCGATGCTGGCGACCGAGTTGTTGCGGATAAAACCTTTTATGTCTTTGTTCAAATTCATGGTCACTTCGATCACCGTATCGTTGAGGATCATAATGTCCAAAACACTCCCGACATCAATGCCCGAAAAGCGCACGTTGTTGCCGACCAGGAGGCCGTTCACATCTTTAAAATGCGCTTTCAACTCAAAACTATTCCCAAAGAAACTTTTGTTTTTGCCCAGCAGATAAAGTGCAAAAATGAGCAGCATCAAGCCTGCCAATACGAAAACGCCCAATTTGATGGCATTTATGGACTTCTTTTTCATGTCTTATTAATTGAAGAAGGCGCTAATTTTTTCATCAGTGGAGGCACTCAATTCATCGTAAGTGCCTATGGCATAACATTTCCCGTCAATCAGCATGGCAATACGATTTGCAACCAATCTAACACACTTCATGTCATGGGAGATAACCATGGAAGAGGTCTGATATTTTTCCTGGATTTTATTGATAAGCGAAATGATTTCGACGCTTGTAATTGGGTCCAGCCCGGTGGTTGGCTCGTCGTACAGGATGATTTCGGGTTTGAGGATAAGCGTCCTTGCCAACGCGATTCGTTTTCGCATCCCTCCGGAAAGCTCGGCTGGCATCATATCTACGGTATGTTCAAGTCCAACATTCTGAAGGGCTTCCATCACCATGTCTTCCACTTCATCAGTGTTTAGTTGAATAGAGTGGCGGCGCAGCGGGAATTCGAGGTTTTCGCGCACCGTCATCGAATCGTAGAGCGCATTGCTTTGGAACAAAAAAGCCACTTTTACCCGAATATTGTCCAAGGCTGTTTGGTCGAGTGTCAGGATGTTTTTCCCCAAAACCTGTATTTTTCCATGCTCGGGTTCTATGAGTCCAATGATGCATTTGATCAAAACCGATTTGCCGGAACCCGACTTGCCGAGCACCACCAGGTTTTCTCCCCGAAGCAGCGAAATGTCAAAATGGTCCAGCACATGGTTGTCGCCGAACGATTTACAAAGGCCTTCTATTTTTATGACGGGTTCACCCATGTTTACTGAAACAAATCCGCGATCTGCACCGCAATCAGGTCAATGATAAAAATAAGCACTGAAGACACCACCACCGACGAATTGGCCGACAGCCCAACGCCTTCTGTACCTTTTTGGGAATAATAGCCTTTGTAAGAACCAACAATGCCCACCGCAAACCCAAAAAAGAAGGTTTTGATAAAGGCCGGTATGACATCAATATAGGCAAGATTGTCAAATACTTTTTTGAAAAACAGCTTGAACGTGAGGGGTTCGTACATATTCACGCCTAAATAAGAGCCGTAAAGCGCAATCGCATCCGCCAAAATAACCAGTACTGGCAACATCAGCATGGCAGCCAGGGTACGTGTTACGACCAGATATTTGAATGGGTTGGTGCCCGAAACTTCCATGGCGTCTATCTGTTCGGTCACTTTCATAGAACCCAGTTCCGCGCCGATGCTGGAGCCGATTTTCCCTGCAAAAATAAGTGCAGTCAAAATAGGCCCGATCTCCCGAACGATAGCGATGCCCACCATGGCCGGAATCTGCACGTCCACCCCGTATTTAACCATCGTGGGACGCAGCTGCATCGTTAGTACCAGACCAATGATAAAGGCAGTAAGCGCGACCAGCGGCAACGACTTGTACCCAATCACAAAGCATTGGCGCACAAATTCCGCCACTTCATAACGCGGGCGAAATGCTTCCTGAAAAAAGCGCAGCACGAAACGGAATATTTCACCGGTTTCATGAATGAATGATTTAAAATCGTCGTTTTGGTTCAGCATCAGGTTCAACATTCAATTGTTCAAAACAAAGAATCACAAACACAAATCCCATCCGTTTTTTCCCGCCAAATTCCTGCAACGGCCAAGGGCATGGGCTTTTTTCCGGCCCTCCAAAGTTGGTAAATATCATCGTAACGAAGTGTATCTCCCTGAGCATTTATTTCTTGAAGCTCATATCGTATGGTCACTTTGGTGCCAAGGGTTGCATAAAAATATATCCGCCAGGCATCCGCTTCGCTGACTCCGATACAACCATTGGACGCAGCTTTCCCAAGCGAGCGGGGATTGGTTGTGGGGTGAATCATTTGTCCGTAACGCTGCCCGTTGATGACTGGCTCAAGCCATGGGATTTGTGGCATGAGCGTGGTTTTTTGGTCGTCACGTTTGGTGAATTTGAATCGTTCTCCAGTCACTGGATCTATAAAAATAGGATACCGATTGACCCGTACGATCTCACCGATACCCGTTCGGGTTCTCAGGTCTACCCGGTGTCCAGCCGCTTCGAGGTATTTTTTTTGCTTTTTCCCTATACGCACAGGCACTGTATGCAATACGCTGTCGCCTTCCAAAATGCGCATTTCAAAAGCTGGAATATTGAGGTCGAGACGTGTTCTTTCCATTTTTTCAAGCAAAGCCGCCGCTGTTTTTGGTCCTGGGATAAGCAAGGTATCACCTTGTTTCAGCACCCGCATTTTCTTTTGGTCGTACACAAAATTGCCCAATGACATTTGATGGTAATAATCAGTGCTCACTAAGGTGTCAAGTATCCATGGGTTAGCGCGAAGCAGCAGGTTTTCGCTTAGTTTGTAACTGCTCAGAGTGTCATTTTGGCGGACTATTTCCTCTAAAAATTGAAAGAATTGGCAGATGACAATTTCCTTTTGGACGGGTACTTTGGCTTGTGGAGGTTCTGAAGCAGGCAGTTTTGGGGCGGTTTGCGCCTTTTGTTCAATGTTAGGTTCTGCTTGGGATTTGTGTTTGCAAGCAATAAGAGGCGACCATAAAATCGCCATAATAAGCATGGATACAAACAGCGGCCGCCACACTATGCTGATAATGTTAGTCTTATAGGAAGAGGATGTTTTTTCCTTCAATGTTGACATGGCGATTATTTGTGGCAACAAGGTGTCACCCTGTTTGGGCGAATCCATTGGCGAACACGATCCATATAGCAATCCCGAAGACAAGCGCAGCTCCATTCAAGACTATCCCCCAAATGGCCAATCGTCTGGATACGCCCTGTGCGTCCCAACGTTTTGCCCTCCACAAGCCGATGATGGAAAATATCAGCCCAAGGATAGCCAGGGGAAGTACTGCATAAAGACCCAATAATGGAGAGAGCGCCCAGCTGACCCCATTGAGCAGAAAAGCAATCAGCCCGGCTATTGCAAAGCCTCTGCCGTCGCGCTTTGATGCCCCTGCGGCTTTTAACAAGCGTTTGGCCAACTTCTTTTCAATCAAATACTTAAAAAACCGATGCTTTTTTGGCGTGAATCGATGAGAGATAGCATGCTGAGCGATGGCAGTTTCTCCTTGGCTTAAAGAGGCGGGGATGCTAGCCGCGGCTACGCAAGGCAGACTGAAAAACAGGAAGAGCATCAAATATCTCATGGCCTGGATTTTATTGGTGAATTAAACTTATATAAAATGCTCTAAAGACGGCGATACGCTCGGCTCCAAACTCGAAATGGTAACGGTGCTGGAAACGGCTCCCGGGCGACTATTCTATTTTCTAAACACCCCTAAAGTTCCCAAAATTTCAACACCGAAATAAGACCAATTTGAGTTTAAATTGGAATGTACTCCAACTTCAAATTCCAAGGTGTTAGGAATCTTTACCCCAAGTTTGCCTTTTAGCGACAACCCGGTAGACTTGCTTTCTATCCTCTCATAGCTATAATTACGCTCGCAAAAGCGAATCCCAGAAAATGGATCAATTGAACATGGATTAGGATTTCGAATGAAGTTTTGGGCGATTTTGGTTTTTACAAAAGATGGCCCAACCTCAATTCCCAAAAGGACGTTTTCGGACTTAGTCACGAAGTTCTTTAATATTCGGGGGGAAAAAGCCCTCATAAAGTCCGGATCAAGATTGTCGCTATTGTCATCAAAAAGACTATTGCCCCCATCATAGTCAGAAGGTTTGTTCTTGGTAGGCCCATATATCCAATGAAAGTTTACTGAGCCACCCCAGCCATGTCGGCTAAAGGCTCCTCCAGTGACCACAATGCCTAACGGGTAAGATCCACCTATACCTATGTAAATCGGGCTTGCTTTCAAGTGATTTTTTTGAGTAGCAAAAGAGTCAACCTGAGCGTATAAACAAATATTTGTCAGCCCAAAAATTACGATGAAAAGAACAGATACTTTTTTCATGTTTGAAAAGTTGCTTTATTTAAAAAACACCAAATCATCCCCGTCCTCCTCCCATTCCGGATTGGTTGCAGGGGTCGGTTTTACATAAGTATGGTCGCGCTCCATCGGAGGCATTTCTTCAACGATTTGCATTTTATCTTGAGGCTCGGCTGCTTCGGCTTCCACCATATTTTCGATCCCTTTGATGAGCGCATCAGCATTGAAGGAAATGCTGTCAATGCCCTCGTTCACAAGGAATTGTGCGAATTCCGGCATGTCGCTGGGCGCTTGCCCGCAGAGGCCGATTTTGATGCCTTTGCGGCGGGCGGTTCGGATGGCTGTAGCGATGAGCCGCATCACCGCCGGATTTTTTTCGTTGAAAAGACCGCTCACCAGTGCGGAATCGCGGTCGAGTCCAAGGGTAAGTTGCGTCAAATCGTTGGAGCCAATGGAGAACCCATCGAATATTTCAGCAAATTCTTCCGCCATGAGCACATTGCTCGGAATCTCGACCATGACATAAATTTCAAGGCCGTTTTTACCTTGTTCCAGCCCAAATTCGCGCATGGTTGCTACCACCAGTTTGCCTTCTTCCACCGTGCGGCAAAAGGGGATCATCAGTTTCACATTGCTGAATCCCATTTCCTCGCGCACCCGCTTCATGGCCTTGCATTCGAGCGCAAAACCGTCTTTGTAAAGTGGCGAATAATACCGCGACGCGCCCCGGAAACCGATCATCGGGTTTTCTTCGTTCGGCTCGAATTGCTTGCCGCCCACAAGGTTGGCATATTCGTTGCTTTTGAAATCGCTCATACGCACGATCACATCGTGCGGGTGAAAGGCCGCCGCAATGGTGGCCACACCCTGTGCGAGTTTGTCCACAAAGAAGTCTTTTTTGTCACGGTAGTGGCGCGTGAGTTGTATGATTTCCTTGCGGGCTTTTTCGTCTGTAAGTTGCTCAAAACGGGTCAACGCCAGCGGATGCACTGCAATATGGTGCGTAATCATGAATTCCATGCGCAACAAACCCACGCCACAGTTGGGCAAAAATGACTGTTGAAATGCCAGCGATGGGTCGCCCAAAATGAGCATCGGCGCAGTCCGGGGCATTTTTAGCTTGGAAATATCTTTTTCTGTAACCGTCCATTCTGCTTTTCCGGAGTAGATAAACCCGGTTTTGCCCTCCGCACATGAAACAGTAATCTCCTCGCCATCATGAATTTTATCCGTCGCGTCGCCAGAACCAACAATAGCCACCGTGCCTAATTCGCGGGCGACAATGGCCGCGTGACTCGTGCGCCCGCCTTTGTTGGTGACAATGGCTGCCGCGCGTTTCATGATCGGATCCCAGTCGGGGTTGGTGATATCTGTAACCAACACTTCGCCTTCCTGCAACAAGTGGGCTTCCTTCGGAGAACGGAGCAACCTTGCCCGCCCGGTAGAGATTTTTTCGCCCAGCGCAATGCCTTCTGCAAGTTTTTTGCCTTTCGATTGGATGGTATATGTCCGAACGGTACGTGCCCGCTGCGCTGTCTCCTTGGAATGGACCGTCTCCGGGCGGGCCTGCACGATATACAGTTTGCCCGTGATCCCGTCTTTCGCCCATTCAATGTCCATCGGTTTTTGATAGTGTTCTTCAATTTTGGCGCACCATTGGCCGAGGGTCAGGGCGTCTGCGTCTGAAATGGAATAAACCTCGCTTTTTCCTGATTCAGTCCTTTGGTTGTCAACGGGCAAGCCCGTTTTTGCTGCATCTGCATAGACCATTGTCCATTCTTTTTCGCCCAGTTTTTTTTGAAAAATCGGGTTGAATTGGGTGCCAAAATGTGGTTTGAACAACACAAATTCATCGGGTGTAGAGCGGCCCTGCACGATGTTTTCGCCCAGTCCGTAAATGCTGTTGATGACCACTACCTTGTCGAAACCCGTATCGGGATCAAGGGTGAATGCCACTCCTGATGCCGACAAATCGGAGCGTACCATGGTTTGCACACCGACCGAAATGGCTACGTCAGCATTGCCAAACCCCTGATCTTCACGGTATTTAATGGCGCGGTTGGTGAACAAAGAAGTGAAACAGTAGTGTACCGTTTTCACCAAGGCTTCCTCCCCGCTGATGTTGAGAAAACTCTCCAATTGTCCGGCAAAACTTGCCGTAGGCAGATCCTCAGCCGTAGCGCTGCTGCGTACTGCCAGAGAAATATCTGCCTTTTCTCTTTCGCGCAAGTCTCGATAAGCCTGCTTGATTTGAACGACGATACTTGATGGTAGCGGGGCATTTTGAATCAAATCCCTTGCTTGTTGGCCGATTTCATGGAGGTTTGAAAAATTAGTTTTGTCCAATTTTTTAACAATGGCCTCCAAGGGCTGGTACAACTTGTTTTCTTGCAGAAAGAATCGGTAAGCATCGGCGGTAAGCGCAAAACCATCGGGCACCCATATACCTTTGGGAGTTAGTTGGGAAAACATCTCACCGAGCGAGGCATTTTTACCACCCACCAGAGGTAGGTCGCGAATGGATATTTCAGCAAATATTTTGACGAAAACGGACATGGCATTACAGTTTTTGTTACAACAAAGTTGGGCTGATAAGTATTTAATGTGGAATGACGCAGGTTTTGGGTAGGAATGACGAATGTCACCCAGACAAACATTTAGCCCGGATAATTTTGCATTCAAATTATGGCTTCCAAAGATTATTATAAAACATTGGGCATTGCGAAAAACGCCAGCTCGGAGGACATTAAAAAAGCCTATCGAAAATTGGCCTTGCAATACCACCCCGATAAGAATAAGGGCGACAAAATTGCTGAGGAAAAATTCAAAGCAGTAAACGAGGCAAATAGTGTGCTGATTGACCCTGAAAAGCGGAAATTGTACGATCAATACGGCGAAAATTGGGAACAAGTGCAACAAGGCGGTCAGGCGCAAGGCGGTGCCTCTGGAAGGCCAAGAACAACCAGGCAGCCACCACCTTTTTCCTTTGATGCCAGCGATTTTGAAAACGATGAGCGTTTTGAAGACTTGTTCAGCCAGTTTTTTGGCGGTCAGAATACAGGGCGTGGCAGGGCTCCCAAGGCGCGAAATGGCGCTGATCTGGAAGCGGAAGTGCAAATATCACTGGAGGATGCCTTTAATGGAATGACCCGGATGTTATCCCTTGGAACAGAACAGTACCGACTGACGCTGAAAAAGGGCGTGCGTGAAGGGCAACAATTTCGTTTGCGCGGCAAAGGACAGCCTGGCCAAAATGGCGGTCGAGCAGGTGATTTATTGCTCAATATCCGCATCGCATCGCACCCTCGCTACACCCGCACGGGCAATGATCTGCGTTGTAAGCAATCGGTGGATGTGGTTACTGCGGTATTGGGAGGCAAAGCCCACGTCCCAACACTTCACGGAGAAAAGGTGATGACCCTGCAGCCTGGCACCCAAAATGGAGCAGTGCTCCGGATGCGCGGGCTTGGAATGCCTGTTTATGATACTTCAGGCAGTTTTGGCGACCTTTATGTAGAGCTTGTGGTGGAGATTCCTCGTGTACTTTCGGCAAAAGAAAAGGAGTTGTATGAAGCACTAAGGGCATTATAATCAAGATGATTTATGGATCAAACCAGGCAAAACAATCTCTTTGTACTCAAGATTATTCACACCCTCATTTGGTTATTTTTCAATGTGGTGTTGTTTTACATGGCCTATGCAGTTGTGGTGAATAAAATTGACAAATATGTTTGGATAGGAATAGGACTAATTTTATTAGAGGGAATAGTATTGCTTATTTTCGGGAGGATGTGTCCACTTACAGTTTTGGCCCGTAGATATTCCGATTCCACCAAAGACAACTTTGATATTTTCCTGCCCAACTGGTTGGCCAGACACAACAAATTGATTTATACTACCTTGTTTGTTGTAATTTGCGTCCTGTTGGCCTTTCGTTTGCTCGGGAAATAACCCCGTATTTTAAATCCCATCAATCGAACCAATCCATCAATCGAATCATTCCCAGTAATCGAACCAATCGAATCAATTACATGGCAGAACAAACCGATACCGAACAAATGCTGCACCGGCTTTTTGACCAGGTCAATCAGCACATCGAAACGCGCTGGGCGTACTTTTCACTCACGGCTACCGAAAAGTTCTCCGGTATTGCAGCCAGCCTCGCACAGGTGATAACCCTGATGATTTTCGCACTTATATTGCTGTTCTTTTTCAGTATGGGTTTTGCCTGGTGGTTAGGCGATATTATCGGCCACCGCGCTGGTGGCTTTGCGCTTGCAGGGTTGATCTTTGTGCCAATAGCCTTTTTTGTGTATCGCTGGATTGGTCCGTTTGTTCGCGACAAAGTCATTGAATCCGCTTTGCATGAGGAAACTGATGAAAACCCAAACAAAAATGGATAAAACAAGCCAACTTCAGCGCCAAAAGGCAGCATTAGAAGCCCAAATCGAGCAACAACGCGCTGATTTGAAAGAGACTTTTCGCGAAATCCGGGAGGAGATAGAGCCATCCAACCTGCTTAAAAAGGCCGTGAGCGGGGCATTGGGATTATCTCCAAGAAAACCGGGCGAGCCGCAACCAAGTATATTAAGACACTTGCCTGCTCCCGTTTCCTTTTTGGTGGATATTCTCGTCAGAGACCCCAAATGGGCGCTTGGATTGAAATTACTAGCCCCTGTCGTATTGAAATTTTGGCGGAGACCAGAAAAGCAGCATGGGCATGAATTGGGAGGAAAATCAGTAGGTGGCACCATAAAAACCAAGGTTTATGGCAAACTCAGGAGCGGTATATCCAAGCTTCGGACTAAGCTGCGTAAACCTGAGGCAGAGATTGAAAAAATCCCTGAAATAATTACCGAACAACCTGAAAATTAAAACATTATGCAAAAAAGAACTGCTGCCGAAATCCTGCTCGCCGCCGCACTGATTGCAGGGGCTGTTTACTTTCTTTTCTACACCGAAGCTGGACGTCAATGGCTTGAGCGCTTGAAAAACACCGCAACTGATCAGTTGGACAGCTGGCTAGCCGATTTGGAGGAGCACCTTCAGGAATTGGAACAAGCGGCAGAAAATAAAGAGTCAGCCTAATGTTTACAATCAATAATCGCGAACGGTATCTAAAGACGCTTTTTTGGCTCTATATCCTGATATGGGCATTGTTGGGTATCAACCCTGTGTATCGGTCCGACTGGCTTTTAGAGAATATTCTGGTGGTAGTGGCTGTGCCTTTTATACTATATATCCACAGGACCAACCCACTTTCGACGCTTTCTTACACCCTGATTTTCGTCTTTTTGGTATTGCACAGCATTGGTTCTCACTATACCTATTCGGAGGTTCCGGCCGGGAAGATGGTGTCCGATTGGTTGGGATGGGAACGCAATCATTACGACCGTTTTGTGCATTTTCTATGGGGGTTTTTATTGACCATACCCATCTTTGAAATACTGCGCAAAAAAGTGAGCCGCAAGACAAAAGCCATTTTCATTTTTGCATGCTGTGTTATCGTACTGGTGGGCGTGCTTTACGAACTCATGGAATGGGCGGCTGCCTCCGTGGTAGCACCCGAAGCAGGCACGGCTTTTCTCGGTACTCAGGGCGATGAATGGGATGCCCAGAAAGATTTGCTTTTGAATCTTTCGGGGGCCATTGCCTCCATTGTTTTTTTGCCCTGGATTGTTCGGAAGGACGCCTAAACTTGAGTCATCCGAATTTTGAGCCAATTGGTTTTGATTGAAGATTGACGAGTACATGATTGTTGATTTTTGATGTAAATGGACGATCTAAAATATTGACGATGGCGGCACATCCGGCCATTAACAATCCACCATTCCATCAAAAATCAACAATCATGTACTCGTCAATCATCAATCAAACAAAATCAGAGTAATCTCAAAATTCGGGATGATCCATGTTTGCCTCAACCGGCAATCGAGACTCCGATCAAATGCCCCACCCCATAAGTCACGGCTGCGGCTACCAATCCAAACATTACCTGCCGAATGCCTGAAAACCAAACCGTTCGGCCGGTGAAAAGGGAAGTCGCGCTGCCGATGCCAAACAGGCCTATCACACTGAGGACCAGACTGATATAAATGGCTTCGTTGCCGTTGGTAAAAAAGAACGGTATGACCGGAATGATGGCACCCATTGCAAACAAAAAGAACGAAGTCAATGCTGCCTCCCAGGCTGAGCCACCCAATTCTGCCTGGTCAATGCCCAACTCCTCGCGCACAAGAGTATCAAGCGCCGTTTCTTTATCAGACATGATTTTGTGCGCCATTTCCTGGGCCTTTGATTTTTCCATGCCCTTCGCCTGATAAATGAGCGCCAGTTCCAGTTCTTCATGCTCTGGGGAAGCCTCCAATTCTTCGGCTTCAAGGGCGATTTGATTCATAAACAATTCCCTCGAACTTTGCACCGACAGCCATTCGCCCAAAGCCATCGAAATGGCACCAGCCAACAGACCTGCCAAGCCGGTCAATAAAATCGTGTTATTTGCAACCGCCGCACCAGCCACGCCCATTACCAGGCTCATATTGGACAACAGCCCGTCGTTTGCGCCCAGTACAGCAGCCCGGAGCGCATTGCCGCCAACTGATTTATGCCTTCCTTCCATTTTGGACATAAAACCGCCGCTGACATTGGAGGAGGAATTATGCGAGAGAGATTCCAATATTTTGAGGTGGTTGTGCTCAAAACCGCTGGGCTTTTCCCCTTGCTTGAGTTTTTGTTCAATGGTCGAAACGGCCATGTGCCGTTCTACGGACGAAAGATTGGCGATGATAAAATCGTAACCGAATATGCGACCCAGTTTAAACTGGAGCCTGGCTCGCCGACTTGGCGGTGGCAGCTGGAAATCGGGTTTTGTTTCCCGCATTTTTTCTAAAAAATGTTCCACATGACTTCTTTCGATGCCCGCCAAACTCCGCAATACTTCGGCTGTGGAGGCATCTTCCTGAATATTTGCCAGGCTTTCATAGAGGAAGGCGGTGTCTACTTCCAGTTGTAGTTGGGCTGATTTTTCTGACATGATGGTTGTATTAATGGTTCAAAAGTGATGGGACTTAAACACATATTTAAACGCAAAAGGCTGAGGGTTTAAAACACAAAAGGCACAAAAGGACACATAAGGTTGAGCATTAGGCTTATGTGTCCTTTTGTGCCTTTTGTGTGTAAAATGTATCTGTGTGTTTAAATCGCAATTTCCACGATTTCATACAAATTAGGCACCACAGCCTGCCAACCAAAGGTGTCTTTAATCTTCACCTGAAACGTATCGGCAGCCTGTTTTTCACCGTGAATCACAAAAATGTGCTCCGGTGCTTTTTTAATGTCGCCCATCCAACGCAAAAGTTCTGTCTGGTCGCCGTGGGCAGAAAGGCCATGCAGGATTTCAATGCGGGATTTCACAGGATAGTATTTGCCGTGGATTTTTATTTCATGGATGCCCTCCAACAATTGTCGTCCACGGGTTCCTTCGCCTTGGTAACCTACTAAAAGAACGGTATGCTGTGGGTACTCAATGTAATGTTGGAGATAACTCAACACGCGCCCACCCGTCACCATGCCGCTGCCCGCAATGATAACTTTGGGATATTTTGTGTCAATCAAGTCCAGGGTTTCCCGGTAATTTTCGACCACTTGAAACATCTCGCACATGGCGGTGTATTCGGCAGTGGGCAATTTATGCCAGTCGCGGTGTTTTTCGAATACGCCTAAAACGCGAGCGCCCATGGGACTGTCCATAATTAATGGCACATCCGGCAATTCGCCAGCTATGCGCAATTGCCAGAGCAGGTACATCATTACTTGCGTCCGCTCCACCGCAAAACTTGGGATGATGACGGAACCACCTCTTGCAATCGTTTCAAGCACAATGGTTTTCAGGCGTTCTTTTATGTCGCCTTCCGGGTGCAGGCGGTCGCCATAAGTACTTTCCACAAACAAGATATCGGCTTCTGTTGGCTTCTTTGGGGGCATCATAAGCAAGTCGTCTTCTTGCCCCACATCCCCACTGAACACGAATTTTTTACCCTGCACATGCACCTCAATAAAAGTAGAGCCAATGATGTGGCCATTGGTCTGAAAGCGCGCTTTTACCTGGCCGCCCAGATCATTCCATTGATTGAGGTCAATCGGGCTAAAATGCGTGAGGGTAGATTCCACATCTTTTTCTGTGTAAAGCGGTTTGGCGGGATGGTGCTTTGAAAACCCCTCTTTATTGGCCTGCTCGGCTTCCTCTTCCTGCAGGCGGGCGCTGTCCCGAAGGATAATTTCCGCAATATCGAGCGTAGGTGCCGTGCCGTAGATTTTTCCCTTGAACCCGTCTTTGATCAATCGCGGCAAATACCCAACGTGATCAAGGTGCCCGTGGGTAAGCAACACAAAATCAATGCTTGGCACATCTACCGGCAGATGGTCCCAGTTCAGGAGACGCAATTGTTTCAGACCCTGGAATAGCCCGCAATCCACCAGGAATTTTTTTTCGGGGGCCTCGATGAGGTACTTGGAGCCGGTGACGGTGCCGGCCGCGCCGAGGAAGTGAATGAAGATTTTGTTGTTCATACTTGGAGGATTAGTCTTTTAGATTCTTAACCAATAATGCGCCCATCCTCCATTTCAATGATCCGATGGGTGTTTTCTGCGAAACTTTGGTCGTGTGTTACGATGAGCAAGGTTTGTTTAAATTCTTCGCAAAGTTGCTTGAAGATATCGAACACAATGTCGCTGTTTTTTTTGTCCAGATTGCCCGTCGGTTCGTCGCCCATGATGATGAGCGGGTCGTTGATCAAGGCCCGTGCGATAGCCACCCGTTGTTTTTCACCGCCAGACAGTTGATTGGCTTTTTTCAAAGCGAAGGCTTCAATTCCCAAGGTTTTGAGGTGTTCCATGGCTCGGTGTTCGACTTCGGCTGCCGAATATTTTTGTAGCTTCAAGCCGGGCAGCATCACGTTTTTCAGGACTGTGAATTCGTTGAGCAGGTAGTGAAATTGAAACACGAAGCCGATTTTTTCATTTCGGATGCGCGCCAATTCCGCCTCGGTTTTGCCGCGCATGAGATCGTCATCTATCCGCAAATCTCCTTCGTAATCGGTGTCCATGGTTGAAAGGATGTACAATAACGTCGACTTTCCGCAACCCGATTTGCCAGTGACAGCCACAAACTCACCTTGATCCACTGAAAAACTGATGTCTTTCAATACCGGGACTACAATTGGATCCTTGAAACTTTTGTTGATGTTCGAGGACTGGAGAACAGTTTTTGTCATTTCTATAGAGCAAACACTTAGAGTATTGAAACACAAAAGGCACATAAGGACGCAAAAGGCCAAATGGAATCGCAGAAGGACATATTGCTTTGAAATTAAGGACTATATGTTCTTTTGTGTCCTTATGTGCCTTTTGTGGTTCATTACCCTAAGTGTTTTATTTCCCTCTAATGATAATAACAGGGTCAATTTTACTCGCCTTTCTCGCCGGAAAAAATCCAGCCAAATAGGTAGTGATCAGTGAAAACATTATCCCGATGACATAATACTTGAGATCGTAGTTGACTGGAAAGGTTGTGATTGTGGGCAGGGCCGCGGTGTTGAATGGAACTTGGTCAATAAGCAATGAAAGCCCCAGTCCGAGCAACAAGCCCAGCATACCGCCTAAAAAACCAATGGTCAGGGCAATGCCGAGAAATATTTTCCGCACATCGCTGCCCGAAAAACCCGTGGCTTTCAGAATGGCGATGGTGTCCAGTTTTTCATATATCATCATGTTTAGGATATTGTAAATGCCGAATCCGGCGACAATCAACAACACGATGCCCACCGTATAAGAAATGAGCGTTCGGATGGTAGTACCTGTTTCAAATTGCGCATTGGCGGTCTGAATGTCCTCAGCGTCACACTCAAACAGTTGTGCATACTCCCTGGCAACCGCTGGAGCTTGTGCCAGGTCTTTTAGTTTGATCTGAAGGTCGGTGATGTAGTTGTTGGATTGCCCGAGCAAAAGCTGGGTAGTGGCGATAGAGGCATAACTCTGTGCTTTGTCGAATTCGGCAATACCTGACTGAAAATATCCAACCACTTTTAGCGGCAATCGGTCGCCTTTGGCGGTCGTTACCTGCACCACGTCGCCAATTTCGGCGAGCAGCTTTTGGGCCAATCCCTTTCCCAGAATGATACTGTTGTTGACATTTTTCAAGTCGAGCGCCTCGCCTGTCGTTACGTAATCCGTGAAAAAATACAGTTTGCTTTCTGACAAAACATCAATACCGCTGACCACCCCCGTGATGTCAATCGTGCCAGCGTTGTACAAAACGGAGGCAGAAATTTTGGGCGAAAAACCCAATACTCGTGGGTCGTTTTTCACTGCTTGCATGATGGCCCCGCTATTGTAAATTTCCGGCCTGCCACCGCTTGATTTTATAGACTGGATAAAATTATGGCTGTTTTTAAAGTCGCCGGACAGATTTATGGGTTGACTTGGGTTTGGTTTTATTTCGTTGAAAAGCCGCACATGGGGGGATCTGTTCAAAATCAGCCCATCGAGCATTCCATTCAAACCATTCATAAAACCCAGCAATGCTATAAACATGGTAATGCTGAATGTCACACCAATGGCCGCCACCAACGATTGTCGCCAGCGTGCCATCATCAGCGATTTGGCTATGTCTGCGATGAGTTTGTAGTTCATTGAGCGAGTGGTTTCAGGATGGTTTCGCCCGCGGAGAGGCCGCTGAGTATTTCCGCTTTAAGGTAATCTTTTAGGCCGATTTCGACTTTTCTGATTGAATTATCTTCCAAAATCACCAGTGAGTCGTTAAGCAAATAAGTCCTTGGAATGGTCATCGCTTTTTCTTTTGATTGAATAACGATGTTGGCTTCAGTGGTTAAATTGGGGTATAAAGCAGGCGGCTTTTTTGTAAAATTTGCTTCAACGGTAAAGGTCCGTGTCCGTTCATTCATCATCGGGTCAATTTTGGCGACAATGGCTTCCAGCACCTCCCCTTTGTAGCTGTCCAGGGTCAGTAGTACTCGCTGCCCGTGGTGGATTCGGGCAATATCGCTTTCATCAATTTGTAATTCGGCAATGAATTCCGCTGCATCGCCAATGATGGCAACCGGACTTTGGATGCTCACGATTTCCCCAGGTTCTTTGGAAATACTGTACACACGTCCGTCCGTTTGGCTGCGGATGATGAAATCCTGTGCGATGGTTTTGCTGATGGAAAGTAGTTTTTGGGATTGTGCGGCGGCGAATTTGAGTTGATTTTGCAGGTCTTTGTATCGAAGGAGGGCAGATTCGTAGTTGTTAACGGAACTGGTATAGGCCAATTCTCGTTGTTCCAGCTCCACTTTTGAGCCGATTTGTTGCGCCCAAAGTCCGCGTTGGCGCAGGAGTAAAAGCGAATCATTGAGCATTTTGCTCCGGGCAGTTGCAATGACGCTTTTCAGTTCATTTAAGCGATCACCCCTGGTATTCAAGTCGGCAAAATCAGCGGAGAGCTGGGCGTTTTCGGCGTTCAGTTTGGTGGTTTCGCTCTGGATAACAAACAGCGCATCTCCTTTTTTTACCACATCGCCTTCTTTTACCAGTATCTGTTGGATCAGGCCGCCCATGGTGGGGAAAACCTGATACTGGTTTTTACTTTTTATTATGCCCGATGCGTACACGGATTCGGTGATGCGCTCTATGATGGGCTGGGTTTTTTCTGGCTGTTTTTTGCAGGCAGAAAAGAGCAGTGTGGCGAACAACAGGGTACTTATGTATCTCAAAATATAAGATTGGAGTATGATTTTATTTTTTGCGCTCAGAGCATGTTGGCTCCATTTTATTCCACTTGCGGTTTTCCTGGGTTGTTTCATTCCAAAAGTATTAATGAATAATTGTCGGAATAGGTTTTTCCGGATATTGTTTAGAAACGGTCATTTCTTATTGCCCGATGAATGTTCAAAACATCCAAAAAACCAACCATCCCAAGCCCACCAAAAGCACAAGGCCAAAGCCCAGTCCAACAGGCTTGCGCAAGGCTCTGTTTCCCCTAAACACACTTACTGCCCACTTGAAGAGCGAATTGGACATTACTGCAAGCAAAATGATGATGGCGGCTTCACGGGTTTGTCCGGTTGGTGTGGCTGCCCATTTGGCAGTGGAAATCGAAATCGCATCAATGTCGGCAATGCCTGCCACCGCGCCTGAAAGATAGGTCATGGTCTGGCCGAGCCATTGGCGTGATGCCGACATCAGCAAGGTGATGCCAATATAAAGAAACACAAAAAAAATAGCGTTTTTTATATCCAAAGGATTGCCGGGATTAAGCGGTGTGGTGTCGTTTGTTTTATTATGGTGCCGAAGCACTTTCCAAGTTGGCACCAAACTGACCAAAAGCATCAATAAAAGCGGCAAAAACAACTCCTTTGCCACGGGAAAAGCAAAGATGGCCGCCCAAATAAAAACCCGGACAAACATGATCGAGGATGCCAACACTATCCCGGAACCATAGGCAGGCGAAAGGTCTGGTCGTTCCCGGCTTTTAGAAGAAAAAACCCATGCAATTAAAGTGGAGGAGAACAAGCCTCCGATGACTGCGGTGAGTAAAATTCCTTTTTGCGGGCTGCCAAATTTCAGTAACAAATAGCCCGTAAAACTGATGGAAAGCACCAGCACGACGATATAACCCAAATCCCTCGGCGTCAGCAAGTTGTCCGGGCCGAATGGTTCTCCGGGCAACATGGGCAAAATGAGCAAAGCCAGCACGATGAACTTGATGAAAGCAAACAACTCCTCCTCGGTAATTTTCTGGATAAAACCATGTAACTCGTCTTTGAGTGACAGCACGGCAGTCATCAACACCACTACTGCCAGCGATTCCTGCATGAGGCCTTTTGAAACGGCTACACCCAAAAGAAAAGTCAGCAACAAGGCCAACTCTGTCGTCAGACCGATTTTTCCATTTTGTGCCTGCACATAATAGGCTACACAAACCAATAAAAAGAAACCTGCCGATACCGCAATGAGCAGCACTGGAGACGTGTAGTTTGAAGCCCATGCTGCGACATTGCCCAAAATCGCGGCCAACACAAAGGTGCGAATGCCGCCCACGTGGGCAGGGTGGTCCCGGGTATTGAATTCTCGCTCCAACCCGATGATCAGGCCGATGCCAGCTGATACGATCAGGCTGATCAGGGCAGGATTCAGGTACGCTGAAAGGGATTGGAGCCGGTCCATAGGTAAAATCGATTTACGATTTACTACATTGGAATTTAAGTTTTGAATAGGGTTGATTTAAGGTTGACAAATACATGGTTGTTGATTTTTGATGCGCAGGGAAGATGTAAGTAACACATCTACGATTCTCCATTACCCATTGCTTCAAAAATCAACACGCATATATTCATCAATCATCAATCAAAATAGCCTCCTCAATTCGGCATCTCCCGAAGTTTCTCCAGCTTTAGCACCGTCACCACTCCATCTTTAATGTCCACCATGTTTTCGTTTTTGAAATCGGTGAGGGTGCGGATGAGGGTTTCTTTGGCTGTGCCTGCAAGGGCAGCAAGGTCTTCGCGCAGGAGATGGATAACCGGGCCACTTTGGTCGCAGAGATGGGTGAGCGTAGTTGCCACGCGTTTGCGTACAGAGTTGTAGGCCAGTTCGATCAATTGCTGTTCTCGCTCGGCGATATGGCCAGCGAGCATTTTGATGAACCTGGCGTTCACGTCGCGGTTGCCAAATACGAGGGCCGCAAAGTCCTGCTTGGGCACCAGTTTGATGCTGCAATCTTCCAATGCGGCAGCGCTTTCCGGGTAGGCATCCTCTTTGAATAAGGCTAAAAAGCCCAAAAAGTCGCCGGTTTTGGCCACTTTCACAATGAGTTCGCGGCCATCTTCGCTGGTTTTGAACACTTTGACCTTGCCGCTTTCCACGAAGTAAAGCCAGCGCGGGTGTTCCCCTTCCCGGAAAACAATATCTTTTTTCTTGTAGTGCCGCACCTCGCGATTTTCAGAAAGGTGTTTGATGGCTTCCATGGCTCGGGCCTCGTCAATGAAGCGTTCAAGCGAACCATTCGACTGTTCGGAGGCGGCGCGAAGCCGCTCACTCTTTTTTAAACGATTTTCGATGGTTTGCAGCAACACCACATCATCGAAAGGTTTCGTGATGTAGTCGTCTGCGCCGAGCGACATGCCACGCCGGAAATCCTCCTTTTCGGCTTTTGCCGTAAGAAAGATGAAAGGGATGTCGGCAGTACTTGCCTGGCGACTGAGGATGTGCAGCACTCCGTAGCCGTCCAGTTCGGGCATCATGATGTCGCACAAAATGAGGTCAGGAAGTTCTGCCTGAGCTTTGGCTGTACCGACTTTGCCGTTTTCGGCTGTGATGGCGTTATAACCACTAAGGGTCAGGATCTCAGCGATATTCTCGCGGACATCCGAATTGTCTTCAATAACAAGAATTCGTTTCATTTCACGGCAAAGTTAGACACCTTCCTCATGGCACATAGTGATTTCAATCAACTGCTCCGGTAATTACCGTCATTCTCGCTCCAGGTGATGTTGAGGCATCTTTGCATCATCATTCAACTGAATAAATAAATTTCAATCTCGATTATGAACATCTTCGCTCCTATCTCTTCCCTCATGACCGACCACAAGCACTTGATAACGGTCTCTCCAGAAGATAGCCTTACTCAGGTCAAAGAAATATTTGACACGCACAAGTTTCACCATATTCCTGTGGTGCATTTCCGCGAGATCGTGGGGATCGTAAGCCGGACGGATTTCGATTTCTTCATGGGCGGCGCCTCGCACTACGAAGAAGACAAATATGTGAATGAATTGCGACTTGAGCGCACGCATGTAAAAGAAATCATGATCAAAAGGCTCGGTAAGGTTGCTCCAGACGACCGGATCAACGTTGCCCTTGAAATTTTCCTGATCAACCGGTTCCATGCGCTGCCTGTAGTAGAAGATGGGGAGTTAGTGGGCATTCTCACGCCTTACGATATTATGACTGCACTGTCAAAGCAAATACCCGCTGACTCAAGTTTGGTCTATGAAAACAAGGAATGATTATGAAAGAAATAGCAACTGTCCCGGCTGATTCTGCAAATTGCACAGGCAATTGCCAGGGATGCGGCAATATCCACATCAAAATATTTGGTGCGCACGACCAATCGTCGCGGATATTGGCAGAACGGGTTCGTATGGCATTGGAATCCAATGCAATGGAAGGCAAGGTGCTGGAAATTGCAGACCCAATTGCTATGCAGGCTTTTGGAATTACTGCCCTACCGGCACTCATGGTTGAAGGGGAGCTCTTGTTACAAGGCAATGTGCCGGAAGTTGCTGAAATCGCCCGACTTATGAAAAACAAAGAACTTTTCAAAAGCAAGTTGTTCCACTTGCACACGATTAGCGTGGCGGTTGACATGAGCGAGGTTTCGGCAAATGCCTTGGGGTTTGCTTGGAAAATTGCCCAAAAAATGGACAGCAATCTGGAAATCGTGTATGCGATGGACAGTATTTTCGAAGGTAACGTGCCATCTGCATCGGGGTTTTTGTCAAGCTACTCCAAAACGATGCAGTCTGAGTTGGAGGCTTTTACAAGCGAAACAATGGGCTTGCTAGGAGTTCATTATGAACCGCCCTCCCGATATGCCGGGGAGCCGGGCGGACTTGGTGCCTCAAATAACAAGTCGCCGAAGATTGTGTCGAAAGTCATCTATGGCGCTCCGGATATTGCGCTTGCGGAATACTCGCATCATACGGATCTTCTCGTGATGGGGGCAACCGGGCGTGGCGGACTGGGGAAAAAACTCTTTGGTTCGGTCAGTATCGAGGTCTCGAGAAATGCGCACTGCCCGGTACTTTTTGTTTCCAAATTAGCCAAGTTCGAGGGCTTTGAAAACATGCTGTACGCCAGCGATTTCGATTCGCTCAATCCACTTTCAGTGCAGCAGGCTGTTTCATTTGCCAAGCGTTTTGACGGGCAAATCCATTTCGTGCATGTAGGACCGGGCGGCGAGCAGGATCTTGACACACAGCGGGAGCGCTTTGAGGCAAATTTTAAAGAATCGGGCTATGAAAAGCCGTTTGTTTTTAGCAAAATGGTGAGTGAAGACATCGTCGGTGCATTGTATGAATATGCCTTTTATCACCGGATCGACCTGATGGTGTTCGTGACGCATCATCGCAATTTTTGGGACAATATCCTGCATAAAAGCGTGACCAATGAGGTGTTGACTAGCAGCGACATTCCTATTTTGGTCATGCATTCTGATGATGACATGCTTTGATTATTAGGTAGATAGAGTTCATTTTTCGTCCCTGTTGAACGTCTGGTTCGGCAGGGATCTTTGTTTTAGGAGGCCACTTAGACCCTGCTCCTTCCCGCAAGCAATTCCCCCTTTTGTCCAATCCTTGCCAAAACGAGCTCTTTCCAAGCATTCGAGGATTAGACAAGACGCACTACCTTGCGCAGCAATTCTAATATTTTATTTCACACAACGCCGCAACGCTGCAACGACAAAACTTCTTATTTGTGAAGAAGATTTATCGTTGCGATATCGCAGCGTTGTGTGAAACTTTAACTTTTATCAAGAATGCGCACGAGTTGCCTGTTTATTTTTTGGGTTTGTTTGGCGAGTATAGCATCCGCCCAAACATTTTTTGCCACCCCTGACGCTCTGCTCGTAAAGGAAATCCAGTTCGAGCAAGCCAACGAGTGTTATATCTACTTTGACAACCCTAGCGGGGATAGTTTGCAACTGCACTGGCGGCTGGTGGAATCCAACCTTCCGGAAGAGTGGGACGCTGATTTGTGCGATTACGGACTTTGCTATATCGGCATTCCCTCCAATGGCCTGATGAGTACCGTGTACGATACCATTCAGCCTTACCTGAAACTGATCGTCCAGCCCGACACTATGCCCGGCGCGACCTGGATATGGTTTCGCGTGTACGAAGAAGGCAATCCAGACAATTTTGTAGACGTGTTTTTTAGCCTCAATACACCAGGGACGCTCAGTACTTCCACACAACCCGAATCGGCATTGCAGGCTTACCCGAACCCAACGAGCGATCAACTGTTTCTGGACAACACGCAGTCCACGCCACAGACTTCGCGGATTACCAACACCAATGGCCAGTTGATGTGGCAGGGGATGATTTCGGCTTTCGATAGAGTACAGATCAGGGTAGGGGAGTGGCCCAATGGCTTGTATTTTTTGCAGACTGGAAATCGAATACAAAAGATTATTGTAAATAAATAGTACTAATTCATTCAATGAAAAATTTCGTCCTAATTCTTCTCTGCTGCTTTTGCGTTGGCACAGCCTTCGGCCAAACCCGCATTACAGTATTATCCAAATCCGCCACCGAAACCACGCTCAGCCTGAGCATCACTGACATTGATAAAACGCAGGTGTCCACTCCTGAGGGCGAAGCGTTTGTCATTGGGTTTCAAGACGGGACTCTTTTGCTTGAGGCTGGCGCACCTGATTTGAACAAATTCGCTACTTCGCTCCTGATTCCCAATACCGGAAACATGGCCGTGGAAATCATTGCATCTGATTTTCGTGACATTCCAAACATGGCGGTAGCGCCTTCGAAGGGCAACCTTTTGCGCAAAGTGGACCCTGCCACCGTGCCGTTTTCCTATGGTACCCACTACGAACATGATGCTTTTTTCCCGGGGCGACTGGCTGATTTGCAACAGCCGTTTGTCATGCGCGATTTGCGCGGACAAGCGCTTTGGATTTACCCTGTCCAATACAACCCTATCACCAAAATGCTGCGGGTGTATTCCAACATTACCCTGCGTGTTTATAACACAGGCGGACAAGGGCAAAACGAGCGCAATCCCAACCGGGAACGCGTTATCAGCCGCCCTTTCAAGCAATTGTACCAAAAGTTATTCCTCAACTACGACGAGTCCTTTTTATCGGAAACACGCAATGAGGAAACACCAGAGCAAATGCTGGTCATCGCCAAGGATGAGTTAATTCCTCAACTTGAACAATATGTAGCCTGGAAACGCCAAATGGGTATCCACACCACTGTAGTCCCGGCGTCGGAAGTGGGCGGCACTCCTGCCTCAATGTACGATTTCGTAAAGAATTACTACACAGCGCATAACATCTCGTACCTCCTGTTGGTGGGCGACGAATACGCGCTGACCCCTATGGTTCGCCCAGGCAGCAACTACTCCTGCGACAATTGCCTGGGCTACATGGAAGGAGAAGACCATTACCCGGAAGTTTTTGTGGGACGCTTCCATGCAGCCAATGCAGCGGAGCTCGACATTATGATGAATCGCAACCTGGGTTATGAAAAAACACCTTTGGCAGACACCTTGAACAACTGGTGTGCCACAGGCATGGCTTCTACTTCCAACGAAGGCCAGGGTATTGGTGATGACAACCAAGCCGACTACGAGCAGGGGAACGAGTGGAAAGCAAAGCACTTGGCCGACGGCTTTGAAAAATACTGGGAATTCTACGATGGAAATCATGCCGGCATTTCACCCACCCCCGGAGATGAAAGTGCTGACAAGGACGGCAATCCGGTGAATACTGAATTGGTGAGCTTGATGAACACCCGGGGGATTACTATCTACAATTATACCGGACATGGCTGGGAACAAGGACTTGCGAGCGGCAATTTCAATACACAGGCTGTCTCGACCCTACGCAACCAACACCGCTACCCAATCGTGATCGCCGTAGCCTGTTGTGCAGGCAATTTTACCAACAACGGTGGCGGCGACTGTCTCGGTGAAGCCATGCAACGTGCTGGAGATCAGGCCACAGGAGAAGCCTGGGGCGGTATTGCCGGGTTTTACTCCAGCGATTTCCAAAGTTGGGCGCCTCCTATGGAAGGTCAGGACGGAATGAACCAATATCTGGTGGATGCCGATGGCATTACACTGGATCCAAACATCGGAGCAATGGCCACTTATGGCAACGCGCTCATGATTGCAGCGTATGGTCAGGGCGGCATTGATATGGCCGACACCTGGAATCCTTTCTGCGACCCAACCACAGTGCCGCGCACTGCCTTGCCTCTGGCACTCTCAGCCTCCCACCAAAGTGGTCTTATTATTGGAACCAGTTCCTTGGAAGTCGCTTGCGATGTGGAGGGAGCAATGGTCAGCCTTTTCTGGCAAGGCCAAACCCTGGCGGTTGGCACCGTGGCAGGAGGCATTGCTTTGTTGCAATTCCCGTCCTTGGACAATGTTGGGGAACTGACCGTAACGGCCACACATTTCAATCGGATCCCTTATCAAGGGGTTATAGTGGTAAGTCCGGCAGCGGGTGCTTATGTAATCAATGAGGCACTTGTGTTGGACGATGCTGCTGGCAACAACAACCAAAAAGCAGATTACGGCGAGACCATCGCCCTGAACCTGACATTGAACAACCTTGGCGACCAAATCGCCAACGCTACCAGTGCTACCCTCGAAACCAGCGACTTGAATGTGAATATTACCGACAACACAGAGATTTTTGGCGACATCAGTGCAGGTACTTTGATTGAAAAACTGGCTGCATTTGCATTTACCGTCAATGACGACGTGGCCGATGGCCATAACGTGGTGTTTAACCTGAAAATCGAGTTCAATAGTGGTCAAACTTATCAGTCCAACCTGACGGTTAACCTGAATGCACCAACTTTGGAGCTCGGTGCTTTCCTGATTCAGGACACGCAAGGGGGCGACGGCGACAATCGCCTGGAATCTGGCGAAGTGGCACTGATTACCATAAAAAACCTCAATGTAGGCAACAGCCAAAGTTCGGATGCGATCGGTCAATTGAGCACGGATTCACCTTGGCTGAGCATCGGCCCTGCCGTTTCGCTGGGGTCATTGGATCCGCTCACAGGCACAGCCGATGCTGTATTTGAGGTGACGGTGGCTAACAATGCTCCACAAGCCGTTTCGGCCAATTTTAATTATCTGGTGAATGCCGGAAATTATGCTGCCCAAGCCGACTTCGGGCCGTACGCGATCAATGCAATCCTCGAGACATTTGAGACGCAGAATTACAACAGTTACCCTTGGGATTTGGGCGGCAACAAGCCCTGGTTTATCACCCCAAGCTCTGCTTACACGGGCACGTATTCTTCGCGTTCAGGGATTATAACCCACAACCAGCAATCGGTGATGGATCTTACGCTCAACTTTACTGCGGATGGAAACATCAGTTTCGCGCGCCGGGTGGGCAGTGAGCCGGATTACGATTTCCTTCGGTTTCTGATCGACGATGTTGAAATGGAAAGATGGAGTGGAGTAGTGCCATGGAGCGAAGTGAGTTATCCGCTTACTGCCGGAATCCATAAACTTTCCTGGATTTATGTAAAAGACGGGGTCGCCAGTGCCAACTCCGACCGTGCCTGGGTGGATGATATCTCACTGCCACCGCATGAGGTGATCGTATCAAGTTACAGCCCAAATCAGGCTGCCTTCGAGGTAAATGTGGCGCCCAACCCAACGTCGGGAAAAACCTGGCTGGAAGTGACTATGCCGACCGCCGAAAATATAGAAGTTGTGGTGTTCAACTGTCTCGGACACAGGGTGCTGCAAAACCAATCGCTGGACCTACGCACGAACGGCAATTATTTGCTGGAGCTTGATTTGCTTGACTTGGCATCAGGGCTATACCTTGTGCAGGTACGGGGAGAAAGTGGCGCCCGGGTGCTGAAGTTGGTAAAGGAGTAGAGTTATAAATGCTTTTTTTATACAAGCGGAAGCCCCTTGATAGACCATATCAAGGGGCTTCCGTTTGTATAAAAAAACGAAGCTGTCTTTCTACATTTGCCCCAAATAAAATCAAGCTATTCATGTCTAAACAAGCATACGAAAAAAACCTCAAGACCTGGATTGAGGATGAAAAAGCAGCCCTTGAACTCATTGCAGTAGTAGGCAAACTGTGGTTCGACAAATCCATCGAGTTGGTCATTTTCCGCAACCAAATGGTGGACAGAAGTGCTTCCGAATTGCTGCAGTTGCACCATTATGCCCGCGAAGTGGTGCAGCACCCGCTCACCGTACACGATACGCTCGGACTTGCCAAGGCCATTTATCGCAGTCAAATCGCGCCTTCCCGACTCGATATTGGCAGGATCGGCGTGGATTGGCTGGACGAAAAGGGGAAATACCCAAATGAATTGGCCTTTATCAATAAAAAACTGGAGGGCTACATCGGCAAAGACAAGATCAACCTGAAACCCAAGGATGTCATTCTTTATGGCTTTGGGCGTATTGGGCGCATTGCCGCACGCGAACTGATCACCCAGGCTGGCAAGGGGCAGCAACTTCGCCTGCGCGCCATCGTCACGCGCGACAAAAAACCGGAAGACATCATCAAACGCGCCGACCTGCTGCGCTCGGATTCTGTACACGGACTGTTCCCAGGCACCGTAATCCCTGATGTGGCAGAAAGCTGTATCTGGGTGAACGGCCAAAAAATACACATGATCTCTGCGGCTAAACCCGAAGACATCAATTATACAAAATTTGGCATCAGCAATGCCCTCTTGATTGACAATACCGGTGTGTGGCGCGACCGGGAGAACCTGAGCCGGCACTTGAAATCAAAAGGCGTCTCGAAAGTGTTGCTAACAGCCCCGGGCAAAGGTGATATCCCTAACATCGTCTACGGGGTGAACAACCGCCAGTTTGAAGTAGACAGCGAAAGCGTCTGGTCAGCGGCAAGTTGCACCACGAATGCCATCGTACCGGTATTGGCCGTCGTAAACAAGGCGTTGGGCATTGAAAAAGGGCATATCGAAACCGTACACTCCTACACCAACGACCAAAACCTGCTCGATAATTTCCACAGCAAGTTCCGCAGGGGCAGAGCGGCGGCCTTGAACCTGGTCATAACAGAAACTGGGGCGGAAAGCGCAATCGCCAAAGTGATGCCTGAACTGTCGGGCAAGTTCACGGGCAATGCCATCCGTGTACCGACACCAAACGTGTCGCTCGCAGTACTTAACCTGCAAATCAATACCCCTACCGGCAAAGATGTCCTGAACGAAATCATGCGCCAGGCCGCATTGAAAGGTGAGCTGGTGGAACAGATCCAATATTCCTTCTCGAACGAACTGGTTTCCAGCGATTTAGTGGGCAGCCCAACGCCTTCCATTTTCGACTCACCGGCCACCATTGTCTCCAAAGACGGCAAGGGCATTGTGCTGTATGTCTGGTACGACAATGAATACGGCTATACGCGGCAGGTGATCCGTTTGGCCAAGCAATTGGCGGGGGTGTTGAGGTTGAGTTATTATTGAGGGATGAAGCCTTGGGTTTTGCGATCATTTTGGGCTTAAAAAATAGCGTCATTCCTGATTGGGATGGCGCTATTTTTTGCCACCGCACTTCTATTTCCCGCCCTGCTTAGTATTCCATCTCCAGCACTATTAAAACTGATCCCAAGCCGCCGCACTTGGATCTTCCCGACCTGCTGTACGGAACAGTAGTGACCCAGCGCCACTACGCTGCGTTTGCCAGGCCGAAAGAACTGATATAATCATGCCTATATTTGCGCCACAGTCATTCCAAATATGAAAATTTTGCCCCGCTTGGTGTTCCATCTCTAGCACAGACCAATTTTTGCTTGAAACCAATCCCAAGCCGCCGCGCCTGGGTCTTGTGACCCAGCGCCACTCCGGTGTTTTCCCAAGCCAAAAGAACTGATCCTCCAAATGTGACAGCAATGAATGCCAACAAAGCAGTTGTAAGGACTTGAAACGTTGAGGATAAGGGTTAACTTTGTGTAGTAACCAAATGAATCATTATCATGTATCCCGGCAACGTCCATTTTTCGCCCCGCTTGGTGTTCCATCTCCAGCACAGACCAATTTTTACTTAAAACTGATCCCAAGCCGCCGCGCCTGGGTCTTGTGACCCAGCGCCACTTCGGTGGTTTTCCAAACGAAAGAACTGATTCACTAAATATGACAGCAGTGAATACCAACAAAGCAGTTGGAAGGACTTGCACCGTAGAGGATAAGGGTTAACTTT
>JBJXGZ010000075.1:0-59558 GCA_046160625.1 Saprospiraceae bacterium
TATTTATAAGAACATGACAAGATTCGACAGTGTTTGGCAGTTCCAACTCGTTTGTTTTTGATGCGCTAAGTTATGTTTTAATCCGGTCCCCTCAATACCCGCCTCCGGCGGGTGCTAAACAGTTACACTACTTCATAAATATTAATTTGGTATTCATAATATCCTTCCTATCCTTTTTGCTAATCTTCCCCCATAAATTAGTTAGCACCTCAATGATAAGGAGCTTTCTGGTTTCAGCATAAGAAGAGTTTTCTTTGTCAAATGCAGGTGCATAATCCACCCCAGATTTTATAGTAAACGCATTTTTTAGTCTTGGAAAGGTATCTTGCCTAACCGAATATTTAATTGCTTCCTTATCGGCTCTTTTATTAATTGTTTCAGATATCCCGACTTTTTTAATGATTACAATATCTAAAATGCCATCCATCCACTCAATGATTACATCCATTGGAGATCAAGGTGACACCTTACCCCCGCCAGCGGAAAAGCGCGTGGACGGAGGCTGTAGAAGCGTTTGTAGTTTGAGGGTTTCTTTTCCAGTTTCCGGCTACTATTTGCTTAGCGTCACTTTTACAAACATTGCTTCTCCGTCAGATTGAACACGGAGGATATAACTTCCCGCAGGAAGCGTCCTATAGTCAAATGAATGGAGCAAGTATCCTGCGCCAAAATCAACTGTTTCGCGCTTGATATGCTGCCCAAGCGTATTGAAGAGCGTAAATTCAATCTCTTCCTGCGGCAATCCATTCATCTCTATCGTGAATACTCCGGTATTCGGATTTGGGAAAAGATTGAAACCCTTTATCCAGCCTGCTTCAGCAGTACTCGTAGAAAGTGAGATTATTTGTTCAAAAATGGTTGAACCACAGTTATTTGTAGCGGTAAGTGTTACGGTGTACACTCCGGCGCTGGCGTATGTATGCGTTGGGTTCTCCTCGGTGCTGCTGCTTTGGTCGCCAAAGTTCCAAATGTAGGAAGTGGCGCCCACAGAAGTATTGGTGAAATCTACGGTAGAACCGTTTACGCTTGAAGTGTATCCAGCACTGGGTGCTCCATTCACTGTAATAAGACCCGGCTGCGTAAACGAACTGCTGCTTCCACCTATTGAAGTTACCACAAGGGTCACATCATACACGCCCGGCGTGGAATATTGCACGGATGGATTTTCTTCTGTCGAACTGCCGGGGGCGCCGCCAGGGAAATCCCATTCCCAAGTTACCGGATCCCCAGAGGAAATATCTGTAAAGTTGACCGTTAGCGCTGCGCAACCAAGGGTAGTGTTAGCCGAAAAACCAGCCTCAGGCTGCGTTGTTATGACTACATCCTGCGTGAAAGTACTGGTGCCACAATTGTTTGTAGCCGTCAATACTACGGTGTAAGTGCCGTCTGCTGCATATTCATAGCTTGGATTAGGGTCGTTGCTGCTGCCTATACCATCACCAAAATCCCAGCTATAAGAAATGCTGTTGGAGGAATTATTGGTAAAGCTGGCAGTAAGCACCGAGACCGTAGCGGTAAAGTTGGCCGTTGGGTCACCGTTCACAACGATGGTTTGCGTGGATGTGCTACTTCCGGTACTATTGGTGGCCGTAAGTGTCACTGTGTAAATGCCAGGAGAATCGTAATCAACACTCGGAGGGTTTTGCGCTGTCGAACTGGATGGATTGCCGCCTGGGAATTGCCAATCAAAGCTGGTGGCGTTCGAACTGGAGGTGTTGGTGAACTGCAGCGTAAGGGGAGCACAACCTTCATTCGCAGAAACTGTGAAGTCTGCCATTGCGCTGGCATTTGCCAGCACATCTTCACAATCCAAAATGGGCTGCATGGATTTGACTCCACAAGCAGTAAACGTGTTGTTCTGACAGCGTTGCACGAAGTACGACATGGCCTCTTTTTCCGCCGTTGTGATGCTGTCGCGCATGCTCCAATCGTTGGAAGGCCAAAGCGTTATTGTGGGATACATGCTTTGACCGTGTTCGTTTACGTGACCCAGTCCAACGGCATGGCCCAGTTCGTGCATGAGGGCATACCGAAACTTTGATTTTCCCAGCGGAATGTCTCCGGTTCCAAAATACCAGTCTTCCAGGGTGGAAAAACGCAGGAGTTGGGTATGTCGGTAATAGAAGCTTTCAACGCCTAAGATGCAGGAGAACCACAAATAATCATTGAGTCCCACAACGCCTCCTGCCAGGCTCGTATCTGGTGCAATGATGTTTTTCCCCTGACCGAGGTCTAAGGGGACGGGCATGGTCAGGGGTTCCAGGATATAATTCACCCCGGTTTTGCAGCGGAATTCGATAAAAACATCCACAATGGCCGACCGTGCTTCCGGGTTGTCCCAGTAGTCAGGATGAACGGACCAGGTGACCCCGCCCCGATCATTTCGGTCGGTCAGATAAATATAGTCCAATGGATTCACTTGTCTGTAATCCAGATTGGCCAATACTTTTAAGGTCTCCGGCGACCAATATTCTACGCCTCCTCGAACGATTTTGACCTTGCCACTGAACGCAGTGGGCATTTCCAGGGTAATCAGGGTGTCGGTCCAACTGAGGTAGTGCAGCGAGGAAGCGCTCGTGGAGGGCATGTAATTATTGTCGCCCTGGAGGAAGGATACATAGCTGTCGGCTTGAACTGTTCCAAAATCGCTTCCTCGAACGGACAATACAGCTCCGATTCCCCCCAAGATTTCCGTGGGTTGAAGCGAGCTGATGGTCTGAGAAAAACCGATCTGAAGCAGCGAAATAAGGCAAGTGGTAAAAATTATGCGCATAAAAAGCGGCGGTTGTTCGGACAAAGATGCGCTTATCCGTTTTTTGGGAGCGGATTATTATGCCATAGGATGGTTTTCACTGTTTTTGGTGGGGGTACGTATGCAATAAAAAACAACAATCGGTTTTTGATTTAAAACTAATTGTTTGCATATTTGCCTCCAACAAAAATCAGATAAAATATGCAACTGACAGAACTTATCTCCGCAATACAAACCACGCACGAGTACACGCAGCGTTTTGCCGTGCAGCAGGCAAACGTAGCACTTACCATCCGAAACTGGGTGATTGGGTTTTACATTGTTGAATATGAGCAGCAGGGGAGTGACAAGGCAATGTATGGAGATCGGGTAATGAAAGAGTTAGCAAGCAGGCTGAAGCCCATTAAGGGTATTTCCGAACCGCAGTTATATCGGTTCCGGGAATTTTATGTGTCCTATCCTCAAATATTATCAACAGCGTTGAGAATATTGCAAGGCGTTGATTTTCAAAGAGATGACGTAAAGTTGTCTTTGCCATCTGTGTTTTCTTTGATGTTGGATAAACTGGCGACAGCTCCAAAAATTTCATCAGATACTGACCAATCATGCTCACCAGAACTTCTATTGTCTCGGCTGAGTTTTTCGCATTTCCTCGAGATCATTAGAGCTGACCCTCCCTTCAAACGCGCCTTTTACGAAGTACAAGCGATCAAAAACAATTGGTCTGTCCGCGAATTGGGGCGAGCCATGAGCACCTTGTTGTTTGAGCGCACGGGATTGTCAACGAACAAAGAATCCGTCATCGGCAAAGTAAAGGACAAAATACCCGTAACACCAGAGGATGTTATCAAGAACCCTTATTTGCTGGAATTTCTGGGACTTGAAGAAAAATCTGAATATTCGGAGACCGAATTAGAACAAGCCATCATCACGCATTTACAGCATTTTTTGATAGAGTTAGGCAGGGGTTTTTGTTTTGAGGCACGGCAAAAACGCATCACCTTTGACAACAAGCATTATCACATTGACCTGGTTTTTTATCACCGGATCATCAAGTGTCATGTGTTGGTGGATTTAAAAATAGGGACATTTGATCATGCCGATGCCGGGCAGATGAATATGTATCTGAACTATTTCCGTAAAAATGAAATGACCGAAAAGGACAATCCACCAGTAGGTATTGTTTTATGTGCGGACAAAAACAACTCATCGAAAAAGACCGAATGGCTTTATATCCGGATGATTTGTAGGCTGATTCCGCCTGAGATGGCTGAGGATTGTATTTCCGAAATAGCAGCCATGTAGGATTAGCAAAAATAGCAAATGGGTTGATTTTTGGGGCAGTAGATACTCCTTCTAGATTTTGAACCTAAGAGGGGTGGGCCACGGATGACACGAATTAGACACGGATTTCACGGATTTTCCCTCTTTGAATATAAATCCGTGAAATCCGTGTCTAATTCGTGTCATCCGTGGCCCACCCCTCTTGATCTATCTCACTCCACCTTCACCCTTACTCCCTTCGAATGACTCGTAAACTCCGGCGCATACATACACTGCATGGTCGTGATCCCATTGCTCATGTCGCCGCGCAGGGAAACCACGAGCGGATACTCGAATACGAAAGTGCCGCGTGGGAGGTAGTCAATGAAAAAGTGCGTGGCCAGATCCTTGGTGCTTTCATAATAGCCTAAACCACCTTGCCAGCGGTAGCCGCTGAGCACATTGACAGGCTCCAGGCCGGAAGCCCGCATGTCTTTCAAATGCACGAACTCCATAGCACGGTCCACCCGGATTTCGATGCGGACTTTGATCTTGTCGCCGCGTTTGAGGGTCTGTCCGTCCGCGATCAATTTTAGAACAGGGCCGGTGGGTGAGTTCTCTTCCAAATACAATTGCTTCACGATGGTCAGCGGTGTTTTGTGAAAGGTTTTAATTTTGTCCAGGTCTTCAAAATATTGCCAATAAGCCGCGCCCCACACGATGTTGGAGTTTGGATTCTCGACCTTGATTTCTGACCAGGACTTTTTGACTTCGGTACCACTCCAGCTTTGTTTGAAGTAACCCGTACCCGCTTCGTACTCGTTGACTTTCAACGCACTACCGCCCATGGAGACTTTAACGGGTTGTGTATTGTTTAACCAGTTGGCTGGCGCGGGGCTTAACCCCGTGTCCAAAAGAAGTGCGTAGACGGCCTCCGCGGTTGCTTTGGTGCTTTCCCAGCGATTGGTTTGTTTGTTTTTTAACAACCAGATGCGCAGTTCTTCCACGGATTTGGCATCGTTGGCGACTTCGCTGAATACTTCCACCATAAGCGCCTGGGTTTCTACGGGCAATTGGTACCAGTAATAGCCCCAGTCAACGGGCCAGAACATGCCAAGTTCTTCTTTCATCGTCGCGCGTTCGCGGAGGCTTGCAACAATGCGCATGGCAGCCTCTTTGCGTCCATAACGGTGCTGCGCGAGTGCCAACATTCCTTCCTGATACAAACCTTTACCAAGCCAGTATTTTTCTGCCTGGCCCAGATAGTATCCAATCTCTTTCCCGGGGCGATCCACAGGCCTGAATGAGCGGGCGTATAAGTATTGAATGGCCATGCCGTCGAGATGATCGTCTTCCATTTTGGCTTTTCCTTGTTGCGCAAGCCGCTCTAATTCAGCATATTGCTCGTTAAGTTGTCGGTCACAATAGTCAAGCGCTTTATCAATCATCTGTGCCGATTGCTGATCTTTTTGCGGGTCGAAGGCGCCGAGTTTTTGCAGGTGCATAAACCCGCTCACAATGTGCTGGGTAATGTACCAACTGTCTTTTCCGCCAGTAAACCAGGGCCAGCCACCGCTGCCTAATTGCCGCTCGGCAAGGGTGTTCAAGGCGCGTTCGCGTTCGTCGGCCATACGGTTGAGGTCAAACAGTAGGGCGATGTTTTGCTTTTGCTGTTCCTCGCTTTGGGCTTCCAATACCCAGGGGGTTTCTTCCAGCAAGGCGTATTTCAGCTCCTGATTTTTGCTCAGGTTAGACTTCAATGCTGCACTCCCCTGAGATTTCCATCTATCAAAAACCCGCTTGATGTTTGGCATCTTCTCTACCACATTGGAAGCCAATGTATTGGCATACAAACGGCTGAAAATCTGCTCTGAACATTCGTGCGGGAACTCCATCAGATAGGGTAGGGACTGTACCGCGTACCAAACTGGATTCGACGTGAATTCGAGGGTGTAATTGTGCGATTTGAGCGAAGTGCTTTCTCCCTGATTCTTTAAGTTTTCAAACGTGAAAGTCTTGGTCTGGTTACCACGCAGGGAAATGGGCAGGGTCTCCGTAACCAGCATTCGGTTGCTGACCACAGGAATGGTGCTTTCCTCTCCATCGCGGTAGGCTTTGCCGTCTGCATAAATTTGCCAGGTAACCGCGCCTGAATATTCGTCTGGCACTTTTATGCGCCAGGACACGGCCGCAGATTGACCGGGCAATACAGAGAACCGGGCGATGCGATTGTTGGGCGCCAATCCAAATTCTTTTTCCATCACAGCCAGCGTAGTGGCATCCAACAAACCAAGTGAGGCAGTGCCTTCCATCTTTTCCTTTGACAAGTTGCTGACTTTGGCTGAAAACTCGATTTCATCGCCTTGACGCAAAAAGCGCGGCGGGTTGGCGATTACCATGAGTTCCTTCTGCGTCACCACTTCTTTGACCGAAAGTACCTGCTGCAATTCTTTGGTATGCGCATAGGTAAGCAGTTTCCAGCGGGTCAAAGCCTCGTTCATGGTGAATTTCAGAATCACGTTGCCCTCGGCGTCGGTGCGCAGTTCGGGGAAGAAAAACACGGTTTCGTTCAGGTTGCGGCGTATGGAAGCCGGGGGAGCGGTTGATTTTTCAGCAGACTGGTCTCCGTTCGGCACTTCCTTTGACTTGCCAGCAGTGGTTGCGGTGATTGCGTTGATAGATTTGGTAGGAAGGGCCGCCAATGCGTCAGCATCCATTACTTGTCCACCATTAGCACTTTCCTCCATTTGTACTCCGGGTGCCATAGACCGTGACATGGCTAAAACGCGAACATTTCCGCCCCACATCGGGAATCCAAACCAGTTCAGATCGCGATAAGACCGCACAGGGGTTTCTTGCAAGCTTTGGTTTTCGAAAAGAATTTGTCCACCGTTTGTACCAAAATTTTCGGAGGCATTGAAGTGGATCCGGGTATAATTGTGTGGGAACGGAATCCCCGACCAATCATGCCCTCTAAATTGGTCCAGCGAAGCGTCATACATGGCAGCCACCATTTCAGCGGCTACCTTGTCTTTTTTCGGCCCGCTGATCTTGATGCGCCATTCCTCTTTTTGTCCGGGCGCGAGTTTGTCCCGGAATGTTTCGTAACTGATTTTCAGTTCTTTATTGCTCCAGGGCACGTTTAAGTAAATCGGTTGCGGCCCATAAACCCGGTTGTTTTTGATACAGAAAAAGTGCGTCACAATGCCGCCCCGGTCGCTTTCCCGAATGGGAATTTCCACTTTTGAAAGTCCGCGCATTCTGCCACTGACCCACTCGGGCTTTTGCAACTCGCCCATTTGTTCCTGCGCAAAGAAGAAATACAGGCCCTCCGGTTTTCCACCAAAAAAAATCTGTCCCATTTCGCCCGGTTCCAAAGTTGCTTTATCAACATCAGCACCCGGTTTTTCAAATCGGGTATCGGCTGTCCAGACCCGTACGTATTTTTCAATCTCCACTTTTTCTCCAAAAGCGTCTTTCGTAGTCAGTTTTGCAACATACCAACCCGTCTGGCTTCGACCTTGATGTAGATCAACGATTTTATCAGATGCGGTATTGAATGGGATGCTGCGGGTAAAATCCTCACGCCCCCACTTTTCCGGGTCGTCTTCGTCTTTCCAGGCCATGTCGGGAAACATACGATCAAAATCGTTTTTTGAAATCGTGCTGATGTCTGGGCGTTCCCACAAGCGTTCTTTGAAAAATTGTTTGGGTTCTACCAGGCGTTGCAAGGTTATTTGTCCCTCGGCAGATTGGGCTTGACCCGCCATGTTCGTCGTGCGGATACCCACCTTACGCAGGCTGTCGAGGTGAATTTCGTTGGGCAAATCCCATTCAACTTTTAAGGCTATGTAGCCTGCGCTCACATTTGCTTCGTTGCTTTGCGTCTCACCCGTAATATCGGTTACGTCCACAAATACTTGATAATCAAAGACAGGCTGATCTTTTTTTGGAATGCTCGGGTCGGGCAGGGCCGTGAATTCCACGGTAAAACTGCCATCTGCGCCGCTGGTGGTCGTGCCGTTTGTAATTTCCATGGCAGGCCGGTTGTAGTACCAGGGGCGTTTCCAGGAGCGGTAAAAATCCCAGAACGGGAAGCGTGCGTTGCGCACTACGCGATATTTGACTGTTGCACCGTCTACCACATTTCCAGCGTAATTTTTCGCTTCGCCACGGACTGTGATTTTTTCATTAACACGGAAGGCGCCTTCTACGGGCTTCATTGTCACCTCGAAACGCGGGCGTTTGTACTCCTCCACGTTGAAATAAGTGGTCCCGTTAGCACCTCCGGAGGCGCCAATGCGCATTTGTCCGGTTAGTCCGCTGGAAGGTGCCACAAACGTTCCATTGAAAGTGCCGAATTCATTGCTTTTCAATTTCAACTCGCCTTTTGTCTGGCCGTTTGCATCATAAAATTGAACAGTGACGCTTTGGTTTGATACAATTTGAGGAGGCAGGCTTTTGCCACTTCCAT
Source organism: Saprospiraceae bacterium (assembly GCA_046160625.1). GTDB lineage: Bacteria > Bacteroidota > Bacteroidia > Chitinophagales > Saprospiraceae > M3007. The sequence continues at coordinate 8,490 of JBJXGZ010000075.1, forward strand.
CCGTTGGTTGCTTGAATATCAAGCCTTTGAAATAGACGGTTTGACCGGGTCGGTACATACTGCGGTCCGTAAAAAACTGCACCTGGGGAATTCGATCCGGGGTTTCCCGTTGACGATAGTTATAAGCCTGACCGAGCCAAAGGGTGTCTTTCCCAAGCGTGGCACGCACCTGCACGGATTGGTTTTGGGCAAAACTGCTTTTGACAAAACCATCCCGATCGCTGGTGGCCGAGCCGACATTCTGCGTTTTACGGCGGCCAGAATTGTAGTCGTTTTTGAAAAAATCGAGTTTCACCCCGGCCAGGGGTGCGCCAGTGTTTCGGTCGGCCAATACCAGACGGGTAGAGCCTTGTTCATTGTAATTTACGGAAGCAATGTTGGAAACCGCGAAATTGGTGTATACCAATGGGCCGCTTTTTAATTGGAAATCTGCGTTATCAGAGACAAACACCCAGTAATTTCCAAAAGACAGCCCATCCAGGGCAATCTCGGTCTGATGTAGCTGATAATCACCCGGATCCTGCAATTCCCAGGTCCGGCTTTGCAAAGGGCGCAAACCTCTAAGATATTGGTAATGCGCATCCCAGTTCTGACCATCCCATTTGTCCAATTGAAAATCGTCCTTGACCACTTTCACCCACACTTTTTTCAAATTTCGGAAACCGACTTGCATCAGAATGCTTTTGTCGGGCAAATTGACTTGTTCCACATTCGTGGTAAGCGAGGGCATTAGGATTTGTGTGAGCAATTGCTGGCAAAGACTCGCGCCGTAGGTTCCGGGCTGGCGACGAATAGCAGCATTAAGCTCGGCCACAGCAGTTTTTGCGTTCGTGCCTTTGTCGCCCGTTTCCAGATTGTAAAGATGGCTGGCCAATGCATGCACTACTTCCCCATGGGAGGGGTGGTTTTCCGTTTGGACTTTGAGGTTTTCAAGCGCTTTTTGGTAAAGTTCAGCCTTGTTTTCAAGGCTGGAATTATTCAACACAAATTGCAGGCGTTTCAAGTCTGCGTCATAAAAAGCGCCAGATTTTCCAGCCATGTGTGCAGTTAATACCTTTTGAAAAAGGTTTAAAGCCAGCCACTTGCCACTGGTAACATCCTTTGTTTCAAACTTCACTTTTGCAAATTCTGCAGCAGGCGAAAACGCGGTAGGCTGGTCGAGTTGGAAAGCGAAGGCTGGCTCGCTCAGATAACTGCGCTCGTTGCCGAAGTGCTCCAATGCCCGGTGCGCCAGCAAGTCGAGCAGGGTAGGGCGGAGGCTTTTGTTCTCCAGGGAGTCGTTTTGCCCAGGCGTGGTTATGTCTCGGAATTGTTCGACAGGAATGCCTCTGAGCAGGGCGTCCAGAGAAACGGAAGCGGAGTACAATTCGAGCGCGTGTTTTTCAATTTGGTCTGCCGACCAGGTCAATATGTCTCCTCCTTCAACCCCACCCCGGCCCTCCCCATCAAGGGAAGGGGCCAATGGTGTTCTCTGCTGTAAATTCCAACCCTGGTTTTGAAGGTAGGTGGAGTACAATTGGCCGAGGATGCTCTGCAGCACCGACTTTTCAGGCTGACCTGCAGCAAGCATTTCGTTTTCAATGGTTTGTATGGCTTTGGTGAGGCCGTCTTCTTCCAGCATGGTCATGAATTTTCCTCGAAAAAGGATTGCTTTCACGATCTGCTGACCGTTTTTATCGTTTTTGGCGCGTGCCTGGATGGCCTCCACTTTTTCAAGGGCACTTTTGAAAAGCCCCTGGTTTTGCAGGCTGTCCACGATTTTCCAGTCTTCGGTATAGTCGCCCATTGTAGTGGGCAAAGGAAGGATTGGCATTGTTGAGCTCGGATTGTTTTTGATGCTGGTGAGGTTGGGTTGTTCCTTTTTGCCGAAGGATTTGCAGGATAAAAAGGCAAGAAGCAGGAGGCAAAGGGCGAGAGATAGTTTTTGGTGAAATTGCATTTTCAAAAATTGTGGGTGATGGTATCGCGGAACGCTGTTCCGTTTGATAATTCGGCTAAACCTCGTAGGTTTTTAAAAACCTACGAGGTTTCACACGGGAGAACAAACGTACAAACCGCAGAGATGCTTTTCTTTAGAAAAAATGCACGGCGGGACAAGTTGTTTTTGAAAAAAATCCATTTCGACGTATGAAAGGACATTAAGCCGCAAATCCTTGTTTCTTTGCCCAATCTTATTGCCTGAAAAAATGGAAGAACAAGACGAAACCACGACCTCCAAAACGCCCCGCCCACGCTGTAAAAACTGTGGAACAAAACTCTCCAGGCAAGGCAGTTTTTGTCCAGGTTGTGGGCAGCGCGATTTTGATGGTCGTGTTCAGATGCGCGACTTGTTGGCAAAGTTTTTTGCCAACTTTACCCACCTGGACAACAAATTCGTGAAAATGTGCTGGCAACTCTTTGTGCCAGCCCGGGTGACCATCCATTATTTTCAAGGGAAAATCAAACGTTATCCGAACCCGGTGCAGTTCTTTTTCATTGTCATGTTTTTCTTTTTGTTGATGTTCAGCAAGCGTTTTGACGATGCTGGGTTCAACATGACGGAAGGCAACATGAGTATAGGAGGGGAGGAGGGTTATGAGATAAAAAAAGGACAGAAATTGATTGCAGAAACCGGTCTGTTTGAATCGCTGCAACGCAGCATTATTGCCCAGGAACATCGCGCTGCATTTGATTCGCTTCCGCCTGATTGGCAAACTCCAGTGGTCCGTCAAGCCATTGACTCCGTGGTTCGAATGGTTGATGGGCCTTGGGAAGATGCAACCAGATATTTCTTGTCCCTTGCCAATACCGATACCCTAAATCCTGCCGTAAATATTGACACCATTCCGTTAATCTTTGGCGTTACGCAGGTTCGGATAGCGGCCGTGGATTTGGTGCATTTGCAGCCCGATTCGATCATTCAGAAATATGGCCTGCGAAGCTGGGCCGAGAAAGTGACGGTAAGACAAGGCATTAAATCGCTCAAAAATCCAAAAGGCTTGATTGGGCAGTATGTGGGTAGCCTTGGTTGGGCCATATTGGTACTCATCGCATTGATGGCCTTTGTGTTGCGACTGCTTTATTGGCGGAAGGAAAACTATTATGTGGAGCATTTTATCTTCCTGATGCATCAGCAGTCGGGCGCGTTTTTGTTGTTCACCTTTGCCTTTTTGGCACACGATTATTTGTTCGATTTGCAATGGGGCTGGCTCGTGGTTTTGGCCTGGATTGGAGTAACATTGCTGGTGGCTATGAAACGTTTTTATCGTGAAAAATGGGGTTGGACAATTGCAAAGTGGCTGGTGTATTGCGCTGTTTATTTGTTTGCGCTGGTGGTGCTGTTCATTGGAACTTTGCTGGTGGTGTTTGTGGTTTTTTGAACCACGGTTATTGAATCAAAATACTATTCATGAAATATTTTGTCTATCATTTTATGTCAATGGTTTTGTTTGGAGCTGGGTGCATTTCAACTCCAAACAAAACAGATAAAATTGAAGCGTCAGCATCAAGTATTCCTGTGAATGATGTTTCATCAGAAGCATCTGAAAATAACAATTTTACCAATCCTAAAGTTTGGCTTAAACCCATTGTGGACCATGTACTTGTGAGAGATACACCGAGTACAAAGGCGAATGAGGGCAGAGAGCTGGAACCAGATACCTGGCTACTATGGACGGGGTTGGAAACCACATTTAAAGAAACAATTCCAATTAGGGGAAAATCGAAACCATCTGCTTGGATGAAAGTATTGCAACGATATGAAAATCAAACCGAATGGGTTTATGGTGCTTGTGTTTCTCCATTTGTTTTTGAATTTGATTTACAGTCTGATTCAACCTCCATTGCAACAAGACGATGGCTCGTTCTTGAAGTGACAGACTCCATCTCTTTTGCCATGACTCGACGAAAGGCAAAAGCCGACACTTTGTTTTTCCCCCCAATTGTCAAAAATGTGGCAAATAACCCAGATACAACTCCCATAGTGATTTTGGTTGCAGGTCGAGAAAAAGTTATTCGTCACCATTTGTGTAACTGTGAGGGATTAAAAAGTTATGGACTTTTAAGTGATAAACATGGATGGTATGTTATACAAAGCGGGTATTGGGAATGGGGCGACTTTTGGTTCATTCGGAAAAAGGACGGTGCTGAATATCGCACTATGGGTTATGGTTACAATTGTGCTCCACTGAACGCTCCAAATCACCGGCTGTGGGCTTTCCCTTCTTATCAAGGATATGGCGACATATTTAATTCAGGTGGCTTAGAAATTTTTGATTCTCAAACAATGCGCTCTGTAGGTTTGCAAATATTGCGTAGAGAGAATGAGTATGGAGTGGGTGAAGTGACAGATATTGTTTGGAAATCAAACGATACTCTTTTATTTAAAACGCTGAACGGCAAGTACTTTAAGCTTGAAATTAAATCCCTTTTTGACTAAAAAACCTTCTTCAATTTTACCATGAACATCCTCCTCGGCGACCGCGAATACTTCAAAGGAATCCCCCAGATCAAACACGAGGGGCCGAAATCCGACAATCCGTTGGCCTTTCGGTGGTACAATCCCAGCCAAAAAGTCGGGGGCAAAACCATGCACGAACACCTCAAATTCGCAATAGCCTACTGGCACACGCTTGGTGGCACAGGCGGCGATCCCTTTGGTCCGGGTACGAAACAGTTTCGCTGGCTGGAAGCAAAAAAGCCCCTTCAACAAGCCCGCGACAAGATGGATGCGGCATTTGAGTTTGCGACCAAAATCGGTATTGATTACTACTGCTTTCATGATTTTGACCTCGTGCAGGAAGGCGACACCCTTCGAGAAAGCGAACGACGGCTGGTAAAAATCACGGATTATGCATTGGAAAAACAAAAGGCTTCCGGACTAAAAGTTCTTTGGGGCACGGCCAATTTGTTTAGTCACCCGCGGTACATGAATGGGGCCGCCACCAATCCTGATTTTCAGGTAGTTGCATGGGCGGCTGCGCAGGTGAAGAATGCCCTGGACGCGACCATCAAGCTTGGCGGCGAAAATTATGTGTTCTGGGGTGGTCGAGAAGGCTACATGAGCCTGTTGAACACCAACATGAAACGCGAATTGGATCACCTCGCCCGATTCCTCCACATGGCGAAAGATTACGCCCGAAAATCAGGGTTCAAAGGCACGTTTTTTATTGAGCCTAAGCCAATGGAGCCGATGAAACACCAATATGATTTTGACGCAGCCACCTGTATTGGCTTTTTGCGGGAGTACGGTCTGGAAAAAGATTTCAAACTCAATATCGAGGTAAATCACGCCACCTTAGCACTGCATACCTTTCAACACGAACTACAGGTAGCGGCCAATGCAGGTATGCTTGGCTCCATAGACGCGAACCGGGGCGACTATCAGAATGGCTGGGACACGGATCAATTCCCGGTGAATGTTTATGAGCTAACGGAGGCAATGCTGGTTATGCTCCAGGCAGGTGGATTGGCGGGTGGAGGCATCAATTTCGACGCGAAGACCCGAAGAAACTCGACTGACTTGACGGATTTGTTCTACGCACACATCGGCGGGATGGATGCTTTTGCCCGGGCGCTTTTAGCGGCGCAGGAGATTTTGGGAAACTCGGAATATGGCAAGATGCTCAGCGAGCGCTATGCTTCTTTTGATACTGAAGAGGGTAGGGGTTTTGCATCAGGTAAATTGAAAATCAAGGATTTACGCAATATTTCGCTCCGCGACGGCGAGCCGAAACAACGGAGCGGTAGGCAGGAGCTGTTTGAAAATTTGCTTAATCGCTATATTTAACCACATAGGCACAATAAGTAGGAACACATAATTAGTTTAAACCACAAAAGGCACATAAGGACACAAAAGAATAATAGACGTCCTTTTGTGTCCTTATGTGCCTTTTGTGGTTAATATAAACTAATTGTGATGGTGTCATTTTGTGCCTTTTGTGGTTAAATATGAACTACTGTGTTACATGAAAACCTTATTAATAGAAGATGAAATCCCAGCCGCACGTCGGCTCAGCAAAATGGTGGTGGCTGCCCGGCCCAATGCCAACATTGTAGACACACTCGATTCGGTGGAAGGAGCCGTGCGCTGGCTGCGCACATTTCCTGCGCCAGACCTGATTTTTATGGACATTCAAATTGCGGATGGATTGAGTTTTGATATTTTTAAACAAGTGGACATAAGTTCTCCGGTAGTATTCACAACAGCGTTTGATCAATATGCCGTACAGGCCTTCAAAGTGAGCGCAGTGGATTACCTGCTCAAACCAATTGACCTAAAAGATTTAGAATCGGCACTGCAAAAGTTTGAAAACCAAAGATTTAAACAAGCTCCACTCGATATTGATGCGCTTTCTCGCCTCTTGAAAAAGGAATCTTACAAAGACCGTTTTTTGGTTAAGAATGGTCAACAACTCACTTTTTTAGCCGCTGCCGACATCGCTTATTTTCGTTCTTCTGATGGCCTTACCCAGGCGCACATTGTAAGTGGCAAAAAGTTTTTTGTAGAACACACCTTGGAAGAACTCGAAAATTTGCTTGACCCTCAATTTTTTTTCCGCATCAGCCGGGGACTTACCGTTCGGCTCAACGCCATCCAAAAAATCCATCCACACTTGAACGGCCGCCTCAAACTCGAACTCTTACCCGCAGCACCTGAAGACGTATTTGTCAGCCGCGAGCGAGCAAGTGAATTCAAGACTTGGTTAGGTGGTTAAAACCTCGGCAATGGGCGCTTTTAAAAAGTCTTGCGCCTGATGTCAACGCATTTTGCAACATTTGCCCGCAAAAGCACCTATCGCAACATGCAGCGTTTCAAATTTTCTTCCATTCTTGCCTTTTGGATCTGCGCCGGGTTACTACTGAGCGCCTCCTTGTTTTATTATCCCAAATGGAAGCAAGTCCAAACAGAGGCTACCATTAGCTGGGACGTTTCGGGCTACTACCTTTACTTACCAGGAGCCTTGATTTACAAGGATTTAAAAGCATTGAAGTGGTGGGGAGCGATAGAAGAAAAGTATCAGCCGGGACCAGGAATGGGCCAGGCTTTTCAGCATCCTTCAGGCAATTGGGTAATGAAATATCCCATGGGGCAAGCGCTCCAATTCCTTCCTTGGTTCGCTTTGGCCCATATTCTTGCAGAGCCGCTCGGCTATCCCGCCGACGGGTTTTCGCGACCCTATCAGGCCGCCATCAGTTGGGGAAGTTTGATCATAGCACTACTGGGCTTGTGGTTTTTACGGAAGGTGCTAAAGGAATATTTTTCTGATAATGTGGTAGCCATTGTGCTGGTATGCCTTGTCTTTGGCTCCAACTACTTGGAATACGCTGGCATCACTGGAGCCATGACACACAACTGGCTTTTCACCCTCTACACCCTTTTGATTTTCAGCACGATACAATTTTACCGCCGTGCAACTTTTGGCTGGGCAGCTGCTATTGGCTTGCTTGTGGGTTGGGCTGCCATCACCCGACCGACCGAGATCATTGTGGCGGTTATTCCGTTGTTCTGGGGAGTAAGTACATGGGCCTCCTTAAAGAGCCGTTTCACTTTTCTGGGAACCAATTTCTCAAAAATCTCCCTGGCGGCGCTTTGCGCAGGAGGAATGATGTTCCTCCAACTGGCCTATTGGAAATACGCTACCGGCGAATGGATTGTCTATAGTTATCAGGATCAAACATTTACGTGGTTCCCCCCGCATATAGAAGACGTGCTTTGGAGCGCCAGGGCAGGGTGGCTTGTGTATTCACCCATGATGCTCTTTGCGGTTATCGGGATTTTCATGTTGCGTAAACGTGTGCCCGAGGTTTTCCCCACGGTAATTTTTGTTTCTCTGCTCGCGCTTTACATCACCTCGGCATGGGATATTTGGTGGTACGGAGGCAGTTTAGGCCAACGTGCCATGGTGCAGGCGTATCCGTTATGGGCTTTTGGGCTGGGGGCGTTTGTTCAGTGGGCAGTAGCAATAAGCAGTGGCAGTAGGCAGGTGGCAGTAGGCAGTGGCAGTAGGCAGAGTGCCGTCCGCACTGTGGCTGCCTACTGCCTACTGCTACTGGCAAGTGTATTTGTTTACCTCAATCTGTGGTGGAGTCACCAGGCGCACCGGGGCGGTTTTTTTGTAAGCGAACAAATGACGCGGGCGTATATGCTCAAGGGATTAGGGCGCTTTGAAAAGGAACGAGATTGGTTGAAACTCCTGGATACGAGAGAGGAATTCAAAGGGGTGGAACGACGTAATGTGCGCGAGGTTTTTGCCCGAAATTTTGATGCAGACACCTCAGGTATTGTAACCAAAGAAACCCCCATTTCAGGCACAAAATCCTTGATAATCAACAAAGAAAAGGTGTTCTCGCCGGAATTTGATTTGCCAATAAAATCGGATGAAAAGGGTTGGATTCGAGCCGCTTGCATTTTCCGTTCCGAACCGAAAGAATGGGAAACTTGGAAGATGACGCAGTTTATAGTGCGTTTCAGACAAGGCGATAAAATTGTAAAAGAGCGCATGATTCGTTTGCAGCGCCATGTGGACGGAAACGAACCTAAATCCATCTTCTTCGACACTCGGCTGCCTTCCCAACCCTTTGACCGTGCAACGGTATTCTTTTGGAATCCCGGAAGCGACAAAACGGTGCTGGTGGATGACCTAAAGGTGGAGCAGTTTGAATAAAAGAGCAAGTGTTTTAAGTACCTGAGCAAATAAACCGCAGAGGCACAGAGGCGCAAAGGGTTGATTTTCAAACGCTCCACGCCTCCGTGCCTCTGCGGTTTAATTTGCCCGCTCACTTACTTCCCAAGCAACTTAAACATATTCTTCTTGTACGCCTCAACCCCCGGTTGATCAAATGGGTTGACCCCCAACAAATAACCGCTAATCGCACAGGCCTTTTCAAAGAAAAAGAACAATTGTCCCAGATAATAAGGCGATGCTTCGGGGATGCGAATGGTAAGGTTTGGAACGCCGCCGTCAATGTGCGCCATGCGGGTGCCTTCGGCGGCTTTTTTATTGACAAAATCGAGCGATTTGCCAGCCAGATAATTTAAGCCATCAAGGTCGTCTTCGGTTTTAGGAACGAGTAGCTCCGTTTGTGGTCGTTCTATTTCCAGCACAGTTTCAAAGATCGTGCGGCGACCGTCCTGAATATACTGGCCCATGGAGTGTAGATCGGCGGTAAAACCTACGGAAGCAGGGAAAATCCCTTTGCCGTCTTTCCCTTCGCTCTCACCGTACAATTGCTTCCACCATTCGGCGATGTAATGGCAGCGCGGCTCGTAGTTGGCCAGGATTTCAATTTCCTTTCCCTTGTTTCTCAATATGTTGCGCAATGCTGCATACTGATAGCAGGCGTTTTCAGCCAATGGTTTTTTGTAAGCCAAACGAGCATCCCCTGCACCGCGAATCAATGCATCCACATCAATTCCGGCAGCTGCCAGTGGCAACAACCCAACAGCAGTCAGCACGGAAAAGCGACCGCCAACATCATCGGGCACCACAAAAGATTCATAATCTTCCCGGTCAGCGAGGGTTTTTAAGGCCCCTCGAGCCTTGTCAGTAGTGGCATAAATACGCTGACCCGCGCCTGCTTTTCCATATTTCTCCTCCAGCTTTTGCTTAAAAATACGGAAGGCAATGGCTGGTTCGGTAGTTGTGCCGGATTTGGAAATTACATTGATCGAAAAATCTCGGTCGCCAATGGCTTCCAACACCTGGTTGTGATAATCAGCACTGAGATTGGTCCCGACGAACACAATATCAAAGTGCTTTTTTCTACTGAAGCGCATAGGAATAACGGGCGTAGGCTGGCAAAATTCCAGACCAGCTTTTGCGCCCAAATATGACCCACCGATACCAACCACCACCAGCACTTGGCTTTGCTTGCGGATTCGCTTGGCAGCTGCTTTGATGCGCTTGAACTCAGCGCGGTCGTATTTGACAGGCAAATCGAGCCAACCGAGAAAATCATTGCCGGGACCAGTTCGGTTTTCCAGCAGTTTGGCTGCAGTGTTCACTAGGGGTTCTATTGCTGAAACTTCCTCGTTCGAGACAAATTTTTGGGCAGGGGAATAATCGAATAAGATCATTTTATCCAATTGATTTTCAATACTTTGTTTGTAGATGATTGTATTTTAAACCGCTCATCCAATCTCCACCCGACTACCCACACCACCGCGCCATCTCCATTAATCAAGAGCCAAACTTCCTCTTTATCCAGGCGTGATAGTTTTTGGTTCGTGAAAAAATCCTGCAATTTTTGGCTTTTGCCCTCCATGCCGAAGGGTAGGAACGAATCGCCGGGCTGCCAATGTCGCATTTGTAGCGGGAACCTCAATTTTTCAGCATCCACCGTAATGGATTGGTGATTGGTGGATTGGTGGTTGGTGGTCAGCATTAGAAAAACCTGCGAACCGTCAGGAAGTCTGACCATCAGATCATCTTCGTTTATCGTGATTGGTTGATCGGTGATTGGTTGATTTTTACCCGCCGTAGCCAAAGCGTAGGAGGGGGTGATTGGAGAGATCAGAATTTTTTCCCTGTCAACCAGCACTTTAAATCCCTTTTCCGTTTGGAGTTCAAGGCCAACATGGTCCAGATTTTCAGCCAGTTGTCTCGTTTGTTCGGCAGTAAAACCAAAAGGCTTGAGCAGCTGTCGGATGGCCTGTCGCGGCGATGGCAGTTGGGTTAGTTTTGCTTTTTCAAGGCTTAAAACGATGGAATTGCTTGTTTGGCTCGAAGTCTGGCTATTAATATACAGCCATTGATTCAATAAAAAAACCAAATTTTCATCCGCTGAACGAATCCTCCGCATGTTACGCGCGGCGGTTTGGATAAAATTTGGATTGAGCGCCTCCAATTGTGGCACAATTTGGTGGCGTATGAAATTTCGGGCATAATAATCGGAGGCATTGCTACTGTCTTCGCGCCAAACGATCTGACGCGCTTTCGCAAAATCCAGTATTTCATCTCTGCTTGCAAAAAGCAGGGGGCGCAACAATTGAACCCCGGAAGAGGAGCCTTGCGTGCCAAGTTCCTTTTGAGCTACGATCCCGGAAAGCCCCGGCAAACTGGTCCCCCGAACAAAATTTAGCAGTGCCGTTTCCACGGAGTCATTCAAATGGTGCGCCGTAGCAATATTTGGGAATCCATTTTCAGACGCCGTTTCAGCAAACCATTCATAGCGCAAATCACGCGCAGCCATTTGCGTGGACAAGCCATTACTTTCGGCGTAATCCTTTGTTTCAAAACGTTTTACAAAAAATGGAACTCCGAATTCCCGAGCAATTTTTTGTACTAAAATTTCGTCCCCTTCAGATTCTTCGCCGCGCAATTGGAAATTGCAATGCGCGATGGCAAAGGGCAAATGTGCGTCCTTGAACAAATGCGCCAACACGACTGAGTCCAATCCCCCACTAACGGCCAATAGTGTAGGTCTGCCGTCATCCAGAGGCAAGCGCTGTGTTTTTATAAATTTAAAAAAGCCTTCTAGTAAATCCATTTCTTGAAAGTCAAAATATCTTGTGCCCGCTCAATCCAGCAATCTATTCTGGAAATCTTACCCACACATCCATGAAATACATCATAGCCTTCATTTTCCTTTTATTTCCGTTTCTGGCTTTAACCCAAATCACTGGCAAAGTGACCGACGAAAACGGGGAACCGCTGCCCTACGCCACTATTTATGTCCGAAATACCAGCAATGGCACCGTTTCCAATGTTGAAGGCGACTATCGCCTTTCGGTTGGGAAAGGGACGCAAGAAATTGTTTTTCAATACATTGGCTACAAGCAACGCATTGAAAACATTACCATGGGCGATAAGGCCATTCGTTTGGATGTTCGGCTCGAATCCGCTAATTTGGAACTGCAAGAGGCAATCGTTTCTTCCATTGACCCGGCGGTTCAAATCATGCGAGAGGTCATCGCCAAGCGAAGGTACTACAAAAAGAAAGTGTCGAACTATGCTTGCGATGTGTACATCAAGGGCTTTTATAAACTTGTGGAAACGCCAAAGAAAATACTGGGCCAGGAAGTAGGAAACATGGGCGGCACCCTTGATTCCACAGGGGCTGGTGTGGTGTACCTTTCTGAATCCGTATCAAAAGTTTGGTCGCAAGACCCTCCAGGTCGAAAAAAAGAGGTAATGGTGTCGAGCAAGGTAAGCGGCAGTGAGAATGGTTTTAGCCTCAACAGAGCCACTTTGACGGAGTTTAATCTGTACGACGAGCGACTGGAAATCGAACGCGAAATCCTTTCCCCGCTTGCCGACAACGCTTTCAATTATTACAGTTTCAAACATGCAGGTCGTTTTAAAAACGAACTCGGCTTTACGGTGGAGAAGATCAAAGTGATTCCCAAACGCCCTGCCGACCCGACTTTTTCGGGGTTCTTGTATGTGGTAGACGAACTCTGGCTTTTGGCTGGCGCCGACCTTTTGCTCACCGGGCCATCCATTAAACAGCCTGTGCTCGACACGATGCGCATCAATCAGTATTTCGTGCCTCTAGGCGCAAACGATACCTGGGGACTACTGACACAAGTGACGAGTTTCAAGTTTGCCATCTTTGGTTTTAAAATCGCGGGTTTTTTCAACAGTATTTTCTCCAATTACGACCTCAACCCAACATTTGAAGAAGGCCTTTTCAGTAAAGAAATTTTTAAAATCGAAGAAAAGGCCAATGAACAAACCGCTGACTACTGGAAGGAAATACGCCCGGTGCCACTCACCGAAGAAGAGGGAAAAGACTATGTAAAAAAGGACAGCCTTCAGAAAATCTGGAAGTCAAAGGCTTACATGGATAGTATTGATCGGAAAAGTAATCGCTTCAAATTCAACAACTTGCTCTTTGGATATACCTGGGAAAACTCCTACAAACGCACTTCGGTTTCCTACCCTGCCATATTCCGTGGGGTTCAGTTCAACACCGTTCAGGGCTGGCTTCTGAACGTTCGGCCTGAGTGGAAAAAAGAGGAAGACAGCCGTGGAACCAAACGCTGGTCGGCTGTGGCAGATCTGAATTACGGGTTTTCAGAAAAAAAATTCCGGGCAAGTGGGCGTTTACAGCGCCGTTTTGAAAGTATTCGATATCGAACCCTTACGATTGATGGCGGCACAACTACAGCACAATTCAACCACCTGAACCCCATTGGTCCACTTGTTAATACGTGGTATTCGCTTATTGAAAAGCGTAATTACCTTAAAATTTACGACAAATCCTTTGCTCGCGCTGAATGGAGCCAGGTATTGACAACGGGCTTCAATATCCGGTTAACCGCTGAATGGGCGCGGCGAAAGCCACTTGTGAACCACAGTAATTTCAGTTATAGGAAAAAACTCGAGCGTGAGTACACTTCCAATGATCCTGCGCCGGAGGTGGTGGTTGGTGAGCCAGCTGCCTTCCCGTCACCTGACATCTTTTACATAGAGGCTCAATTGGTTTTCAGACCGAAGCAGCAATACAGCACTTATCCAAAATTCCGTTCGTACAGCAGTTCCGGATGGCCGGAATTGGTGTTGAATTATAAAAAAGCCTTGCCCTTGGGCAATAGTGGTTGGGTGGATTATGATCTCTTGAGGCTGCAAATCAGGCAAAGCGAAGTCTCCTGGGGCTTGGCTGGACACACGGATTGGAATGTTGGAGGAGGGTTATTTCTTCGCCAGAAAAACCTGTCATTCATGGATTTACACCACGCCTCGGGTAACCAGCGGATTTTCGGTACTCCCGTAAGTTATTTGCGCAGTTTCTTCCTGCTGCCATATTATGCCTATTCCACCGACAAACCTTACGCGGAAATCCACGCCCAACACCACCTCGAAGGCTGGCTGCTGGATAAAATACCGTTGGTACGCAAATTAAACTGGAAGGAGGTTTTTGGCTTCAATTTCTACCATGCCGAACAAGACGCTCGAGACCCCGTTTTTACAGGTAAATTGCCCTATTGGGAGGTAAATTGGGGATTTGAAAACATTGGCATAAAGGCCATTCGGCCACTTCGCGTAGATGTAGCATTTGGCTTTTTTGGAAAGGAATATTACCATACCGGAGTGGTTTTAGGTGTCAATTTGTAATGTACATTGCAAAAACTATATTTAGGGAACGGTATCAGATCACTTTGGAACGGTTATTGAATACTATAGAACGGCTGCCGAGCAGCACCTTCATTTAGTTTTAATATTAAGAGGCAGTCATTTTTTTAATCCTTACTCGATTACACTTTATTTCAAAAACTGCCATGTTCCACATCTCAAGGGCTGTCCGTCCGTGCCTTCTAGGACAACCAGCTGTACCAATTACAACCCAAATATTCCCAAACACAACTTCTTACCCTTCTAAAATGCTGCATTGCGATGTCGTATTCGGTTCGCCGAGCATGAATTGCAATGGAACGGGTATTTGCAAAATCACGGGCACCAACGCTTTTCTTCTAATCAAAAAAAAGAAGGCGTGCCATCAAACCTTTGCGCAGATTGCATCGGTATCCGATGGTAGAGTATCACTCTATTTTTTCAGGGAGTTCCTTTGTATCCAATTGTATCGCCAACATTTTCGAAAGGGCGTATTGGTCATGAAAGAAGCTTGCCCGCTACCCTCGAAAATTTCCAAGGGCTTGAACATAGTCGGAAGACAGCTCCTCCCTGGCAGTTATGCAGTGGTGGAATGCGATGGATATTTCCGGGTGGATTTAAACGTTGCGTAAAATTCCTTCCAAAAACAAGACCCTCCAGCTGCGATTTGCAACTGGAGGGCTTTTGAATTTTACACAAAGCGGCATGATACCTGCCACTTTCTACCTTAACTATTTCTTTCTCGCTGCCCGAACAAGAAAGAATGCCAGCAAGCTAAAACAGAGTACCCCTAGGATTTGGTACCCACTTTGGCCAATCAAGCCCGCATGGAAAATGCCGGAAGTGTCTGTATACCCGACCAATTTGTGTTCAAGATTTGCCGCCGCCAGCCAACCTTGGCCTGTTGCATAAGATGCTTCCTTTGCTTGCCAAAGGGCTACGATTACACCTGCCAGCGCACCGCCCGCTACCAACCCTGTGGCAAAAAGGCTACCCTTTCCAAGTTCAGAATCTTCGGCGGTTTCGCCTTTGCGTTTTCCCCACCAGTCAGTCAAACCTTTCAGTGCGCCACCAATCCAGATCGGGAGCGTAGTACTGAGCGGCAGATAAAGACCTACGGCAAACGAGAGTGATTTCACTCCGCAGAGTTCCATCGTGACGGCTACAAATAGGCCGACCAGCACGAATTGCCAATCCAGATTGAACGAAAGCAATCCCTTGATGAGCGTGGCCATCAGGGTAGCCTGAGGCGCATTGAATTTTTCTCCAATAGCATGGTCAATGCCCTGAGCACGTAGGTCTGCCGTTGGTGTGTCAAGAAAAAGCACCGTTGCCCCTATGACGAGAGAGGAAACAACTACTCCAATAAACAACGCAATCTGTTGATAACGAGGCGTTGCTCCAATAAGATAGCCCGTTTTCAAATCCTGAGAAGTTGCCCCGGCATTGGCGGCAGCGATACAGACCATGCTGCCCACTACGAGCGCCATCGGTTCAAAAACTTTGCCCGTCCAGCCTACACCGATAAACACGAGCGCGGTGCCCATAATGGTTGCGATGGTCATTCCAGATATGGGGCTGTTGCTGCTGCCTATTATGCCCACAATTCGGCTGGCAACGGTGACAAAGAAAAACCCGAACACTATAACCAATACACCGATCAGCAACTTGCTCAGGATGTTATCGCCGGGGATGTTCGGCAAAACGGCCATTAGAAGAATAAGTGCAAGGCTTCCAATGCCGACCACTTTAATAGAAAGATCATTGGATGTACGGTCTACGGCAACTGTTTTATCTCGATTGCGCATTTCACCCATACTATCCCGGAACGAGGAGATAATAGTAGGCATGGTTTTGATGAGGGTGATAAAACCAGCACCCGCCACAGCACCTGCGCCAATCTGACGGATATAGGCGCGGTAAAGTGCCTCCGACATATTTGTGAAGGTATGTGATGTTGGATCCCAGCCGTATCGTGCGCTGGCTTCCAGTGGATTCATCAGATCAAGTTTGTCAAGCTGGGCCGCAATCACATCGGGTGGCACGAGGGTAGCCAGCAATGGGATCAATCCGAACCATGCCAATACACCGCCAGCCACCAAAACCCCGGCAATACGTGGGCCAATAATATAGCCAACCCCAAGATATTCTGGCGTGATTTCACCGCTCAATCTCGCAGCAGGGAGGTATTTATTGGCAAGGTTGGTTGTCCAGGTAGGGGTTTCTGCAATGACATGAAAGATTTTTTGAAGCATGGCGTATCCTACCGCAAAGCCAAGGCCTTGATAAGCCATTTTGGCAAAATCGCCGCCCTTGTCACCCGCCATAAGCACATGTGCGCAAGCAGTACCTTCTGGGTACGGCAGGGTTTCATGTTCTTTTACAATAAGGGAGCGGCGCAAAGGGATCATCATCAGAACGCCTAAAATGCCTCCAAAGATGGCAAGCATCGTGATCGTCCAATAGTTGAAATACCCTTTGCCGATACCATCGGAAAGAAAAAGAAAAGCAGGAAGCGTGAAAACCACGCCCGCAGCTACCGATTCGCCGGCAGATCCTGTTGTCTGGATGATGTTGTTCTCCAGGATAGTGGTGCCAAGGAATTTTCGTCCCAGTGAAATGGCAATCACGGCAATGGGTATAGAGGCCGAAACCGTTAAACCTGCTTTCAGCGCAAGATAAACCGTGGCTGCGCCAAAGAGCACCCCGAACAAAGAGCCAATAATAATGGCTCGCAGGGTAAATTCTTTGACCGATATGTTTTCAGTGGAGATGTAGGGTTTGAAGTCATTGTTTGCCATACATGTTAGTTGGAAAGTCCCGCCTTTGCTAAGGCTACGGCGGGTAAAGGTTAGTGGTTGTGCAACGGCCCGCCTTCGCCAAGGCTACGGCGGGCAAGCCGAAAGGTATGCGAATTTTGAAATTCAAAAGTCCGAAGCCTTAAGAAGTCAGTCGTAACTTTCAAGTGACTACCTTTGCCCAAACATTTCCCAAGTCGTATGCAGAAACAATTTTCTTTAGTCCTAACGCCAGCTGGCATTTTAGTAATGGCGACTTTTCTGTTCCTTCTCCCAAAGGCACATGCACAAGACAAACATTTCACCCAATTTTACGCCTCTCCACTCACGCTCAATCCTGCGCTATCTGGCGCGATGGAGGGCAGTTACCGGGTAGCTGCGATTTATCGCGACCAATGGCGCAAGGTGCTGGACAATCCCATCAAGACATTTTCGATGGCCGCCGACTTGCGTTTCGAAGCCAATCGCAAAAAAAATACCGAGGACGCAATCGGCCTTGGCATTATGTTCTTTAATGACAAAGTGAGTGTGGTTGATTTTAGCACCACGCAGATAGCGGTTTCGCTGGCTTATCATAAAGCGCTGGGGCTCAATAAAGACCAATTCTTGTCCATAGGACTGCAAGGCGGGCTAACGCAGCGTAACGTAAACTATGGTTCGCTTAATTTTCATGACGAATTCAACGGAACGACAGGTTATACCGGCACGAGCAACGAGTTGTTGCCTGCCAACAATTTTGCTTTTCCCGACCTGAATGTTGGGATAAACTATACTTCTCAATTCGCCGGAGAAGGCCGCTTTTTTGCAGGAGCCTCGCTACACCACGTGCTTAAGCCAAAAATTTCATTTTACGAAGACCCCACGAGCACAACCATTGCAGAAGGTGGCAAGCTGTACCCAAAAATGAACGTACAATTAGCTGCCAGCATCCCTTTTGATCGCAGCAACCGCACTTCCATGCAACCGCGGGTACTGGCGGCCATGCAGGGGCCACATATGGAAATCAATGCCGGAACGAATTTTCGTTTTGCATTGGGCCAATACGGTGCTTCTGCCTTGCATGTCGGAACCTGGGCACGACCGGTCCGAAATGACGGCGGGTTTGGATTTGATGCAGTAGTGGCCTTATTTGGCCTGGAAATCAAATCCATGCTATTTGGCCTCAGTTACGACCTAAACCTAAAGGCTTTA
Organism: Saprospiraceae bacterium; assembly: GCA_046160625.1. Lineage (GTDB taxonomy): Bacteria > Bacteroidota > Bacteroidia > Chitinophagales > Saprospiraceae > M3007. The sequence continues at coordinate 26,515 of JBJXGZ010000075.1, forward strand.
CAAGCCAATCAACGGCAGGGAGCCTTTGAACTCTCGATTTCTTACTTGGGCGATTATGACAACGAAAAAGTGCTTTGTCCCAAGTTTTGACATTAGACGCTTGACTATGAACACTTTACAATAGACTATGGATCAGTCCAAGTCCTACGTCCAATGTTTATAGTCAAGCGTCCAAAGTCCGCCATCCAAAAATCCAACGTCCATTTTTTATGAGCAATATCGTAGCCATTGTTGGCCGCCCGAATGTCGGGAAATCGACCCTTTACAATCGCCTGGTGGGAGGGCGCGATGCAATTACCGATGACTTTTCAGGCGTAACCCGCGACCGCAAATACGGATTCTGCGAATGGGGAGGCAAACGATTTACGGTGGTAGATACCGGCGGGTTTGTCCACGGCTCCGATGATGTGTTTGAAGCTGCGATTCGTTCACAAGTTCGTATTGCAACAGAAGAAGCGGCGGTAGTCCTTTTTATGGTAGATACCCAAACAGGCATCACCGACCTTGATGAAAGCATGGCCAAATGGCTGCGCCGTTCATCCAAACCAGTTTACTTAGTTGTAAATAAAGCGGACAACCACAAAGATTTGTTGGCTGCCAACGAGTTTTGGGGACTAGGTTTTGAAAATACGTTTTTTATTGCAGCCATTAGTGGAAGCGGTACGGGCGATCTGTTGGATGCCGTCATTGAGCACATTGAAAAGGTAGAGGAAATTGATACTGAATTGCCAAAATTTGCAATCATTGGTCGCCCCAACGTTGGAAAATCTTCTCTGCTCAACGCCCTTATGGGAGAGGAGCGCAACATTGTAACTCCTATTGCCGGTACTACCAGAGACACGATTCACTCCGTGTACAACAAGTTTGGCAAGGAATTCATGCTGATCGACACCGCAGGAATCCGTAAAAAAACCAAGGTTGAGGAAGACCTGGAATTTTACTCCGTTATGCGAGCCATCCGGGCCTTGGAAGAATCAGATGTATGCCTTTTGGTGCTGGATGCGACACAGGGTTTGGAAGGTCAAGACTTGAATATCCTTCGTCTTGCGCAAAAAAGGCATAAGGGTATTGTTATACTGGTGAACAAATGGGATTTGGTGGAAGAGAAAAAAACAAACACCGTTCGTGATTTTGAAGCTGCAATCAAGCATCGACTTGCCCCATTTGATGATGTTCCTATCTTATTTATCTCCGTATTGGAAAAACAACGGATTTTCCAGGCCATGGAAGCCGCACTAGAGGTTTATGCAAACCGCACACGTCGTATTAAGACATCTGAACTTAACGACCTTATGCTGGAAATCATCGAGTCAACTCCGCCACCTTCTGTACACGGACGATTCCCCAAGTTCAAATATGTGACGCAACTGCCCACGCCTTACCCTTCCTTTGTGTTTTTCGTAAACAACCCAAATTGGGTTCGGGACTCTTATAAACAGTTCCTGGAAAACCAGTTGCGCAAGCATTTTGATTTTAAAGGGGTGACGATGGAAGTGTATGTGCGTGCGAAGTGAGGGTTGGGAAATTAGGATATTGAGATATTAGGATATTAAGAGTCGGTTCAAGAATATCTCAATATCCTAATATCTCAATATCTCAACAATTCGCCCAAATTGTACAAATAAAACGCTCATAGCGACGCAGCGTCAGAGACCCTTACTGAGTTTCAGGATGAAACAATAGACACATGAATAAATTAATTTTCCTTTTTCTGTTCCTGGCTTTTGCGTCTTGCAAAGACGAACCAGAACAAATTCCTGCATATCTAAGCCTTAAACCGTTTGAAGTAAGTGCTCCAGGCGGTGTTGCTTGGCAAAAAATCACGGACGGCTGGCTTTATGTGAATGGCCAATACCTAGGGGCATATACCCTGCCGGCCTTGATTCCGGTATTGGCTGAGGGTAACTCTGAGGTTCAGCTTTTTCCTGGTGTAAAGGAAAACGGCATCGAGGATACACCAAACATTTACCCGTATCTCACAAAGTTCGTAAATAACTACAATCTAGTGGGTGGTCAAACCACTGAAATCCAAGCCATTACGGCCTATCATCCTGCCTTGATCTATGGTTTTGGCACAGGAAGAGGAGACTTTGACGGAGGTTCATTCATTTCCCTTGAAAACCGCGATAGCGACGAAGTTTTGAATTTTGAACTAACTACTGATGGTGCATTTGCCGGGGAAAGCCTTCTAATGCAAATAGATACGGCGCACCCCGTGATGGATATTGCCACAGAAAAAATGGAGAACCTGCCCATTACGGGTTCTCCTGAGGTTTGGCTCGAGCTGCATTACAAAACAGACGTCCCGTTTTTTCTTTATCTGCTCAATGGGCCAGAACAGAGTGGACAATTTGTGTATCAATTTAATACTACGGAAGGTTGGAATAAAACCTATTTTAACATAACCAGTCAGATTGTAACCGTCCAAGCCAGTGAACATCGACTCTTTTTCCGGCTTAGTCTGCCCAAAGACAATGCTGGCAAGTACACCCAAAACAGCGGCAAAGTGCTGGTTGACAATATCAGGGTGGTTCACTTCTAGTTTCAAGTTTCATGTGAAAAGTAACAAGCCACAGACCAGGTTGAAACTTTATCCTTGAAACTTTATACTTGTTACTTTTTGTGATGAAACTGCGAAAACGCCATACATTTTTCTACGGAGTCGCTGATTTTGTAATGGCGATGCTGGCTTGGGCTATTTTTTTCCTGTACCGTAAGGACATGGAAGGTGTGCCTTTCGAGCCCGAAATATTCGCAGACCCTAATTTTTACCTCGGCATTTTTATCATCCCTACAGGCTGGGTATTACTTTACAGCATTTTTGACCACTACACCGATATTTATAGGATTGCGCGATTGAACACGCTTACCAATACATTTCTTGTTTCCTTTCTCGGGGTAACGTTTTTGTTCTTCACGCTGATCTTAGACGATGTTGTTAAAGATTACCGTACCTACTACCGATCTTTTTTTGCCCTGCTTTGGCTTCATTTCCTGCTCACGGCAACTTCTCGAATGATATTGCTTACGCGAGCCAGTCGGCGTTTGAAAGCGGGCAAAGTCACCTTTAATACACTGCTCGTAGGCGGAAACCAGAATGCACTCGAACTTTTTCTGGACATTAAAAACCGCGAAAAAGGGCTTGGGAACAGATTCCTCGGATTTATTGACACCAATGGGGGCGCTGAACAGGTGCTTTCAGAACATCTCCCCAGACTTGGCCAGTTGACTGATCTGGCTGCCGTGATTCGAGAACACCACATCGAGGATGTTATTATAGCAATTGAAACTTCGGAGCACAACCGACTGCGTAATATCTTGAATACACTATTTGATTTTGGGGAACTGGTACTCGTCAAAATCATCCCCGATATGTATGATATTTTACTCGGAACGGTCAAAATGAATCATGTGTATGGTGCTGTGCTCATTGAAATCCGCCAAGAATTGATGCCCAAATGGCAACGCACAATCAAGCGGGGAATTGATGTGCTGGTGAGTATGCTGGCATTGACGCTTCTGTCGCCATTGTTGTTATACATCATCCTGCGGGTGCGTTTTTCCAGCCCCGGCAATATCTTTTTTGCACAAGAAAGATTGGGTTTGAACGGACGGCCATTTACGATTTACAAGTTCCGCTCCATGTACAACGACGCGGAAAAACTCGGTCCCCAACTTTCGCACGACGGCGATCCACGATGTACGCCCTGGGGCGCAGTGATGCGCAAATGGCGTTTGGACGAAATCCCCAATTTCTGGAACGTATTGCGCGGCGATATGTCGCTTGTCGGTCCACGCCCCGAACGAAAGCATTTTATTGAGCAGATTTTGGAAGAAAACCCGCAATACCGCCACTTGCTCAAAGTTCGCCCAGGGATTACTTCCTGGGGCCAGGTAAAATATGGATATGCTTCTAATGTCCGGGAAATGCTTCAACGCTTGCGCTTCGACCTGTTGTACATAGAAAACATGTCGCTGGCCTTGGATTTCAAAATTATGTTTTATACCGCCTTGGTCTTGTTGCAGGGCAGGGGAAAGTAAGGCTGCGTTAAATTGCCCAACAATGACGAAACCCCTACAATTGCCACTTGTTGATTGGGTGTTCGCAAATGTCTCGTTACTTTTGACCTGATTTCTACAACTGAGGGTGTCTTATAAGTAAATTTTCACCGCAGAGGCACAGAGCCGCAGAGTGCTGGCAACTTGAGTATCAAAAACGCTGCATCTCTGCGACTCTACGGTGAAAAGAAAAACGTGACTTATTAAGCATCCTCATTTCACTGACATAAAAATGAAGCAAGCCCTCACGCTCCTGGCCACAATTTTGGCTATCCTTTCGCTCCGCGCTCAAGCACCAGTCAACGATGCCTTCGACTGTAGCACAATGATCAATCTCGGTGAAACACCGGCTTGCCAGCCAACGGTGTACACAAATAAAAACGCCACGCCAAGTGTCATAGCCACCGTAGATACCGTGTCGTGTTTCCAAAGTGCGACAGCCAAACGAGACGTATGGTTCAGGTTCCAATGTCCGCTCACCTTGTTGGATGTCCGGGTAACGATAAGCGGCACTGGAGGGATGCCTATTACCAACCCGGAATTTGCCATCTACCGCGGCGACTGTCAATTTGATGGTTTGGCGGAATTGAACTGTGCGAGTGCCGGTCAGGGGCAGATCAGCACCATGCTAGACCTTTTTGGTCTCACGCCAGGTCTGGACTATTACATCAGGGTGTCAGATTGGTCAGCAACGGCAACACCGAACTGGGGCGATTTCACCGTTTGCGTAGACAGCATCCCGCCAATTGTAGATATCACACAGGGAAGTTCTTCGCTATGTGTTGGCACATTGTACGACTCAGGGGGCGAATTTGGCGACTATTTGGCAAATGAAAACCACACTTTTGTTATTTGTCCGGATGTACAATCCGAGTGCATTTCATTCACCTTGGAATATTACAACCTGGAACCTTCTGAGCCTTTTGCCGCGGGCATGGGAGACCAATTGTATTTTTACGACGGAGACGGTGTAAATGCGCCGCTATTAGCTGCCTTGGATGGTACTGGCGGTACGCAGCAAAACATAGCTGGTGGGGGTGGCGTATGCTTCAGAGTGCAAGCCAAAAGCGGCTGCCTTACTGTGCGTTTTAAATCTGACGCTTCTGTCCAGCAGGAAGGATGGAAAGGCACCTGGCAGTGCAGCAGCGATCCTTGCACGTCGTTGGAAGTGCTTGCGGTCGACACCTCCATTACTGCGGTCGAAATCGTGGATGCCATTTCTACGGGAGGAGCTATGGTGACCGTGACCAATATCATATGTGATCCAGTACAATTTGGGGTTTTTAAATATGCTACAGAAGGCAATGATTTGACCATGGAAAAAGGCTTACTGCTAACCTCGGGCAGGGCTACCAATGCAGAAGGTCCAAACAATCAGGGAGGAATGAGCTTTACAATAGCCCCATCTAACGATCCGGGCGATGCAGATTTAAACTATTTATCTACTCAATTTGGGGGTGGAAGTTTATCGCATGATGCCTGTATTGTGGAACTGGATGTGTTCGCAGCCACAAACGAGGTGGTGTTTGAGTACGTATTTGGATCAGAAGAATACCCGGAATACATTTTTAATCAGGCAGGATTCAATGATATTTTTGCTTTTCTTGTTTCAGGCCCAGGCATCGCAGGAGATCCAGGTTTGAGCAATGGGGCCTTGAATATCGCTGTTTTACCTAACAGCAATACACCTGTTCAAATTGACAGCGTGAACAATCAGGCAAACTGGCAATATTATCGCAACAACGAACTCAGCCAATCCATTCAATATGACGGCCTCACTTCTGACTATTTGGGCGTTAAAAAAAGCCTCACGGCTCGCGTACCCGTAACGCCGTGCAACACCTACCACCTCAAACTCGCCATTGCCGACCGCGGGGATGAATCTTTCGATTCTGGAGTATTTGTTTCTGAAATAAAGGCAGGATCTCCGGACGTAACCATCCAATTTGCGAGCGGGATTGATTACTTTATCGAAAGTTGTTCAGGCGACGACGATACGCTGTTCATTACACTTTCAAAAGTGCCAACAGTGGCCACTACTTTCAATATCAGCCTGGGCGGCACCGCCACACTTGGTTTGGACTATCTTTTGAATATACCACCCAGCATCACATTCTTGCCAGGGCAATCCACCCTGGCATTTCCTATTATCCCGCTTGCGGATGCATTACCTGAAGGCACTGAAAGCATTCTGATCAATATTTCCCGCGACTATGGCTGCGGCGAAGTTGTGCTGAAAACTCTGGTGGCAGAAATTAAAGACGGCGTAGAAGTAGTTGTATCTGGCGGAGATACCTTGAATGTCTGCAAGGGAGATTTTGTACAACTTGAGGCAAGTGGAGCGACCACTTACTTCTGGCAACCTACGGCTGCAGTGAGCAATGCCTATATACCTAATCCGGTCACCTCGCCTACCCAAAGCCTTTGGTTGAGTGTGACAGGCGCAGTAGGTTCTTGTGAGGATGTGGACTCTGTTTTTATAAAAGTCATTGCCCCAGGAGTTGCCGTTACAGCGCTTTCACCTACTACTGTTTGCCTGGGTGGGAGTGTTGAACTGCTGGCTGTGGTCGACCCGCCCAATACACCAGTGAACTGGTTTCCCGCTGTAGGGCTTGATGATCCAACGAGTTTGACCCCGATAGCAAGCCCAACATTCCCGATCACTTACACGGCATCCGTCACCCAGGAAGGTTGCACCGTGAATGATTATGTGACGGTTACGGTAGATACCCTGCACTTTCCAACTTTGATTGCCGATACGGTTTTGTGTCAGAATTATCCCGTTCAATTGGCGACGCTTTTGAATACCACCACACAGTATGAATGGACGCCTAGTACTGGTTTGAACAACCCCAATATTTCTGGCCCCATTGCGCTTGCTGACCAGACCACCACTTACACGCTGGTGGCCACCAGTCAGAATGGCGCTTGCAGCCAAATGGGAAGCGTTACGATCACGATTATTTTGGCAGACATAGAAATTAGCGGCGAGGATTTGCATTTGCTTTGTCTTGGCGAAACGGACACCTTGACAGCTAGTGTCAGCCCTCCCGGATCTGTCATCACGTGGTCGCCTTCTTTCTTCTTAAATTCGACCACAGGGCCGACAGTTATCTCCAATCCTAGTGAATCCGTCACCTACACAGCTACTTACAGCGTCATAAGCGGCACCCAAACTTGTGTGGTGTATGATTCTGTTCGCGTAAAAGTGGACTCGCTGCCAGATCAGGCGATTCGCCGCGTGATGGACAAGGAAATTTATTGTCAAGGCGACACGATCTACTTTATTTCAAAAGTATTTGAACCAGCTAGTTTCCCGGGTATTGAACATACCTGGCTGCCGCACGGCTTGTTTTTGACGCCTGATGACCTTTGGAATTTGGTCATTATTGCAAATGACACCTTCACTTACCAACGGGTCACGAGCATTGGAGGTTGTTTAGATACCGCAGAAGTATATGTGCCGGTCTTTATTCCTCCTACGATGGTAGCAGTGGCTGCGCCTCCCATCATTTGCCCTGGGGCTTCTTCCCAAATCACAGTGACAGTTGATCCGGAGAAACCTGAGTATGAATATGTTTGGGACCCGATGAGCGCGGGCACGCTTTCTTGTTCCGATTGTCTGGATCCAATTGCAATCCCTGCTCAAACGACGATTTATCAAATTGGTATAAAAGACCTCCCTTGTCCTGCAGGCACCAGCGTGGCTGTTTTTGTGGAACAGCTTCCGGCATTGCAACTTGCCAATAACCCGGTTATCTGCTCAGCGGGCTCGGTAGTATTGAATACCAGCAATCAGGTTGACGTGACCTATACCTGGACCCCCAGCACTTTTTTAAATGATCCTACTTCGGCAAATCCTGTTGCCTCGCCTACCCAAACCATTACCTATCATGTTGTGGCACAAGGATTGAATTGTAGCTCCGAGGGTGATGTAACGGTGACCTATTACAACGCCAGTGTCAATGCAGGCCAAGACCAAATCATTTGCCAAGGGACAGATGCAACACTAACAGCCACTACCACGGGCGACCCCGGAACGCTTGTATGGTCACCTTCGGGGGAGACGACCAGCACAATTACGGTCAGCCCCAGCAGCTTACAGACTTATGATGTTACACTCTCTTATGGAGCAGGTTGTACTGCTGAAGATTCTGTTTCGGTGGACGTGATTCCAGTCCCGGTGCTCAATTTGAATCCAAATACTTCCATTTGCCTGGGTGAATCCGTTCCACTTACACTGCCACCCAACGGCCCGGGTGCATTTCAATGGTCGCCGGCAACTGGGCTGAACAACCCTAACATCCCCAATCCCATTGCCACACCAACGAATACCATTACTTATACGGTTACAGCAATCAACCAAAATTGCCAGACTCAGGGTGAGATAACGGTATTTGTAGCCAGCGCTAATGTCAACGTTGGCCCAGATCAAACCATCTGTTTCGGAGAAACCCTTACTCTGACAACTACTTTGACCGGAACACCAGCAGACAGTATTATCTGGATGCCAGGACATAGGCTGGGTAACAGCATTGAGGTATCGCCTGTGATAACAAGTACTTATACTGCTACTATTTATTATGGCACGAACTGCACAGATGCTGATGCTGTAACGATAACGGTTTTTCCTCCAATCGTTTTCAAGCCCATTCAGGCAACTCCTGAAATTTTGGATTCCATCTGCGAAGGCATTCCCGTAAAACTTCGCATTGAAATTGTTCTTGGCGATGTGGAAAGTCTGCAATGGACGGCCAATGGTGTCCCTATCCCCGGAGCAACACTTGATTCCATAGAGGTCACCCCCTCGGGTAATAATACCATATACACCGTTATCGCCACGGATGGCAATGGGTGCACAGCTGAATCAGACCCTGTGATGTACAATACCAAACGTTGTTTTGAAATTCCCAACGCATTCACGCCCAATGGAGACAGCGCAAATGATTCCTTCAGGCCAGTTTTGTTGGGTGGATCTGCTACCGTGACTAAATTCTTGATTTTCAACCGTTGGGGGCAAAAAGTATTTGAGGCAACGCCCGATAAGAAAGCCTGGGATGGGCGCACCGACGACAAAGACGCACCCAGCGATGTGTATGTTTATTACATGGTAGTGCGCTTTGGAAATGGCGAAGAACAGGAATATCACGGCGATGTGACCTTGTTGCGGTAGACATGGACAGGATTCAGGTCTTTTCGCTCGCGAAGCAAATTGCTGCCGTGCCTTTCCATTTTGTTCAGCATCAATGGAGTCGCAAGGCAATATGCAAAGCAGAAAAACACTCATTTGGCCCTCATCCGCGCCAGTATTTGATGTTTTGGATGCCACCTGCGGATGCGCCAGAACAACATAGCGTGGTGGTATTCTACCATGGTGGAGGCTGGCGCTTGGGTTGGCCCAACCAGTTTCCTACAGTAGCAGAATGGTTTTTGCGAAGAGGGTTTCCTGTGGCAATGCCAGCCTATCGGTTAAGCCCAAGGTTTGCATACCCTGCCATGCGGGAAGACCTAAATTTAGCCCTGGGAAAGATTCTGGCCTTAATGGAGATCAATGGCCTTGAGCAGAAAAAACTCCTGATCGCAGGCATGTCTGCCGGAGCTACACTGGCTGCACATCTGGCTTTTAATCGCCAAGAATTGGCGAATTATACCATGTCACAAAACAATTTTTCGGGATTTCTCTCTTTCGGTGGACCGCTGGATTTGAATGAATTGCCGAATCTCCCGCCCTTGCGACGCTATGCTGGTGGCCCACCTGGTAGCGAGGCTTTTCGTGTTGCCAATCCTATAACCTGGTTGACCGAATCAGCGCAATTGCCCATTTTGTTGGTGCATGGTACCGATGACGCAATTGTGCCTTTATCAAGTTCAGAAATCTTTTTTGAAAAATATGCTGGCTCTAAAACCATGCACTTTATACCTGGCGGCTCACACCTGGATTCGCTGGGTTTTGCACTGAAGGATCAGGCTACGGCAGCAGTGGTAGAGCAATGGCTTGACGAGTTGAGTCAGAGTTTTAGGCATTAGAACTATCTTTGAGGAGCGCAATGTATATTCAATGCGCTCCCTTCATGCCGAAAACTAACTTACAATTACTCTTTTTGATTCTGGGGCTGGCCCAAATCCAAGCAATGATTGCCCAAAAGCCCGGTGATTGGGTCTACAAAGGTGAAAAGGATGGGATTAAGATTTACCACCAAAAAACGCCGGGCTTGCTGCATATCAAACTTTCCACAGCGGTTAAGGCTCCGCTTTCAGGCATTGCCGCCTTGTTTTCAGACGTAGACAATTACAAGGATTGGGGCTATAAAATTAGTGAATCCCGCCTGCTCCGTCGGGTATCGCCCTCTGAGGTTTGGTATTATGCCAAGTACGATTTCCCCTGGCCATTAGACGACCGGGATATTATTCTGCAAAGCAAAATGGAACAGGATGCTATCACGCGCAGAATCGTAGTCACCAATACCCCTTACCCTGCCTATTTGCCAGAAAAGAATGGCATTTTAAGGATAAAAAATACCACCACGCGTTGGACTTTCCAGCCGGGCGATGGCGGCTGGGTCATTATGGAGCAGCAAATTTCAACAGACTCGGCCGAGGATATGCCTGACTGGCTTGTTAAAATGACCGTAGATACAGGGCCGCGCGAAACCGCCAAAGCCGTCAGAAAAATTTTGCAAAAGGAAAAGTATCAGACGGTTCGATTGGCGCATATCAAGGACTGACCCGTCCTACGGCATCAAGCCGTAGGACGGGGGGTACCTTACAAACGTACCAACTTCCCAGCCTTAGCCACCTCCCCAGCCCAAATCCGCCACACATACACGCCTTTGCCCGACATCACCGAGGCAGGAATTTCCAAAGTATGACTGCCTTTTTCAAGTTGCAAGTCATTGACCCAGAGCAATTTGCCTGTTAAGTCGCTAAGTTCAAGTCTGAGGTTTTCAGCTATGGGCAGGTAGATGGGTAGCACCGCGTCCGCAAATGTAGGATTCGGTCGTGGCAGGCCGATGGAGGAGCTTTCTAAAATCATTGTCCGTTCATCAACTTCGTAGTTTGTTCCGTTCGCAACTGCGGTTCCGTTCACATCCCCGACTTTGATTCCAACGAAGTCTGCCGAAACAGGGAACTGGATGTTTTGGACTGTTATAGATTCGGGAAAAACCGTTGTAAAAGGGTTGCCTGGATCCGGGAAAGCATAGCTTTTGTCCACAAAACGCCAGGAGGTATTGTTTGGCAATTCCGTGTAAATGCCCAGAATGAGTTTCCAAAATTCTTCAATATCTGTAGAGTCAATCACGCCATTTCGGTCTGCATCTGCTGCGATCATTTTGTACGGGGAGTTGAGCAACTCGATTCCCTGTATATGTTTGGAAATCAGCACCACATCGTATGAGGTTACGCCATTCAATGGGTTGTCGTCTTTGACCGGCACCGCAGTGACGTTGCTGCCAAGCGGCACATCAAAATAGCCGCAACCAATATTAGGTCCCGACACTTGAATGGCATAAAAAGGCACGTTTGGGTTTGAGCCGTTCACTTCATATTGAGCCTCCTCTATTCCATCTGATGCTTCTGTTTTTGCACAAATCTCTATAAGCCAATCTTTTACCAATCCACAACTCTGTAAATTGTCTTGCACAATAGTATACGCGAGGCAATGTGCAGTGTTACCTCCCAGGTCTTTCGCCCATAGTTCTACTGCATTTGTGCCCAACTCATCACAATCATATAGTATACTGCTGACTGGGTTTCCTTGCGCATCCTCAGGAAATCCAAAGCCAGTGCCGAGCTTTCTGATTGCAATTTTTATCTGATCTGTTGGGGTCTCGTTATCCGAAACTGACTGCAGAAAATCAGTAGCCCAAAGTTGAATCGCGCCAGTCGGCATTATGTTGACGCTCAGACCATTAAGGCAAGTAATTACAGGAGGGATGATGTCTTGATTTGGGCCTGGCTCAAAAATTGGGGCGTTTTTGTCTGCATTAGGGTCACCAGGCGTTGGTTTCAACTGTGGAGCAAAAGTCAGGATCAAGTCCCGTTTTTCAGCGTTCCATCCTGTGTAAGCTTCTGGGCGGAGGATTTCGTCGCTGATAGTCAAAATATCTTTCAGTGAAACCGTTTCCAATGCCTGGAAACGAATGGTGGCTATCGGCATGCTCGGCCCGAATGCACCTGGTACATCCATTTGGAACCAACTCGTGGTCAGGATGCCTTGTGCAGCCTGTTGGAAATTCCAATTTGATTGCCCCGTCAAAACATGTGTTGTCATGCTCTGGTATTCCAGTTTTTGCTTGTCAAAATTCAAGCTGAACTGATACCCATCCCAATTACCGTTTTCGACCATGTAAAGTGGAATATCATACACTTGTCCAGGTTGTAAAACCGTATCCGGCATGGCCAATAATACGTCCGGGTAGTCCGGGGCTGGGCCATTATTAAGGAGGGCGGAACAATCCAGGTCTCCAATTTTAACTCCAACAAATCCGATGGTATCAGGAATTTGTCCCTGTTGAACATTAAGGAACTCTGGGAACGCGCTTTGGAAGGGATTTGATGGATTGGGGAATTGAAAATCTCCGTCTACAAAGCGCCAAGTGGTATTGTTGGGCAATTCATCATAAATGCCCAGCAATAGTTTCCGAAGTTCGACGAGGTCGAATGTTGTGAGCGAATTACTCTTGTTGGCATCGGCGGCGATCATTTTATACGGATTATCTAATGGTTCTATCCCCAAAATATGTTTCGCGAGGAGCAGAAGGTCATACGTGCTCAAACCATTTTTCGGGTCATCTTCTAAAACAGGTGCGACACCGAACGTGCTAATCGAGACTGGATAGTATATGTTCGCGCAGCCATCTGACCCTGTAATTGAATCTGAGACAAAGCCAGGTGTTGGTGGTGGACCCCACTGAGGATTACTTGCAATGTCAAAACTCACCCCTGTCATAGGCTCATCATTACAGCCCCATTTGACACAAATCAGCACGGAGTCAAATTCTGCTTGCGATCCATTGCAAATCATCATGTTATCCTGCAAAATAAGATTGGTAAGGCAATGAGCCGTGTTTCCTGCCAAGTCTTTCGCCCAAAGCTCTACAGCGTTTGAACCTAATTGGCTGCAATCAAAAAGTACACTTTGGTTAGGGTTCCCAAGAGCATCCTTAGGGAAGCCAAAACCAGTGCCCGCCTTTCTGACGGCGATTTTTATCTCTGCCGAGGGTGTAATATTATCTGAAACAGAACTCAGAAAATCGGAAGCCCAAATTTGAATCGCGCCAGTCGGCATAACGTTGACACTCAGGCCATTGAGACAAGTTACTGTTGGCGGCGTGAGGTCCAAGTTTGGGGCAGGTTCAAAGGCCGGGGCATTTTTATCTGCATTGTGCACAAGTTGCTTTTGTGCAAAAAGTCCTAAGGATAAAAGAACCAGAAGCGGGAGTAATAAAGATTTTTTCATGAGAGCATTTGCTTAAATTTGGCAAGTGGCAAGTAATAATATCAAGTAAAAAGTAATAAGACCAAATGAGTCATCCCGAATTTTATAGCATCAATGATCCGTTCCGTTGCAACATCAAACTTGACATAATTTGAACCACAAAAGAGCACAAAAGTAGCACGATACGGTCTTTTGTGTCCTTTTGTGCCTTTTGTGGTTCAAATTTCGCCACATGGGAAACGTAGTGCTTTTTTGATGTTTTAACTTGAACGATTTTATATTGTTACAAAGTTCGGGGTAACTCTAATACCGCACAATTTTTCCGGATTTCCATATCTCGCCAGCCCGAACACGCCATACGTACACACCGGACTGCGGCATCGCAGACGCGGGGATTTCGAGTAAAGCGGGCCCTGCAGGCAAAGGCGTTTCATTTCTAAAAAGCAAGCGCCCAGAAACATCCATTACTTCCAAAAGCACCCTTTCATTCCCCAGTAATTGCAGCGGGAGCATGGCACCATCGTTCGTAGGGTTGGGTTCTGGATTGCCAATAAGATGCTGGGTTTCAAGTTCTAAGTCGTAGAAGCCAACCAGGTTGCCACAGGTAAGGTCGCAGATTTTGACACCGACAAACTCTGGGGTGGTAGTGGGTATATTGCTCGTATTAACGGTAATGGTTTCGGGAATAGGTGCAGAAAGCGGGTCGGGTGAAGGAAATACATAATCCTTATCTATAAAGCGCCAGCTATGATTATTGGGCAATTGTGTGTAAATACCTAAGATCAGGTTCCTGCATTCGAGGATGTCAAAATTATCAATCACATTGTCTTTATTCGCGTCTGCGGCAACCCATTGGTAAGGCGTATCGAAAAGATCCGTTCCGTCAATGTGCTTTTGAATGATGATAAGATCATACGTCCAAACGCCATTCAAGGGGTTATCCTCCTTTGAAGGTGTGATTGTAACTTCTGTATCGGTTGGTAAAATTTGACTGAAGGATCCACAATCAGCATATTCGAAATAACTTATGGGTGGGATCGTGTTCGTTGTAAACTCATAAAATATTTCTTCCAACCATTCCTCACAAGCCGTTCTGACACAGGCCTTTATAATCGCAGGCGGGTCTCCGCAAAACCCAAAATTATCCAGCACAATCACATTCGTCTCACAATAATCCGCATTTCCCGCCAGGTCAATTGCCCATATCTCAACTTCCTGCGTGCCGAGTTCGTCGCAATTAAAAATCACGCTCGTCACCGGATTTCCATTTCCATCTTGAGGGAATCCAACACCTGTTCCGCTTTTTCGTATCCCAATCTTGATTTGGCCACCAGGTGTTACATTATCATCGGCATATTGGAGAAAATCAGAAGCCCAAAGTTGGATCATCTGGGTCGGCATGATATTTACGCTCAAACCATCGAGGCACACCACGGTTGGAGCTTTGCAATCTTTGACCAGAAATGATTTTTCGCAGGTTTTAACCGCACCTGAGCTGCTTGTCACTATCCAACGCACTTTGTGACTGCCATACGCCAACTCGGGCAATTCGGCAATATTCGGTGCCGCATCATTCACCCATTTAAGCGCGTAGGTAGCAGTGTCGTTTACAATAGCGGTTCTCAACGCAAAACGCCAGAACAGGTTGGCTGGCACAGGCCGCTGATCAAAAGCGCGAGGGGTGCCGCCAGTATAGTTTGGGTTGAAAGCATTGCCGAAATTGACAGTTCCCGCAGTAGGCGGGTTGTCACTGTCTACAACCGTTTCCTGCATATTGTCGTCATCGAGATCAAGGAACAACAAGCACCTCACCGAAATACTGTCGCCGGGACAAGTGTCGCGCAGCACAAGATTCAGGTCAATTTTGGATTCGGCAAGATCATGCGTTTGGATAACACTATCCCACCAACCAAGGTCGTTCCAATATAGGGAAGCATTTTGCGAGAGGTCGCATGCAAAAACGGAGGCGTTACAATTGAGGAATTGAGGCTCACATTGTGCGGAAATTCCTTGAGGAATAATAAATTGGGCGAGGATCAGAAGTAAAAACTTGTTCATGAGATTGAGATTAAAGAAGGTTAAGCCTCAAGTTACAAGTATCAAGTTTAAAGGGAGTGACCAACTTGGACCTTGCTACTTGTTACTAGTTACTGAAATTATCACAGCAAGGTATAGGCCAATTACCTGATAAATTTAACCCAATTGAGTAAAAATGTGTCGGCATTTTACATCGGTATAAAAAATGCCGAAGGGTAGTCCACTCCGGCAAAGCGGCTACTGGTAAATTGTGTGAAGTATTTGGATGATCGCAGATAAAATCCGCCTTATATTAGCATGTGAGGCATTTTACCTTTTCGTAATTCAACGATAAAAGAAGCAGGCTGACTTTTGCATCTATCAGTTGATGTTTAAGGTAGGGATTATCACTTACTTCGCCAGCTCCACCGTCACTACCAAAAAGGCCACTGAAAAATGCCAAATAAATTCCTATAGCAATTAGGACAATTTGTAAAACAATTTGAATGCTTTGCTGTGTCATAGGTGTAATTTGAATGTGTAAAATTTTTTGCAATTGAAGCGTACAAATATAAATCAGCAATCTGACAAATATCAGAATCTCCAAAGTCCATCCCAAAAACTACCTTTGCATCCTCTTTCCAAAACTTGACATTTCCATGCGCAAAATATTGACTGCCAGTTTTTTAGCAATAATCATCTTGCTGATTTCCTACCAATGTGTGAGTACAGACTCGTCTTACAGCCGTGTGGCCCCTGGGATGTGGCGCGGCGTTTTAGAACTTGAAAAATTCCAAATGGCTGGGGGAGGGAAAGACTCGGTTGTTATCCTTTATGACCAGTTCAAACCAGGTGAACTCCCCTTCAATTTTGAGGTAAAATATGTGGATGAAACCCGCTTTTACCTTGAGATCATCAATGGTTCCGAGAGAATTCGGCTCGACAGCGTACAATATGGCCGCGACCGCACGCAAGCCCGCGACACGATGAATGTCTGGTTTCCGGAATATGCCAGCTACCTCCATGCAGAAATTCGCGGAGGCGTCATGCGAGGCGAATGGGTGGTGACCACAAAGGAGAATTACCGCATTCCATTCTATGCCTATTCCGGGCGCGGGTATCGCTTCACCAACTTGCAGGAAAAGCCCTTGCGCGACCTCACCGGCAAATGGGCCACAATCTTCAGCATCGAAAAAGAAGCCAGCGAACAAGAAAAGGCCATAGGTGAATTCAAACAGGACGGAAACCACCTCGAAGGCACTTTCCGCACCGAAACAGGTGACTATCGGTTTCTGGAAGGCACTGTGCAGGGCCGAAAATTCTGGCTCTCGTGTTTTGATGGCGCACACGCTTTCTTGTTTTCGGGGAATATTTCAGGCGATTCTTTACAGGGCGAATTCCGCTCAGGCCACAAATACCAAACGCTCTGGACAGCTTGGAAAGACCCTTCTTTCGAACTCGGTAAAGCAGAATCATTGACGCAAATAAAACCTAATGCAACCATTTCTTTCTCCGTTAAAAACCCTGCTGGTCAAGAACTTACGTTTCCCTCTGCGCAGTTTGACAACAAGATTAAAATCTTCACAGTGATGGGAACCTGGTGTCCCAATTGCCGCGATGAGCAGATTTTTCTCCGCGATTTTTTGAAAGAAAATCCTGAACTCGCCAAAGAAATTAGTGTGGTAAGCTTTTCGTTCGAACGATTCAAAGAGCCCGCACAAGCCAATGCTCATCTTTTGGAGTACAAGCAAAAATTGGGCATACCATTTGAAATAGTCTACGCCGGGAAATCCAGCAAAGAAGATGCGGCCAAGTTTTTCCCCGCGCTCGACAAAGTGATGGCTTTTCCGACCATGATGATTTTGGACAAACAAAATCGGGTTCATCGCGTTCATACGGGCTTTGATGGGCCTGCTACCTCAAGGTATGCAGACTTCAAAAAGGAATTTTCAATATTGATGGAGGATTTAAGAGACTAAGAGGCCACGGATGACACAGATTAGACACCGATTTCACGAATTTTTTTCATTTAGGGAAAATTCGTGTTTCATCCGGCTCATCCGTGTTCCACATGACTAAAATGAATAAGAATCCGTGTTTAATCCATGTCATCCGTGTTCCATCCCCTAATCACAAGTTTTATGAATCGTATCATCCTCGCCTATTCCCCCGAAAACGCCGCTTTAGCCAATTCGATTGACCAGCAATTGAGCCGCATAGGCATTCCTTTTGAACATGCCAATGCAGCAGTTGCTAGCCAAATTGCTTCTGCTGACGAGCCGGTACTTTTGCTTGTTACTGACAATTTCCTGATAAATCGCGCATGTTTGGAGGGGCTTTTGCCAGTGTTGCAAGGGCTTGCCGCTGAAAATCGTTTGGTTGCAGTCCTGGCCGATGGGAATACTGCCGATGGCAAGATTGTGCCAACTCATCTTGACCGAATGGCCAATGCCCTTCACTACATGAAATACTGGCAGGATACCTGGCTCGCCTTGAGTGATGTTCACCAGCATTTAGTGGGAGAAAAAAAGGCAGCGCTTACAGCAGAGCTCGATGCAACCCGCAGTGTAGCCAACGAAATGGGCGACATTATCAGCACTTTGCGAGATGCGGGTTATTTGACTATGGAACAATTTAAGGCAAATGATTTTGAGGCTTTTTTCCAAAAATTTAATTTGGTGGATTGGCACGGGCAATACAAGCGACTTGTCGCACAAGAGCTTGAAAATGACGCAATTGTCGCAGCCCCCTTGCTCCCTGAAATGCCCGTAGTTGGCGGGTTGTTGACTCCTGAACCAATTCAAGAAGCGACACTCCCCAAGATTGATCCCAACCCAGAAGAGGATGTCCCGCAACTCGAAGCGAAGGATACTTTATTGCAAGAAATGGAGATGGAAACAGCCATTGAAGCGGATGGGCTTCTTGCGGGAGAAAATGAGGAAACAGTTTTGGCGGAAAAGCAAGCTGCGCGAGATGCGTGGTTCTGGATTGAAAAAGGCCACGTTGAGCGTGGGCTTGATCTTTTCCAGTTGTCATTGGAGCAATTTCCCGATAGCGAATGGTTAAAGACTGAATACGTAAAGGCTGCACAACATACAGGCCTTCCAAAGGTTGAAGCTGGTTTATCTGAGCATCCAAATACCCAAACACCCGGATTCCATAGCCCTACTGACGAAGCAAAATCCTACGAGCTCATGGGCGACATGGCTGCTGAGCGCGGAGACTATCTATTTGCTAAATATTGCTGGGATCGTGTTGTAGAACTTGATCCAGGGACGCCTAACATATTTCGAAAACTTGGTCTGATGACGGCTGAACACCTAAGGGATTACCGTGAGACAGCTGCTATTTATCTCCATAAAGCCTTGGAGATGAATGAAAATGATCAGGAAGTGAAAATTGCCCTCGAAGCGTTTGACGAGACAGCTTCCTTCGCTAAGGCTTCGGCGCCTGAGGCAGCAACGATAGACAGTGGCAGTATTTCAGGCCAAAACATGCACGAAACGGAGGACCAGAAAACCAAGGAACTTGACATCAGTAGTCAACAGGAGTTAGAGGCTATAAAAAATCAGCAGTCAACAACCATTGAACCCCTACCCGCCATCACCCCTTTAGGTGAAAATCAGCAATCCAAACTTGTTTTGATAACAGGTGCGGGTTCAGGAATTGGCCGTGCCACTGCCGAAATATTTGCCCGAAACGGCTACCGATTGATTCTTACGGGCAGACGCGTGGAACGTTTGGTTGACCTGAAAAGTCGTTTTGAGGCAGAATTTGGCACGGAAATACTAATACTGCCCTTTGATGTGCGCGACCCTGGTGCAGTGGAAGCCGCCCTTGGCAATCTTCCAGAGTCCTTTCAAGACATTGATATTCTGGTAAATAACGCAGGATTGGCCAAGGGTCTTGCCTCTATTCACGAGGGAAATCTGGAGCATTGGGAGACTATGATTGATACCAATGTGAAAGGGCTGCTTTATGTAACAAGGCTAATATCACCGGGAATGGTTAGCCGCCGAAGTGGGCATATCATCAATGTGGGCAGCAGCGCGGGAAAGGAAGCGTATCCCAAAGGCAATGTTTATTGCGCCACCAAATTTGCAGTAGATGCCTTGACGAAATCTATGCGCTTCGATCTCCATGAGCACAATATCCGCGTTAGCCAAGTAAGTCCAGGGCACGTAGAAGAGACCGAGTTTGCGATCACCCGTTTTGACGGGGATGCTGAACGTGCCAAGATTTATAATGATTTTCAACCACTTAAGTCGAGCGATGTAGCCGATGCCATTTATTATATGGCTACGCGTCCACCCCATGTGAACATTCAGGACATACAGTTATTTGCCACGCAACAGGCTAGTAGTATGGTGATTGATCGGAGCGGACGATGATGTATGATGTATGATGTATGATGTATGCGAACGTTATACATCATACATCATACATCATACATCATACATCATACATCCACCTATATCATTTTCCGTTTTGACCTGGGGAACAACTCGGCCAATTCTCCAGGCAGGCTGATGCGTTCGGGGAAACTTGTTGTGAGTTCGCGGATAATCTGTATCACCATTTCCTCTTCTCCTTTTTGAAGCAATTCTGACAATCGTAGTCTTACGTGCTGTGCCGCAGGCGCGCCAAAATGTTCCGCTAAATATTGGTTCAAAAAGGTGGTGTATTGCAGTTTTACAAAACCCTTTTTTTCTTCCAGCAATGCAGACTCGTAGCGTTGCAGCATGGCCAAATCTCCTTGATTTTCAATCAGTTCAGCCAAATTTTCTAAATCTCCTTCCGAAGCCAGGAGTGCAGCAGTTTTAGGCACATCGCCTTTTTCACGGAGTTCTGTGAGCAATAGATCCCGTTCGCCAGGCCATCGTTCAGCGGCGGCAATTTTAAGTTTTTCAAACACATCCGAACTGCCTGAAAGCAGGAAGCGTTGACGGAGCAGGCTTGTTTGACGCCAACGATCGCCAGTTTGTTCTGCGATAAAAAGCAGCACGTTTTCCAACTCGCGGTTTTGCCCGACCGGGAAAATATTTTTGCTTAAAAAACATTCTCCTACAAGCGTGGCTGCTTCCCAATGATGGAGGTAATAAAGTTGTAAAAAAGCAGCCTTCACCATGTCTGGTTTTTCTAAATAATCTTCTAGCACCCGAACGGCAGCCTGTGGCATATTGCGCACAGCCAAGGCAGCGAGGAAAAGCTGCAACAAAAAAGGAGGAGCAGGGTGGGGTGTATGGTCGAATATTTCCCTCAACTTGGCAAATTTGGTCTCGTCCTTTGCAGATTCACCCAGAAAACGAAGCGCATCGCGCTCCAATTCAGGTGGGAAAACATATTTGTTTCCAAAAGTGAAAAGCGTTTCCCATACCGATTCGCGGAGTTCTGGAGAGGGTGCTGAAATGTGGATAAGAACCAGCGCTTCAAAAGATTTTTGGCAAAAATGTAGCAATGCAGCCCGCCGATTACCTTCTGCTTTGGTATGCAAAGGGTTGATTTTCAAAAAAATAGCTGATGCTATCTGGAACATGCTGCGAAAGTCCGTGGCGGCTTGCGCCAGGCCAAGTTGTTCTTCCAGCCCGTCTAAAGCTTTGCGCAACCGACGGAAATCAGGTTCGGTGATCTTGGTTTTTGCACCGGGTTTCGGCAGCACTGATTCCAGCACAAGCGCATAAGGATTTTCCGACTCTGTCACATGGGCTGCGAATCGGGTTTTGAGGGCAAGAGCAAAATCCCGGTCGCGTCGTGCAAAGTCGCGCACAAAGTCGGCAAGGGCTTCGGGTGTTGCGTTGTCAAGGGCAGTCTGTACGGTAAATCGGGTAAGTTCGGTAGAGGGTCTTTGCTCGGCTTTGATACGACGGGTTTCTTCGCGTTGTTCGTAGAACTGCCTGATTTTTATCAAGGTAGCCGCTATGTGGGGGCACATCAGCCGACGGCCTTCAGTAAAACACTCGCAAGCGTACGCCTTTATTTTATGTGGCGTGATCATTACCTCCGACTCAAGATTGCCTTCATCAGTCTCGACCAGAGCTACCCAGAAATTGCGTTCTATTTCCCGGAGGTTTTTCACGCGTCCTGCCTGAACCAGATCGTCTGCGGCATACCAGGTAGCGGGGCTGATATTGTGTTCAAAATCTTTGAGCGAGAGTTTTTGTATCATTTTGAGGGAAGCGAACCTCAAAAGTAGCCAGAAAAATTGGAACCCTTCTGAAAAAGGACGACCCGGAAAGTTGATGGGGATTTGGGGAACACAAATCCCCATCTACTTTCCAGATCAATTACCTTAAATTATTCAAGCCCCAATTTCTTCTTCACGAGCGCCGTCACATCATCGGTATCGGCGGCAAAAAGCATCGCGCCTGTGCTGGTATCGAAAATCATGGCGTATCCGTTTTCCTTAGCAACGGCTTTGATTGCGTCGTCAACTTTAGTCAGGATAGGCTTGAGGAGTTCTTCGCGCCTTGCAGTAACCATTTGGTTGGCTTCTTGCTCAAATTTTTGCAGAAACTCTTGTTGTTTTTGTAGCTCAGCTTGACGCTGTTGCGCTTGCAATGGAGTCAAATTCCCAGAGTCGTACTCTTTTTGGAGGGTTTCGGCTGCAGCGTGTAGGGCACGGCCCAGCGAATCGTCTTTGGCGGCGAGTTTATCGGTAAAAACCTTCAGCTGCTCATTGGCGGTTTTGGTGTCAGGCAATAGTTCGAGGAGAACTCCGAGGTTCATGTGGCCGTATTTCGGCGGCGTTTGTGCGCTGAGGCTTGCGCTCAACAACAGAAAGAAAAGAAAAAATGGTGCTTTTTTGAACATTGATTGGTATGTTTTTGTACACAGAGACGTTAAACGGCGCAAAGGTAATTGAATGCTTCTGTTAAAAATCGGTTAAGCTGCACTTTACACATTGGACGAAACAACACAGTCAAACGTTCTGCTGCCGTATCTTTGACCCGAACATGAAAAAACTACTCGCACTCCTTTTTCTCTGCTCGCTTTTCGTACGTGCCAACGCGCAAACCGACCCGACACTGATTCAGTTCTCTGGCCTCATCATGACGGAAGCGGATGGCCGTTTGCTCCCGGTGCCATACGCAACCATTTCAGTACCCCAAAAACGCCGTGGTACCTACGCCGACTATCGTGGATTCTTTACCATCGTGGTGGAAAAAGGCGAAAAGGTCCGCTTCACATGCGTTGGTTTAGAGCCAGTTACGATTACGATTCCTGATACCTTGACACAGGATCGTTATGCAATCGTGCAACTGATGAGCCAGGACACTATTCTCCTGCCCGAAGCGGTCATCTTTCCGTGGCCATCAAAAGAGCATTTTAAGATTGAGTTCCTGAAGATGGATGTAACCCCCGAACTTCAGCGCCGCGCCACCGAAAACCTTGCCAACGAATACATGGCTGAAGCGCGTAAAAACCCGGATATCGTGCCGTATGGCGGCCGGGAGAGCGCCAATTTTTACCTCCGCAAACAAGCCCGCGAGTATTATTACATTGGCCAAACTCCTCCCATGAATATTTTTAGCCCCTTGGCTTGGGGACAGTTTTTTAAAGCCTGGAAAGACGGGAAGTTTAAAAAGCAGAAAAAGGGATAGAGCAGTGGCAGTAGGCTGCAGCAGTAATATGAAAAACACAATCTGGATGCGATATCTTCTTTTTTTGTTTGTATTTACTGGTTTTTCATGCGGAGAAGCCGCTCCGCCCGAATCTCGCGGCGATAAGTTGGCTAAGTCGCTTTGTAGATGCACGGATCAACTATTGTCTCTAAACAAACAGGCGCAAACAGCATCCGATAGCCTGGCCTTTCGAAATATTGCCACCGAATTCGAAAAGGTACGCAAATGCGTTTCCTCTCTGGGACTTAAGCCCGAGGATCGTGCCGGGCTTGAACTTTCGTTGAGTACCCATTGCCCTCCGTTGGCTGAACAACAGGATTTACTTTCCGAACTGCTGGGGCAATAACATTTCGGACAATTACAATCCAGCGTCCAATGCCTATGATTACCATCCATCAAATTGAGTTTGCCACTCCTGAATACGATGAGTCAGTTGGCCTGCGCTATGAAGTGCTCAGGAAGCCCTTGGGGTTGGAGTACTTGCCCGAACAGCTGAGTGTCGAATGGTCGGACATACATTTGGCTGCTTTTGATTCCAGGGGTAAAATGATTGGTATTCTCTTGCTAAGCCCTGTGGATAAGCAGGAAGTAAAAATGCGACAAGTTGCTGTCGAGCCCAAGCAGCAGGGTAAGGGCGTTGGTGCTGCGCTTGTAACTGCCTCGGAGGATATCGCCCGATCCTTGAATTTTAAAAAGATGACACTTCATGCCCGTGAAGCAGCGGCTCCATTTTATCTCCGTCTAGGATACCAAACCGTGGGGGATCAGTTCGAGGAGGTTTCCATACCTCATTTTAAGATGGTGAAAATGCTTTAAAAAAAACCCGTCCTACGGCTCTGTGCCGCAGGACGGGTTTTTTAAAGCATTTTCACCGATCACCAATCACTAATCCTTCTTCTTCAACTTCTCCGCTTCTTCCTTCAATTTGGCGAGTTCCTCCTGTGCTTTTTTAATGTCCGCTTGCAACTGTGTAAGTTTTTGATTTTCAGCGGCTTGTTGTTGCCGGGCGGTTTCGGCCTTGCGATTTTCTTCTCCAATAATCTGGGCTTTTTCTTCCTTGACCTGAACAATCTCTGCTGCGGCTTGAGACTTCATTTCGCTCACTGTTTTGGTCTCGTTTTCTCGTGTTGCGGCAATATTGGCTGCTGCATCCTGCCGCGCTTTTTGCACCCCTTCAGCGGCTTCTTTTTGGGCAAGTCCAATTTCCTCGCTCGTTTTTTTGCGGGCCTCTGCAGTTTCGGCGGCGTATTGGGCGCGTTTGACTTCAGATTCTTTGCGGGCGTTAGAAACTTCGGTCGCCGTGCGTTCGCGGGCATCTGTAACTTCTTTGCGTGAGCGTTCTTGGGCGTCCACCACTTCTTTTGCAAATTCTGCTTTTTTGTCGTCCGCCTCCCGTTTGGCAAGAGAGATGGCTTCGATGGCTTGTTGTTTGGCGGCGGCCACTTCTTTGGCGCTGCTCTCACGGGCGGCGGCTACTGCGGAGGCGGCTTCCTCCTTCGCTTTGCCTACCACTTCTGCGCTGAGTTGTTTTTCGCGGGCTGCAGCTTCGCGGGCTGCTTTTACTTCTTCCGCACCTTTTTGGTTGGCTGCCGATATTTCATTGGCGGCCTTTTGCCGAGCTTCAGCCACATCGCTGGCGAGTTTCTGACGAACGGAGGCGCTGTTTTCGCGAGCCATACGGACACTGTCGGCCTCGGCGGTTTTGACAGCAAGGATGGCATGGACACTTTGTTTTTTTGCTTCTGCTACTGCGTTGGCGGATTCTTGTTGGGCGCGCACCGCAGCCTCTCGGGTGGCTGCCACTTCGTTAGCGGCTTTCTCCTTGGCGGCTGCGATTTCAGCCGCTGCTTTTTCCCGCGAGCTGATTACTTCAGAAGCAGAGCCGGTGACGGTTTCCTGCTGTTTTTTCTTCGCTTCTGCTATTGTGGCAGCAGCCTCTGCCTGTATTTGCTTGATTTTCTCCTCAGCAGTCTGCTTGGAACCGGCAACTTCGGTTGCATACTGTTTTTGTGCTTCGCCTGCTTTGCTGTTGGCTTCCTGAACCCTGAGTCGGGCTTCCTCCTGTGCTTTGGCGACTTCTTGAGCGCTGCGTTCTCGGGCGCGTTGTACTTCGGCGGCGCTTTCGGCAAGCACTTTAGCCTGTTGTTCTTTGGCAGCAGCGATAGATTTGGCTAATTCCGCTTGTATCTTGGCAATCTCTTCTTCTGCTTTTTTCCGTGAGTTAGCCACTTCGATGGCAATGCTGTCTCGCTGGCTTTTGGAGCGGGCTTGCGCATCGGCAATTGCCTTCAAGGATTCGGCTTGTACCTGTTGTACCGTTTGGGCAGCCTTTTGTTTACTTTCCACCACCTGTTTGGCAATGGCAGCCTTCTCATCGTTTGCAATCTGTTGCTGTTTCGCCACTTCTTCACGGATGCGACCGATTTCTACGCTTGCTTGTTTGCGGGCATCAGCCACTTCGGTAGCAGACATCTCTTTCTGTTTGGCAACAGTTTCCTTAATATCGGCCAGTTCATTGGCTGAGTTTTGCTGTAGCAAAGATTTTTCCTCGGCAGATTTCCGACGACTTTCGGCGAGATCAGTCACCAGTTTCTGTTTTTCCAGCACTATGTTTTCGCGGGTCTTCAGGATTTCATTCGCTGCCTCCTCACGGGCTTTGAGGATTTGATCGGCAGCAGTTCTTTTGCTTTCGACTACGTCTGTGCTGGTTTTGGTAGTTTCCTGTTTGGCAAGTTCACGGGCCTCGGTGACCATGCGCGCATTCTCGTCGCGAATGCGCTTGAGTTCCTCGTCTGCATTGGAACGGGCCGAGGAAATTTCATCTCCGTATTGGAGTTTGGCCTGATCAAGTTTTTGTTTGACGGCCGTGATTTCTTTTGCGGCAGATTCGCGGGCTTTCTGCACTTCTTCCGAGGATGTGATGCGGGCTTTTTGAATCTCCTCACCAGCCTGACGGCGGGCATCTTCTACATTGGAATTGATTTTTACTACAGCAGAATCGGCTTTGGCTTTGCTTTGCGATACAACTGCTTGTGCTTCGGCCCTAGCCTTTTCCATTTCGGCGAGACTTGCCTTGCGCGCTTCGAGCACCTCGTTGGAATACTCCATTTTCTTTGCATTGGCTGCTTCTCGGGCTGCTGCAACTTCTTGTTGAAGTTGGGCTTTTAACGCTTCGCCGCG
Source organism: Saprospiraceae bacterium (assembly GCA_046160625.1). Classification (GTDB taxonomy): domain Bacteria; phylum Bacteroidota; class Bacteroidia; order Chitinophagales; family Saprospiraceae; genus M3007. The sequence goes on from JBJXGZ010000075.1 coordinate 52,831, forward strand.
TTCTTTCTCGGTCTTTATTTCAGCACGGATTTTTTCTTTGGTCTTTTCCAGTTCTGAGCGAAGGGCGGTAAGCTCTGGGTCGCCAGAGGATGGGGTCGAGGGTCCACCACTTGGTTTAGTACCGGGCTTTCCAGGTGTTGTAGGAGTACCCGTCGTGGCTAAAGGATCAGGCTTTGAGACCGAGGCACCAGGCGTATCCACTACGGCCATACGATCCAAAATAGAGTTAAAGCAGCTGGCCAAATTCTTGAATTCGCTCTGCCTATCGACGTTGATCGTGAATTTGTATTTCTGGCGGTCAACGAAATTGATGAAATTTATTCCTGTAATATTTGCATCCGCGAGCCACTGCACGGCTTCGAGGTCGAGGCGCAAGTTGTTGCGGTGTGTGGGCACGGCCCCCGCAACCAGTTCGTCCATGCCTGTAAATTTGTAGGCACGCTCCCTGCCAACAGCATCTACAAATACAACTTGATCGTCTTGGTTGAACTCAATTCCCCCTTGGGAGGTGAATTTGGCGTATACACCCTTCTCATTTGTGAAAAATTCAATGAAATAAGTGTAGCCGCCACGGATGACGACACTAAGCATGGAGGTACTTGCCAGTTGAATACCGGAGATTTTTTTGTTTTCCTTTATTAATTTGGAGCAATCTTGCGCCTGTAGCGTTTGGGAAGAAAAGAAGGCGAGCAGCAAGATGAGGGATAAAAGTCGGGTGAAAAGCTGCATGACTGGTTGTATGTAGAAAGGTTTGTGATAATCGGGTATAATCAGGTTTTGCGGGTTAACTTTTTGAATTTCAGCAACTTAAAACCTGGATTTGCCCGCAAAAGAGGTATAAAATGAATTGCACCTGCCGTAAGGCGGGGCAAATTAGAGAATTTTTCTAGGCCGCAAACGAAAGATGCACCGAACAATCATCGCGTTGTCCGAATTTTAAGATTTGGCATGGGGGACCAAGCCAAATTTTCCATCGAAAATCAAAACCGCAACTTCAATGAATCGCGCAATGGCGCATTGGCATTATCGTGCGTTTCCCAGTACGCACTCCTGATAGTGGCTTTGAGCTCGCCTTTGCTGGCAATTTTGCCTTCATGGGTTTCTTCCCAGGCTAGGATTTTGTAGGGGAATGCTGTTGTAAACCGAATACTCAAGGAGCGAGGGATGTCGGAGTACACTATTTTCAAGACGCTTTCATTTTCGCCTTTTTCAATTTTAATCTCAGCGTTTTGAGCTCCAATTGGCTTGTGGCGAAGCCGAGTGTATATCGCGGAAGGAATTATACGCACATTGCTTGTGGTTAATGTCGATGGATTTAGCCGAATCCGTGTCCAAATCTCATCTTCGAGCAGAGCAAACGGCAAGCGCAGGTCTTGCTCGCCTTCACTTTCAAAGTAGGAGAATCCGCGCAGGTGGTAACCGTCCTTTTCCAGATTATTTTGCATGAATACCTGGCCGCACCAATCTTGAACAGTCGTAGTGGTTTTCAGGGATGGCAAGCCATTCACGGGAGTGAAGACTGATTGCATGATCGAATAGTCGTAGATGCCAGTATGGAAACGCCGAATCAAATTGAGTTTTAGTACAGGCACCCGGTCGGTTGGCGTTAGAGCAGGATCGTCAAGTTTCACTTGTTTGGCCCGCGAAAAGTCTTCCGTAACGAAGACATTGACTTGCTCTGCCTGGCGGATTTCTCCGTATCGCTCTTGGGTCACGTCGTAAGTGCAAAGTTCGGCTTTACCTGCATACCAATATTCATTAAAGCCTTCAGGCAAGGAAACGGGCTCCATTGTCGGGTCTGGCGTTAGCGGCTCAGCCGTTTTTCCCGAATGTTCAGAACAGTTTTGGGCGGAAAAAATAAGGAATGAAAACAGGGCGAAGGAGAATAGGATTTTCATCGTAAAATGATTTATTTAGCCACGAATTGCACTAATTGGCACTAATTTAACCTTAAATTAGTGCCAATTAGTGCAATTCGTGGCTAAACACAATTGAGTCAATCAATGCAATTTTGTGCCAATCAGCCGCAAAAACTCACTCCGTGTTTCATTTTTCAGAAATTGACCGGTGAAAGCGGAAGTAGTGGTAAGCGAGTTTTGTTTTTGAACACCGCGCATCATCATGCACATGTGGTGCGCCTCGATCACCACCGCAACGCCCAAAGGCTTGAGGGTATCTTGAATCACATCACGAACCTCGATGGTAAGGCGCTCTTGCACCTGAAGGCGGCGGGCAAAAACATCCACTATTCGTGGGATTTTGCTAAGCCCAACGATTTGTCCATTTGGGATGTAGGCAACATGGGCCTTGCCAAAAAATGGAAGAATATGGTGCTCGCAAAGTGAATACACTTCTATGTCTTTTACCAGTACCATCTCGCTGTAATCTTCACGGAACATGGCCGAGTTGAGTATCTTGGCCGCATCTTGTCCATACCCTTGTGTGAGGAACTGCATCGCTTTAGCGGCGCGCTCAGGAGTTTTGAGCAAGCCTTCCCGGCCAGCATCCTCTCCCAGACCACTCAAAATATTTAAGTAATCAGCCTCCATACGCTTGGTTAGCGCTGCATCATAGACTTCGGATTTTTTATATGCCATAAAGTGGAATGTGGTCAATGTGTTGATTATGGTCAATGTGGCCAATGTGTTTTTGCACTCACAATGAGCACATTTTTGTATTGACCACGTTCCACAATTTATTCCCCATAATATTCGGCATAGATCGTTTCCGTTTCCCAAAGTTTTATTGCGTGCAGTTGGCAGGGAAAATCCTTAAGAGCGGGCGCAAGTCGTTGCCAAATCAGCATAACAAGATTTTCCGTGGTAGGTTGAAGGCCGGGAGGGATAAATTCCACATCAATGTTGAGATTGCTGTGATCCAGGTATTCAATGACTTCATCGCGAATGATGGTGCTCAATTTTTTCACGTCCATGATAAAGCCTGTCACAGGGTCCGGTTGGCCTTTTATGGTTACGTGCAGGTTGTAGTTGTGGCCGTGCCAATTTTTATTGGAGCACTTGCCGAACACTTCTCGGTTTTGCTCTTCTGTCCAGCCTTCAACCCAAAGTTTGTGGGCAGCGTTGAAGCGTTCGATTCGGGTGATGTAAACCATTCTCAGTCAGTATGTTTGCGCAGTTGTGCGTATCATTCGAGGGACAAAATTAGGGCGAAATGATGGGTATTATGTGGAGTTTCATCCTTTGAGTCTCTGTTTCTATCTAAAAACGAAAACCGGATGCGACCTGCGCGGTTTTTTTGCCACAAATCTCTAATCAACAAATCCTCCAAATCGCCAGTTCAACCAATACATGAAGACCCGCAGCTTACTCGACCAGATTTACGCTTTTCTAAACCAGCGGCTTGTTTATCACACGCTCTTCTGGCTGGCACTGTACGGAACGATGGTAGGTACAAGTCTAAGACAAGGGATTGATTTTAACACGACCTTATACAATGAGACGATCCAGGCGCTGTTTTTTGCTGGCTTGGTATATTTCAATCTTTTGTACCTGATCCCCAACTATTTAGCCCGACATGCATTCATCTATTTCGGGCTGGTATTGGCAGCGTGCGCAATTGTAACGCCAATCGAGGTGTTGGTTTTATATCTTGTGTATTCAGACTCTCCAGAGTATCAGGCGAATGTGGTGGACCAGCAGGAGCGGATTTATTTGAGCAATGTATTTGTCACTATCCTCGCTACTGTGTTGCGTGTTATCATGGACTGGTGGCGTTATCAGAATGAAAAACAGGTGTTGCTCACGCAGACCATGCAGTCAGAACTGCGCTTTCTTAAAAGCCAGATTAATCCACACTTTCTTTTCAACACACTCAACAATCTCTATGCCCTCACGTTGAAAAAAAGTGACAAGGCCCCTGAAATCGTCTTAAAACTGGCCGAAATCATGCGCTATATGCTCTATGAGTGCAACGAGCGGCGCGTACATCTTTCCAAAGAAATCCATTATCTCTACAATTACCTTGATCTTGAACGGCTCCGTCAACCCAAGGATGCCGACATCCGTTTTGTGGTAGAGGGTCATGTGAGCGAACAGATGGTGGCTCCATTAATGTTCGTTCCATTTGTGGAAAACAGCTTCAAGCACGGCCTGAACCATGCAACTGCGGGTGGGTATGTGCGCATTCGACTTTCTGTTCAGGGGGAGGACGCCGAATTTGTTATTGAAAACAGCAAAGTGGAGCAAATGCCCCGCCCAAGTCACCCCAGAAGCGGTGGTATCGGACTTGCCAATGTGAAGCAGCGGCTACAGATTCTTTACCCGGAAAGCCATGATCTTGAAATCGTGGATGAACCGAACCGGTATGCTGTTACATTGAGATTGAAAATGGTGGAATGAAGGGCATCACAAATGTATCACCTCCCCATACGCTGCGGCCGCCGCCTCCATAATGGCTTCGCTCATAGTAGGGTGGGGGTGAATGGACTTGATAATCTCCTGGCCAGTCGTCTCCAGTTTACGTGCGACAACAATTTCGGCAATCATCTCCGTCACATTGGCTCCAATCATGTGCGCGCCAAGCAATTCGCCGTATTTTTTGTCAAAAATGAGTTTTACAAAACCCTCAGAATGGCCGGATGCTTTGGCTTTTCCGCTGGCAGTGAAAGGGAATTTGCCCACCAGCAACTCGTAACCAGCCTCTTTAGCCGCCTGTTCCGTATAACCCACCGAGGCGATTTCAGGCACACAATAGGTGCAGCCTGGGATGTTGTTGTAATCAATCGGCTCGGGGTGGTGGCCCGCGATTTTCTCAACGCAGGTGATGCCTTCCGCACTTGCCACGTGCGCCAGTGCCTGGGTTGCCAGCACATCGCCGATGGCGTAAATGCCCGGCACATTGGTCTGGCAGTATTCGTCTACTTTGATGTATCCGCGGTCGGTGACGATGCCAAGGTCTTCTAAGCCAATGTTTTCAATATTCGGCGTGACCCCAGCTGCACTGAGCACGATATCACAAAGAATGGTTTCAGTTTTGCCGTCTTTGCGGTTTTTCATGTTTACTTTAACCTCCTTTCCACTTGTGTCCACACTTTCTACGGCCCAGCCGGGATAGATTTTATAGCCTTTTCTACCGTAGATTTTGCCTAATTCTTTGGATATATCTGGGTCTTCGCGTGGCACAAGACCCTGTTCCATAAATTCCACAATGCTGACTTCCGTGCCAATGCTGTGGTAGAAATAGCCAAACTCAACGCCAATAGCGCCTGCCCCTACCACTACCATCCGTTTTGGCTGCGTTTCGAGGCTCATTGCCTTGCGGTATTCGATGATTTTTTTGCCGTCAATTTTAAGGTTGGGCAATTCTTTTGCTCGCCCACCTGTGGCGATGATGATGCCCTTTGCGGTGTATTCCGTAATCTTTCCCTCAGCATCCGTGACGGCAACTTTGGGGCCTTTTACCAGTTTGGCGTTTCCCATGATGACCGTTATTTTGTTCTTTTTCATCAGGAACTGCACCCCCTTGCTCATGCCGTCCGCTACGCCTCTGCTGCGCTTGATCATAGCTTCAAAATCGGCCAAGGGTTTGCCAACTTTAATGCCATAATCTTCTGCATGGTTAAGATAATCAAACACTTGTGCGCTTTTGAGCAGGGCTTTGGTGGGGATACAACCCCAGTTGAGGCAAACGCCTCCAAGGCTTTCGCGCTCTACAATGGCGACATTCATGCCCAGTTGAGAGGCTCGGATGGCAGCCACATACCCGCCTGGGCCGCTGCCGATTACAATCAGATCGAAATTCATATTGTGGTTGGAAATGTTCGTGTGGATTTCTCACAGATTGAACTTCCCGATCCCGATTTCTTCGGGATTAAACTTTCGGGAAGTTTACCGCAAGATGCGCAAAGGTAGTTCGGTGAACCAAATTGCTTTTCAAATTTTCTCGTCTAACTACACTCGAGATGCTAGAAAGAAAGAATCAAGATGCCGACTGATTACCGCTCAGCGTTTTCAAATTCTCTACCCACTGTTTGTTTTCGTCCGACAAAATGGCCTCTACGGTGAGGACAAAATGTTCAAATGCCTTGCCAGTATCGGCATAAGCGCCCACTTTGGCGAGGTAGAGCAGTTTCTCACGCTTGAGGGCTTCGGCGGTGGCGCGGTACTGCACCCAAAGCTCATGGTACTTGTGGATGGAAATATAGCCTTGCGATACGGCTACAATGACCCCCCCAATTCCAACTGCCACTTTTAGCCCCCAGTTTTCGTCTGTGATAAAACCCGACAACAATGGGATGAGTGCTGAAGTGATTAAAATAAGGACACGCAGTCGCTTGTACCGCTTTTGGTTGAAACTGCTTTTGCCGCCCAACCAGTCAATCTGATCGTCTACCCGATCTTTGAGGTATTCTTGTTCTGTCATATTTAACAAAGTTCGTAGGTTTCAAAAAACTCTTTTCGGGCAATTCTGTAAATCTCTTTTTCCTTGGTCAGCACCAGAAAGTCGCTTTTACGAGCCACCATTTTTTCACCCCAACTGGCAACAAACCAAAACGCTTCATTCAGCCCAAGTTTTTTTATCATACCCTCGGTAAGTTTGAGGGCGTTTATGGTGCCAGTGGGTTCGTACAAAGAATAGGTAGCATCCCTTTTTTCTACCAATGCATACCGTTCAGCCAGTTTCTTGCTGGAGATAATGTACTCCTCTTCCGCTTCCGTGAGGTTTTTTATGATAAAATTGTCTTTATCTGCGGTGTTTGTAGTTTCCAG
>JBJXGZ010000076.1:0-3362 GCA_046160625.1 Saprospiraceae bacterium
ATTTATAAGAACATGACAAGATTCGACAGTGTTTGGCAGTTCCAACTCGTTTGTTTTTGATGCGCTAAGTTATGTTTTAATCCGGTCCCCTCAATACCCGCCTCCGGCGGGTGCTAAACAGTTACAAATTATGTAATAAAAATGAACAACGCAAGAGTTGAATTTTATTTCCGTACAAATAATTCATGCCAACATGAACCAAAATGCCGTAGGCATGACATTATGGTAACACCCAGGATGATAAATAACGAAACGGCGTAGCCGTGACATTACATAATGCCACGGCTACGCCGTTCTATCACACCACAAACAACCGCCCCTTGGGCTACCATAGTGTCACGGCTACGCCGTTTCATCGCGCCTCAACATCCGTTGGGCTACCATTATGGCACTGCTACACCGTGTACGACCTAATTAAAAACTCCCGGCAGCGCAAACGCACTACCGGGAGTTCTATAAAATCAAAAATCGCTAATCGTAAATCACTAATCGTAAATCATTACCCCTTCCCGCCCTTCGCAGCCGCAATCACCGCTTCAGAAACGCTTGCTGGTGGCGGAGCATAGTGGCTGAATTCCATGGTGCTCGAAGCACGGCCAGAAGTCAGTGTACGGAGTTGGGTCACATAGCCGAACATTTCGGAAAGCGGCACCTCGGCTTGAATGGCTACTGCGCCACCCATACGACCTTCCTGACCTTTTGGCAAGCCACGGCGACGGTTCAAGTCGCCGATAACCGGACCAACGTAATCTTCAGGAGTGATCACTTCCAATTTCATAATTGGTTCCATGATAACCGGCTTGGTAGACGGAGCAGCAGCTCGGAAACCTTCTTTTGCACACAACTCGAACGCAATTGGCTTGGAGTCAACGGCGTGCATGCCACCGTCAATTACCTTAACCTTCATCGAGTCAATGTTGTAGCCTGCAAGGATCCCGTTGTTCATCATCTGCGTGAAGCCGTCAGCAATAGGCTTCTGATAGTTCTTGTCAATGGCACCACCCACGATGCCCCACTCGAACTGGAGTTTCTTTTTGCCGCTTTTGAAGTCATCGCTGTTGAGGAAGTCTTCGTCAGCAGGGCCAAGCGTGAATTCCATATCGGCGAAAAGACCAGAACCACCCGTTTGCTTTTTCAAGCGCTCACGGTGGGTAGTAGTTTTGGTCAAAGCCTCTTTATAGTTCACTTGAGGAGCGCCTTGGTTGCATTCCACTTTGAATTCGCGACGCAAACGGTCTACGATGATCTCCAGGTGCAATTCACCCATGCCGCTGATTACGGTTTGGTTCGTGTCCTCGTCGTATTTCACGCGGAAAGTTGGATCTTCTTCGGCGAGCTTGTTGAGGGCCATGCCCATTTTGTCAAGGTCCTTCTGTGTCTTGGGTTCTACCGCCAAGCCAATTACTGGCTCAGGGAAGACCATACTTTCGAGCACAATCGGGTGGTTTACATCACAAAGTGTATCCCCTGTGCGAATGTCTTTGAAACCTACTGCTGCAGCAATGTCGCCCGCTTCCACCGAATCAATCGGGTTCTGCTTGTTGGCGTGCATTTGGTACAATCGGCTGATACGCTCTTTGTCGCCCGTGCGGGTATTCAGAACGTAGGAACCAGCGTCCAGTTTACCTGCATATACCCGGATAAAGCACAAGCGGCCCACAAAGGGGTCGGTTGCGATTTTAAACGCCAATGCGGTGAATGGCTCCGTTATTGAAGGTTTCCGTGATACTTCTTTCTCTGTTTTAGGATCTGTACCTGTCACAGATTCAATATCAATGGGTGCTGGAAGGAAGTAACAAGCCGCGTCGAGGCAAGCCTGAACTCCTTTGTTTTTGAATGCTGAACCGCACATTACTGGCGTCATCTTCAAGTCGCACACAGCGGCACGCACTGCTGCGCGCATTTCGGCCACGGTGATGCTATCTGGGTCGTCGAAGAATTTTTCGAGCAGCTTGTCATCGTAAGAAGCAACTTCTTCGATGAGCTGTTGACGCAATTCGTGGACCGTTTCTTTCAAATCCTCTGGGACCGGGATCTCCGTGTAGGTCATGCCCTGATCCTGCTCATTCCATACAATTGCTTTACCCATCACGAGGTCGACAACACCTTTGAAGTTGTGCTCAGAACCAATAGGCACCTGAAGTGGAATAGCATTCGAGCCAAGTTTGGCTTTCATGTCTTTCACCACCATCATAAAGTCGGAACCGGCGCGGTCCATCTTGTTGACGAATGCGATACGTGGCACTTTATAATTGTCGGCCAAACGCCAGTTGGTTTCTGACTGAGGCTCCACGCCATCCACTGCCGAAAACAGGAACACCAAGCCGTCGAGTACGCGCAACGAACGGTTCACCTCCACCGTGAAGTCCACGTGACCAGGGGTATCAATGATGTTGAAATCATATAATTGGCCGTCTACTGTCCAGTGACATCTGGTAGCGGCTGAAGTAATCGTGATGCCGCGCTCTTGCTCCTGTTCCATCCAGTCCATCGTTGCAGCACCTTCGTGCACTTCGCCGATTTTGTGGTTGACACCTGTGTAAAAGAGCGTACGCTCGGTGAAAGTCGTTTTGCCCGCATCAATGTGGGCGGCGATACCAATATTCCGGGTGAACCGAAGGTCCGTTGCCATGACTTTTTACTTTATTGATTGTGTGAGAGAAATTGAGTAATAAATTTGGGCCTAAACACTCTTTCAGAACAAAGTATCGCTACAAGGGATAGAATTTCCTTTGAATCGAATGTTAATTTTGAGTAAACCCTTTGATTTTTAAGAAAATTTTGAGAAAACATTTTAATGCATTCTTTTCAAAACCTCTAAAAACGCCGATACCGCCGAAAATTGCTTTCCCAAACACTATGCGGGGAACTGCAACCTTCGGCGGTAGGGCGGTGGCTTAGCCTTGCTTAACGTCCACGGAAGTGGGCAAAAGCGCGGTTGGCTTCTGCCATTTTGTGTACGTCTTCGCGTTTTTTCACTGCGTTGCCTTCGCCTTTGGCAGCGGCCATTACTTCAGCAGCGAGTTTTTCGGCCATGCCTTTACCGCTACGGGTACGGGCATATTTGATCATCCACTTGATACCAATGGAGACTTTGCGGTTGGCAGGAAGTTCCGTTGGAATTTGGAAAGTAGAACCACCTACGCGGCGGCTGCGGACTTCCACTTGTGGCATGACGTTGTTGAGTGCTTTCTTCCAGATCTGCAACTCGTCCTCGTTGGTGCGGCTTTTTACAATGTCAAGTGCATCGTAAAAAATGCCAAATGCAACGCTCTTCTTGCCGTCCCACATCAGGTTATTCACGAAACGTGTTACCATCGTATCGTTATAACGCGGATCGGCGGCCAATACTCGAGGTTTCG
>JBJXGZ010000077.1:0-44529 GCA_046160625.1 Saprospiraceae bacterium
TGGTACGGGTGTGCAAGGAGGAAAGTTTTCACCAAAGACAAGGTTTTGAGGTGTTGCTCACGCTGGCCAACGGTTCGCCGGAACAACGGGCTATGGCTCAGGACGCTATCAATCGCTGGTATTGGCCTTCAGTAATGATGTTCGGCCCTTCTGACGGTGAATCCACCCACAGCGAGCAAAGCATGCGCTGGAAAATCAAACGATTCAGCAATGATGAACTGCGTCAACGCTTTGTAGATATGGTAGCCGAACAAATCAAGGTGCTTGGCCTGCAACATCCCGACCCGGATTTGAAATGGAATGCCGAGCGCGGCCACTATGATTTTGGCGCAATTGACTGGGACGAATTTTGGAATGTGGTAAAAGGCAACGGCCCTTGCAATCGCGAACGCCTGGAAACCCGCCGCAAGGCTTGGGAAGACGGGGCTTGGGTGCGTGAAGCAGCCGTAGCTTATGCCGAGAAAAAAATGAAACGCATAGAAACAATCGAGAAAATTGCCACAAAAGCAGCATAAACTGCCTTTTCGCTCATTGCTCCTCCCACTGCCCCATGTCACTCCAGCAAGCACCCATATTTGTAGCCTATTCAGAATTGCACGGCAAGGGTGTTTTTGCAGGCCGCGACATCGAGGAAGGCGAGGTACTTGAAATCTGCCCTATCATTTTGTTCCCAAAGGAAGAACTGGCCGATGTGCGCAAGACCGTGCTCGATGATTACTATTTTGATTGGGGCGAGCGCGGCGAATGGTTCGCATTTTGTCTCGGCTTTGGATCGCTTTACAACCATTCTTATACTCCAAACGCTGAATATGGGATGGACTTTGAAGCGCAAACCATTGATTTTTACTGTATTAAGCCCATTCCTGCTGGCTCGGAAATTCTCATCAACTACAACGGCGATGCCAATAACCACGAAAAAGTGTGGTTTGAAAAATAGATAAAAGGGATGATCAAGCACACATTCTCAAAAACCAAAAACTATTACATCAACTAGAACATGAAAAATCAACAACCAGAAGAAACTACTTACCAATCGGCCTGGACAGAACTGCAAAGGATTGTGAATGACTTGCAAGGCGGCTCAGTGGGCATAGACGAACTCACAAACAAAATTGAACGAGCCGCCGAACTGGTGCGTTTTTGTCGCGAAAGGCTACGCTCCACAGAAGATGCTGTTGGGAGGTTGGGGCAATAGCAGTGGGCAGTAGCAGTTTTACCGGCCGGAGCTTCTCGCCGCCGCCAATGGCTAAGGCGAGTAAAAGCGAAGCCGGGGCAGGTTTGGGTAAAATCAAATTTGAAAAGGCTCAAAAGAGGAACGCCCGGTATCTACAAAGGTGCCGGGCGTTCGCGCTTTATGTTTGAAAATCAGCGCTTATTTTTCTTTTTACCGCCGACTTTGTCCCAGATTTTCCAGTCTTTAATTTTCTTGCGCTCCCGCTTTTCGATGATGTAGCGCAAGGATACTGATGCTCCGTTCCATTCAAATGGGTGGGATTGATCGCCTGACAGATGGAGTTCGGGCTTCCAGTCTACCGCGAGATTGATGCGGCCTAAAGAGACTTCGAGGCCCGCTATGCCACTTAGTCCCATTACGTTTTCATGCAGTTCACTGGCGTCGCGGACGGAATTCTGCTGCCAGTAGTAGTGGGCACCCAGGCCAGTGTAAAAATTCGTGCCTCTGAACAATATTTTGCGGTGCTTTTCCGCGAGCAGGGTAACGCCAATGTCTTTTGAAGCAATGAGCGGGGTATGAAGTATTCCTTCGACGGTCCAGCCGTTTTTAATGTACTGTTGCGCGGTGAGGTTTAGTCCATTGTCGAATCGGATGCCTGCTGCGGTTTTGTATTTCTGCGCAAAGGCCGGGGTGGTGATGAAGAGGGCAAATAAAAGCGTGCTTAGGAAAAAACGGATCTTTGTCATGTGAATTTTGTCTCGTTTTGTGTAAAACTGCTGCCAAAACGGGATGCTTCACAAGGTGTTTTTTAAGGAAAAATCGTTTAATGAATTTTTAACCGAAACCCGCACTATTTTGCGCCCAAGTGTTAAAAACCGATAGAACAAACGCGCAATGAACTTCTTCCAGATCGGCGAATTTTTCCGCTTTTACCGCGCTGCGATCACAAAATATCAACTCCACTCTCCTTTTGTGTTTGAGTTGGCCTGTGCTGTGTTGGAAGATGAGCGCTGGTTCTATGCTTTCCGTGACGTGGAAAGAGTGCGCGAAAAAATATTGTCAAGCGATGTATTTGTGAGCGTATTAGACTTAGGGGCCGGGTCTGGGCAAGCGTTGCCTGTAGAAAAAAAGAGAAGTGTTCGGAGCATTGCAAGGCGGTCTGGAAGTTCGGCAGGGCAGGGACAAATGCTGTTCCATCTGGCCAACCACCTTCGGCCAAAAACCATGCTCGAGCTTGGCACATCTGTAGGAATAGGAGCGATGTACCTGGCTTCGGCACGGAGGGAGGCAAGGTTTGTGACCTTGGAAGGCAGTCCTGAAATTTCCCATATTGCCCGAATGAACCTGGATTTGTTGGGATTGGCTAAAAACGTTGAAGTGAGGGAAGGGCCTTTTGAACAAACCTTGTCGTCCGCGCTAGACCATTTGCAACAGCCTGATTTTGTGTTCTTTGATGGCAATCACCGCTCTGAACCTACGCTGAAATATTTTGAGGAGTGCCTGACTTTTGCCCATGGTAAAACGGTGTTTGTGTTCGACGACATGCACTGGTCAAGAGGTATGGCAGAGGCATGGGAAAAGATCAAAAACCATCCTCGGGTGACGCTGACGATTGATTTTTTTGAACTTTCGTTGGTAATGATTGACCCAGATTTCAAGGAAAAGCAACATTTCAAAATCCTGCCAGCCAGCTGGAAGCCCTGGAGGCTTTTTTGATAAAGTGGTGCCCTCCTTCGCTCTCATTCGCCTTAACTTATAGTGGCGGCAAGGAAGCTACAGCGGGTAAAAGTAATTTACCCCAATCGAACCAATCTCTCCAATCGAATCAATCCTTCCAATCCCTCAATCGACTCAATCCATTATTCCTTGCTGCTCGACCTTTCATACCGCCAGATTTGGAGAATCTCCGCGCCGATTATGCTCGGCTCGGCAGTGCAGAATGTGATTGCCCTGAGCGATGCGGTATTGCTGTACCACAAAGGCGATGTGGAATTTGCCGCGATGGGTTTTGTTGGAGTCTTTTATATTACCATTGCAGCCATTGGATTTTCGTTTTCGAGGGGAGGGCAGATCATGATTGCGCGGCGGATGGGAGAGATAAGGCCTGACGCAGTCGGCCACACATTCCACACCATGCTGCTTTTCGAGCTGGCATTGGCCTTGGTGTTGTGGGCTTTTATGCGTTTTGGAACAGGTTGGTTTTTTCAGTTTTTCCTGGAAAACTCTCCTGAAGTATACGAAAAAAGCCTAGAATACATTCATTACCGATCCTACGGGGTATTTTTTAGTTATGGGGGCGTAGCGCTTATTTCGCTGTACTCGGGCATTGCCAGGCCGCGCATTATTTTGGCTACTACACTGTTATTGGCTGTGGTGAACCTCGTACTGAACTATGCACTTATTTTTGGAAAATTCGGGCTGCCGGACATGGGCATCGGCGGATCCGGGTTGGCAAGCAGTATATCTGAAGCTGTGGCGTTCGTGTTCTTTGTGGGCTATATGATATTTGATAAATCGAACCGCCCGCTCAATATTTTTTCCATTCCCAAACCTGACTGGCCAATGACGATGCAGCAACTCCGTATTGTGTTGCCAATCGTGGCGCAAGCGGCGGTAGGGCAGGGGAGCTGGGTATTTTTCTTTGGCATGGTAGAAAATTTGGGCGAACGCCCGCTGGCCATTTCGAACCTTGCCCGAATGGTGTATCTATTGCTTTCCATCCCGCTCTGGGGCTTTTCGACTGGTGTGAACACCTTGGTTTCCAACCTTATAGGCCAAAACCGGCATTCTGATGTGTTGGCAGCTGCGTGGAAAACTGGCAAATTATGCTGGTTTGTAACTATGGTTGTGGCAGTTCCCATTCTCTTGTTTCCAGGCCAATTGCTTTACCCGCTATTAGGGAAAGACGATATGAGCCTGATAACAGAAACGCAACCTGTGTTCTATTTCCTGCTGGGATTGCTTACGTTCTCCACTTTTGGTGCAGTTTTGATGAACGCGCTATCGGGCACAGGCGCGACCTGGTTTGGATTGAAACTCCAGGCACTTTGCGTGGGAGTGTATCTTGGTTATGTGTACTGGGTGACAAATTTTACCCAGCTGGGCTTGTTGTGGGTTTGGGCCGCAGAATTGCTCTATTGGGCAATGATGATCTTGTTTGTTCTATTATACTTGAGGTCGGAAAAATGGCATTCGATGCGTTTTTAGTGAATCCGATCATTCTTCCATTTCACAGCTGGAATAGCATTGGTGATAGCGGTTAAAAATGCCAGACAGGCTTGACATTTTACGATAATTATAAAAAAAATTGGATAGATGTCGTGTTGTTTTGGCAGAAAGCCTTTGTTTCGCGCTGTAAATTCGCATGATTCTCCGATCGGAGTGAGCCATTTTTCCAAAAACATCTTAAAGAAAAACGCCTACATATGAAACAATTGATCAAGTTTGCCACCCTCTCCACACTTTTATTTGCTTGTTCTTTTATTGCCTATTCACAAGATGACCCTTGTTTAAGGGTAAACGGCGATTATCTGAGCTCCTGTCCCGTCGCTATCGACCAAGCAATACTCTACAATTGTCCTTCAAATCGCGTGCAGTTTCAGGTTTTTAATGCGGAAAGCACATTGGAAAATCTTAGTTTTGGAGCACGTTATAAGGCCTTTTGGATATTTGGAGACGGCAACTTTCGGTTTCACGAGTTTGGCGACTTGGAACAAGATTTGGCAACGTATGAAGAAACGTATGTTTATCCAGAAGCGGGCCCGTATTCTCCTGTGGTTGTTTTGTCAGAGAGAAAGAGCAATACTTCCCCACCGCGTGGTTTAATGCGAAACATTAATGTTGAAAACAGAGATGTAAACCCGGATATACCTGATAGTTTTTCATTCAGGATTCTCGGTGCCCATTCAATGGACATCTTCAACCATGATCGCAATCGCCCCCACTATCCAACAGTATTTGCCATTTCTTCCCTCGCCTCGGATAAATTGACAGACTCAATCTTTTTCTTTTACAATTGTGAAAAACTTGAGGCAGGCTATAATAGGTTGAAAATCCACGAAGCCTTGGATTTTGTCAGCTTCCCGCATTATTTTCCAACTGGACTTACCCCTGCGGAAAAAGCAACAGCGATTTCAATACCCAGATCACTTTCTCTGCTTGCAAGGGAATTGAGTACACGATTTGAAAATTATCTGGAAGTCGGCGTGGGTTTTAATGCAAATCCCGATAGGTTCTCGCAGCAGAAATCAGTCTCGGAAAGAACTTCAGCTGCTCTTCGGGATATGGGAGCCAGTCCTTTTAGCGAACTGCGATTTTTTCCAGCACTTATCTCAACTTGGAACAGAGATTGGATTCGCACAGTAGCTGGAATGCCAGATACTGTGCTCCCTATTGGCCATTACTTAGCATTATCCGTCGGCAACCAGCCATTGTCAAGATTAACAAACCCGGACGATCCTACTAGCATAAACCCGGTTTATTCAGAAGTACTTCAGTATTTTCCAACCCTTAATGCCGCGAACCTACAGGTTGGACCGGAAAGATTCATACGCGGTATTGCCACACGCGAGGTGGAGATGGTGGCAGGTATTGACCCGAATGGCCTGGAGGTACTACAAGTGTGCCCACTTGGCCAGAACCGCTATCAAGTGAAAATCAGGATGGAAGTGTGCAATGAAGGATTTATGCACGAACAGAATTTTGGGTTTCGTATCATTGACCATACTGGCGTGATAAGCGAACCAAACTTTATTGCAGGGACAGCCCCGAATTTAGTTTCATCGCCTGATCCTGGTTGGCACTATAAATGGAACGTCTTTTTGGACGGGTTGCCGCTTCCTGATGCTACAGAATCAGATGTGGCAGAAACCCGTAAAACCTGCGATACCCTTATTTTTACCGTCACCACCAACTGGCTTGGAGTACAACGATTGGCAAGTGGTAGGGGCTTAGAATTGTGCGTTCAGTTCAGCCACGCTAATGAAGAGTGCAACTATAACTACAAGTTGGACGAGCGAAGACTTTCGCCATTTACTGGCTATGAGTGTGGCGAAATGCCCCCTCCCTCATGGTTATGTTGCCTGCCTGTTTACATTACCTTGATTTTGGCAATAATCATTCTCGCGCTGCTCATTTGGATTGCCTGGTACTTGAAAAGGAAACTTAAATAGAAATGCGCAGATTTTTAGCCCTCCTCCTTTGCCTTTTTTTTGCCCTGCTCCTTGCTGGTCAAAATGCTGATTCTCAAGCCGCTGAAAAACATTTTGAGCAATTTCAAGAAGCACTGGGTGAAAAAAAATATGAAGAAGCACTCCAGTATTTGGATCAGGGAATCGCGTTGTTCCAAAAGGGAGATAACCTTGAAAAGTGGCTTTTTTTGCAAGCAAAAAAGGGCGATTTTATTGCAAGCGCCCAAAACCAGCCTTTCGAGGCTATGCAGTACATGGATCACTGTATAGCTAAAAATATGTGGCGGGCTCCGAAGAATCGTGCAGAGAACATCGAGTATTGCTTTTTCTATCTGGATCAATCTTTTATCGCCAAGCAGGATGCCGAAGATTTTGTACAAGCCAAAATTTCTTTGGAAAAAGCCTACGACATCTTCCGTAAAGGCTTGCACGGCCATCATGATACCATTGCCAAGTTTATGTATTTCCAATTGGGCAATACTTACATCAGATTGGGGGAGTTCAACAGCGCAAAGCGAATTTTTGATGAGGGTTTGGCATACAGCATTGCGAACAATGCTCCGAAAGTGGCCAAATACAGCGATTTCGGCGGCCTATATGTCACCTTAGAAGACTATCCGAGAGCAAAACAGATTTTTTTGGAGGGTGTGGCCAGAGAAGGTTTGCCAGAGGAAGATTTTATCTTCACCAAAATTGCACTTGGAGAATGTCTTGCCTTAATGAAGGATTTTGATGGAGCCCTGAAAATAAACAAAGAAGTTGAGGCATTGCTCAAAAAGACTTTAAAGGAAACAGCCGCTAAGCTCCCGGAGTTCCGCTTCAACCTTCAAGAGACGAATGGTATCCTTTACACAAAAAAAGGAAATCTCGACCAGGCCTTGTTCTGGTACAAGAAGGCGCTAGAAACGGTACAGGCTTACCCTAAAGGCACAAAACGACAATGTGCGTTTTATCAAATCTGTATTGGAAATCTTCTACTTGAGCGTGATAACCCCAAAGAGGCTTTAAACTGTTTTCATGACGCCCTAAAAACCATGGTGCCAAAATTTATTGCACCTGTAGGTGAAAACCCAGCACTTGAAAGCCTCAAAGCCGAGAATGTGATCCTCCGCGCCCTCCACGGCAAAGCCCGTGCTTTCAAAGCCCTCAACCAACTCGAAAAATCCCTTGAATGTTACGAACTCATCCCCATTGTAGAGGCCAAACTTCGCGCCACCCATGTTTATGAATCGTCCTCGCTGCTTGCGCTGAAAGATAGCCGCAAACGTTTCCATGAAGCCATTGACATTGCATGGCAACTCTATGAGCGCAGCGCCGGAAACCCCCGGTATGCCGAACGGGCATTTCGGCTCACCGAACTTGCACGCGGGATGCTGTTGCTCCAAAGCCTTGTGCAGGCGAGGCAATATCTTCCCAATGATATTCTGAAAAGAGACAACGATCTCAGGGTACGTATGGCTTGGCTCGAGACTATAATCGCTGCCGAGCGCGATAAGGACTCATCGCCGGGTTCGGCAAACGATAAGGCTTCAGCGGATGAACAAAAGATAGCCGATTGGGAGCGCCAACTCTTCGATCTGAAACTCCAACGGCAAAAGCTCCTGGCCGATTACCCAAGCTATAATGATCCCGACTCGCTTTTTTTGGAAGTGCTGGCCGCAAACGATGTTCACAAACTTCTTCGTCCTGACCAGGCAATGGCCGATTTTTTCCTGACCGAAACGGATGCTTATGTTTTCAGCTTTGACGCTCAGGGTAATTTCCGCTGGAGGAAAGTCAGTTTGTCCCAAGATTTCCGTGAAAAAACAAGAGATTTGGTCTCTTACCTGTGGAAGGGCGAAGACGCCGGACGCGAACAGTTTCTACGCCAGGCATGGCTGCTCGATAGTCTGTTGCTAGAGCCTGAACTAACGCGCTTTGGCCATGCCAAAAGCATGGTTATCGTGCCAGACGACGTGCTTATGCTCGTTCCTTTCGAGATTTTACTCAGTCGACCACCAAACTCAGACGGTAGCACCTGGCGAGACCAACCATGGCTTTTGGCTAACTACAACTTCGGTTATGCGTATTCTGCTACCCTGTTGAACATCCAAAAAAGCATCAGTGAGGCACACGAAAAGACAACTCAAAAACCGCCACACGTTTTTGGCGGATTTGCGCCAAGTTATTCTAAATCAAGCGTGTACAAACTTAAAAACACCTGCTCAATAGCTAAAAACGTGCGTAAAATGCTAGGGGGCCATGCTTTGTGTGACGACAGTGCGACAGAAGAACGATTCAAAAATTCAGCACCCGAATACAGTACCCTCCTGCTTGCCATGCACGGTATTTCAGACAACGAGCACCCTGAACTTTCCCGATTGCTTTTCGGCGATCCAGGCCCGGATTCATTAATTAACAACAATATCCTTTACGCCTCAGAACTTCAAATCATGCGCCTGCAAGCCGATCTTGTGGTGTTGAGCGCCTGTCACTCTGGTTCTGGAAGGCTGGAACAAGGGGAAGGAGTGTACAGCCTTGCAAGGGCTTTTGCAGCAGCACAGGTGCCTGCCACCGTCATGAGTCTTTGGCTGCTCCACGCGGGCACTGCTCCACCATTGGTAGAGGCGTTTTTCAACTATTTGCAAGAAGGAAAGACCAAGGACGAAGCCCTGCGGCTTGCCAAACTCGATTTTCTAAAAAAGGACAAAAATTTTGAAATGACCCACCCGTTTTACTGGGCGGGACTTGCCGCGTCCGGCGATATGCGGGCCTTGGATTTGCCTGCTAAACCCACATTCAACTACGATTGGTGGTGGTATTTGTCCATAGCTGCAGTAGTAGTGGTTGGTGTCTGGTGGTGGAGACGGAGGACAAAATACAAGAATCCGAATTGATTGGACACCCTCTTTTTCCATCCTTTTTCCCACCTTTGCGCCGCTTTTTGAGTCAACTATACTCAAAAGCACATTGGCCACATTTATCACATTGACCACATTTCTCACATTGACCACATTTTAAGCATGCAAGAAGATTTGTTCAAGCGCATCGTGTCGCACAGCAAGGAATACGGATTTATTTACCCCTCATCAGAAGTATATGACGGCTTGAATGGCGTGTATGATTATGGCCCAATGGGCGTGGAATTAAAAAACAACATCAAAGAATACTGGTGGCGAGCCATGGTGCAAATGCACGAAAACATTACGGGTCTCGACTCCGCTATTTTCATGCACCCGCTTATTTGGAAGGCTAGTGGTCACGTGGACGCGTTCAACGACCCGCTTGTAGACAACAAGGACTCGAAAAAACGATTCCGCGCCGACGTACTGATCGAAGGCGAGATTGACAAGATGAACGCTAAGGCAGATAAAGAGGTGGAAAAAGCAACCAAGCGTTTTGGAGAAACATTTGATGAAAAAATGTTCCGCGAGACAAATCCTCGGGTTTTGGAATACACGCAAAAAGCCGACGTCGTCGAAAAACGCCTCGCTAACGCCTTGAAAAACAATGATATGGTTGATTTGAAAGCCATTATTGATGAACTCGAAATCGCCGACCCGGACAGCGGCTCTCGCAACTGGACCGAAGTACGGCAATTCAATCTGATGTTTTCTACCCAAATGTCGAACGTCGCCTCCGGCAAGTCTACGGCGACCGAGGGCGAGGGCGACAAACTCTACCTCCGCCCGGAAACTGCGCAAGGAATATTTGTCAATTTCCAGAATGTTCAAAAAACCACTCGCCAGAAAATTCCCTTCGGAATTGCCCAAATAGGAAAAGCATTCAGAAACGAGATTGTAGCGCGGCAATTCATTTTCCGGATGCGCGAATTCGAGCAAATGGAAATGCAATTCTTTGTGCGCCCCGGCACCGAAATGGAGTGGTACAACACATGGAAAGCCCGCCGAATGGCCTGGCATGAGGCTGTTACCCCGGCTGCAAAATTGAAATTCAAGGACCACGATAATCTGGCACACTATGCCAATGCTGCTGTAGACATCCAGTTTGAGTTTCCCTTTGGATTCAAAGAACTGGAAGGCATACACTCACGTACTGATTTTGACTTGCGCAGTCATTCAGAATTGTCGGGAAAAAAATTGCAATTCTTTGATCCTGAACTCAATGAACACTATACTCCCTTTGTCGTGGAGACTTCTGTTGGCTGCGATCGGATGTTTCTGGCAGTGCTGAGCAATGCGCTGGTTGAAGAGACTGTCCCTGACGCTCAGGGCGAAGACAGCAGCCGCACGGTGCTCCGAATAGCGCCTGCACTTGCACCTGTCAAATGTGCTGTTTTGCCGCTTCTCAAAAATAAAGACGAACTCGTCGGCAAAGCCCGCGAAGTATATGACAAGTTGAAATTCCACTTCTTATGCCAATACGATGAGAAGGATGCGGTTGGCCGCCGCTACCGCCGCCAGGATGCGATTGGTACGCCTTACTGTGTGACCATTGACTTTGAAACCCTCGAAAACGATACCGTGACCATTCGCGAGCGCGACTCGATGCTGCAGCAGCGCGTCCACATCAATGAGGTAGCAGGCATTGTGGGCGAGAAGGTGGATATGCGGAAATTGTTGGAGCGTATTGCCTAAATGGAGGCGGCTAATTAAACCGCAAAATGTAAAACCGGAGAACCGCAAAATTTAAAACTAAACGAAAAGGAATCTAGCATTAAAGACCGTTTCTGTTTGATTTTAAATTTTGCGGTTCTCCGGTTTTACATTTTGCGGTTTTATAATTTACAGCACATTCGCAATCTGCTCTTTTATCTTCTCCAGTTCGTCCTTCATCTGTACTACAATGCGCTGAATATCAGCATCGTATGCTTTAGCGCCAAGTGTATTAATCTCGCGTCCGATTTCTTGTGAAATGAAATTGAGTGTGCGGCCCAGGGATTCCTGCTTACCGTCCAGTTGTTCGAGAAAATATTTGCAGTGCTGCTCCAGACGCTGTTTTTCCTCAGACATATCCATTTTCTCCAGATAAAAGAGAAGCTCCTGTTCGAATCGATTTGGATCGAGGTTCTCTTTGCCAATTCCCTCTTCCATGTTGTTGCGGATGCGGTCGCGCATGCGTACAAAGCGGTCTTGCTCAAATGGAGTAACCTCCGTGAGGAGCAGCATAATATTGGTCAGACGTAGTCTTAGATCGGCTTCGAGCACCTTGCCTTCTTGACGACGAAAAGTCTTCAAGTGATCGAGCGCACGCCCTATGACCTCACACATAGTCAACCACTCGTCTTCGTCCATTTCTCCAGAAGGGGAGTTCACCACATTAGGGATACGGAGCAGCGCAGTCAGCATTTCGCCGGAAGGGATGTTCAGTTCAGTGGTCAAACGAGTAAGCTCACGGTGGTAACCTCGAAAAAGCGCCTCGTTAAGGGATACATTGGCGGCACCGTCTGCGTTTTGCACCTCAAGCAAAACGTCAATTTTGCCGCGCTCGGCATGGTCTGCCACGATTTTGCGAAGCTCGATTTCTTTTTCTTTGTAATCGCCAGGAAGCCGAAGTTTCACGTCAGTTACTTTGGCATTGAGTGCACGTATTTCGGCAGTGAGCGTTTTTTCGCCGTAACTGCCGTTTGCACGCCCGTAGCCTGTCATCGAAAGCAACATATCAGGTTGATAATGAATTATGAAGGGAAAAAATAAGGAATTTAGCAGGCAATCTTAGTTCAATGTCTGGCTAAAATTAATTGTGGAGCGGGCGCAAATGTAGGAAAAACACTTTAGCTCACCAGTTGAGAGAAAATTTTTGCAAATTTTGTTTGCAAATCGCTGAAAATGAGCGAGGTTGCAGCCTGAAACACGGAAGAAAGGTTGACTGAACAAAACGAAAGACTGCGGCTAAGATTTTGATGCTATCCATTCCCTGAATTTTTCAGCCGAAAGTTTGCACGGGCAAGATATTGTGCGAACTTTGCACCTCGATTTTTCAGATAACCCTATTTTCGTTTATAATTCATTCTAAATCAACTAGATAAAACATGAGAAAGGCTGAACTTGTGAATGCAATTTCCGAAAAGACCGGCGTTGCTAAAGTAGATGTATTGGTGACGCTTGAAGAACTTTTCAAGGAAATCAAATCTACCATGACGAAAGGCGAAAATGTGTACATCCGCAGTTTCGGTTCCTTCGTTATTAAGCGTCGTGCCAAAAAAATTGGCCGTAACATCAAAAAAGGCAAAGCCATTGAGATTCCGGAGCATTACATTCCGTCGTTCAAGCCTGCCAAAATCTTCACTGACCACGTGAAGAATCAGGTACACTCGTTGCCGGAGGACTAATACAATGCTTTCATTGAAAGGCAGCATCCGGCTTCCGTGGCACATTCGTCGCGGAAGCCGGATGCTTGTTAGCATACCCAATAGATGAACAAAGCGCAGATATTGACCGTTTTAGTGGCAGTGCTTGTCTTTACCGGACTCTACTTTGGGTTTGACACAAAACCTGACAAGCAAAAGGTCACCGAACGCTCTCGTGCTTTACAAGGCGAAAGCACTAGTTTCGAAACTTTGCTCAAGGAAGCCACAACAAAATTGAGCGAAACTCAAGTGACTCAAGTGACAGAGGTTGAGCAACAAATCAAAGCCGCTAGTGAGGATGCGCAGCGGATAAAACTGCTTAAAAACCTTTCAGGACTATGGTATGATTTCGGGCATTTGGCCGTGGCTGGAGGCTTTGCTGAGCAGGTGGCCGAGTTGGAAAACGCAGATTCATCATGGTCGGTAGCAGGAGGGACTTTCTTTTCCGGACTTTTAGCCGAAAAAGATCCGACGCTGCGTCAATATTGTGCCAGTCGGGCGGTCAATGCTTTTGAAAGTGCCGCGTCATTGGCGCCTGAAAAAGTGGAGCACCGCGTGAACCTTGCACTGGTTTGGGCCGAAAACCCTCCACCCGACAACCCGATGCAAGCGGTGCTAATGCTGCGGGAATTGGAAAGCAAGCACCCCGAAAACGCATCGGTTTATAATGCCTTGGGACGTTTGGCCATCAAAACTAACCAATGGCAGCGCGCCATAGACCGATTGGAAAAAGCCTGGTCGCTTGACAAAAAGAATCCAAATACTCCTTGTCTCCTGGCTACGGCCTATAAAGGAGCAGGCAACATAGAAAAAGCAACCGAGTACACCATCCTTTGTGAAGGGAAGTGACTCATAACTCATAACCTGCCGCGTTCAAGCGTGGCCATTAAATTTTCAGAGCAGTATGCCTTGCGGAAAAAAACGTAAACGACACAAAATTGCTACCCACAAGCGCAAGAAGCGCTTGCGTAAGAACCGTCACAAAAAGAAGCGTTAAGTAACTGAACCACAGGTACTTGGTCAAATTAATGACAAGCACTGAAGGGGTCAGCGACATCGACGCGGACGTCGAAAAATAGCGAAACTTTCCGGGAGCAATTGCGCTCGGAAAGTTGTTCGCTGTATGCCGCATTTGGACGCAATATGGTCCACCTTTTTGATTGGCTGTACACAAAAACAGTTCTTTGGCAAGCATTTTCACCCAAAAAGCACCCTTTGTCTAAAGGAATTCGCTGCATTTTTGATCTTTCAAAACAAAAATGAATCAGCCCTCCTTGCCTGGTGAACTGTTATTCCTGCGCAACCCGATCGAAACTAATTCGGTCACACTTTGCGCTGCCGATCCGCCGCATTTCCCGACGGCCATTTCCTGCCGCCTGCGCCGCCCCGGTGCTTGGTGAGAGGACTTTTGATGCCTGTGCAAAACCATATCATCCTTGTGGATAAAGAACTAATCATCAACGCAACCGAATCGGGCGTTGAACTCGCACTCATTGAGAACGGCAAATTAGCCGAACTCCACCACCAGAAAACCAACAACAACTTCACCGTAGGTGATATTTTCATCGGCAAAATCCGAAAGATGATGCCTGGACTGAATGCTGCTTTTGTAGACATCGGGCACAGAAAAGACGCTTTCCTGCATTATACTGACCTGGGCCCGAAACTCCGCTCCTTGACAAAATGGTCGAATGGGGTGGCTAATGGCAGTATTAACACGTCCAAGCTCGACAATTTCAAGTACGAAGAAGAGATAGTGAAAACAGGCAAAGTGGATCAGGTGCTAAACAAACGCTTTCCCATACTGGTCCAGATTTTAAAAGAACCAATCTCGACAAAAGGCCCCCGACTTTCTTGCGAAGTGACCTTGCCGGGGCGGTACATGGTCATCTCTCCGTTCTCCGACACCGTCTCGGTATCAAAAAAAATTGCCAATACGGAAGAGCGTAAACGTCTTCACGCGCTGGCCGAAAGTATCCGCCCCAAGAATTTCAGCCTCATTATACGCACCGCAGCAGAAGGCCGTAAGGTGCAGGAACTGCATGAGGAATTGATGCAGCTACTCGGAAAATGGGACGAGATTTTCAAGCATTTGAAGACCGAGGCCCCACCTGCTAAACTCCTGAGCGAACTTGATAAAACTGGCAGTGTGCTTCGCGACCTGCTGACTGATGGATTCAGTCGCATTGTGGTGAATGACAAGGATTTATTCGCCGACATTCGCAGTTATTTGCAAAATATCAGCCCTGATCAAGTCAACATTGTGCAGTTGCACAACAACTCAAAGCCCATCTTCGATGCTTTTGGCGTGACCCGTCAGGTAAAAGCGGCCTTTGGCAAAACCGCCACGATGAGTTCGGGCGCCTACCTCATTATCGAAAAAACGGAGGCGATGCACGTTATTGACGTGAACAGCGGCCATAAAATCGTAAGCCACGATGTGGATCAGACCATCTTTGGGGTCAACCTCGAAGCTGCGGAGGAAATTTCGAGGCAAATTCGCTTGCGCGACATTGGGGGGTTGATCGTTATAGATTTCATTGACATGAAAAACCTCGAGCATAGGAAGCAATTATCCAAAGCCATGGAGGATTTCATGCGAAAAGACCGGTCTCAGCATACCATTTTGCCGCTTTCCAAATTCGGTCTGATGCAGATTACACGGGAGCGTGCCCGCCCGGAAATCATGGTGAACACCGCAGAAATGTGCCCAAGTTGCAACGGCACCGGCCAGGTGAACCCAACGATCCTGCTGACAGACGATATTGAACGCGATCTGGAATTCATCATGCAATCGAGATCTAAATCCCCGCTGCAACTGCGGGTCCACCCATTCCTGGAAGCTTTCCTCAAAAAAGGTTTCCCAAGCAGGCAAATGCGCTGGTTCATTCGCCATAACAAGTGGGTGCGCGTGGTGCAAAATACGGATTATCACCTTACAGAATACCGATTCTTTGATGGGAATGATGATGAGATTCGACTGAACTAGGGGACAAACCCTCCATTAATAAAACGGCTCATCCCAAAAGTTTGGGATGAGCCGTTTTAGTTTCCAGTGAAATGCCTTCTGCTTTTACTTCCTAATCAACTTCCCATTCTCGTCTTTCACTACATGTGCATCTTCGTAACCCATGTCAACGAGGGTATTGGCAATCTTGTTAGCGCTTTCCATATCCGGGTAACTGCCCAGTAAAATGATGGTCATCCCCGGCGTATTTGGTGCTTTGCGTTTCTCAACAACGCCCAAGCCTTCCACAGGAGAAGCATCAAAACTTTCCGGTTTGGAGAGCGCGGCGATGCGCACATAGTATGGATAAGCGGGTGCAGGTGTAGTGCTATACACTATGGGTGCAGGAGCTGCGGTTACCCCCTTTGGAGCGCTAGGGGTCGGAGCCGCACCCGAAAGCAGGAAGTCCCTGATATCCGGGTCATCGGCTCGCTCCGTAATGATGGTCGCATCCGGGAACCCTCGGCGGATGGCTTCTATTTTACCGATTTCCGCTTCTTCGTAATTGCCCCATACGCCAAGACGAACCTTAGTGTAGCCGTTTTCAGACTTGGAATAAAGGTTGCCCAGGCCATTCAGGCGTGTGTAATCACTGATAGAGATGGATTTGCCGGAAGCGAAAGAACCCAACTGAATGCCGTATCGCACTGCGGCGTTACCGCCTTTCCCGATAACAGTATTGTGTTGAACCGGAGCAAGATTCTCCCTGCCAATGATCAGCGTTTCATCAGCACCACGTTCTTCCACTACCCAGGCTCCTTTGAAGTTCTTATCCTTCAATACTTTTTTGAGGGTTTCATCAGCCTCCGAGAGGGTAGGGAAAATGCCCAGTCGAATCTTATTCATCCTATCTTCTGCCTTTACATAGATATTGGCAAGTTTTGTGAGCGATTCATAATTTCTTAAACGGGCGTCACTTGGCTCCTCTGGCATAGCCGCCAATTGGATGGAGTAACCATTAAATTTGTCTGCCACGGGAGTTTTTGCTATTTCCCGAGGATATATGCGAGTTATGGTAGGATTGCTGCCATAGGTGTCGTTGTACACAATGGGTTTAGCAGTATTGTCATATTCGACATAACCATCCCGTTTTGTTGTTGTGCTGGAAGTACCTTCAGCATAAACTTTTTCAAGATTGACCGCTGCGATGCGGTTGTTGCCGTTGTAAGGGAAATTCGTTCGAATAACAGCATCCGTGTAGCCGTATTTGTTGTACGAAACGAGGTAAGTAAGGCCTGGCTCCAGGTTGAGCGAATAAAAGCCAGCCTCGTCGGTGTTCGTTTCCAGCACGCCGTCTGGCAACTGTACTTGTACCGTCACACCACGAATGGGTGCTTGTGTCCGAGCATCGAACACATAGCCCCGGAAATCTTCGCGAACGTCGTTGCCCAGCGAGATTTTGATATTTTGTTTGCCAAAATCTTTTAGTGCAATGGTCGCTTCCCGAAATCCTTTTTTGCTCAGTGTTATACTACAATCAATCGGGCGTAGCAATTCGTCAAAATAGAACTTGCCATCGCCACCAGTTATTCCCTTGCCACCATAGCAGTCCGAAAGGTTCACATCGGCGTCCGAAAGTGGGAAACCACGCTCGTCGGTAACCAAAATATGTAGGCGCCCTGTGCCCTTTTCTCCACGTACCTGGTCATTGTAATTCATATCGGCTGGCGTAAAATATTCCGCTGGCTTTGGACTTTCTTTGCGGCCAACGAAATCATCGTCGTTCCATTTTTTCGTAACCATCCAGATGTCTTCATTTCCACGCCCACCACTTCGGGTGCTGGTTAGATAGCCAATATTGTCATTGCTATTGAAAATGAAGCCATAATCGTCCCGGGGCGAGTTCACCCCTGGGCCGATATTGAAAACCTCTGTAATTTCTTCCCGACCCAATGATGCGCGGAATACATCAAGCCCGCCAAAGCCATTGTGCCAGTCTGAAGAAAAATACAAGTCTTCGCCGTCAAAAAAAGGTGTAACCTCATTGCCAGGAGTGTTGAGCGGTGTGCCAAGGTTGCGAGGTTCACTCCAGCCGGAAGAGGTCCAGTTAGAGACATAAATATCCCAACCACCAAAACCGCCCGGCTGCGTAGAGGCAAAAATGAGTTTATTGCCATCGGGAGAAAGACATGGGAAGCCTGTAGCGAAGTTAGAACCGTTGAAAGTGAATGCCTTCACGTTTTTCCAGGTATCGTCCTCCACGTCAGCGATGTAGATGCTCATATTCATACCCGTTTCGGCAATCTGGCGTGTTCCGCTGATAAATTTGTTGCGGCAAAATGCCACGCGGCGGCCATTGGCTGAAAAGCTCACAGGGCCTTCGTTTCGGTTGTTCTGTATGTCAGCACGCAAGAAAGAGGGTTTTTGGAGCAAGTCGCTTTCAGGGTTTCGTTGGCTTACAAAGAGGTAGTTAGTGTTGCCACCTTGCGGATCTGCTGCTGTTTTACCCTTTTGTACAATGTCCGTTCGGGCAGAGTTGAACGCTACACGCGTGTAATAGAACGCTGCGCCATAATCAGCCGAGCTGGTATTGATAGCCTCGTTTTTCACTTGCCACTGCGACTCTTTTTTGGCATTTTTTATGGCGTAATCGGCCACGTTTGCAAAATGCCGCCCAACTTTTTCGTTTGTTTCGGCATAAAGCAGGAATTGGTCTTTCGCCCCATCGTAATCTGCCGTTTGCATTAAGGCTTTGCCCAGACGGAGCGGGACGTCGGGCTCCATATCATAAGTGTTTTGGGCTTTTTGATACCATTCGATGGCTTTTTCCGGGCGATTCAGTTGATAATTGCAATCGCCAATGCGGGCGAGCGCATGTGCATTGGTCTTTTCTTCTTTTAGGACTTGTTCGTAAGTTTGGATGGCAAGATTGTAGGAGTAAAGATCGAACTGCCGGTCAGCGCGGAGGAGCAACTCTTTGACCGTTGACTTTTGGGCGGAAAGCAAGCTGGCAGCGCAAAAGAACGCTACTGCCAACCACCCGGCACGAAGTTTCGTGTTCATAAGCAGCATGGTTTTGAGCAAGGGTGACCGAAAAACTAGGTGTCATGATTTTTTCAAAAGCGAAAAACCAACCCCGTTCACCAATGCCCGGTTTTTGAAAAAAAGATTTTAAAAAAATGTATCGCGAACTGCTAGAAAATAGCGGAACGTACTAAGGGGCAACAAAACGGGCGTAGAACTTCGTTTTGGCAAACTTAGTATAGTGGAGAGACTATATTTGAAATGAGGGACGGTGCAAAAGTAAGAGGTAATACAATACCGCGCAAATTGTTTTTTTAAGTATACCGGAACGCTGTTCCGGTGCTGCGTGGCCGGAACAGCGTTCCGGCGTACAAAAGAAAAGCGCCCCGGAATACTCCGGAGCGCTTCGGTGCGGGAAGCGAGACTCGAACTCGCACGACCGTGAAGTCACAGGTGTTTGAGACCAGCGCGTCTACCATTCCGCCATTCCCGCATTTTTCAGTTGGCAGTAGCAATTTAAAAGTTGCAGTATAACCAAGTGTTGACTGCTGCTGAAAACCGCCTACTGCTTAAGCGGGTGCAAATTTAGAGAGATTTTCTTTGATGCGCAACAAATACCGTTTCTTGAAAAAATATTCCTGCACTTTTTGAAGATCGGCATCACTACCGGTGGCTTCGGTCCAGTTGCCAAGGATGGGTTGAATGCTGGTTACTAACTCAGTTTCAAGATTGTTTACCGCTTGCAAGGTATTGGAATATTGCGCTGCATCGAAGTCTGTATTCAACTCCATGAGTGCTTCGTTAATATCCATCATTTCCATCAGGAAATCTTGTGGAAGTGTTGGGTTTTCGTTGTTTTGGCCAAGCAAACCTTTCATTTCAAGCACGTAACGCACTCGGTTATCAGGGTCGGAGAGTGTTTTGAAGGCTTCGTTGTTTCGAGTGGAAAGCTCAAGCATTTTTGCCTGTTCGGACTCGTCCGAGAGGGTATGAAAATCAGGATGGTATTTTTTGCTGTTTAGCAAATAAGCCCTTCGCACCGCAGCTTCGTCAACCGATAGTGCCACTGGAAGCTGAAAAAATTCAAAGTGATTCATCTTAAAAAAGCCTCCAAACATCCAGTCCAAGTGCAAAAATCATCAGGCCGATGAGCAGGAAAAAACCGACGGTGACGGCACGCTCCATGAATGTATCGCTGACTTTTCGGCCAGTAACAACTTCCCAGATGAGGAACAAAACATAACCCCCGTCGAGAGCAGGTATCGGAAGCAAATTCATGAACGCGAGTATTATGCTCAGGGAAGCCGTGACAGTCCAGAAAATCCGCCAATCCCAGGCGGGATCAAACAATTTGCCTATACTGATCACGCTGCCCAGATTGTCTTTAACCGAAAGGTTGCCTTTAAACATTTGTCCAAAAGCCCTCATTTGATCTGTAAGGAAGCCCCAACCCATTTCGACCCCGGCAGGAAATGCCTGGACAAGCGAGAAGGTTTGCGTCTCTTTTTTGAAAAAGCCTTCGAGTTTTGCTCCAACGCCAATGGTGCCTTGTTCGGTGAGTGTCAAGACTTTGGATACAGTATCTCCTTGGGGATTGAGAATTCCGAGTGTCACAGACTGTCCTTTAAACTGGTTGGCCAATGGCCTGAACTGATCATAAAATACAACCGGTTGCCCGTTCAAAGAAATAATGCGGTCGCCTTTTTGTATTCCTGCGCCGGCAGCGGGTTTGCCTACAATTGCAGTATCCACGATAAATGGAACACGTGCTGTGAGGAGCTCAGTTTTTAAAATTTTAGGCAGTTGCTTGGCCAAGTCATCAGAGAACGTGACCACTTGCGTTTGCCCACCACGTTGCAGCGTAGCTTGGCGTGCGCCATCAAGCATAACGGTTTTTCTGAAATCATTGGGGTCAACCCGATCAAAAGGCTTATCTCCCACTTTCAGGATCAGGTCGCCCTGTTGGAAACCGTTTTTAAGCAGTAGCGAATCGAAGGCCATGCCGTTTTCTCGCAGTTCGGAAGTAGGGATATAATTCCTGCCCCAACCCCACAGCACCATGGCGAACAAGAAAAAGCCGAGCAAGAAATTGACGGTGACCCCGCCAAGCATGATGATCAGTCGTTGCCAAGCCGGTTTCGAACGGAATTCCCAAGGCTGCGCAGGACCTTTCATTTGTTCTTTGTCCATACTCTCATCTACCATGCCCGATATTTTTACATAGCCGCCAAGCGGGAGCCATCCGATTCCGTATTCTGTTTCTCCAACCTTGCGGCTGACTAGCGAGTTGAATGGTGGAGCATCAAAGAACAAATAGAATTTTTCAACTCGGGTCTTGAACCACTTCGCGGGCGCAAAGTGGCCCATTTCGTGCAATACTATAAGAATAGAAAGGCTGAGCAGAAATTGACAAACGATTGATAACGTATCCATTGAGGAATGCGAGAGGGTGAGAGAGAGGTTCAGGTGAAAATGGCAAACCCGCCTTCGCCCTAAACGGGCTATGGCGGGTAAAAGTTTGGGGCAAAACTACGGAAGCCGGTTGGACATTCTGTTATAAAGCATACTCAACTCCCAATTTCTCGATAACGTTGGGTATTGGCAGGATCTATTTTTGACAAAATTTGGATGACCCGATCTTTCTGTGGCTTTGGCGCAATTTTCCACATTTCTACCAGTTCGTCTTTTTTCGCATAAGAAAACATCTGTATGATCATCGAGTTAAAATAGGCTGAACTAACCTTCTCAATATCTTCCAAAGCGAGTAAAACAGCCGCTTTCCCTTGGTCAGCGTTGGTACTGAACATGTCCAGGCCTTTGCGATGATAGGTATAAATTGCATTGCGGAAAGGCCGAACACGCGGGTTGAGCAGGTTTTCCATAATCCAATACCGATTTCGGTTTTTTCCTCCATCGCCTGGTCTCCAGCCTGGAGAAGAATTGGTGCTGGAGTTTTGAATATTGGTCACTATTTTTTCCGCAGTAAGCAAATGAGGCTCGCCACCATATTGCGAGAAGGAGTCATAATCCATGGCCAAAATGATATAGACATAAAAGGCCAAGAGCGATGTAAGGTTCTGATTGTCAGGATTGTCGCGCAAAAACTCAATCGGTTGGTTTTGCTCGTATGTGAAAAGCACATCCTTGTCCAGATGTGAAAGCAGGGGAGTATCGTAGCCGCTCCCATATACCGGACGCGTGGCCTGTACGGCTAGTTCGGCTTCAAAAAAATTGCCGTCCAACTCTTTTGAAATGGTGAGGATAAAACTGCACTTTATCCGCTCGGCTTGTTCAAAATTTTCGTTGGTCCACTTGGTGTTGTTCAAAAAATCTTTCAACGAAACCTCCAACTGGTCAAAAACCTTTCGGTCGTTGCGCTGGATTTGGGGAGTACTCACCCTAACGCTGGCATTAAGTTCGCCTTGAGCGTACAATGTTGAAAAACCAATGGAAAGCGCCAGAAAAAATGTGAATTTCTTTATCATAGTCCTGTGATGATTCGACTTTTAAAATGGGAGGGCTTGCAATTGAGCAACGCCCTGACGCCTTATTTCTGCTTATGGTTGGCTGCCTTGCAAATTTCTGCCACAATATCTTGCGCCACGGCTGTTTTAGTTTTGAGTGGAAATTCCGTTTGAGTGCCGTCGCGTCGCAAAATTGTAATTTTATTCGTGTCGTGACCAAAACCAGCGCCCGCATCGCGCATCGAGTTCAGCACAATAAAATCAAAATTTTTCTTTTCCAGTTTTTTGAGGGCATTCGATTGCTCATCATCGGTTTCCAGCGCAAATCCAACAATAAATTGGTTTGGTTTTTTGGCCTTGCCAAGCGTGGCCGCGATGTCCACCGTTCTTACCAACTCTAATGACAGGTCGCCTTCCTGTTTTTTGATTTTTGTTTTCGAAACCACCTTGGGTCTGTAATCTGATACTGCAGCCGCCAGGATGACAATGTCTGTTTCCGAAAAAACTGCTTCACAAACGTCGTACATTTCCTTCGCAGACATAACAAAAACTACGTTTATCGCATTATTGGAAGGAGTCAGGTCTGTTGGCCCAAGAACTAAGGTCACGGATGCGCCTTGCCGGGCAAGTTCTTCCGCTAACGCAATGCCCATTTTTCCTGTTGAATGGTTGCCTATAAATCGCACCGGGTCAAGCGCTTCAAAGGTGGGTCCTGCTGTTACGAGGGCCTTTAAATTTGACAGAACCGGTTTTTTCTGAGGACTCAAATTTTCGCTGGTTGCTTGCCCTACAGACAGTTGGTCTGCCAAAAATGCTACAATCTCTTCTGGCTCGGCCATGCGACCATCGCCTACGAGGCCGCTTGCCAGTTCTCCATGCCCAACAGGGATAATCTTAACGCCATGTTCCTGCAATCGTTGAATGTTTGCCTGAGTGGCAGGATGATGCCACATGTCCAAATCCATTGCAGGGGCCACAAAAACCGGGCATCTGGCAGAAAGATAAACGGCACTCAAAATATTGTCGCACAAGCCATTGGCTAATTTGGCAAGTGTGTTTGCCGTGGCGGGAGCGATAAGGAGGGCATCGGCCCATAAGCCGAGTTCTACATGGTTGTTCCAGCCCGATTCAGACACCACATCTGAAAAAACAGGGCGTTTGGAAAGGGTGGAAAGCGTGAGTGGTGCCACAAATTCCTTGGCTGATTCTGTCATCAATACCTGAACCTCAGATCCTTGCTTCACCAATAAGCGCGTGAGAAAAACGGCTTTGTACGCAGCAATGGAGCCAGAAATGCCTAGGATGATTTTCATACCGCAGTGATCAAACTTATATTTTCGGCCCAGCAGCTACGATCTCCGCGCTGGCTTGATCTGTATATTTTTCAAAATTCTGGACAAATTCCTTGGCCAGAGATGTTGCTTTTGCATCGTATTCTTTTCTGTCAGTCCAAGTATTTCGAGGATTCAAAATATCATTTGGAACGCCTGGGCAAGAGGTAGGTATCTCCATTCCAAACACCGGGTGTTTTTCAAAGCCCACCTTGTCCAAACCACCATTGATGGCCGCTGTGATCATGGCACGGGTGTAAGGCAATTTGATGCGGCTTCCAACGCCATAAGGGCCGCCGACCCAGCCGGTGTTGATAAGCCAAACCTTTGCCTTGCTCTTGCGTAGTTTTTTGCCCAAAAGATCGGCGTAGCTGGCGGGGTGCAGGGGAAGAAAGGGTGCGCCAAAACAAGCCGAGAACGTTGATTTTGGCTCCTTTACGCCAACCTCTGTTCCTGCAACTCTGGCGGTATAGCCACTGATGAAATAATACATCGCCTGTTCTGGCGAAAGCCGCGAAATAGGCGGAAGAATGCCGTAAGCATCGCAGGTTAAGAAAAAAATGTTCGTAGGGTCTCCAGCGGCGCGGCTGGGGTTTACGGCGTTTTCAATATGGTTGATAGGATAGGAAACACGTGTATTTTCAGTAATGCTTCGGTCGGCATAATTAACCGTGCGGGTGTTTGGGAAGAATTTAATGTTCTCTAAAATCGCACCATGGCGAATTGCCCGGAAAATATCCGGCTCTTTTTCGACGGTCAGATCAATTGTTTTGGCATAACAACCACCTTCGAAATTGAATACTTCACCTGTGCCCCAAGCATGCTCATCATCACCGATAAGCGGGCGGTTTGGGTCAGCGCTGAGCGTGGTTTTTCCGGTGCCGGAAAGTCCAAAAAACAAGGCAATGTCGCCATCGTAGCCCACATTGGCAGAACAGTGCATGGGCAACGCATCTTTGGTTCGAGTAGGCAGCACAAAGTTGATGACGGAGAAAATCCCCTTTTTGATTTCACCTGTATAGCCGGTGCCTCCGATTAGGAGACGACGTTTTTTTACGTTGACTATCGCAAAGTTGGGCTGACGCGTTCCATCCACAGCTGGATCAGCTTTGAAGCCAGGGGCACAAAGTACGGTCCATCGCGGTTCAAAATGAGCCAATTCTTCATAGTCCGGACGAAGGAACATATTGCTGGCGAATTGATTGCTCCAGGGGTATTCCGTGATCACGCGAGCGCGCAGCCGGAAATCGGGATTGGCGCTGGCATTGGCCTCTACATCGCGTACATAAATATCCTTTTTGCGCAAATAACTGCACACTTTTCGCCACAGACCGTCGAATTTCTTTGGCTCGAACGCGAGGTTCACTTTACCCCAATTCACTTTATTTGCCGTAATGCTATCTTTCACTATAAACCGGTCGTCCGGAGAACGGCCCGTGAATTCACCCGTATATATGACCAAAGCCCCCGAATCAGCCAATTGCCCCATGCCTTTTGAGATGGAATGTTCCACCAATTCTTCCGGGGACAAGTTCCAGTATGCAGTTTTCCAGTTTTTTAGCCCAAGTTCTTGAAGCTTGGCGCTGGGGTTTTTGTGTCCTAATTCTTGCATAGATTTAGCTTTGAAAATTGGTTCGGCAATCAAAACGCCCAAGTCTATTTAGTGGTGAGACTTTGCGGCGGCGCTAAGGTACGGTGGAGCGAGATTCATTTCTACCATTACTTCTACAGCAAACTTATCAATAATTTTGTCTAAATTTTTTCAAGCAGTTTTGAAATCTTTAACCAATGCTTGTGCAACTACTACCCGGTTGTCACGTTTCTTGGTAAAATACAAAAATATTGGCACACACAGACTCAAAAATGAATAAACTGCTTTTCATCTTTATCGCCCTGTTTTCTACGCAATGCCTGATCGCGCAAACTACCGCCGCTCCTGAAAAAAACGACCCTCAGGCAAAAAAGGTGCTTGATAAAATCCGAAAGAAATACGATGGCTATAAAACCCTGGAAGCAGCTTTTTCTTTGGCTATAGAAGTGCCGGGACAGCCAAAAGAAATGCAAAAGGGCACCATTTCGCAAGAAGGAAACAAATTCCGGCTAGATATGAGCGACCAGATAATTGTCAGTGACGGCACCACTACATGGGTCTATCAAAGAAAATCTAATGAGGTGCAGATCAACAACGCCGACCCAAACGATGCCAACGCACTGCTTACGCCAAAGGATTTGCTCAGTCGTTATCAAAAAGGGGATTTCCTCTATACCATTACCGACAAAACGAACGAAGGGGGCAAGTTGCTCACTCAGATCGAGTTCAAGCCTAAGGATCGAAAATCTGAATACTCAAAACTTCGAGTGGCCATTGACGAGAAGGCCGTGGCCATCCAAAGCATAAAGGGTTTTGCTAAAGACGGTTCCCGTTACACATTTTCGATTACACGATTCTCCCCTAACAAAACCTTCGCCGCCACACAATTTACATTTGATGCCACTCAATTCAAAGGGGTGCGGGTGGAGGATTTGAGGATGTAAGCAGTTGCAGTCGGCAGTTGCGCAGGGCCTGCCCACTGCAACTGCCGACTGCCACTGCCGACTGCCTACTTCCTTATCGCTTCTACGGGGTCCATTCGGCTTGCTTGAGATGCGGGAATTAAACCTGAAATTACACCCACGGTTGCGGAGGTAATGATGCCCCAGAACGCATTGCTCATCGAAAGGTGAATGTCGAAATCAATGGCGGCGGAGATGCCCGCTGTGACGAGCCATATTAACAATAGCCCGAACAACCCTCCAAAAATGCACAACACAACGGCTTCAATAAGGATTTCAAGGAGGATGAACCAACGTTTCGCGCCAAGAGCCATTTTTATACCGATGATGTTGGTTCGTTCACGCACTGACACAAACATGATGTTTGCGACCGAAAACATTCCTACCAATAGCGCGAAGCCTCCTATGAAAATTCCCGCCACATTCATGGTGCCGAAAAGTTTGTCAAATAGTCCGCTGATAATGGACAAAGTGTTTAGGGCAAAATTGTTTTCCTCTCTTGGCCTAATTCGGCGTTCACCCCGCAACACCCCCGTAATTTCGTCTTTTAGTTCCTCAATATTTTCGCCTGGTTTGGCTTTTACCTGAATACTGGTTTGTTGTCCGTGACCACTACTGCGCACCCCGAAACCCCGCCGTGCAAGGTTATAACTCACCAACACACCATTATCGAAGTTGAAAGGCTTAAGCAGTTCTTTCCCGGATTTCTTGGTCACGCCAATGATGCGAAGTTTTCTCCCGCCAACACTAACGTCTTTGCCCAAGGGGTCAACACCCTGACCGAAAATCCCTTCGGCGACTACTGCGCCAAGGATACACACATCGGCGCCACTCTGATACTCGGACGCCGAAAAATAACGCCCTTCGCCATCGAATTCAATGTGAAAAAGCTCGTAGCAATCCTCCGTGATTCCAAGAAAAAAGGCGTCTTCCACACTGGAGGATTGCCATTTGACTGTTTTTGAGCCTAAATATTGCCAATACCCCACTTTGTCTGCCAGTTCAAGGTCTTCTTTTAGTCGCTCATACTCCTGGAAAGTGAAATTGGGTCGGCGCATCCATTTCCAAAAATTTTGGCCAGGGTCTTCGCCCCAGGAAAATTTTTCGATATAGATCACGTCGTTGCCGAGCTTCGCCATAGAGCCCCGGATGTTGTCTTCCAATGAGTTGACTGCGCTCTTGACTCCGATGATGCAGAATATACCAATTGTGACGCCGAGCAAGGAAAGAAAGGAGCGGAGTTTGTTGGCCATTAACTGTTGCGTAGCCTGCGCTGCCCCTTCGTAAAGAATTCTCAGGAATTGTTTCATCGAAACGTAGATTTGGAAATTGGGATATTGAGATATTTTGGAGTGCAACTACTGCACTTAATATCCCAATACCCCAATTTCATAATTACCTGCCCGAAGGTAAAAAAGCCTTTTTTGAGCAAAATGCAGGATTCGATGAAAAGCAAAAGTTGCTGGATGTACGCCGGGATGTGATTTGTTTCTTAAGGCTTGTTGAGATCATTTCGGGGAGACCTCGCAGGTTTCGAAACCTCCAAGGTCTCCCTGAAATAATCCCAAGAAGCCCTAGGTTTTTTCCCTCCGTTCCTTCTCCCGCATTTGTTCGCTGGTCATGCTGCTGCCGTCGTGGCTCCAGCCGGGCGGACCGAATACATACCAAAACTTGGAGCGAAGGGGTTTTTTGCTAAACAAATCTCTGAAAATGTTGATCCACTCATGAAATACGATATTTATAGGATCCCTTTTTTCCAGCGGCTTGGTAAGGCCATAGCGCAGGGGTTGATAAGCCTTTTCGGGCAATTCTGGCTGGAATGTCCCGAACCATTTATCCCAAACGATTAGGAACATGCCAAGGTTTTTGTCCAGGTAAAGCGGGTTGGAGGCGTGGTGCACACGGTGATGGGAAGGTGTGACGAGTATATATTCGAGCCAGCCCAATTTGCGCACATGCTCTGTGTGCACAAGAATGCCCCAAATCTGGGTAGCTGCGAAAACGAACAAGATGTCCACAGATTTGAACCCAACCAGACAGAGCGGTATGAAATAGATGAAACGGTACAATGGCTGAAACACCGAAGAACGGAATCCCACAGTCAAATTATACTGCTCTGAAGAGTGGTGCGTGACGTGTACCGCCCAGAAAAACCGGCTGAAATGATCCACTCTATGCAACCAGTAATACAAGAAATCCATGCCAACAATGAGCCAAAACCAATACCAGAAGGGGGTTGTGAATTCAAACAGCCGATGTACCCAAAACCATTGGAATATAACGAGATATACCAATCTAAAAGCCAGGTCAACACCACTGTTCAATAACATTAAGTACAGGTTTGTCAAGGTGTCCCGTACCGTGTACGACTTTGTATGACGGTAATGACTCAACAGCATTTCGGCCAATATGACCACCACATAAAGTGGTGTGCTGATCAAAATCAAAAGTTGCTCGCGCAAAGATTCCATGACTTGGATTGGTGATTGATTTATTGGTGATTGGTAATGTTCAAAATGTGTTTTGCGCCACCCGGAAAAGTATCCAGGTGCTCACCCCCATAAGGATAAAGCCTGCAATACGAACGATTTTTTCAGGCAGGCCAGGTTTCAACCGTTTTCCGATTTTATGTGCTAAAAGCACTTTTGCAAGGTCTGTGCTGAACAAAGCAATTAAAGCCGCGGCCATAAAAAACCGGAGGTACAACTCGTCTCCACTTGGCGCTTCTGCCCTTGCCGCAGTGGCTACACCCAGCCAAAAAAGCCAGTTGGAAGGGTTGGTCATATTGATAGAAAAACCCTGAAAGAATGCATATCGGCGTTTGGCAATGGGTTTGGTTTCTTTCATTTGCTTGTCAAAATCCCGCTTGCGTGGCCAGGCAGCTGTAAGGCCAAAACCGAACAACAATAACCCGCATACAAGTCCAAACCAACTTTGAAACAAGTTTTCACTGGTTATAGCAGCCAGCCAACCAGCCCCCCACCAACTCGCCAATACCATAAGCAGATCGCTGGTGAATGCACCAGCCACCAATGCTACCCCCTGCCTCATTCCGTGAGCAAGGGTAGTTCGGATGTTCATAAAAAAAAGCGGCCCGATAAGCAGACCATAGGCCAGTCCTGAGAGCAGGCCTTTAATAATTGCCTCCATATACAGCTTCTATGCTATTTTCGCGGGGCAAAACTAATAAGTTCGGGGGGTTCAGGAATGACTCAAATCATTAAGCCCCTCAATTCAGAACGCTTCAAAACCAATTCTTTCTCTTCACCAAACCATATTTCTATGGAAATGAAAAATCTACTTTTTGCAGCGATCGCATTTGCAGGCTTCTTCGTCAGTCTTGGTTGCCCAAAACCAGTTCCCATACCTGTCAAATTCAGTTTAGATCGGCCTTTTCCACTTAAAGTCGGGCAAACTGGCGAATCTGAAGAGGTTCAAGGCTTTACGATCAAATTCGACAAAGTTTCTGCCGACAGCCGATGCCCCATGGGCGTTGAATGCATCACAGCGGGTAAAGCGGATATAGTGCTATTCCTGACCAAAGCTGGCGAGACTCAATCCCTTACGCTGCCTTTTACCATTACCAACGGCACAAGTAATGTTACAGATTTTAAAGGCCATACGGTGCGTGTAATGGGCGTTGCTCCTATGAAATACAAAGACAAAGAAATCAAACCTGATGAGTACATCATTACACTAACAGTGATAAAAACACCGCCTCCTGTACCTGTGGCGAAATTGGGCGAAGATTTCACGCTAGGGGTAGGGGAGCGCATTTGCTTGGCAGGCGAGCCTGCCAACACCATCCGTTTCGACTCGGTTGTGGGCGATAGTCGTTGTCCTGATGGCGTTCAGTGTATCTGGGCAGGTCGTGCGGATTGCCTATTCTCTTTGACTATAGGGGATCAAACGCAACAAGTCACGCTCGTTACCGGAGACCTCGGAAAAGGCGGCGAGGGTGAAACTAAATTTGGTGTATACACTTTGAAAATCAACGCAATAGCGCCAGCTAAGAAACAAGGGCCTCCGATTCCGCAAAAGGATTACAGGGCGACTTTGGTCCTGATGAAGTAATAAGTAGCAACATGACTCATGCGAATCAGGAGTAAAAGGTGTAACCATCCCGAGTGGCTTTTTTAATCCAATCTATGCGAGTTTTACCCCTGATTCGCATGAGTCATCCCGAATTTTGATCCAATTGGTTTTGATTGACGATTTACGAGTACATGATTGTTGATTTTTGATGTAAATGGACGATCTAATTATTGACGATGGCGGCACATCGGCCATTATCAATCCGCCATTACTTCAACAATCAACAATCATGTACTCGTAAATCGTCAATCAAACAAAATCAGAGAAATTTCAAAATTTGGGATGATCCATGTTGTTTTCTGATATTACCCTACCTTGGCCGCATGGGAGCAATCCACTTCCTGCAATCTTTAAATTTTTACTTATGAATACAGGTACAGTCAAGTTCTTCAATGAAGCCAAAGGATTTGGATTTATTGTAGACAATGCTTCCGGCGAAGAAATTTTTGTGCATGCCTCCGGCATCATTGACAATATCCGGGAAGGCGATCAGGTCACTTTTAACACCGAACGAGGCAAAAAAGGCATGAACGCAGTGGATGTCAAGATAGCTTGATTAGACAAGAATATTTAGAAAACCCCTTGAAGCGTTATCGCATCAGGGGTTTGTGCTATTTTATTCCATGCTTTTGATCCGGTACTCCCCGCTTTCAAGCCTTTTTTTAGCGAACTCATAATACTCCGGGACCACTTCAAATCCCAGATAGCGACGGCCTTCAAGATGGCTCACCACAGCCGTTTGGCCTGAACCAAGGAAGGGATCGAGCACCAGATCGCCGGGCTGGCTGCTATATGCCAGAATTTTACGAATGAGTTCGGCGGGAAGTTTGGTGGGCGTTTTAACATCGCCAGTCCAGTATTCGCGGGGTATGTTCCAAACATCTTCTTTGTCTTTATAATGGGCACTGCCACCCTCAGGATGGATTGCGTCCTTGGCATAGCGGGCGTAGGGGTAAAACTTTCGTTGCTTTTCGTTCAAACTGACAAAAAGCACATGGTAATGCGACGTGACGTACTTGCGCGTGGTGACAACTCCGAACTGGTACTTCCAAACCAAATGGTTCACCAGTATCATCTCTAAATCGTCGAGCGAGATGAGCAAATCCTTTAAATAGTTCCATCCCGAAAAGATGTACAGGCTTCCTGTTGGTTTGAGAACACGTTTTACCTGTGTCAACCAGGCGCGGGTAAATTCCAGGTAATCGCTTCCCTTTACCTCATTATAGCCCACTAATACTCTGCTGCCTACACGGTTATAATTGCCTCTTTTGGCCTGAAAATCAATGCCAAACGGCGGGTCAGTAATGACCAAATCCACCGATTGGTCGGGCAAGTGCCGAGCCATACCGGAGATGCAATCTTCGTTAAAAATGATGTTCTGAGGCGTTGCTTGGAAATTGGACATTTCTTGTATGACACCTGTCAACCGGCAGGCAAGTTGGACATTTTCAAGTTGTAAGTTCCCGCAACATTTCTTCCATCTTTTTCCGCTCCTCCCGTCGAATTACGATTGTAGGCGATGCGGCGCGTTCGGTACAATCCTCCAGTGCACAGCGTTGGCAGGTCACATTCACCGTCCTTTTGGGAATGGCAGGGTCGTCCCAAAATCTGATGCGCTGTTTGGTATGGTCGTCAAGTAATACGCCCAAAGTCACACTCACATTGCGTCCTGGAGTCGGGTGGCCGGGCTTGGCAATGGCAATGCAGAGATATTCTTCGCCGCTTGCGACAAACACTTCACGCTGGATGCCAACAACTTGCAGGTTCGGATTGTCGGATTTTGTCTGTTGGTTTTTCATCTGACGGAGCAAAGAAATGGACAACCAGCGACGGCAATAATGCTCGCCAAGTCCAGTGGCATGGGGCTGGTGCCGACGGTTGAGATGAAGTTCCTTGTCCATCTCGAAAGCATCTCGATCAAGATCGTGTATCACCCGTTGAAAAAAAACTTTGTCTAGGCCAAAATCCTTTGTGAGGACATTGAAACGCTGAAACAATACTTCCGGGCTGGCCTGGTATTTTGTCATAAAACCGAGGAGGCGGTCAGCATCCCATTTTTCATTGGAGAAAAAATGCCCGATGTCTTGCACAAACGATTCGCGATTCACCAGAATGGCTACTGCGAAATAGGCCGCTTTATAGTTGTTCAACACTTCTTCAAAAGAGTTGACGCGCAAAAAATTGGAAGCCCAGGGGCGTTCTTTTAGCCCCAATTCGTTGAATCCCAATTCCTTGGCCAATTGGTATGTTCGCTGATGCTTATTGAGTTGACCGTTCAGGAGTAGTCGCCGCGAATGTGGGTTATATACCGAGCGCAACCAATGGAGCGGTTCGTAAGCATCGAGTCCATTCGATATGATGGAGCAGCCATGCTTTTTTTCCAGAATCTCCGTGAGCATCGCGAGCGAAACCCCGCCGTTTTTGGGCAGTTGGTGCGTTTGGACAAAGTCACTGGCTGCCAGTTCTATTTCTTCAAAATAATTGTTGCGCAATTCCTGGTAAGCCCGCAAAGCAGCGAAGTAAAAATGCTCTTCACGCAGGGCATAGACGCGGGCGATTTCGAGCAAGGCCGAGATAAAGGCATTGACTTTGGCGGGATCGCTGGCGATGATTTCCACAAGCGGCTGCATCCCGATGCCAAAAAGGTCAAGCGGGAGTTCGTTCAGGAATTTGCTGTGGAGCAGTTCGCCAAGCGGGGCAAATTCCTTGGTCAGTTCAGGTGAGATCAGGAAATCGTAGGGGACTTCCAATTCTTCGGCTAAGCGCTTTCGATACTCTACTAGCGGGTATTTTTTCCCTTTTTCAATCTCGTTCAGGTAGGAAATCGAAATGCCCGTCCGTTGGCTCAATTCCTCAAAATTCCAGCCGCGTTCCTGACGGAACTGTTTGACTTTCAGCCCAAAAATGATTCGTTGTTGTTGTGATGCGGCCATATTGGGGGCGAAGATAGCGTGGTGATTGGGGAAATGGTGACCCTCCTTCGCTCCAGCCTTCGATTTTGTTACGGCAGGTAAAAAATCTACGGCGGGTAAATTGGTGATTGGAGGATTTGGTTATTTGGCATGCCCTCAATCATATACTTTTCTTCTTCGGTAAAGCATCACCTCGTCTAATTGGATGCGACAGGTTTCCTTGACTTCCGAATTTTCTTCTAAATCATGTGGGATGCTTTGGTTGGAATAAATGAGGGTCTCAAAAGTCCGTTCTCCTAGGAAAAAATTGCTGCTATCATCTAAA
Source organism: Saprospiraceae bacterium (assembly GCA_046160625.1). Taxonomy (GTDB): domain Bacteria; phylum Bacteroidota; class Bacteroidia; order Chitinophagales; family Saprospiraceae; genus M3007. The sequence continues at coordinate 33,304 of JBJXGZ010000077.1, forward strand.
TGCAGGTAAACTTTATTGTCAGTGCATAGGGTGAGTCCACTAAATTTCATTTTGTAGTTCACCTTGGGTAATATGTTGTGAAAATCAGCCTTTCGATTCATTTCTTCCAGTACCTTTTTGTTGAGTCGAACACTTATCGAGTTCCCATACAAAGGATCTTTTGAATGATAATTTTTCTCTAAAGAATCGCGTGCCAAAATCAGATTTTCTGCAATGCTTTGATATTGGGCAAGATTTTCTAAAACGTAATCTGGCGGGCAATTTTTCGGTGTGCTTATATATAGCAAGATCAGTACAACATTAAGCAGAATCAGCACCAGAATTTTGGCTTTATTGCTCATAGTGAAAATTGAAATTATTGAGAAATAATGCCTTATTATACTTTTTTTGAAATCCTGAAAGGATTGAATTTGAATAGCCCCGATTGAAAATCGGGGTAGCCATTCCGGGCGTTTTACAACCACAAAGTGGTTGAACCTCGCAAGACACTTGGTTGATTTACAATAAATAAATCCAAATTCAACCGCTTCGAGGTTGGTTCCACCTTGCTCTAAACACCCCGATTTTCAATCTGGGCTATTCACATTAGACCGCCTTGCGGTCATCCAGCAACCTTTATAAGGTCATGAAGAGTCACAAAAATGTCCAGAAGTATGCTACTGTCCCCACTTCCTCAACTGATTCAAAACCGCAGCAAAGTCTTTTGGTAATTCCGCATGAAATTCCATTATTTCCCCAGTAGTCGGATGCTGTATCCGCAAACGCGCCGCATGAAGCGATGTTCGTGCCATAATCGGTCGTTCCTCTTCCGTGAATTTGCCTAGTTTATATTTTTTGCCCTTTATTTCTGATAAAAGAAACTGCTCGCGACGACCATACAATGCATCAATGGCCAATGGATAGCCGATGCTCTGGAAATGCACCCTAATCTGGTGGGTACGGCCAGTTTTGATCTGCGCTTCTACGAGTGTGAATCGCTGGAATCGCTCCAACGTGCGGTAAAAAGTCAGAGAAGATTTTCCCGAATTTGTCACAGCCATCTTGCCGGGAATGTGGTAGTGCTCGCCGATGGGTTTGTCAATCTCGCCTTCCTCATGGTGCAATACACCGTCAAGCAATGCGAGGTAAAACTTGTCAGCAGTATGGTGCTCCATCTGCATAGACAAGTGGCGGTGTGCGGCTTCATTTCGGGCAAAACAGAGAATGCCGCTTGTTTCCCGGTCGAGGCGATGCACGATAAACACCTTACCGTACTTGCTTTGCAATGCAGCCACCAGGCTGTCCTGGTTGCCAGCCCGATCAGGAATTGTGAGAAGTCCTGCTGGTTTTGAGACGACAAGTATTTGTTCGTCTTCGTATATTAGGTCGAAATTGGTCATTTAGTCATTTAAGTACCTAAGCAAAAGTAGTTTTATCTAACCGCAGAGGCGCAAAGATGCGGAGCCTTTGAAAATCAACCCTTTGCGTCTCTGTGCCTCTGCGGTTTATTTTGCCGGTGCACTTTGTCATTAGTCATTTCATCAAATTGCTAAACAATTTTACCCGCCGCAGGTAATGTGCCACTATAATACTTCCCGGATAAATTCCTTGCTTGTTTTCTGGCGCAATCTTTTGTTTTTCAATTATTTGCGCCACTTCTTGGCGTTTTTGAAGCGTTTTTCTAAAATTGTTGTAGAATGAAAAATGTGCCCGAACGATTGACCAGATAGCACGATACTGGCCTTTAACCAAAAACCTTGCACCCGCCAACCCATCGAGCAACACACGTGCAGGAATGAGCCAAAAGAGTTTTCCCCAAGCTTCGTTTTTCAGAAGCGAGTAAAGGCTGTTTCGGAAATTGAGGAACACTTTGCGCGGGTTTTCATATTCGAGCGTCCCGCCGCCCAGGTGCCAAACTACAGACTGGGGAATACACCAGACGCCATAGCCTGCCCTTTTCAATCGCCAGCAAAGGTCAATTTCCTCATTGTGTGCAAAATAGTCGCCGTCGAAACCGCCAAAAGCATGGTACAAATCGGCGCGAATAAAAAATGCAGCGCCTGCAGCCCAGAAACATTCCTGTGGGTCCTCGTACTGCCCGTGGTCTACCTCGCGCTGACTAAAAATCCGTCCACGGCAAAAAGGGTAGCCCAGGCGATCAATCCAGCCGCCTGCCGCGCCAGCGTACTCAAATTGCTTGCCCGCCGTAGCTTTATCTATGGCGGGCAAATTGGTGGATTGGTGATTGGTAGATGTCCATGCCAATATTTTGGGTTGTGCAACGGCAATTGTGGGGTCTTTTTGCATTGCCTCCAAAATTGGATCGAGCCAACCCGGGGCTACTTCCACGTCGGAGTTCAGGATGACGTAAATGTCGGCTTGTACCTGTTTAAGTGCTCGATTATAGCCTTCGGCAAATCCCCAATTTTGTTGAAGATCAAGCAGTTCTACTTCCGGGTACTGTCTTCGGAGAAATTCCAGGGAGTCGTCGGGCGAGCCGTTGTCGGCCACTATGATCCGTGCTCCAACGCTGTTTGACACCACAGATGGCAAGAATTGTTCGAGGTGGCGACGGGTGTTGTAGTTGAGAATTACAACGGCGACCTTGGACATTGGACTGGACGGGTCTTGGTCCAATGTCCAAGGTCCAGTGTCCAACGTCCGATCCAGGCGCTTTATAATTTCCTCTTTATCCTCACCAATCTGTTTTTGCAGGGCATCTAAATTGTCCAGTTTTTTGTCAGGACGAATAAAATCCAGCACTTCAACGCGCAGGTTTTGACCGTATAACTCCCCCTCGAAATCAAGGATGTTCACTTCAATGACACGTTTGCCATCTGATGAAAGGGTAGGGCGGGTGCCAATATATAGTGCGGCCTTGTTTGCGCCTACTTTGGCAGCATAAATACCTTCAGGCAGCACCAATTTGTACGGGTCTGCGATTTCAATATTTGCAGTAGGAAAACCGATGTTTCGACCAATTTTTTGGCCTTGCACCACTTTACCAATGAAAGCATAAGGATGGCCCAGCAATCGGTTTGCTAAAAGGATGTCGGTGTTTTCGAGTGCCTTCCGGATTTTGGAGGAACTGACGGCAATTTCGTCCAGTACTTGTGCGGGGATTTCAACCACTTCAAAACCATGCGCCTTTTCAAATTTTTTCAAAAAAGAAATATTGCCCTCACGGCCTGCGCCAAAGCGATGGTCGTAACCGATGACAATGAATCGAGGGGCAAATTTTTTATACAAAAAATCCTCGACGTATTGAAGGGGAGTTTGTTGAGAAAATTCGAGGGAAAAGGGCACTACTACCACATAGTCAATACCAGCCTCGGTGAGAAGTGCGATTTTTTCGTCAGTGGTTGAAAGGAGTTTGAAAGTGCTATCCTCCGGCCTCAACACTGCGCGAGGGTGTGGATCGAAAGTTATGACCACACTTTCGCCCTTGTTTTTTTGTGCCAAAGCCTGTACTTGCTCAAGAATACGCCTATGGCCCACGTGTACGCCGTCGAATGAACCGATGGTGACAACGGCGTTTTGGAACTTGGGCAATTGAGATAAATCGGTAAAAACCCTCATAAGGGCGGCAAAGATAGAAATCCAGTGCGCGTAGACGTCCTAGGTTTCTAAAAACCTGGGTAAGTGAACGCAATTAGTTTTTTTAAACACATAGGCACAATAGGACACATAAGTTGTGAATATCAACACTATGTGTACTATTGTGCCTATGTGTTTAAAAAATATACTTATGTGATCTCACAAATTTGATCAGCGCAGCATGATTTTTTGTGCCTGTGTGCCACCAGCGTGCCTAACTTTCAAGACATATACTCCTTCAGGCAGATTTTGCAGGAGCACAGGGTATGCCCCTCCTTGCTCAGGGAGGATTGCGTTTTCCTGGTACAGCAAAGAACCTTTCATATCGTACAGTTCGAGCACGGCATCCGTAAATGCACAATACCGCACTTCGAGCACAAAACCATTGTCTTGTCCGGGTTGCTGATAGGCGTACAGGTCGCAGAGTGGGCGCGTGGGATCAACGCCAACATTGTTCTGGAACGTCGCAGTAGCCCAGTCACCGTGCTGTATTTCAGCCAATTGCGCCATGGAAGCGATGGTGGCTTTCACGACATTTGACATGAAAGTGAAATTCAGTTTTTCGTCCAATGTGTCCCCTGGGGTGTGATAACATTCATTCCGAAAATTGGCTCCGTCGGTGAGCATGAGGGCTTTTTTTCCGGCAATCCAAAACGGGGCATGATCGCTACGCTGTAAATCTGGAGCGATAGAACCATCTCCGGGCACATCCAGTGTAATTACCTTCAAATCAGGCACATATTGCTGGGCAGAATTGCTGAACAGCAGCGCAATGGATTGAGAAGCCGTGTTTCCTACATTGGTAATGAAATCGCCCCGATAATCATTGGCAGCTACGGCAGCAGCTGCGGCAGGAAATAAGAAGGGAAAGCCCTGCGGTAGAGTTTGGGTGTTGGGCTTATCGCTCCAATAGCCAATCATTTCGTGATTGAATACGCCTTCAATTTGTTCGTTCGCTGGGATACCCATACTCACGTAACGAATGCTGCCAACCAAACCCGATTCTTCCAGATCAAAACCGATAAAACGCAATGTCTTTTTCGATGGATAGCGGCTTAATATCCGAACAGCCTCCATCACTCCTACGGTACCAGAACCATTGTCATCGGCGCCAGGAGCATTGTTCACGGTGTCGTAATGTGCGTCGTTTATTACCACTTTTTCCGGCGAAAAGGTGCCAAGGAGGCTGCCGATCAGGTTTTTTCCAGTATAATTCCCCATAGGTACGGCTTGTTCTTCATAGTGCAAGCCGGCATTTAAGAACAAGTTTTTGATAGAGTCCCTGGTTGCGTTCAGGTGGGCGTTGCCGGTAGTGCGGTGACGGATTCCTTCCACAAATTCGAGGTTGGCGCGGAGTAAATTGCTGTCCACCTCGTTTACCAGTGCTTGAATATCAAAGACTTGCTTGTCGTCAGCAACCAATCTGACAGTTAAAGGAGTGGAGATGTTTGCCAGCGCTGCAATGTCGCAGAAGATGCTTCGATTACCGGGTTGAATAGGGAAGCCTACGTCGCCTGTGGCGGGGATTTGACCAGTTAGCGCGTAACTTTTACCTCCATTGTCAGAGAATTGGAGTGTTATTTCCAAAGGGTCGTTTTCGGTATCGCTTACCTCGTAATTGATGCTAAGGGTCAAATTGGTCCAATCGGGGTCGAGCATCAGATTTGTAATTTCGGGGGTCTGATTTTGACCAAAAAGGCAGATCGTAGCGAGAAAAAGGGAGCAGGAGGCTAAGATTTTTTTCATGGCAGATTTTTTTTGTCAAATGTACAGCGTAAAAATACAAAAGGCACGCTTAACAGCGTGCCCATTGCAACAAACAAAACCAACTAAAAAACCTGCTTTTTCTCTTCGCAAAAACTGTTTCTTGCGAATGATGTGATAGTAACGGGCGAGGCTTTCGGTTCGCTGCTTGTAGATTGAAGTTTTTTAGAAAAATATTATTCCTGTAACAATTAGATCCAGACTGACAGTCCCCCTTGAGGCAACATTTAATTCCAGCAAGTCAAGTATGGAGCCAATGACATTCAACTGAAGTTCGCCTTTAGCTTGTAGTTTTCCCTGAGCGTCCGTCTTGTAGGAAATAAAATGCACTTCATATCTGCCGGTTTCAAGGAAAGAAAGGCTGAAACTCCCGTCACCTCCAACAGCCGAACTGGTTACAGCATTTTTGAATTGCACCTGAGAAGTACCCTGTGGAAATTTTTCATTTACATCGTACTCTCCAGTTTTGTAAGCATAAGCGATGATTTTGTCGCTGCCCGAAACGCCGTCGGAACACGTACCGATAATATTTCCAGTATTACCTTTATCTACAAGCCGAACAGCCTCGTAAAGCTCTGCATTGGTAACAAACTGGTATTCAGTAGTGGAACCTGTTTTGTACATGATGGATTTGCGGAGATCCATGTCCACCAATACATCGGTAGTTTGGTTTTCTATGGTCTCGAAACTGCCTTTTGCTTTCAAAACCATTTCACTTCCGCCTTCGAGTTTTCGTTTAACGCCAGAAACATCCTCGACATAACAGCCAAAGTTGTTGCCACTGGAATCGGCTTCGGTATCCAACACCAACACAATTTCATTGTAGGTTTTAGTCTCCAGACTGCCTTCTCCCAACAGTTTGGTTTCCCCGTTTTGAAGCGCAAGAAGGTCGAAACTGGTTTTTCCAGCAAAACCGGCCCAGGACTTGCCATCTACTTTAATATCAACCACGGTAATGAATACGCTTTTGACGTTTGGATCGTCAATAGGAGCATCTGTGATTTCGATTTTGGCACGGCCTGAATTTGTGCCAGTGTCATCATCTTTCAAGCAGGATGACAGGGCGAATGTAATGGTCCCTAAAAGCAGAATTGCTTTCAGGCTTATGATCTGATTGAGTAGCATAGTGTTTGTTTTAAAATGAAAAGTATGTTTTATCTATTCCGACTAAAGTAAAAATGCAGTCCGACCACAAAGTCCCAAGCCTTGGTAAGTGTGCGGGTGGATTGATTGGCATTGTCAACCCGCAGGTCACTTCTACTGATGCCGTAGTTGTATTTTACCTGTGTTTCAAGCGAAACGCGGCCGTGGGAGAAGATTGAATAGCCTGGTCCGACCCCGAAGGTCATGAGTTGCGTTTTTGCTATTTGGGAATCAGTACCGTCTGAGATCTCCGTTTCAGATTTACCGTAACCATATACGCCACCGATAAAGAAGGCCTGATCCCCAACAAACGGGAAATAAAGCCGGGCGTATGGGCCAAAAAGCAGTTTGGTGTCAGATGTACTCGGGGAGCCACCAGTATTGTCGCTATTGTCTTTGGAGGAACTTACCAAATAATCCATTCCGAGACCCAAAACAAAGTTGCGAGAAACGAAATAGCCAATTGTGGGTGTTATGTGCAGTTGGTAGCCTGTATTGCCTCCTTTTTGAACGGTACTTCCGTTGTCAATTTGAATGGTGGTTACGGAGTTGACATAACCCACGCCCGATCCAATGACAAAATTGCCACCTCGAAGGGCATCATCTTCATCCTCTTCGTCTTGAACAGGTGCTTGCGCCTGATCGCCGGGGGTAGCGTAGTTGTTGCGCTGAGTATTATTACTGTTATTGTTGCCCGCTTTTTGATACCCATCATTTTGGGCGGACAGAGAACCTTGAACAAGTAAAATTGCCATTGCAAGGACCAAAAAATTTCTTGTGGCGGAATTCATAATAGAAGGATGTTTTGTTTTGTTAATATTGCTTTACGTCAGAACACTGGGCTTCCAATGTGCTGGCGGCAAAGAAGGTGTTGACAATAATAATAGGGAGTTTGCAGGAAGTAAATCCTGTTGCAAAGGTCAGTGCCTGCGTACGGGCACTGTTACATAATTGCAGGAAAGTATTGCAAAATTCACACTTAGTGGGGTCTGGCTTATTTCACACAGCGCCACTAGAGCAAAGCGTTAATAGCCTGGTTGCGTCGGGAGAAATTCTTTCGTGGCCTTCCATCATTACATTGTTGCTTACCAAAAACTACGAATCGGGAATCGTCGAACAAATACAGCCGTGTCCTGAATTTGGGTACCCTTAAAACAACCATTTTTCCACAATAAAAGGGATGCGGACTCATAAACCTGCTCCAGAGGCTCGCCATCATTGGGTATCATGCTGTGTTGGATCTCCCGCCGGACGATGTCTTTTTTCCCGTCGCCATTGTAGTCGAAAATCCAGCTGCCTGTGAGTACTTGGCCGCCATCGCCGCCGTACCATTCCGCTACGGTAATTCGGTCTGTAAAGGCTTTTTTTGACTCATTGTACAGGAATAAGGAATGATGTTGAAACCAGAACTGCCTGATTTCCACCCAATAAGCGGAAATGTTGCCTTCCATGGAGAACTTCTGGCGGCTCAGCACCGTTGCCTGAGCAGAATCGGCCAGATAGTCAATTTGTGCTAGCAGGGCAGATGGAATACTTGTAAAAAACTGCCGGTTGAGAATAGTATCTCCGGCAACGGGGTTTTCGTTGGAAATTTCAATGTGCAAGGTGTCGCTTAAAGGCGAAGTCTGAAAATAAGCCAATAGCGCAGCATCCTGCGATCGGATCGGGATGCGGCAGTTGGCATAGATTACTAGCACGCCTATGCAGAGGAATTGGCGCAATGCGTTGAATTTGGACACGGTTTGTAGGTAAGGATTTAATATAACTAACCGCAGAGGCACAGAGGCGCGGAGGGTTTGAAAATCAACCCTTTGCGTCTCCGCGCCCCTGAAGTTTATTTTGTCCGCTCACTTATTTCTTGCGCCATCCTCCTACAATCGCCCCAATGAGGACGAACAACAGGAGCGAATAAGAACCGTCCACCATGCTAAGGCTCATCGGGTTGTGGGCGAACATATTGCCCGTAAGTATGCCAATGGCCATTAACAGGCCTATTACACCGCCTGCAAGTGCACCGCTTTGCCAGCTGCTGATGTTCATTTTGTTAAGCAGCCAATTCATTATCAAAGCGTAAATAAGGATTGCTACCGTATTGAAGATCATTGGCGTGGCCGACATGGGTATTTCAGCGCCATTTTTGAACATTTTGTCGCCCTCAATGGTGAATCCATTTCCAGCCATCCATTGACTGTTGAAAAGCATGCCATACCAAAGAAACCCAAGGAGCATGCCTACAATGACAGAGGCTACAATGGCAAGCCAGTTTGTGCTTACTTCCATAATAAGATAGATTTTGTTTTGAAAAAATGTGAATTTCAATTGCAAACGTAGTACATGAAATTATTTGTTTGTAGTTTTTGCCCTCTTTTTTTATAATTTTTAGGACTAGTATTTCAAATCCATCTGTTTTCTACTTTTACCGCCGCCTTTGCAGTCAATCTATTCCCTTACCTATGCACGAACCAATACTCCGCAAACTCCTCCAACAGGAACTCATCGCACCCGAAGATGTCGAAAAAATCGCACTTTTTGAATCAAAGAGGCCTTTTTCGCTGCACTGGGAACTGAAAACCCTGCTATACCTCGGAGTGCTTTTACTCAATATCGGGCTGGGCTTTTTGATCTATGAAAACATAGACACCATTGGTCACGCTGTGCTTATTGTACTCATTGGCTTGGTTAGCGCGGGCTGCTTTTGGTATGCTATTAGGCATCGGAAGCCATTTTCCATGGGAGAAGTCAAAAGTCCGACCCCTTATTATGATTATATTTTGCTGCTGGGCTGCCTTACATTTCTTATTATGGAAGGATATTGGCAGTATCAATACGAGGTTTTTGGGACACGTTATGGCCTGGCGACGTTCATCCCGATGGTGTTGTTTTTTGCGCTGGCCTACTGGCTCGACAACCGGGGCGTACTCTCGCTGGGTATCACGGCCTTGGCTACCTGGCTGGGTATTACAGTAACGCCTCAAGACCTGCTTTCTCAAAATGATTTCGGCAGCACAACCATCGTTCATACTGGTGTTTTCTTAGGTACATTTCTCACGGTAGTGCCGTTCTTGAGCGAACGGTTTGGGCTAAAAAAGCATTTTTCGCTCACTTATCTCAATTTCGGTGTACACATCCTGATGATCTCCACCCTTGCCGGGATGATAGCCTTGGGACAAACCTTGCTCTATTTTCTCCTGTTAATCATTGGTGTAGGCTTTTTCTTGTGGTACGCCCGTACACGCAATTCGCTCTACTTCCTCACGGTGGCCGTGCTGTATGGTTATATTGGCCTTAACTATATGCTTATCTTCCACACCGAAAGCCTGAATATTGGATTTAGGTTCTACCTCTTCTACTTTGTGCTTTCCTGCGCCGGGGTGATCTTATTTCTAACCAATTACAAACGCTTTATTAAAAACAACCAGCCATGATTGCTTACAACACAGACTGGTTAGATGCCATACTAGCCAAAGACAGCGCCCGCGAATGGCACGAGAAGGGCTTACTTTCTGACGAAAAATGGCAAGCGATTCAGGAGCGTCAACACTCGAATTTCTACTCGCCAAATATATTTGTGCGTATAGGTTTGGCCATTTTTACATTGATTCTGCTCATGGCTGCGGGCGGTTTGGTAGGCATTTTTTTCGAACCGAATTCAGAAATTGGCTTCTCATTCTTTTGCCTTTTTTGGGGAGCGGTTTGCATTGTCGCTTTAGAGAAAAGGGTTATACAACCAGGGCGACATTATGGAAGCGGCATAGACGATATGATGCTTTATGTGGCTATTGGTGCAGCACTCACCGGCTTGTTAAGTCCATTGCCTTACAACACGCCTTCATTGGTTTATTTCTGTATTGCCTGGCCTTTTATGGTGGCAGGCAGCATTCGATATCTCGACCGTTTGGTGGCTGTGGCAGCATTTGTATGCTCCATGGCGATAGTTTTGCTCGTGGTTAAAGAAATTCCCCGGTTGGCGCTTTACTTGTTACCATTTGCCGGGATGTTGTTTTCGGCTGCGGTCTATATTTTTTCAAAGCGAGGCCAAAGCAATTACGCATGGCGGCACTGGTACGGAGTATTATTGGTGCTCGAATTGCTTGCGTTGCTGACTTTTTATGCCAGCGGCAACTTTTTTATGGTACAGCAATCTGGGGACAATTGGTTCCAATTGGACCAAGTGCCAATGGCCTGGTTTTTCTGGGCATTCACGTTTGCGGTGCCCTTGGTCTACGTTTTTGGAGGTTTGCGTAGGAAAGATCGCCATTTGTTGGATGTAGGATTGGCCTGTGTGGCGGCGGCAGTGTTTTCGTTTCGATATTATTACCATGTGATGCCTCTGACCTGGGCTGCGGTAATTTGTGGAGCGGTCTTGTTTCTTACAGCCTATTTTTCAATTCGTTACCTGCACAAAAACGAAGGAGCGTACTCCTATGAGGAGGATTCAGAAACCTCTTTGTTGCAAGAGATTGAGCAACAACTCATTGAGCAGACCATTGTCAATCAACCCGGGCCAAAACCAGAGAAAGGAGCGTCTTTTGGGGGTGGACAGTTTGGGGGCGGCGGCGCTGGCGGGGACTTCTGATTTTATAACCACAAAAGGACACATAAGTAGTTTATTAACCACAAAAGGCACAAAAGGACACATAAGTAGTTTATTAACCACAAAAGGCACAAAAGGACACATAAGAGGTTGATTAAACCACAAAAGGCACAAAAGGACACAAAAGATTAATAGACAACCTTTTGTGT
>JBJXGZ010000078.1:0-7241 GCA_046160625.1 Saprospiraceae bacterium
ATTGGACATTGGACCGTCCAATGTCTAACGGTCCAATGTCCAATAATCCAACGGCTAACTGTCCAACGTTCAACAGTCAATTATGTCAGACACCAATTTAATTTACGGCCACCACCCAGTCACTGAGGCAATCCGAGCCGGCAAAGCTGTGGAAAAGGTATTTTTCCAGCAAGGTGAACGCGGCGAAATGGAAAAAGAAATCCGGCACCTGACGAAGGAATACGGCATCCCGCTGCAGGTAGTACCCCGTGAAAAATTGAACAAGATGGTGCGCGGGCAGCACCAGGGCGTGGTGGCGCACCTTGCATTGGTGGAGTTCCAAAATCTGGAGGACGTGCTCCCTTTTGTATTTGAACAAGGTCAAATACCGCTGTTTGTATTGCTCGATGGAGTGACGGACGTGCGTAATTTCGGAGCCATCTGTCGTTCGGCGGAATGCGCCGGGGCACACGCGGTTATCGTGCCACAATCAGGCTCAGCGCTTGCCAATGAAGAAGCCATGAAAGCCTCTGCGGGTGCATTGGCCAGGATGCGGGTGTGCCGGGTGCGCAGTCTTTTCAGTACGGTGGAATGGTTGCAGGAGTGTGGCATTCAGGTAGTTGCAACGGCTTTGAGTGAGCGTAGTATACCACTTTTCAAGGTTGATTTGACCGGGCCAACCGCGATTTTGATGGGTTCAGAAGGCGAAGGAGTTCACCCAAAACTGCTGAAAATGGCCGATAAAGTGGTGAAAATCCCGCAAGCCACGGACTTTGATTCATACAATGTGAGCGTTTCGGCGGGAATTCTATTGTATGAGGTGCTTCGGCAACGAGCGGTTTCAAAATGATTTCGAGCGGTAAAATCCATTCAGGAATTAAATTCAATTGTTCGAATTCTGGATTTGCACCTACATTCGTTCTGATCTTTTCACTAATCTAAACTTTATTCTTTGATGAAACGCATTCTACTATTTGCCTCCATTGCCCTTGTATCTTTGGTGTCCAGTTGCAAAAAAGACGCCGGGGTTGAAGATCCCAAGCCCGAAGAGCTCATTGTAGGAAGATGGAAGGCCTCCAGTGCTTTTATTGGCACAATGGATGTATTGTTGCCCACAGCTACCCTCTTAACTGAACTGGAAATCGAATTCACAGCGAGCAATACGGTGGCATTCCACCGAAAGAACACAATTCTCACTTCTAATCCGCCTGGCGTAACTGAATTCACTTTGAATGGTGTTTATTCTTTTAATGGTAACATTATTACCATCACCGTAGTCTCTGGCCTCGATTCGCGTACGGTCATCGGCCCAATAGATATCACCGAGACTCACTTTTTATTTACGGCAACCAGTGGCGACACTACTGATTTTTACTCGTCAATTGAAGCAGACAAAATTTGAATAGCATTCGAAAAAAAACGCCGGGCAGAGATGAACTCTGTCCGGCATTTTTTTGTCAATTGTCTGTTGGACTATAAAAGTGGTCTTCCAAGTTCGCCTGCTGGTTTGGCAGGAGGTTCTTCTGTTGATCCTTCCGCATTTTCAGGGCTTGTCGGAATATCTGCATTTTCCTGCTCGGCTTCTTCATTGGAAATTTCCTCCTCGACCATTGTACCATCATTTTCTGGTAATCTGTCAATTTCTGCTACAATCTCGGCATGAGGTTCGGGGCTTTGTTCTACAAATCCGTCGCGGAAAAACCTGCGCTGGAACAGTAAAATGCTAAGTACGCCTGAAGTGATTGCAGCGTCGGCCACATTGAAAATCGGGCTGAAAAACAACCAGGTGTCGCCACCAAGCCACTCCGGCATTTCGAAATATTTCATTGGGAAATACAGCATGTCCACCACTTTTCCGTGCATGAAACCACCCATTGGGAGTCCATTGGCCTGGCCGTAGCCGGTGCCCCAAGGAACCAATTCAGCAATATGGTGCGTGGAATCCGAAAAAATCATCGCGTAAAAAGTACTGTCAATGATATTCCCCAATGCCCCGGCTGTGATCAACGCGATGCTAATAATAAAACCCGTAGGAGCCTTAGCCTCCAACAGCAGGCGAGTGTACCAAATAAGTCCTACCACCATTAAAATGCGGAAAAGGCTCAGCAGAAGTTTGCCATACTCCCACCCAAAAGTGATCCCGAAAGCCATGCCTTCATTCTCTACGAAATGCAGGCGCGCCCATTCCTGGCCGAACATCAGCATATCTTCGTTGTACTCGAAATTGGTTTTGATATAAAATTTCGAGGCCTGGTCAATAAGCAGCACAACCAAAACAATAAGTGCCGCCAGATATCCTTTTTTCAAGGTTGATGTAAGTTTTTGCGTGAAAAAGTCGGCAAAGAAACGGAGACTCGGCGAAAAAGATGCACTTATTTGCCTTCGATAGGCAGTGGGTTATATTTAGGTGTATCGTCTTTTCGCTCCTTGGGCGAGCGCCCGGCCTCTCGCAGCATCTTGTCTATGAGCCATTCCAACTGTCCGTTCACGCTGCGGAATTCGTCGGCAGCCCACTTCTCGAGTGCGGCGTATGTGGCCTCGTCCATGCGGAGTACGAATGATTTTTTTGCTGCCATGGTATGTGTGGGAATGGATTTGCAGGACCCCGGAGGTTTTCGAAAACCTCCGAGGTCCTGCAAATCCATTTACGGTTTAAAGTTTAAACAGATCATAATCCTGCTCTTGTAAATGGGAATGTTTTAAGATGGTAGTTCTTGAGATTTTTGGAAAAAATCCAAGAACTACCATCCTAAAACATTCCCATTCCCCTATCACTCATTGGTGTAGCGTCCCCGTATTCAGCACTGGCTGCGCATTCCGGTCCCCGCAAAGCACGACCAGCAAATTGCTCACCATCGCGGCTTTTTTATCGTCGTCAAAGTCGATGATTTTTTTGCGTGAAAGTTGTTCGAGGGCCATTTCGACCATGCCAACCGCGCCTTCTACAATTGTGCTCCGGGCGGCTACAATGGCCGTTGCTTGCTGGCGCTGGAGCATTGCCTGGGCGATCTCAGTTGCATACGCCAGGTTGTTGATCCGCGCTTCGATGATCTCGATGCCGGCGATTTGGAGTCGTTCCCCCACCTCGTGCGCAAGTTGGTGGTTTATCTCATCAAAACTGGAACGAAGGGTAATATTGGCAGCTTCGTCTTCCCAGTTGTCATAACTGTACATCCCGGCAAGTTTGCGCAGCGCTGTTTCACTCTGTATTTTTACAAAATCGGGATAATTCTCCACCGCGAAAGCCGCTTTGAAGGTGTCCTGCACTCGATACGTCACTACGCCGCCGATCATGATGGGGTTGCCTTGTTTATCGTTCACTTTAATTGAAGGCACGTCCAGGGTGACCGCTCGTAACGAAACCTTGTTTTTGGAATAAAACGGGTTGGTAAAGAAAAACCCACTTTCCTTGACGCTGCCTATGTAGGAGCCAAAAAGGGTCATTACCCGGCTGCTATTGGGATCAATGGCGATAAAACCCGGTGCAATGATGGCAAAGGCAATGAACAACGACACCGCACCCAGCGGGAATTGCCGGATAATCAAGAAAAAGATGCCTACAGCTACTAACAGGATGAGCAACAGCAACATAGCCCAGCCAGAGGTTGGTTTGATTGTTTTTTCCATGATGGAGATTGATTTTGATATGATATTGATTTGATAGCAAATGTAATCATATCGAATTGGATTATGCAAGCGTTTGGGGCTTGAAAGGTGGAATTTAACGACGAAGGGCGGGTGGGAGCGGATGAGGGGTAAAAATTTGAATCATTCCAAATTTTTATAAAGCAGAATTAAACCGCAAAACCGCAAAACAGGAGAACAGGAAAATGTAAAACCGAGAGGAGATTGATCTCGAAAAGGGAAGGCTTTGCCCAGTGATGGTTCATGGTGAATAGAGCGGGTGTACGAATACTTATTGAAAGCCTCCCTTTCGTTTTTCCAGCATTACTTTCTTCCGTTGCTTGGCTTTATCCAAAGCCGGGCGGAGCAATTCGGAAACTTTTGTCCAGGTGTCTTGTCCTGAAATGACTTTACACAAACACAAGATGTAAAGTAATGAACAGGATTAAACAAGTTAAAAGTCAAAATCGGTCCAGAACGGACCTGAATTTCGAGAAGGGCGATATCGAAGCCAAAATGATACTTGGTGTCCAAGACGACTTTCATGGGAGCTATTCGCCTTTAATCCATTTTTCAGCCGTTTTGTCTGAGTAGCCATTTTCCTGCCACGATTTACCTGCGGCTTCCCGCGCTTTCGATAACAGGAAGCGGGCAATCATCTCCTTGATTTCGATCAAATACTCATCAGGAACTCCAGCTGAATATAATTTCAGGAGTTCCATCTGCATATTGAAAAGAGGCGGGCGGGTACTGGGAGAAGCTGCCATTTTTATTGAGAAATTGTGATTTAAACACAAAAGCAAGTTTGATTTCTCAAAAAACCACCCCTCAATCAAACTCAATCGTATCCCCAGCCCGATAAATCTTCTTGTCCGGTGCCTCTGGCTCTGGCGTTTTGGGCGATTCAATTGCCGGGCTAGGCGTTTCTTCCTCTTCGCCAAAAAGGCTTGCCTGCTGGGCTATAGTGGTTGCTTTTACAGCCGAATCTATATCTGGCTCGACAGCCTCCGCTTTCGGCAACAACTTTGATTCTCCTGTTTCAATTTCCTTGATTCCGCCCAGCAATTGATCACTAAGTCGGTTGCCAACAGCTTTCCAGCCTTTCACGTCCATGAAATCCCCAATCGCGACTTCGCCCGTCATGGGTTTGCCGTTGATTTTCAAGGTGTACTTGATACGCGGGTTAGGTTTTACTGAAGCAAAAAGGATCTTTGATTTGGCGTGATCGGTCAGGAAGGAATAACGCTCCTTCAATTTTGGGGTCTCGATTTTGAAGCGCTTTACCATCGTCCAGCCTTTGTGCCCGTCGTAGTGTACGGCGTTTACCACAAGATCGGGTGTGAGTTTGCAGAGATGCAGGATTTCCTTCATATCGAAACGCTGCTGCACATCGAGGTCGGTGACTTCATAGGAGCCGTCATTGTAAAGCACGAGGAGGCTGTCGCCTGTATCGAATTCGCCCAAAAGTGCGCCGCGTTCCAGCGTATTTAATCGCCCGGTAATGTCGTCGAACCAGAGTTTTTGTGCGCCAATGGTGCTTTTGCCCACCTCCTTGTGTTTGATTTGTTTGATAGGGTATTTGGTCAGCACATTGCCCTGAGAGTCGCGGCCTTTGATGGCCAGATCGGCAAAATCGTAGTCGAAAATCTTGACCCGTGCCGTACAGGCAGCCGTCAGGGTTACTTGTACCACCTCGCTTTCGCCGTTGGGATTCACCGTGAGGTAGAGCATTTTGGAGCCTTTCGCATCGGAGCCGAGTTGATAGTCTTTGTCGCGGGTAATGGCCGTCACATTGAAACGTTTGACAAAGGATTTGCCCGTTTTCGCGTCGGAATAGGCCATGTTGTAGGTGGTGCGCTCGTCGTTTTTCTTCCACACTGCCACGTGTTCGATGTCTTTGCCGACGAAGGTTTTTTCGCCCACACGCACGACTTTCATCACGCCGTCGCGGCGGAAAACGATGATGTCGTCAATGTCGGAGCAGTCTTGCACGAAGTCATCTTTTTTCAAACCCATGCCGACAAATCCTTCGGCGCGGTTGACGTACAATTTGGCGTTGTTCGCCACCACCGCCGAAGCCTGGATGGTGTCGAACGCAGCAATTTCCGTACGCCGCTCGCGGCCTTTACCGTGTTTACTCAACAGGTTTTCAAAATAGGCAATCGCGTAGTCGGTGAGGTGTTCGAGATGGTGCTTCGTTTGCAGCAGTTCTTCGTTCGTTTTGGCAATTTCCTCGTTGGCTTTGAAGGAGTTAAACTTAGAAATGCGCTTGATGCGGATTTCGGTGAGCCGCGTGATATCCTCTTCCGTCACGTCACGCAAGAGCTTAATTTTTTTGGCCTCTTTGGCATAATCGAGGTCGGACGGCGTACTCACATATTTTTTTAAACCGACATCAATCGTCTGAATCACCGCCTCCCAAGTCTCACATTCCTCAATATCTCGGTAGATGCGATTCTCAATAAATATCTTCTCCAGCGAAGCAAAATGGAGTTTCTCCTCCAGATCGGCTTTCAGGATTTCCAACTCCATTCGAAGCAGTTCCTTGGTGTTCTCTGTAGAGATACGCAGCATCTCGTTCACGTCGGTGAACAAGGGCTTGTTGTCCACAATGACGCAACAGTTGGGACTGATGCTCACTTCACAATCGGTAAAAGCATAAAGCGCGTCAATTGTCACATCGGGACTGACGCCTGGCTGGAGTTCGATTTCGATGTCTATTTCGGCGGCGACTTTATCCACCACTTTTTTAACCTTGATCTGGCCTTTGTCGTTGGCCTTGAGGATGCTCTCGATTAGGTCGCCAGTGTTGACTCCAAAAGGGATTTCGGTGATTTGGAGGGTTTTTTTGTCAATTTCCCTGATTTTGGCCCGAACGCGAATTTTGCCGCCACGTCCGCCTCCGTTGTAATTTGAAGCGTCAATCAAACCTCCCGTTGGAAAATCCGGGATCAAATCTGACTTCCTGCCCTTCAAACTGGCAATGCTGGCTTTGATGATTTCAATGAAATTGTGGGGCATGATCTTGGTGCTCAAGCCTACCGCAATGCCCTCTGCCCCATGCGCCAGCACGAGGGGGAATTTCATCGGCAAATTCACGGGTTCGCGCTTGCGCCCGTCGTAGCTCAATTGCCAAACCGTGGTATCGTGGTTGAATGCCACATCAAGCGCGAACTTGGTCAGGCGTGCCTCAATATATCGCGGCGCTGCCGCCGAATCGCCCGTGCGGTAATCGCCCCAGTTGCCCTGACAGTCAATCATGAGTTCCTTTTGGCCCATGTTCACCATCGCGTCGCCAATGGCAGCGTCGCCATGCGGGTGGTACTGCATCGTCTGTCCGATGAGATTGGCGACTTTATGGTAGCGCCCATCGTGTTGCTCAAACATGGCGTGCAGGATACGCCGCTGCACGGGTTTCAGGCCGTCTTCAATGGCGGGTACAGCGCGCTCAAGGATCACGTAAGAAGCGTAATCCAAAAAGTAGTTCTGGTACATCCCCGAAAGGGTGATGACAGTATCTTCTCCGTTTTGGGAGGTGGTGGGGGGTGGTGCGGTATCGCGCTTTTGCTTTGCCATTTTTTGCAGGGGAGTTCGTTTTATTTGGCCCTTCAGCACCTTGTTTGACCAGAGGTCAAACA
>JBJXGZ010000079.1:0-13727 GCA_046160625.1 Saprospiraceae bacterium
CCTGGGCGCAGACGAACTTCGCGGGCTGGCCGGGAACGCTCGGCGTCCCCGATCTCACGACGGCCGACGAACCGGTGGTCGCGCCAGTTCACGCGGTTTAAAAGGCTTGCCCAAGTGTCGGGTCATACCCGATTCCAGGGCGTTTTCGATTTCCTCCGGCGTAGTTGAGGCGGTCAGCGCGATGATCGGGATATCGGTGGAAATATGTTGTCGTATGTAGCGTGTGGCTTCGGTTCCCGTCATTTCGGGCATTTGCATGTCCATCAAAACCAGGTCAAAATCTCCGTTTTGCATTTGTTCGACGGCTTCTTTTCCGTTGACGGCTTCCACGATTTCAGCGTTTTCAAAATGCCTACGGATGGCTTCTGTGGCTATTTCGCGGTTCAGTGCGTTGTCGTCGGCCAGCAAAATGCGTAGTGGGCGATCAAAAAACAGCGAACTGGCAGCGATGCTTTCCTTGTCCAGATCGGCTGCATTGGCCAAGGGTAAATTGAGATCGAAAGAAAACGTCGATCCTTTGCCCAGTTCACTTTCAACTTTGATGTCGCTACCATATAGTTGCACCAGTTCACGGGCAATGGTGAGACCCAGACCAGTGCCGCCAAAGCGAGCGGTAGTATCTTCTCCTGCCTGTTGGAAACTGTCGAATATCGCTGAAATCTTATCGGAGGGAATGCCAATTCCCGTATCGGCGAGCGTGAATTTTAGTTGGCAGTTGGCAGTAGAAGTTGGCAGTCCTTCAGAAGCAGTAGCAACAGGCACGATACCCAGCGCTGGAGGACTGCCACTGCCAACTGCTACTGCCAACTCAACCTGTCCTTTTTCAGTAAATTTCACTGCATTTCCCACTAGATTCATAAGGATTTGATAGAGGCGAGTTGGGTCGCCAAACACGGCCTCGGGCACGTTTTCATCCACTTTCAGTGTCAGTTCAATCCCCTTTTTCTCTGCTGGGAGCGAAAGCGCTTCCTGAACGTCGGCGGCCAGGCGGGCAGGGGAGAACGGCACTTGCCGGAGTTTGACCTCGCCCGCTTCGAGTTTGCTGAAATCGAGAATATCGTTCACCACCTCACCCAGCCGATCGGTGCTGTGATGGATAGAAGATAGCCAATGCCGTTGTTTTTCGTTCAAGGAACTTTCAAGCAACAAATCTGTAAACCCGGAGATTCCGTGAAGCGGTGTTCGTATCTCGTGGCTCATGTTGGCTAAGAAGCGGGACTTGAAGGCTTCGGAGACCTCGGCGCGGCGGCGCTGGCGATTGGCCTCGGCCTTTTCTGCGCTAACCAGGATTAGCGCGCGCTGTTTCAAGCGGGTACGTTGCCAGAAAAAAACGACCAACAGAGCCAGAAAAGCCCCGCTAGCCAGTAATGCAATACGGGTTTGACGACGTGCTTCTTCCCGCTGATCAAATTCGTATTGCATCTGTTGGCGGATGAGGGCACGGTTGCTTTCGATGCTGTTGACAGAATCACGAAGGGCAATAAAATCTTCAAAATAGTACAGTGCTTCAGCATATTGTCCCTTTGTACGGTAAATGTCTGCAAGCAGGGATTTGACTTTAAGGTGTAGCCCGGCAAATTGTACGGATCTACTCGACGTCTCAGCTTCTTTCGCATACTCTAAAGCTTTTTCCGGGTCTCCAAGTGCCAGGTGAGCCACCCCCAGATTAGTCAAGACAACAGTATTCGTAAAAATCTGCTTGACGCCTTTCTCCTTGGAAAGTTCCATGGAGGCTTTGTACCATTGAATAGCCTTAGGGTAATTTCGATCCTTTAATTCAACATTACCCATGTAGTGATAGGCTTGGCACAAATACACGGGTGCACCGATTTCATTTGCTTGGGCCAGGCATTGCTCCGACAACGTACGCGCCCGCGAAAGGCTGTCTTTGGCCAACCAGCATTCTATTGCTTTTTGGTTCAACTCAAGGCTTTGGATTCGCATATCTATTTTAGAAGTATTCGCAGCGTGTAGATCTCCAGACTTACTTCCCTGGTGGGCTAGTTGAAGCCCCGCTTCAATTGCTTCCAAGGCTTTATCATATTCCTGTAGGAAAATATAGTCTTGGGCCAATTCGCTTTGCGCATTGAGCTTATCAGGAATGGAGATCGAAGCAGTCATCATTTTATTGCTCCAATCGGCAGCCAAGAGGAGGTCGCCTTTTCGACGGTAGCATTCGTGCATCAGTGCATAAAATGAAGCGCGACCAACATCGGGTGTTTCTTTGGAAGCCATTTCCTGTTCTATGGCCTGGCCGACCTGGATGGCGGCATCTACGTTGCCAATCGCCATATGGGAGAATAGTAAGTGGGCTTTGGCCTGAAGCAAAAACTGCGGCTTGCCGCTATTCTCGGCAAGCCGCACTGCCTGTTGCGCGAATTCGACCATCCGCTTTTCATTGCCCCGCATTTGATACAAGACACTCGGTGACAAGAGTGCTTCTATACCTACTTCCGAAGTCAAAACCTTTCGCTGCGCTCTACCGGCGTCAGGCAATCGTTGTTCCAACCAGTGGAATGCCTCCAGAACAATGGCTTCCCGTTCTTCGCGGGTCACCACATATTTCAAGGCTACCAAAAGTTTGAGTTGAGTGGTGTCATCTGGTTGTTGCAGAAGCAAGCGACGAAGGCTATCGGCCTGGGCAGGATTTGGCTGATACTGTTGACCTTGAGCGGCGGTTGTCAGAAGTAAAAAGAAAAACGGGCCTAGTATTTTCATAAAAGGGAAATTTGATGCAAGGTGGCAGTATCATATGAAGCTACTTCCAAAACTTTCCACATGGCTGCATTCACTTTCCGATTGGTCATAGATAGCGCCTTTCCGAAGCAACGTGCTTTCCGGTTTGTCAAAACCTCGAAAACAATTCCAGAAAATCCTCTTTACGGTTGCGCGCCACGCTCACCGTAGTGCCGTCTTCTAGGACCACATAACCACCATCGGCCCGCACGAACTGACGGATGTGGTTCATGTTGATCAGGTGTGAATTGTGAACCCGGAAAAATTCCTGTCCTTCCAGGATTTCCTCCAACTGGCCCATAGGCTTCGATACCATCAGTTTTTCACCATTGCTCATCACGACGATGGTGTACATACGGTCGCTCTCGCAACGCACGATGTCGCGGATTTTTTTGAACACGAGGCCATCGGAGGTGGTAAGCGCTATTTTTTCAGGCATTTTAACCTCGGCAGGGTTTGAAACCCTGCCGACGTTGGTCCCCAGGATATTCACCTGCTCTCGCAACATGCGTATTGGGTTTTGTTCTGCACGGGAAATAGCTGCCAGCAATTCTTCTCGACCTATTGGCTTTTGGAGGTAATCCACCGCGCTGTAGCGAATCGCTTTGATGGCGTAGTGGTCGTGAGCCGTAGTGAAGATGACTTGAAAATCAACGGTTTCGATCCGTTCGAGCATTTCAAAGGCAGTCATGTCGCCCAATTCGATATCCAACAATACCAGCGCTGGCCGATGGGTCGCAATAGCCGCTATGCCTTCCTGACCGGAGGCTGCATGCGCGAGGAGATTGATTTTTTCTGTGCAGTATTTCTTCAGTAGAAACTGGAGCTTTTCTGCGGCATCAGCATTGTCTTCAATCAATAAGGTATCAAGCATGGTGTTTTGCCAAAAAATGTCAGTGGGAAATCCAAAGTTGCCAACGGGAAAGCGGTACTTCTCATCCCGCTCAATGCCTGCCACCTTTGTAGCATCAAAGTTAAACACACCGTCAACAATCAACGAACATCACTAAAAAATACTCAGATTATGAAAAACGCATTCTTCGCCGCCGCTACATTGGTTTTCCTTTTTGCATGTCAATCATCCCTCTGCGCTCAAAAAACGGCCACCTGGAAAGGCGGAACACCTGGCAGAGTCAGCAATTGGGAATGCGCTACAAACTGGAAAGAAGGCCGCGTGCCGGATGAGTTTTCGTGTGTGATCATTCCTGATGTTTCTACCAGCACTTTCAGCTATCCTGTTATAACCGATGAGGTAGAAGTAATGAGTTTGTTGTGTGCTTCTTCAGCCCGATTGACCGTAATGGACAACGCCAGTTTGATTATTACTTTGCCCATCTCAAAGGAAAATGAAGCTCAGCGGGATGGTTTCATAAGGATTAGTAGTCAGGATGGATTTGCGGTACTGTCTGGCAAATGAGTTGTATCCCGTAAAAACACTTGATTTTTCCAACCCCGTATTTCTGCGCTTAGCAGGGCAAGCGATCTCCATGACCTTTGTCCTACCATTCTAACAAGCATTAATCAAACTCGAACAACATGAAAAAGACACTCGCAATCATAGCCCTGCTTTCCCTGCTCAGCCTGAACGCCCAAAGCCAAAAAACTGCCACCTGGAAAGGGGGCACTCCTGGTAAAAGCACCGACTGGAATTGCCCCGGCAACTGGAAAGAAGGCCGTGTGCCCAATGAATTCTCCCATGTTGTCATCCCCGACGTATCAAGCAGCACTTTCAGCTATCCTGTCATTGATTCAGAGATAGAAATATGGAGCATAGAATATGCCCCAACAACCCGGGTCAAAGTACTTGATAAAGCCCATTTGTACGCGATCCAGCAAGACAGAGCGGAATCAGGCCTTACTAATCTTAGCCCTGCACAAGCCAATCGTGTATCGTTCCTTAGGAACTGATCCTTAAACATTGCCTGTATTTCCCCACATTCCGTCCAATTTTTCTAGAGGATATCAAATTTTAGCAATTTTTTAGTTGCCCCTGCCGGTTGAGAATCGGCAGGGGGATTTTTATTTTTAAAAATATTTTTAGCCTTGCCTAAAAATAAAATATACCTTTGCTGAAATTTTAAGTGTAGGACACAGATCAGACACGGATTTAATCTGATCTTTAATCCATGTCATCTGTGTCACATTAGGCTAAAGCCAAATCCCCAAATATACACATCAACAATTCTAGAATGAACGCTGTCCTCACTACCTCTGCCGAGGAAAACTACCTCAAAGCCATTTTCAAAATTGCTGAAAAAGAACCCGGCGCCGTGCTCACCAATGCGTTGGCTGCGGAAATGGGCACCTCCGCAGCTTCGGCCACCGATATGCTCAAACGTTTGAGCGACAAGCAACTGGTCGCTTATGAAAAATATCGCGGGGTCACGCTTAGCGAAACAGGCAGCCGTCTTGCAATATCGCTTATCCGCAAGCACCGACTCTGGGAAGTATTCCTCGTGGACAAACTCGGCTTTGCCTGGGACGAGGTACACGAATTCGCCGAACAGCTTGAACACATACAAGGTGAAAACCTCACGGAACGGCTCGACGATTTTCTGGGCCACCCACGTTTCGACCCGCACGGAGACCCAATACCTGATGCTAAAGGCAAATGGCAGCACCGCACCCAAACGCGGCTGCTTACGCTTAACCCGGGTCAGCGTGGTATCGTGACTGGGGTGGACGATCATTCCCCCACATTCCTTCAATACCTCGCCGAACTCGGGCTAAGCCTCGGGGCCGAGCTCGAGGTGCTGGAGCGCACGGCTTACGACCAATCTACCAAAGTCCGCATTGGCGAGCGCGAAAATGCATTGAGCGAGAAAGTAGGTCAAAACCTGTTTGTAAGAATTATTTGATTACCAATATGTTGCCCCATCGCGCCGTAGCGGCGTTGCGTGAAAAATTTTGTATTCACACCTCACAGGATATCATGCGTAAAAAACAGACAACAAACAAGGACCGGCAAATGCCTCAATCGCTCTCAGAGGTGCACAGCACGGTAGAAACGAATGTAAAAGGCAATGTTTTTCGCCGCCTTTTTGCCTTCATGGGGCCGGCCTATTTGGTGAGCGTGGGCTATATGGACCCTGGCAACTGGGCTACCGACCTTGCCGGTGGAAGCCGTTTTGGATACTCCTTGCTATGGGTTTTGCTCATGTCGAACCTCATTGCGTTGCTTCTGCAAAGCATGTGCGCAAGGTTGGGCGTTGTGGCGCAGCGCGACCTCGCGCAAGCAAGCCGCGAACTTTACCACCCGGCTGCCAACATCTTCAACTACATCCTGGCAGAAATTGCCATCGCTGCCTGCGACCTAGCCGAAGTGGTGGGCATGGCCATCGGCCTCCAATTGTTGTTCGGCATACCGCTTTGGTGGGGGATGGCCATCAGCGTGTTGGATGCTTTTTTGATTTTGTTTCTGATGCAATTGGGAATCCGAAAGTTGGAAGCATTTATCCTGGCCTTGGTTTTGATTATTGGGGGGGCATTTGCGATACAAATGTTGCTGGCAAAACCCGTTTTGAGCGAAGTCGTGGTAGGTTTTGTGCCGAGCATCCCGAACACAGAGGCCCTGTTCATTGCAATCGGGATCATCGGCGCCACCGTGATGCCACACAATTTGTACCTCCATTCTGCCCTCGTGCAATCCCGAAAAGTGACCCGCACTTTTGAAGGGATCAAGCGGGCCATCAAGTACAACATTATTGACTCGGCCATTGCGCTCAATCTCGCACTCTTTGTCAACGCGGCGATTTTGATACTCGCTGCGGCAGTTTTTTACAAAAACGGCTACGATGGCGTGTCTGAAATCCAGGACGCACACCGATTGCTCGAACCCTTGCTTGGCAAAAGTTACGCTCCCATGCTGTTTGCCATCGCGCTCATCGCGGCAGGACAGAGCAGTACGGTGACGGGTACGCTGGCCGGGCAAATCGTTATGGAAGGTTATTTAGACCTGCGCATCGCACCTTGGCTTCGGCGCATCATTACGCGCTTGCTCGCGGTGATACCAGCTATTTTGGTGGTCACGATCATGGGCGAACACGCCACGGGCGATATGCTGGTGATGAGCCAGGTTATTTTGAGTATGCAACTGGGCTTTGCCATCATCCCCTTGCTGCATTATGTGAGCGACAAGAGGCGCATGGGACAGTTTGCCATCGGGTTTTGGGCAAAACTGGGCGGCTGGCTGAGCGCTTCGATCATAGTTGCGCTCAATGTCTGGCTTGTGGGCGAAACAGTTTTGGAGTGGCTGTCAGATGGGCATTGGGCAGTACAATTCATTGTCGTTCCTGTGTTGCTTTTTTCCTTGGGGATGTTGTTTTACATTACGATTAAGCCCTTGATGGTAAAGCGTTTGTCGCAAGCAAAAACTTACCTACCCCACGGTACATTCAAAGGAGTTGAAACGCTAAAAGCTCCTGAATATCATGCAATTGCCATTGCACTCGACTTTTCGGAAGCCGATCAAAAAACTTTGGAACACGCCCTGCATGTAGGTAGCAAATCCGCCAACTATTTCCTTTTTCATGCCGTCGAAACAGCCGGGGCCTGGGTAATGGGCAGTGAAATTCAAGACCTTGAGACCAATGCCGACGTGAAAAATCTGGAGCAATATGCTTCCGCTTTGCGAGAGCTTGGCTATTCCTGCGAGGCATTCATTGGCTTCGGTTCAGCCAAAAAAGCCATTCCACTTTTAGTCAAAGAAAAAAAGGCCGACCTCTTGGTGATGGGTGCGCACGGCCACCGGGCTTTCAAAGATTTGATCTTCGGCACTACGGTAGGAGCGGTGCGGCACGCGGTGGATATTCCGGTGCTGATAGTGCGGTGAATGTACCCCGGAACTCCGTTCCGGGGCGTTCCGTGCGACTCCCCGGAACAGAGTTCCGGGGTAAAAAAAGCCCTTCCAGGGGGAAAGGGCTAGCATTCAGGTTGTAGTTTGACGGACTGGCTTAATAGACAATTCTAATCTTTCAATTTTGTATGAAACTGCCCATTCCGAAATCTGATGGTATCCGGATAGGATGGATCGGGCCGATGATCGACAATCAAGGTAACATCGAATGTGCCTCTCAACTCTCTTGATGTTGAATCAAATGAGGTAAGCGTGATAAAACTCGTACTGTCAGATTCCAGCAACAGATAGTTGCCAAGGATAACATCATCGTCAAGAATGAAATAGTGTGCGCCCACAAGCCCGTCGTCAATCTGCGGGAAGGTGTTGACAAGATAATTTTTGCCTGGCTGAAAAGGCACTTTTGAAAAACTCAAGGACTCTCTTCGGATTCCGTATTTGTCAAGTGAATCAATTTTTATTTGAAATCCTTTTCCATGGTTGATATTAATAAACGAAACAGGAGCACCCACCCATGGAATATCATTTTTTGTTGCTGTGGTGGTTCCCCAATAGCCAAGTTCTTCTATTGTGGGCAAATGCTCTTTAACGCAAGCAGCCACTAAAAATAACAAGAGCGCGAGTATTTGTGCTTGAAGTTTCATGCGAAGAATATTTAGAAATGTGAAGCCCCCGTCCGGGCACTTGAATGTTGTCCAGACGGGGGCATTGAAATTAATTGGCGACAAAAACCTTGGCCGAAGTGGCTTTTTCGCCATTCTTGACCTTTACCCAATAAAAGCCTTGGGCCATGTTGGGCAAATTAATCGCGGCTTGGAAATCGTCAACATCAGTATTAGAGCATGGATGCTCGTAAATAGTTTGGCCAAATGAGTTTATTATGGAGAAGCCAACAAAATTACCTTTTGCATTATTTACCGTCAACGTCATCACGCCACTATTAGGATTGGGGGAAATACTGATGTCTCCTTGCGCAAGGAGATCGCTTCGATTCCTTGCTGGGCGTTGTTGTGGGCGTCCTCCATTGTCAACCGACTCGACTTCATACCATGCAAAGAATTGATTTCCCGAAGGAGTTGTTAGGGTCAGTCGAATCGTAATCTTGTCCCCGGCATTTGCTGGGACAATAACATTGTAGTTGGTGAAATTAAGCCCAGAACCTTCTAAGACATTAAACCAAGTAATCCAGTCGTAGCTGGACTCCCACCTGAGCGTATAAGCACCAAGCGGCTCATTACCAGAGATAGTCGCCAAAAGTGCCACGACAGTGTTTGGGCATCCATGGTCTTCCCCAGATATGCGGACATAGACATCATTTGACACTGCATAGTTTGAGATTCGACAGGTTGCCTCCCTTAAAACCTTTGCATTGTTGTTTTTTCCTTCTCTCCCGGTGTCCTTGTTCTTGTATTCTACATCGGGATTTGAATAATTTTGAATTCTTACAGCAGAACCATTCCGACAATTAGTAGACATGACCGTGTAATAGTCCTTTCTCTGAACAATAAGGCAATCGCACCATTTATGGAAGCGATATCCATGGGCATCTTGCAATCCCGTGTCATCTCCATCAGAAGCACATAAATCCGTCCCTTCGTGTCTTGCTCCAAACAAGTGGCCGAACTCGTGGGCAAAAGTATATTGAGGGGCAGTAACCGCATTTGCTTCGACAATGGCAAATGCTGTTGCTGCATCGGCTGGACTATCCCCAAAGGTGACAATAGCTCCTGTGGCATTGTCATACCCACCTGCTGTAAGAATGAATACTAGGTCTGCATTAAATTGTGTTCGAAAACCTGTAATAGCTGTGTTTCCTGCTAAGGAAAAACGGTCAACATCTATGTCGCCAGATTCAACCCATTCAGCATTTGTTAGAGCCTGAACCCCGGCCAGCGTAACGCTCAACTGGTTTTCGTTGACCTCGCTTCTGGTCAGTGCTACTTTTGTTGTGGCAATCCCCGCGTTTGCAAGGCCCACAATATCTGGGTTGGTTTCGAGAGCTGCCTCTGTGAAAAGGACTAATACACGAACAGGGCACAAGGGCGGGTCGTCTCTTTCTCCAGCACCCTGCTCTCCCTCTCCCGAAAAGGGAGTGTCAGATGGGGTAGCGCAACCTCCCACAATCTCATCAGTATCAATTTCGACTAGAGCGGATACCCCTTCACCCAGGTCCCGAATTTGGTAGTAACTCGTATCCAACCAAAGCTCACTAAACGTTTGTCCGTCTTGCATGATAGCCATAAAACTGCCGTCAAAGCACTCGTTTACGGTTGTTCCGTTCTCACAATACTCCACAGACGACAGTTCCCCAAACCAAGTGTAGTCCCCATTTGGGTAAGTGCGGATGTAATTGGTTGCGAAGGTGTGGGTCTTAGAAGTATTGGGCAACATGATTGGAAGTTGGCCGTTGCTCAGCATTGGTAAGAGGTTATTCAACTGGACAAGTTGAACCGATTTTGAAGTGGGCTGTGCCAACAATTTTTGCCTTTTAAATTCTTGGCTTGTACTAAGGTTGTTGGCTGTAACCAGGGAAGGGTAAAGGAACGAGGTCGTGCTCTGGGCCTCCGATTTGATAAAACTTACCAAGAAAAAGAGCAGAAAAAATGCAGACTTACAAATCAGAGGCAACTTCTTCGCAGCGGGGCCACGCCCTCCCCCCCCCCCCGCGAGGCAAGTACGGGAATTTTGAGGGATTGACTTGTAGCCAGTGCTGAAAATGGTAAAAAAGAACTTTTTCATATTTGGAGAAAAGTTTTGGTGAGAAAATCGATATAAGGATATTAAAAGCAGATGCTTTATGATACAAAGGTGCTGCTTTAAAATGACCAAAGGAAGGACAGAAAGCGGGGATTCAAAACGGGCAGTAGCTGGTAATTGAGTACAAAGCGTTTAAAGATTTGATCTTCGGCACCACGGTGGGAGCGGTGCGGCACGCGGTGGATATTCCGGTGCTGATAGTTAGGTAAGTGTACCCCGGAACGCTGTTCCGGGATGTACGGCTCCCCGGAACGGCGTTCCAGGGTACAAAAAAGCCCTGCCGGGGGGAATCGGCAGGGCATGAGATCAAATGGCTAGGGTATGGTCAGTTTAGGGTATTCACTTGCAGCGGGGGCCTCCTTACCTCTTGTTCAGGGATTACACAGGGTGCGTTTTTACCCATGGGGTTTTAGGTGTTTTCAAGGCTGGATGCCGCGAAGTGGAAAGGCGTGAACAGGGTAGGGCGGTTTTTTTGAAAAGATTTGAAAGGCCACGGATCGTATGGATGACACGGATTTGAACAGATTTAATCCGTCCCATCCGTGAAATCCGTGGCCCACCCTGATTAAAACCTCATCGTTTCAATTTCAAAAATGGCCGCTCAATCAAAACCCAACTGATCCGTGCCAGTAAATAAGTGCCCCCAAATGCCAGCAAAATATAGGTCGTTTGGGCCAGTACCGGATTCCAGCCGCTCACCAGAAGCCAGTCGCCAAAACCCCGCTTCCAGGCATACTCGAACATGTGGTGGAACACATAAAGTCCGTAGCTGTACTTACCAAGGTGTTGAAGGAACGCGTTTTCGCATACCCGGCGTGTGGCGGCCCGGGTGTCGGGATTGAGCGCGAGAAAAAGCATGGAGGCGAATAAAATCGGCGAAAGGGTATAGAGCCGATGTTCTGTTCCGTGTAGGAAAATTTGCAGGATTTCCCAACCTGTCCAGCAGAAAAGTATCCGGGCAATCCAGAATTTGTAGGGCAAGGACTGAAGCCAACCTAACCGCAACGCCACGGCAACAAACCCCCCAACGGCCAATCCATCCATTCGGCAAAATGTCAGCGTGTATGCCGCCACCGAGAATTCGTTCCCGACCACATGGTCGGTCATGTTGCGCAGGCCGGTACCCATGGCCAGGAGCACAAGGCAAAGAATTGCCAACCCCCTTTTTGGCATATAATACACCACCAAAGGCCAAAGGAGGTAAAACTGCTCTTCAATAGCCAAAGACCATAAGTGGTTGAGGTTGAATACTTCACTATGCCAAAGCCAGTCGTTTTTCAGCCCCATGGCGATATTGGGCGTGAACGTGAAAAACCACGCAAAAGAGTCGTAACCCTGCAATCGCTCCGGCGCTTTTTCTATAAACACAATGGTGAGCCAGGTTACTAAAACCGCAAAATAATAGAGCGGGAATATGCGCAATACGCGCCGCCGATAGAAACCCGAAAAGTAACCTGGCCGCTCCCGCGAGTCGAGCAAAATGCCCGTGATGAGAAAACCAGACAAGACAAAAAACAGATCCACCCCCATCCAGCCGTTTTGAAAAATAAAGAATGTCCGCTCGTTGGCGAAGTATTCCCGCATCAAAAAATGGCTTAGCAGCACAGTCAGAATAGCGATGCCCCGCACACCGTCGAGTGCCGGGATGTGGCCGCGAAAATTTATTTCTGACTGTTGGGTGTTGACCATTTGTTGAGTTTCGACATGAGCCAACCCGAATTTTGAACATACTCTAATTTTCTTTGATTGACGATTGACGAATACATGATTGTTGATTTTTGATGGAATGTTGGATTGATAATGTCCGATGTGCCGCCATCGTCAATAATTACATCGTCCATTCCATCAAAAATCAACAATCATGTATTCGTCAATCGTCAATCAAAGAAATCTCAAAATTCGGAACGACTCATATTTGGTTAAATGACAAGCGCCAAATGTTTTGACCGTACTTCCTGCCCCAAAAATATCGCGGCTTTTCTGTCGAAATCTTCTGCAGATTCTGTGGTGAAATATTCCACGTTTCCGCCCTTGCTGCACACGGCTTCTATTTCCGGGTGGCGGTGAAGGTAGTCTAAAAGGCTTTTGGCCACTATTTCTCCTTGGGAAAGGAGCAGGACATTTGACGGCAAATATTGGCGGATTTTCTTCTCCAACAATGGATAATGGGTACAACCCAGCACCACAGTGTCAATTTTCGAAGATTGCGCCAGCAGTTCGCCCAGATATTTTTTGACAAAAAAATCAGCCCCCTCGCCTTCGTGTTCGTTGTTTTCCACCAGCGGCACCCACATCGGGCAGGCCTGTTGGAAAACCTTTATTTCCGGAAAAAACTTCTCGATTTCAATCACATAAGACCGCGATACCACCGTGCCGCGCGTTGCCAAAACGCCGACGTGTTTGGTCTTTGAAAAATTTCCTACAATTTCCGTGGTGGGCCTGATTACGCCCAAAACCCTCCGATCCGGTGCTATTTTCGGTAAATCCTGTTGCTGAATGGTGCGCAATGCCTTGGCTGAAGCTGTGTTGCAAGCCAAAACGACCAACTGGCATCCCATGTCAAACAAATGCCTGACACATTCCAGGGTGTAATGATATATGGTGTCGAAATCCCTCGGGCCATAGGGGGCCCGGGCGTTGTCGCCGAGATAGATGTAGTCGTATTGCGGGAGCTTTCCGCGGATGTCGCGAAAAACGGTGAGGCCGCCGTAGCCTGAGTCGAATATGCCGATGGGGGCAGGAGTTTGCATGGGGGGTAAAGGTATCACGCCACTAATTCCCGCGTGTGCAGTACCATATTTCCCGATACGGCTTTCAAAAAACGTGCTTCCACAGTCCTCACATCCAGCGTACTGCCGTCTAGGGCGAAAAACTCAACTTCATAAGCTTCACCATCGTTGTAAATTTCAACGACCGTGCCCACATCGCCTTTTTTCAAATTTGAACCGGATAGGTCGTGTGTCAGCACGATGCGGTCATAAAGTTTTATATTGTTCATTTTTTTGAAGGATAGGCTGTTACGAGTTGTGGAATGGTTTCATTATTGGGTACGATCCAGATGCTTTTGAGATGGAAACGAATTCCAAGTGGGCTATCTGCAAAACCTAGGATGGCATATTTTATTCCATATTTGGTTGTCGTTATTTCTGTAAAATCATGCTCACTTATGTGAATTTGGAGCATAGTCGAAAGGGATTGTTGGTCAAAACCCAATTGCGAGAAAAATCGGGCTTTACTTCCCCCGTCAGAATGATCATGATTCAGCAAATAACCCGATATCTTTTCCAATGGGGCAATAGCGTTTTCACAATTTGGCACTTTCATAGATTCAGATGTTTACCCCAGGTTTACAAAAGTAAGGGATTACCCCATCCGCTTC
>JBJXGZ010000080.1:0-60779 GCA_046160625.1 Saprospiraceae bacterium
CTCCGAGGTCTTCGAAGACCTCGGAGGTCTCCAAACCACCAATCACTCCCAAACCTGCTGCTTCCGAAATGCTACTCCTCGGAAGAATGCCACTGGCGTGCCGTCCTGCTTAGTGACAGTAATGGCGTAATTGGAAACGGATTTGCCCAGGTTTTCTTCCCTCGCTTCGGCAGAGAGCACATCGCCTTCAAAGACGGGTGCTACATGTTCTACGGTGCAATGAATGGAAACAGAATGCCGCCCATGCGAGTTGCAGGCAAATGCAAAGGCACTGTCTGCTAATGAAAAGGTGATGCCACCGTGTGCAACCCCAAATCCGTTGAGCATTTCGGCCCGAACGGTCATACGCAGGGAGCATCTGCCTTCGGATACCGACAGGAGTTCTGCACCCAACCATTTGCTGAAGGGATCGTTGTCGTACATTTTATGGAAAATCTCGAGTGGCGACATATTGACAAATTTAAAACGCCGAGGCTCAATGTTGAACCTCGGCGATTGGGAGAGAGGATCATTTTTTGGCCAGACCTAATCCCCAATGGTGATGTCCACTACCTCGAACTCCAGAGCGCCGCCCGGCGTTTCCACTTTGGCAATTTCTCCTTTGACTTTGCCGAGCAGTCCGTGGCCAATAGGTGAGGTGACCGAAATTTTCATCTGTCGTGCATCGGCTTCTGTTTCCGACACAAGTTTGTAGGTCAATTCCTTACCTGTTTTGAGGTTTTTGATGGTGACATTGGAAAGGATTGCTACTTTGGAGTCGTCTAGCAGGCTTTCGTCAATGATACGGGCATTGGAGAAAATAGTCTCCAGCTCGTTGATTTTGAGTTCCAGCAATCCTTGTGCATTTTTAGCTGCATCGTATTCAGCGTTTTCTGAAAGATCGCCTTGGGCACGAGCTTCGGCAATAGCCCGTGCTGCTTCTTGCCGCCCAACGCCCTTGAGCTCTTCCAGTTCTGCTTTTAGTTTGTCGTAGCCTCCCTGTGTCAGGTATGTGTAGTGTGCCATTTGAAGATAAGGTGACCGCTTTATCCCGACGGTTCGGGGTTAAGGCGGATAAAATTGTGAAAATTGTGGCGAGTAGTAGGGACAGAAAAAAACAGAAACGTCCTTGTCGGGTGGACAAGAACGTTCCTGCATTATAATTGCCACAAAGGTATGGGCAGTTTGGGCAAAGATAAAAGCCCTGTGCCTAAATTTTTAGAATTCCAAGCGAAGTCCCAAACTGTGGATACCGTCAAAAATTTTGGTTTGGCGATAACCGTAGTCCAAACCGATACGGGTATCCGAGCCTTTGCGGACTGGGATGGAGAAACTCAAACCGCCGCTGATACCATTGTCAATGGTCGCTTCGTCACCTGGTGCATCCAATTCAGCTTTGTATCCTACCCGGAGGGCAAAGTTTTTGAGGACGCTCAGTTCCAAGCCCCCGCCAACCTGGTCGCGAGAGAATGCATTGGAAGTAAAATTACCCATTAACGTCAAGCGGTTTTGTTTGCCCAAAAGCCAATCGTAAGAGGCGCCGATGTTGAGTTGCGACGGCAATTCGTAAGCCGTAGCACGTTCGTAATAGGTGTTGTTGTAATTGACAGGGCCTGGGTTGGGCAATTGTTTGGAAAGGCCTTCGCCCGTAAAGCGCATTTTGGAGCCCACATTGCGGAGGGAGATGCCAAATTTGAAATTGTCGTCTTCTCCTGTCACATATTGCACCCCGGCATCAAGTGCAAAAGCACGAGCGCCGGCATTGCTTATGGATTCATTGACGATTTTGGCAGTAACACCCACAGAGACTTTGTTCTCGAAAAGGTGCGCGTAGGATAGCCCCATGTTGAAGTAGGTTGGGCTAAACGTAGCGCCAGAACCCTCTGGTGTTTCTGTCGTAGTGTAATCAAAATCACCAAGATCCATGGCTACGAGGCTAATTCCAAAAACTCCGCCACCCTTTCCAATTGGCTGGGCGAAACCGATCGCGTTCATATTGATGTCCGCGATGTAACGGGTATGGCCAATTTGTATTTGTGAACCGGTGACACGGGACAGACCAGCCACATTGAGATACATTGCTTCTACCCCAGAGGTATTGGACGTGTTCATGGCATGAAGGCCTGCGCAACGCGCCCAAGGATTTATAATCAACTGATTGGCACCTGCTTCACCCTGACGGTCAGGATTGCCTGCAATGGCAACACCGGTGCCGAGAAAGGTCGCTATAGCGATCAGTAGTGTGTATTTTCTATTCATGACAAATGAATGAGTGTGTGTGTTAAGAAGGTTGATAAAGGTTGATGAGGGTTTATGAAGGTTGATAATTATTCTCAAAAAGTATTTAATTACATTTTGCTCGATTATCAACCCTCATAAACCTTTATCAACCCTTATCAACTTGAAAAGCGGTTACATCATAACCCTGATGGGTCGTACTGTCTTCCGATACCAAACCATTTGAGCGTTCGTTCGCCCATGTCTGGCGCATTGATGTGTACCAGATAGACGCCACTCGCGACTGGAATGCCTTTGCTGTTTTTCAAATCCCACTCGATGGCGGGCGAAATTTGATCATAAGGCAAATAAGCTTCGTCGCGGTTGAACTGGCGGATAAACTTGCCATCAAGGGAGTAAATCGTCACTTTGCACTTGCCTGGCAGGTTCGTTATCTTGACGGTATTGGTGAACTGCGAAGACTCGTATTCCGAGAAGCCGTAGTACGGATTGGGCACCATTTTTATCGAATCAAGTGCATTCTCAATTGCCACTGTCGACAACGCTGTTGGTTCGCGGCCTTCAATTTTGAACAGGTATTTCGGATGGCCAGCGCGCCAAGGCTTACCCAATGCATCCACCGGATTGGCTTCGTCGTACCAAGTCTGGTATGAGTTGTCCACACGGAGTTTGATACGTGCGTCATTGGGAATAAGCCCCTCATTCAGGGACTTCATCTTGAAACCTGGTGCCAATTGAATCATGCCTGCCCATGCAATTTTGCTGACTTGTTGCACTTTGAGCGCATCGGCGCCAAACTCTGGCGTAATACGCCTGCGAAGCTGGGTGCAAGAATCATAACGCGAGTTCATCACATAAATCCAGTGGTGGCCACCCAGGACTGCGCCCCAATAACCTGGCAAATCAGGAGCGCCGAACTGGTCCGTAGGATTCCAAAGCATATCGCGGCCCGTGAAGTTCGGGTCGAGTGAGGAGCTAAACCCTGAGTTTTCACCAAAGAAAATGTTGAGCCGTTGGCCCGTTTCCACATCAATGGCATAGCCTGGGAACCAACCCATACCATACACTGGCTTTCCTTGGAAGCCGGCAGGGATACCTGTGTTCCCCGGAGGTGTTGAAGGATACAACTCACCATCCGGATCCGGACGTCCGTCACCATCGTTGTCGTTTTTACCAACGGAGAGGGCATAACGAACATCGAAGCTCTTGCGCCCTTTGCTGCCGTTGTTTTGTGTTTTGATCACGCTGGTATCGGCGGTGAAAACCCTTGCTGCGGTTTCTATCACAGCACAGCGGCTCCACTTAGATTTGTCGCTGGTGAGTACGATGTCAATGTTGGGCAAGGCAGCCAGTTTGTCTTTCCTGACACCCACTGCAGCATTGTTAAGACCGTTTGTCCATGCCGGAGTAATGACTTCGAGTTCGGTTGTCTCCACATCCCAATCTGCCAAAACATAGGGCACAAACCAGCCATTGCCGAGTTTGCTCAAAGCTTGGGTTGGATCGAGTGTTTCGTCCTCTTCCAATGGTCCTGTTTTTACAAAGTTGAAGGCTGGGATTACATTGCCAAAAGCATCTATAAAATCGTCATTCCAGCCAGCAAGCCATGCTTCGTTTTCCTTTTCATACTCTACTTCTGCGCCAATAGCGCCGTTTCGATCGTCTAATTTTTGCCCGGGATCTCCAGTTTGTGCAATGCTGATAGAGAACCCATACTGCAATATAACCTGTTCGTTGAGTTTTTCAATTGTCTTTTCAGAAGCAATCACCGCTCCATCGGGGAGCTTGCGCAGCTCCCAACGGGCATCAACATCCAATTTAGTGTCACTGAGGTCACTATCAACAAATTTCAGCTCGTACTCGCCGTTCTTTATCTCAAACGGATTGAACACCGTAACGGTAAGCGGGCCGCGTCCGGGCTGGTAAGTCAGCGTACTGTCGAAGCCTCCAGCCAGAATTCGATCGCGGGTATTTGCGTCCAAGTCAAGGAAATTGCCTCCAGCGCCTTGGCCTTCCAAGCGAGTTATAACCACCCCATCGCCATACGCGGTTTGGAGCGACAGGTCTACTACCGGTCGAGGTATCACCGTCTTGATCTCAATGTTCCGACGACCTACCAGGTAAGGCCGTTGTTGACCTTTTGCTGGCTGAGCAAAAGGATCAAAAGTGCCATAGTTGTTGTAAGCATACGCAACCACCGAGAAATAATACTTCTTGTGATTGACTAGGCTCTTATCATTACCTGCAGCAAATTTATCTTCTTTGATCGTGAAGGTGTGTTTGATACCAACATCACCGCCATCTACTTCAATGATAGGGAAATAAACTGGCTTGTTGGTGGCCGGGTCACGGGTTTCTTCCCAATTATAAATCTTCTTGACCCCGTTCTTAATGTCCACTTGATACACCAGGCGTCCTTGGTCCGGGTTGTCATAGTCTGAGGCAGACACGTTTTCGCTGCGCAACTGATAAATTTTATAACCCTCAAATCTGTACAGCGCGGTTTCACGGATTGCTTGATCTGGGTTATTCCGGATAGTGTCGGGGGCAAGGAAGTCAAACTGCTGATAGTCTTCATTTTCGTTCACGAAGTTGTTGGACTCAGGAAACCTTTTGTTCGTGAGCACCACAACCACTTCTTTGTTCAGTTCTATCCAATCTGCCGTTGGGGCATCCGGGCCATCAAGCAGCTCAAAACAGTTGTCGAACAAGCCTTGTGCAAGTTTGTCAGCACGGAAAAGATTTTCCATATCTGGGCATGGGTACTCAATATCCGGAACCCATGGGATACCGATGATGAGCTCGTTTACAGCACCCGGTTTAAGTGTAAAGGGGCCAGATGCCTGCAAAGTACGGCGGTCGCCCAAGGGGAGATTGGCTGTACACATGCTCCAGCCTGCGCCCTCGTTCGGCGGTTCGGTGAAACAATAGCGAACGCGTGGTGATGTACTGCCAGGGGTGTAACCGCTTCCCCCGTAGGTTAATGGAGTACCATCACGCCATGTACCAGTAATATAATTGTAATACTCGTTTGGAGCCGATGGGTCCACTGTGC
Source organism: Saprospiraceae bacterium (assembly GCA_046160625.1). Lineage (GTDB taxonomy): Bacteria > Bacteroidota > Bacteroidia > Chitinophagales > Saprospiraceae > M3007. The sequence goes on from JBJXGZ010000080.1 coordinate 5,273, forward strand.
CAGGCGGGTGCCCTTGGCCACCTCGGTTGTAGTACATGAACGAATTCATGCCCAATTCATAGTCTTCTTCTATTAGGTCATTGGGATCAACGGTACTAGTGTCAGGCACCAATCTGAGGCCCCTAGGGCCACGGAAGTAGTCAACACCCAGAAGCGGGATCTTACTGCCATAGGTAGCGGCGCCACTGGGGCAGGTAGCTGCTGGGTTTCCATCCACCTGGTCTTGATTGTATATGTACATCAGGCTTTTTGCGGTATCGCAGCCAATATAATCGTCTTCATCACAGCCCAGGTCTGGATCTACCCACATTGCAAAAAACATCGAATCAATACGGTCAGTAGCACGGTTGATGAGTTTGTAGCGCTGGAACGTCATGTCGTTCAGCTCATCGTTCGTCGTGTAGCCAAATGCCTGCACCTGCACCTCCATTTGGATCGCTCTGCCGTTTGTTCTGGCGTGTGCCTGGCCGCCGCCATGGTCGTTGTATATCCAAAATATCATCTCGTCCGGATATTTGTCCAGCGGACAGTTTCGGATTTCAATAGAGGGGTAGTCCCCTTCGAGTGGCTCATAGGTGCCAATGGTTGGGCCTACATCATAAAAACCAGCCAAGGCCTGCTCCGTGAAAGGAAGGTCGAAGCCCCAGACAAACAAGAAATATTCGTTGCCCTTTGCTGGCCACCCCTTTACGCCCCGAGGAATATCGGCAGCATTGAGGTTGCCACTGGCAATATTGGCCAAGTGTTTGCGGATTTCATCACCTGTCACCCGGAAGTGACGATCCCAATTGGCACAAGTGAAGGATTCTGTAATACCAGCCAGGGAGATTGGGCCAGGCCAGAAATCGTTCCGGCCATCACTGCGGTAATCTTGACAAGCCAGTTTGAGGTTATTGCCCGGGTCAATACCACCCAACCAAACTGCACCTGCAAAAATGGACGAGACTTCAGGTTGCCCGGAAGCAGGGTCTACTTTTGGTACAATGTAGCGACCTCTTGTTAAGTCCCACCAGCAGTCTCCGCCGCCCAACAGACGAGCGCGAACGTTGTTGATAGCCTGGTCAATTTGACTCTCGGAGTTCGCACATATATCACGGTATTGTGCTTTTTTGATGGTCTTAGGAACGTTTCGTGGACCATCCGGCTCACGGGCCTGAAGGCTCCAAACCCCCAAAGCCAGCAAGGCTATTATCCAAAGTCTTTTGATACGCATGGTATTTGTATTTTTTAATTATTTTAAAAAGTTTGTGATGGTTTGGGTTTGGTCTGTGCGACAAATCAACTTGACCACATCGCACAGACCAACTCCACTTGCGTTGAAAGGTTTAGAATATGAGAGAAGCGCCGACAAATAAACGGCGCGGCAAAGCAAAATTGTTTGGATTGCGCACCAACCAAGAGTAAGAATCAAGGTAGGCTTGAGGATTCAAACCAGTTTCTCCTACCTGGCGCACTACGGATTGCCCATCTGGAATCGAGAGGAAACCATCGTCAGTCGGAGACCCCGTTGCACCGTAAACACCCAAGACATTGAGGCGATTCATAAGGTTGGACACCCGGAAATAGACGTTCACATCCAGCGGAGTTTTTGCTTTTGGATTGAGGCGGAACGTTTTATCAATCCGCAAGTCCACATTGAAACGCCATGGCAAACGGCTTCCGTTCACCGAACCGACCGTGCCATTAGCGCCAAAGCGTGTTGGCCTGAACTTGGCGGTATATGGCCGGCCGGAGGCTGCGTTTATCAGCAGGTTAACCCCAAAATCGGCAAGGATTTTTTTCCCGTTGACAATCGGGCCAGTATATCCTTTACCGCCGTCGAAGCGGTAATCAATCGTTGTAGCCAAATTGTGGCGCTCATCAAAATTAAGCGGGAACAAGTAGCGGATGTTGCCACGAGAAGTTAGACCGCTTTGCGACTCCGAGTCGGAGCCGGTACCATCTGCAAATTGCAAAGTATATGCAATCCTCACCTCCGTATTTTTCGTACGACGAAGGTCATATTGCCAGGTAAAGCCTTTGACCGTACCATAGTCAATGTTTCCATAAGTATCGTAACTGCCAATGACAGGAACATAAAGGATGGAGCGGCGCTGGATCATGTCACGGAATTCGCGGTAATAAGCCGAGAATTTGATGGCAGAACGCTTGTTCAGCTCTTGCTGGAAACCCACTTCATAATCTACAACGCGCTCTGGCAGAAGATTTGCATTGTTCTTCGTGCCTGGGCGATAGAAGTAGAAATAACCACGTGGCGTTACTTCCCAGTTATTCGGCGGGCGTTGCACCAAAATGTCATAGTGCGCAAAGAAGTTCGCTTTTTCTGAAATTGGGAATGAGAATGCCAGGCGAGGGAGCCAGTTTACCTGCGGAGTGTAGTCGTCAAATGAACCGCTAGGGTCAAAGTCAACGGAAGTTACGTCTTCATTGACGTTGAACAGATAGGGATTCACCACCCCACCGCCAAAGATGACGTTTCCGTCATTTGCCTGGCGGCCATCAGGGAAGAACCAAGTATCCCCGTTACGGAACGCTTTTATAGTATTGTCCTGTTCGCTTTCTGTATAAACTTTGAAATCGTCGCCGATGGTGTTCGGCTGTCCCTGGCCCTGTGGTACGGTTTCAAAGAAAGTCTTTGCGTTCATCACCTGGTAAAGGGAGTATTGATCTTTCAACACTTTGGTATTCAGGTCGAATCGCTCTACACGAAGCCCAAGGCTGAAGATCATTTTGTTGAACGTGAACTTGTCCTTCAACCAAGCGGCCTGGTACAATGGGCGCAAGGGTGCATTCGGGAAGTTGCGGACTCCATCCACGTCACGGCTTGTGAAAAAGTCGTTGAAAGTGATGCCATCGCCTGTCTTGTTGCCAAGGTAGTCATAGCCATAATAGCTGATCAGCCCCTGATCCATCAGTTCGCGAGGGGCAAACATGGAAAGATCCAAATCCTCTGGTGCAATGGAGTTTACATTCACCCATTCATTGAGCGGAGTTCCAATCTTATCGCGCACTGCACGGTAGAACCTGTTCTCAGGCAAATCCACCGTAGCATATGGATGTATCCCGATAAGTGCTCCCGGAGGGTCAACAAAAGTGTCCCTCAGAACAATCGTTGTATCCAAACCATTCAAGTGGATATTGGCATACTGGCTTGCCCAGAGGTAAAGCCCGTTGGGGTTTACCCGATAAAACCGGTTGGTGCGTTGTTCATTGAGCAAGCCAAACTGGATATTGTGGGTTCCACTTTTTCCTAATTTCAAATCAAAGCTGACATTGGCATTGAGTGTAGCAAGGTCATTCTCACTTTTTTCGAAACGGTTGTTGACCAGGCCAACATTGGAATACATACCGCCCCAAACATCATCATAAACCTGCGAAAAGTTGCCGTTTCTGGCCTGATAAGTCAGGATAGCAGGGAAGGGCAAAGCACGAATGTCTTCTTCCTCCTTAACAGCAAATTCGTTGTAGGCCTCCAGAACAGGGTTTTGTGTACCCGGGGTATAGCGCACGAAAAAGTCGTTGTATCCCTCGTGTACCCATACGCCATTGTCATTTGGGCCAAATGTTGGGACTTGTTCGTTTTCGAATTTCCCGATGTAACCGTAATCAAAAAGCCGGTCTTTGTGGCGTTTATCGTAGGTTTCGAACGTGTTGCGTTCGTATGCAAATTGCAGGCTGTAGCTCGCATTACTGATCGAAACCCGCTTGCTGCTTGCCGCGTCCTGATCGGGGTCTGCTCCGCCAAGTCGGTGGCGGAAACGGAAGTTTCCCCGGTAGGTATTACTAAAATCCGTGGGGTTGTTGTGTGCATTCAACAAAAACCAGCCTCCAGGGTCCACCAAATCACGATTATCTGTGAAAGTACCCGTCAGGCTAACATCAATATTGCTCGCAAGGCGAAGGTCGATCTTGCCATTGAGGTCAATATTGGTTGCTTTTTGGTAAGGCCGTGCTTTCAGCGAATTCACATCCGCGTTGGTAAGAAATTCTGCGCTGTTAACAAAGTTAGTGTTCAAACGGCTAATGGGATGTGCTTCCAGTTGCTTGAGTGCATCATCTTTTACTCTGTAAACCGGCAATGCAGCAGGATCATCATCATCACGGGTTAAATATTGCCCGGAAAGACGGAAACCAAGCACGGTGCGGCTTTTTCCGTCCGTTAATTTCTTCCGAATGATAGGACCGCTTATGTTGGCCGTAGCAAGAAGGTAGCCAAATGCATCCAAACCTTTAGAGTTTTCAATATCAAAACCTCCGTGGAATTCACCGGCCGGGCCTTTGGTGGTACCAGAAATGATACCGCCTGTTACGTCGCCGATTTCGGCGCCCAAGCCGCTGGTGATTATCTGGAGTTGCTCTAAGTCTTGCACGGGAGGTACCCCACCCGACACCCGGATACCGTCAATATAATAGTCGGTACCGTTGGCGCGTGCTCCTTTGATGTTTACATCGCCACCGTCAATGGAAGAGGCGCCTACTGTGGTAGCCGCGATGGTGCTGATGCTACGTGTAGGCAGGTTTTTGATTTGGTCAGAGGTCAGCGTTTGGCCACTTGAAGTTTGGTCCTGCTGAATAAGCGGGACCTTATAGCCAACTATTTCGATTTCCTCAAGCACGGCAGAGTTGGACATTATCACGTTTTGATTCGTGATTTGTCCGACCAACACCCGCACCGCAGTAATACGTTGCGCCTGGAAACCCGTGTAGGAAAATTCTACATCATAGGTGCCTGGGTCAAGTTGGATACGGTAGTCACCGTTGTAATCCGTGATGGCGCCTCGCACAAAGTCTGTGCCTTTCGACACCTTCACGGTAGCCCCTATCAGTGCTTCTTTGCCATCGCTTATATTGCCTGTCAACACTGTTGACTGTGCAACTGCGACGGCAGCACCTACCAGGAGCATCGCAAATGTTAATAGTAAAGAACGTACCATAGAACAGAGATTGAAAAATTTACTTGTTAGGTTTGACGATACTGTTTTTTGGGGTGTTGCGATATAGAAACTGCGATATAAATCACGCTGATTTTTTCAAAAAAGCGGGTTTTTCAGGTTCCCGCAGCAATTTTTTCCAAAAGCACTTCGGCCAACAGCCTTTTTGACTCATGCGTCCAGCCAGCCACGTGGGGCGAAAGAACGACATTTTCAAATAGATGCAAGCGCTCGTAAAGTGCGCTTTCTTTTTCCGTAAAGCTTTGAGGCTTTTCGTTCTCAAAGACATCCAGACACGCCCCCCCCAATTGACCCGATTCCAATGCTTCCACCAAATCTTCTGTACAAACATTTTGCCCGCGAGCAGTATTGATCAGCACAAAACCCTGCTTGCAACTTTGAATAAACCCTTTGTCAACCAAATGTCGCGTCTCCTCTGTGAGCGGCAAATTTAAACTTATGATGTCCGAACGCTGCTGTATTTCCTCCAAATTTGATTCTTGCACCCAAGACATTTGCGCCGCAAATCCTTCTGGTTTGTATTTGTCATAGGCCAACACCTCCATTTCCATCCCGGCCAATTTTCGGGCAAATTGGCTGCCCGTATGTCCAAAACCCACTATCCCAAGCACTTTCCCTTTCAATTCCCAACCTCTGTTGTGCTCTCTTCGCCAGATATTTTGGCGCACTTCGCAGTCTGCGCGGGGAAGATTGTTAGCCAATGCGAGCAACATTCCCAAAGCTTGTTCTGCTACTGCATTGCGGTTTCCTTCCGGGCTGCTCCACACTTTCACGCCTCGTTCGGCGGCATACGCCCTGTCCACAATTTCCATCCCAGAGCCTAAGCGAGCCACAAAAAGCAATCTCCCTGCTGCATCCAAAAAGTTCCGGTTCACCAATATTTTGCTGTTGATCACCAGCCCTTCATATTTTCCGATGATCGCTCGCGTCTCTTCTGGCGTGATGTCTGGCAGGAAATCGCAGCGCCATCCCATTTTTTCCAGCCCCTCAATCAATATGGGGTGACAATCGTCGGTAATTAGCACACTTCCCATTTCGAGGAACAATTATCAAGGTCGAAAATAGACCTCTTCCTTATTATAGTTTTTGCGGAATGTGTGAATGGCAACTCTGGGAGGACGAACGTAGCGCCCCGGTTCGTGAAAGAAGTTGACATTTCGGCTTTATCTGCTGAATTTTGCGCCGATCAATTTTCTTCCACCAACCCAGGCCTTTTGCCCGACAAGCGGCAAAGATATTCAGACAAGTATATGAAGCACATCTTTTTTTCAATTCTGACAGCATTGGCTTTTTGGCATTGCCAAGACCCCATCCCCGCCCCTAAAAATGTATTGACCTGTTATGTGCGTTACGACGCTGCTGGCAGAAATGTGAAAGCCGAGGCCTCGCTCCGGGACAGTGCTTCCAAAAATGTGGTCGAAATGCCTGGAGGCATCCGGTTTCAGTCCACTGAAATGAAGGTCCTGCCCGTGCAAGGCCTCACTTATTCCGTTGAATTTCCCGCTGTGTATACTGCCAGGCCGGTTTTTGAATGGAATACCAAAAAAGGAGAGAAAAGGGAATTCAAACCGGAAATACCGTCTATTGATTCGTTTTTCTTTGCCACAAAAATCCAATCCCTGAAAAAGTCTTCGATACTCCAATGGGTCGGCAAGCCGCTTGGCAAAGGCGAAACCCTCGTTTTCATGTGGGAAAATGCCTCCGAGGGAAGAACCGTTCCGATGGAGGTCAGCACGACTTTGCGTGCGCCAATTATCGAAATCCCTGCTGCCAAAGTGGCGCAAATTGGTGTCGGTGATTGGTCGCTTTACCTTGTGCGCAAGCGTTTTGAAAAAGCGGAAGTTGCCAATTTTTTGATAGAAAGCTCTGCAGAATTTTACACCAAAGCGATACTGGTGAAGATTGAGAATTGAGCCCTAGATCGTTATTAGGCCATGGATTACACGGATGGGACACGGATTTTCTCTGATTTGATCCGTGTCCAATCCGTGAAATTCTTAGCCAAAAACCATCACTGCCTCCGATTTTTCTCCTCTCCCACCTCGATATTAAAAGTGGCTTCCAATTCCCAATTGGCACGAAGCGCATCGAGTTTTTTACGGTGAATAGGCTCTGGCTGGCGCTGCGTTGTAAAATTACCGGTATCCCAGCGGTCATTCCCGTTGAGATCCTCGACCAAACGCACAGTATAGGTCGCTACCTGCAAATGGCTGAATACAAATTTTTTGCTAACCGTTTCTGCGGTAAAAATCCTTTCTTCCTGTAAGCTGGTGCCGTTCATTAACTGAAGGACATAGCGTGTGCCGGGGCGCATTTTTTCCAGGCTGAGCGATAAGGTGCCGACCTGTTTTTCGGCAAGCACGTTAAACTTGCGCATGAGCGTGTCAACATTGGATGTTCCCCAAAAATCGCTGAGCGCGCCGGGAAGCAGCCTGAGTGTGTAGGTTTTCCCCTGTATCCAATCAAAGGCAATCGAAAAGCGGCGTGTGCTGGCTGTATCTGGCAATACTGTGAAATCCATAAGGCGACTGGAATCCACTGTGAGCAACCAGCGCGATGTATCAATGGATACTATTGGAAAGTTAAATGGCAAACTGGCTGTCAAATCGGGGCTTTGAATAATGGTCTTGACTGTTTGCAATGGAGCAGCAACGGGTACTCCGGCTGCCCTGCCACCGCGGGTGGAGGTAGCTGGCAGAGGGGCAACATCACCAAAACCGATACGGTGATTTTTCAGAAAATCGCTGCGCGAAAGTTTTTTGACAAGTATGGTATCAAATTCGGAATGCGGTGTTTGCGAGAGGGAATCCGGGGTGTGAAATTCTGTGGTTGAAAAAAGCAGCGTCCAGGCAGTATCTACGCTTGGCAAATCGTACCAAAGCATTAAAGAATCGGGGGTTTTTTCGATCAAAGTTTTTAACTCCACCGGCGCAATGGTTTGTGTTTCAAAAGATTGGAGCGGAATGCTGAATCCTACTTTCGCCAACCCATATCGGTTGACATTTTGTCCCAGCAATCGGAATTTGGGTTGGTCTTTGAACAGTTTTAAACTGACGAGTCCGCGCAGCGAATCGTTCACCGACAATGCCCCTTCTCGAAACGCAATACGTTCGTTTTCACCGTCCCAGCGGAGGTTTTGGTCACCGTCTTCAATAGCAATTACCCGGAATATGCCCGCCCGGAGATTTCTGAATTCATATAGACCGTTTTTGTCCGTCCTGGAGAAATAGTAGGGTCGCTCTTTGCGCACGGCTGTATCGGCGAAATTTTCATAGAGCATAACCGACACGTTTTCAACAGGATCACCAGTAAAAGCATCCACCACAATACCTCTAAAAAGCAGGCTGTCAATAAAATCACCTGTGGAGAAAACAAAGCGAAGGTCTTTGGCCGGATTGCCCTCATGGAGGTCTTTTACCGCTGTACCAAAGTTGAGGGTGTAAGTGGTGTTGGGGCGAAGCACCTCATTTTTGTCAAAATTGACAACCACCGTTTTTCCTTTCAACAGCACATCGGGGCGCTTGGCGAGCGGCGGTGATACCACCACCTGTGTGCTCACATCAGAAAGCACCACCCATTCGTCAAACTTAAGTTCGATGCGCTTTTTGTCAAACCGGGTTGCAAAATTGGGCGTGCTCGCAATTGTGTCCAGGCCGGGTGGCCGGGTGTCTTTGGGGCCGCCAGTAGGGGCACCCTGACGGGCACAGGAGACAAAGAGGGTGATAAGTGCTAAGTGATAAGTGATAAATGCAACAATAGGCAATGAGCGCTGACTGTTGAATGGATTGAAGTGGTATTGCATGGCACGGCAAAATTACAACAACGATGGCGGGGAATGTGTCGCGGCTCATTTATAGTTAACGCAAAGTGGTCTTGAACAAAATGATCTTGCAAGGCATTGGTTGTCAATCGAATCAATTGGTTTAATCTTCAAAAATCGAATCATTCGACTTTACCTTCGCCCCGTGAAAATCATCCTTCTCGGCACCGGCACCTCTCAGGGCGTTCCCGTCATCGGCTGCGATTGCCCGGTGTGTTCCTCGACCGACCCATTGGACAAGCGCCTTCGCTCGGCAGCACTGGTGACCAATGGCCTTACCAATGTGCTTATTGACGCTGGGCCGGATTTCCGTCAACAGATGCTCCTGTACCGGGTTAAGCACCTTGACGCCATCCTGCTCACCCACGAACACAACGATCATGTGATCGGACTGGACGATATCCGCCCTTTCAATCACCGCTCAGGGAAGGCGATGGCCGTGTACACATTGCCCCGGGTGGCCAGCGAAGTGCGTCGCCGATTCGAGTATGTTTTTACGGAGCATATCCCCGGTCTGCCGCGCATCGAACTAGTGCCGATTGACAAAGACACCCGGCTGGAATTTGGCAACATCACGATACAGTCGCTGGAAGTAATGCACGGACGATTGCCTATTTTGGGTTTTCGCATCGGGGAATTGGCCTATTTGACCGACCTGAAAACCATTTCAGAAACGGAATTGAAGAAATTGGAAGGCGTGAAATACCTGATTCTCACGGCCTTGCACCACCGGGAACACCCCACGCACATGAACCTGGAGGAGAGTCTCGCCTTTGTGGAAAAACTTGCACCAGAACGGGCATGGCTGATGCATGTGAGCCATCAGATGGGGTTGGCTGCGGAAGTGAATCCCAAACTGCCGCCGAATGTGCAATTGGCATATGACGGGCTGGAAGTAGAATGGTGATTTTTTGAGAGATTTTCTACACGTAATATTTTTGACAGGATTTACAGGATAAACAGGATTTAAGAGGGGGTGTCGGCTTTGCCGACAAATGGAAGTCACGCATCCTGTTTATCCTGTAAATCCTGTCAAAAACTAATCTCATAAAGTATTCCCTTCAACCAATACCATTTTTTGAAATGACCCTTTCCGCAAATCTTGTCGACCTCCACGAGCGCCGCATCTATCCAGGCGAAATCACGCTGAAAAGCGGACACATTCACCAAATTCGGGAAATCGCCCGTGTGCCCGAAAATGCAGGCTACATCCTCCCCGGTTTCGTGGATGCCCACGTTCACATTGAAAGCAGCATGTTGCCACCGACGGAATTTGCCCGGATGGCAGTGGTACACGGTACGGTTGCCACAGTATCTGACCCGCACGAGATTGCCAATGTGCTTGGAAATGAAGGGGTTGCGTTCATGCTCGACGATGCAGAGCGTTCGCCCCTGAAGTTTTGCTTTGGCGCGCCTTCCTGTGTACCAGCCACTTCTTTTGAAACTGCCGGGGCAATTCTAAACGCTGCGGATGTAGAAAAACTCCTTCAAAATCCCGCCATCGGCTACCTCTCCGAAATGATGAATTTCCCTGGCGTGCTGCACGGCGATCCGGAAGTGATGGCAAAAATCGCCGCCGCCCACAAACTTAGCAAACCCGTAGACGGTCACGCTCCCGGTCTCCGAGGCGAGGATGCCCGGCGTTATTTTGCCACAGGAATCAGCACCGACCACGAATGTTTTACATTCGAGGAAGGCTTGGAAAAGGCCCGACTCGGTGTAAAAATCCTAATCCGGGAAGGCAGCGCGGCGCGGAATTTCGAAGCGCTTTGGCCCCTGTTGAAAGCATTCCCGGAGCAAATCATGTTCTGCTCCGACGACAAGCACCCCGACGATCTGGTTCAAGGGCATATCAACCAACTTGTTTCACGCGCCATTGCTAATGGTTGTGATCTGTTCGACACCTTGCGAGCGGCTTGTATAAATCCCGTGGAGCATTACCGCCTACCTGTTGGGCTACTGCGCGAAGGCGACCCGGCAGATTTTGTGCGGGTGGCCGATTTGCGCGATTTCAAAGTTTTGGAGACCTGGATAGATGGGAAAAAAGTGGCCGAAAATGGCTCGACGTTGCTTTCGCGTTTGTCCGTGAATGCACCCAATCAGTTTTTGACGAAGCCCAAACAATCCACTGATTTTCAATTAATAACAAAACTTCCCGAAAGTTTAGAACTTTCGGGAAGTTCCATAAACTGCCGTGTCATCAAAGTCTTCGACGGCGAAATCGTAACGGGCGAAGACGAGGCTTTGGTCCACGAAATCGGCGGGCTGTACCTTCCTGACCCCTCGCAAGATTTGCTTTACATCGCTGTGCTAAACCGTTATGCGCCTGATGCGAAACCAGCTTTGGGATTTGTTCGAGGTTTTGGCTTAAAGTGCGGCGCATTGGCCAGCAGTGTGGCGCACGATTCACACAATATTGTAGCCGTGGGCTGTTCCGACGAGGCAATTGCCCAGGCAGTTAATGCCGTTATCGCAGCCAAAGGCGGTATTGCTGCAGCCAATGGTATGGGTGATGTGCGCACCCTCCCGCTCCCCATCGCCGGGCTGATGAGCCAAAGCGATGGCTGGCAATTGGCCAGGGAATATTCCCTGCTTGATGGCTGGGTAAAATCGGAACTGGGCTGCGTTTTGCGCGCGCCTTTTATGTCGCTTTCGTTTCTTGCATTGCCTGTGATTCCGAAATTGAAAATGACGGATCGGGGGTTGTTTGACGTGGAGAAGTTTGGATTTGTAGGGGTGGAGAAGGTTGAGGAGTGAGATGGCAAAGCCCAAGAAAAGACTTATCTTTGCAAGAAAATCAGACCGCTATGATAGTTCAGAGCAATATTTACGACGAACTAGCCGAATTCTTGGCGAGCCTTGCCCCAGAGAAAGTTTTGGCTTTCAAACCTTCTGAGAAAAAGCAGGCGAGGCTTAGCGAGCTGCTGTCTTTGCAACAATCTCGCGACCTCACACCTGCGGAAAGAATGGAGATGGAACATTTTTTCACACTTGAACGCATCATCCGGGTAGCAAAAGCCCATGCCTTGACCCTCCTATCGCATGAGCCGGTACATTCCTGAATCTGTTCGCCGTTTGGTAGCAGAGCGAGCGGGATTCAAATGCGAATACTGTCGTCTGCCTGAGGAAATATGCGGCTTCTCTTTCGAGATTGACCACATTATCAGCATCAAACATGGTGGGGATTCCGATTTCAACAATCTAGCCTACTCTTGCCCGATATGCAATGGCCACAAAGGCAGCGATGTGGGAACTTATGTGAATGGCCAGTTGATACGCTTTTTTAATCCTCGTATAGACGATTGGTTTGCTCATTTTGCCATAGAAGAAGGTTGGATAAACGGTTTATCCCCGATCGGTGTAGCAACCGTTGGTATATTTGGATTCAATGATATCGAGGAGGTGATTCAACGACAAAAACTTGAGAGCATTGGGAGGTATCCTTGAAAACAATTAAATCCCCGTCCGTCACCCATCATCGTGGAAATCAAAGGCAAAATTCTCTGCGGCATCGCCGGCATCTTTCTGTTCGACCTTTTGGGCATTCCATTTGGTGGGTTGATCGGCTTTTTCGTGGGGTCCTGGCTGGGGCATTATTTTTTTGACCAGCCCAAGGAAAAAGAGCAGTCGGAGAGCGAATTCAAAGCCTATCAGCGGCGGCAGGGGGAGTTTGTTTTTCACGTGTTCCGGCTCTGTGCAAAATTGGCCAAATCCGACGGCCCCATCAATGAGCGCGAAGTCTCCCACATGGAAAGCCTGATGCGCCATCAGTTCCGCATGAACGAACGGGGGCGCCTGCAAGCCGTCAAAATCTGGAAAAACGCCAAGGAATCCAACGATTCTTTTGACCAGTACGCCCGCGCATTTTACGAGGGTTTTGGCCGCGACCGGCACCATGTGTTGAACATGCTCGACCTGCTGTTCGCCACCGCTGCGGCTGATGGAGGATTGCATCCCAGAGAGGAAGAAATGCTGCTTCGGGCAGCCGGGATTTTCCAGATTGGCCGATTACAATACGAACGTGTAAAAGCCCGCTTCTACCATACCCGCACGAGCGGCGGCAGGCAACAACAGCCACGCTGGAATCAACTGGACCCACATTACGCCATTCTCGGCGCAGAAACCACTGACAGTCTGGATGTTATCAAGAAAAAATACCGCGCCCTCGCCATGCAGTGGCATCCTGATAAAATGGCCGCCAAAGGTGTTTCGACTGAAGCGCTCCGCCATGCCAAGGAAAAATTTCAGCAGATCAATGAGGCGTATGAGCGGATTACGGAAGCGAGGAGTAGCAAGTAAAAAGTATACTTGCTACTTTTTACTCCCCACCTTCTTCGCCTTCCGCGCTTTTTCAACCGCCTTTCCCGCATCAATACGCCCATACCCATAATACACGCTGTGTTTTTTTGCGTCATACTTCCCTCCAACCTCGTCAATGCGGACGCAAGCACTGCGAATAAGTTGTTTCACCTTTTTTTGGCTGAGCGTAGGGTTAGCGGCCAATATCAGCGCCACAACACCTGCCATACCTGGACAGGCGCCTGAAGTGCCGCCAAAAGCATTGGTATAGTCGCCCTCATTATAACCCGGTTTGCCGAGCCGGTCGGTGGTGCGGAGGCCCTCGCTAACGGGGGCGGGATGTTGGAAAGGCGGGTATTCAAAATCACCGCTCGGGAAACTGACCCAAACGGCTTTGCCATAATCTGAATACACGCTTCGTTTGCCCGAATCGTTGCAGGCTGCCACCGTAATAACGCCCTCAAAACTGCAATAGCCATCGTTCATAACGTTTTCATTGCCATTGCCAGCTGCAAAAAGTATGACGCAGCCCAACCCACCGCGCCCTTTGCTTAGGGCATATTTTATGGCAAGCCGGGTGCTATCGGGCAAGGCTACTTTGCGTGTGTGGAGCGGATCGCTGGGGTTCCACCAGTCGCCATCGGAAGGGCCCCAGGAACAGGAAATGACGTCTGCACCATGGTCGGCGGCCCAGACAAAAGCGTTGGCTTCTGACATGCTTCCCAAGCCACTGCGGAGGCGAATGGGCATTAAATTGGCTTCAGGAGCGGTGCCGCTCGCACCGTTTTTCAATCCTGCCGCGCAGGCAAGGCCCGCGCAGGAAGTGCCGTGCGAATCATCCTCCAACTTTGGGCGAGGGTCTTCACTTTTGTCAGTCGCGTCGAAAGGGTGCACGATGCGCCCTGAAAATTCAGGGTGGTTGATATCTACCCCGTCGTCAATGATTGCAATGGTGATGTTTTTTCCTTTGGTTATCTTCCATGCTTCCGCGATATTCACATGATTGTCAATGACTTTCCCTTTGATTTTGGTTTTCGCCAAATGCCATTGGAGGGCGTGGGCAGGGCTTTTGAACCGCCTTTCCTGCACCAGTTCGGGGTGGCAATACTCCACTATTTTTTCTTTCAATATTTCTTCTGAAATGCCAAAAACGGCCAAACCTGTGCCTTCTTCCGCTTGTACAAAATAGGCGTTTTTAGCAAAGCCGAGTTTGTTTTTGACATTTAGTTTAAACCTCTTGAGCAGGTCCAGGCAGGCTGTTTCTTTCTCAGAATCGTGGAATTTAACAAAGAGGTTTTCGGTGTAAACCATCACTTCGCCGCTCTCAGCATCCTGCAAAACACGTCCGGCAAATCGGATATCGTCTTCTTTTTTGAGCGAGGCCCGGGCTTCGTCGCGGTGGGCAGTGGGGCTGGCAGTTGATTCAAGTCCGAGTTGGCTGTTATCATCAGCCATACGGTGCACCGTTACGCCAGCCTCCGGGAAGGCGACTACCTCTGTGCTGCCTTTCATAAGGCCACGGCTCCGTGCACTCAGCTGAACGTCTTCCAGTTTTTGATTGCCTTCGGTTCGGATGGCGACGAGGTCAGGGCTTTCGACCAGTTCAATGGTCTTGCCCTTTTTGCCGCCGTATTTAACTTTGTACATAGTGCTTGGCGGATTTGGTAAGAAACCTTGTGGATGTCGTAAAATTAGGGCATAATTGGCTAATTATGGCTCGCAGCGTAGGTATTCTCTACTTTACGGTTGAACTGTTCATACACTTCCTCTGGGATTTTATGTCGCATAGATTGGAGGAATTGTTTGAGCTTGAGGTACTCGCCCTCCGTCAGCACATCGTCTTCCATAAAGGCGCCAAACAGCTCGAGGAAGTTTTCGCTGATGCTGCGGGCGAATTCGATTCGCTTTACCATATCCTCAATAAAGGCTAGAAAGTACAGCCCTTCGGTATATCCTAATCTTCGGCGCAACACCAACCCGTCTACCTCACGCTTGATTTCTTCGAGTCGGCGCGAGGCCGACTCTGCACTAATTTGTTGATTTTCAAAGCTTTGAAACACCTGTCGTGCCCGATCCCCGTAACGGCGAATGAGTTGCTCGCGGCGGCGGAACACCAGATATCCCACCAGTGCAGTAAGCAGTGCTGTGGTACCCACCATGGTAATTTCGACAAAATAGCCCGTTTCGTGCAGCATTTGAACCAGACGCGCAAAGAAACTCGAACCGGCCTCCATTCCCTCGTTCTGCAGGGTGTATTCGATGTGTCTGAAGTCTCTTTCTGTGAGTGGTTTGGTGGGCTGCATGGCGTTAATGTGACTCATTACCGCCAATTTGAATTTTTCTCGTTCCGTATCCAGGTACAATGGGCGAATATTGGAACCCTGCCCCATTTGATGTCCATCCGTGTACTTCTTCTCAAGCAACTGATTGGTTTTCAAGAAGTAAAAAAGAAATCGGTGCATCTGAGCCGTATCGCGAAGGGCTGCGAGTCGTGCCGGATCTTTTTCTGCACCACGCTCTTGTAACCGCAACCATGCCACCAAATCTCTGGGGCTGATTTCCAAAAGACATCGGTCGCCCAATCGCTTAAAATGTTCGCCGTTGAATTCTACCACCGAGCCTGGCCCGTAGTGCGTAATGGAAATGAGATAGCAGTTTGCAGGAAGTTCAACTGTTTGTCCACACACTTCGGCTACTGGTTTTTTTGCACTGAGCGCTTCCCAAAGTGCCGGACCAAAAAAGGTTTCAGGGTTTATTTTGTCAAAATTATCAATGACTACCACAAATTTTTGGTCAGGGTTCTGTTTGCAACGTTCCCAAAAAAGCAGCAGTTCTCCAGGGTAAAACGCCCCTTTTTCATCTTCCCGGCCAATATATTTCTTGTGGTACTCCACATCAAACCAGGGCGCACAATCAATTTGTAATACTCGGTCGTAACTGCCTGCCAAAAGATTGGCCACCCGTTTTCCCTGTTTGGTGGATCCAACCCCGGTCACCCCGGAAACAACAATGCGGCGTAGCGGCGAAGTGGCGGCAGAAAGGGCAAGTTTTTTAAAAGCTGCCCACTCTATATTGGTGGGCGAAGGCTGCATGACAAGATTGAGAGCTGTGCTGTCGCCCGGCTCGAACGGGCATTGATGTATTTGGCAATAAAGAGATTGCAAAGAATCGGGTACTTCGGCAATGAGCCTGGCGGGCTGCCGCAGCAACATGCCAGATTCAGCCCAAAGCGGGTCGGGACGGTTGCGCGAACCGAGCCAAATGAGCAGCGCAAGTGCGAGCACACTTAATAAAAATACTCGGCGAATGGAGAAGTGGGAGGCCAATAGATTATGGATTTAGCAAGGCGAAGGTAATTCAAAAAGTCGCGTAGATGCCAAATGCCCTTATCAACCTATCCCTAATTCTTCGCCTCAAAGTTGTATTTCAAGCCCCAGTAATCTTTTAACACCATCTTCACCGATCCCACCGACACAGGAGTTTCGATGAGCAATGGGATTCTGTTGGCATCGTCCGAAACCCATACGGTCATTTTTGCATCTTCCTTGAACACGGTTCCAGCAATGACCTGCGGCTGGAATTTCAGCGTTTTGTAGCGCCCCATTTTGTACACCTTTTTATTCGATTCTTTTCCTAAATAATTCATTTTCAATGGATATTCTTCCTTGTCCATAAAAATCCGGAAAGGGACGGAGTAGCCCGCTTGCTGGCTTCCGTAGTCGACATTGCGGAGGTTATAGAGGCTCGAAAGCACATCATTGCAGTCGGCTTGCACGGTGTGTTCAGTCTTTTCTTCTGCATCGCCACGTTTGTGGGCGCGCCACACCGTCATTTTCCGTCCAGCCTGGTTGAAAGATATCTTTTCAAAAATATGATAATCACCTTCATTAACGCTTCGCTCAGAGTAATTGGGCAGCAGCGTGTTTTTGTCAACCCAGGAGTCGTACTCGTCTTTAGCTTTGAAAAACCACTCGTAAGAATCATAGGTCTCACCCCTGGCCTGGTAATGATATTGATTGCCTTCATCAAAAACTTTGAAGGTCACCTCGCCTGCAGGCACCCATATAAAATTGAGGTTGTAGTATATTTTATAGGTGAGCCGTTCCCCGTGTTGGAAAGCTACGTTGGAGCTTGGTCCAATTTGGCTGCCTTGCTGGGGCTTAGACAGGGTATCGGTCTGGCTAAATCCAAGGACCGAAAAAAAGAGCGCTGCGTAAAGCCCAAAAGTTGAATTTTTAATGGCTGTCGTTTTCATACATAAATGTTTTGGCGATGTTGACGCAAAAAATTGAAAAAGTACCCACCAACGCGGGAAAAATTAGGTTTATTATTTCTTTAGCGAGGAGTACGATTATTAAACCGCAAAATGTAAAAAAAATGGGCAACCTCCATCTCGGAGATTGCCCATCGTATCTGTACTTGACTATCAATTAATAGCCAGCGTCTTTATTGCCTTTGTAGCTGCCTTTGCCGGCTTCTTTGCCTTCAGGGCGAGCCATTTCGGTTTCGCCTTTTGCAACGCGGAATTCGACGCGGCGGTTCATCTGGCTTGCGCCTTTCTCTGGAACGAGAGTAGTGGTTTCTCCAGACCAGTTGAGGATAAGGCGGTCACGAGCAACTCCGTACTGCGATACCAGCGTTTCGATAGCAGCTTTTGCACGGTTGTAAGAAAGCACAGCGTTGTAGCCTTCAGAGCCACGATCGTCTGTATGACCTACTGCCACCACCTTGATTTCAGGGTGGTTTTTCAGCACAGAAGCAACGTGGTAGAGTTTTTCGTATTCGCTGTAACGTACATCGTAACGATTGTCGCCAAAATTGATGATTGGCAGGAACCATTCCATTTTAGGCGTCGGGAACTTAATGGCGGCGATTTTCGCGTCCACGATACGGTTCACGTCACTTTCTGTGATAGGTTTTGGCACTTGAGCCACGCCATCAGCATTCACCGTGTAACCAGGAGGAGAGTAAGGCTCCTTGTCTTTGTAGTTGGGCACTTTGTCGCCGTCAGAGTCAAGGGTCACGCCTTTGGTGTCCACGCGAGCACCAGCAGGGCTGTTGTCTTCTTCGTCAATGGCATCAATGATTCCGTCGCCGTCGGTGTCAGTTGGATCGTAGATCGGACGCTTTTCAAGTTCCGAAATCGCAGCACCAACGGATTCCATTGGGTTCACCCAATAGAGAGGCTCTGTTTTTGGATTGCCATTTTTGTCCTTGCCACCAATGTTGAAATTCAACGAGAGGTGTGGCCAGTGGAACGCATCGCGGTAAGTCGTGCGGTTGTCGCCCAGGTTGTTGTCGCCATCAAGCAGGTCGCCATCAGAGCCAAGCACTTGGGCCACTGTGTACTCCACGCCGAGGTTGAACTTCTTGTTGAAACGGAACGCCAGACCGGCACCTACTTCTACCGTAGCACCTGAGTACTTGTCAGCCTCTGTAGCATCGTTAGGCGTCACTTCAAAAGAAGAGTAGCCAAGTCCACCAAAGACATTGATTCCAATTTTGCGGTAAGGCTTGTCAAAACGGAGGTTGTTCACTGTCATAACAAGTTGGCCGCTGCCTGAGAACCAGTTTGTTTCAGACTTATTCGTGTTTGAACCAGAGTTTTCGTTCTTCATGGCGCCGTACAAGCCACCAAGGCGAACGGAGAACACATGGCCGAATGCTTTGCGGACGTGAAGGCCGCCTCCAAAGCCAGGGAATTCTGCTTCAATGTCTCCAATGATCATCGGAGTTCCGAGGTCAACGCCGACTTCCCATTGATCTGCAGGGGTGAATGAACGATAGGTTGAGCCTGCTTCTTGAGCCGCCAAACCAAGTCCAAAAAAGGTTAAAAGGAGCGCAAAAGTTAATTTCCGAACCGTCATAGGGTTGCTGAATTTTTAATGAAATGAATGTTACAGTTTTGTTCGTTTTGCGTTTGTGAGGGGGTATGTTTTTCGGAAGAGGGACTTTAGTTCAAAATATGATTAGAAAAACAAGGCAATGGTCGGAAAAAAAACTCAGATACCAAGCTTTTTCAGGGCCAAAAATAGAGCGGAAGTGGATATTTTTCGGGGAAAATCATTATTTTTTCTAACTTCTTCGATTGCACGCCGAATCGTGGAGGATGTATCAGAGAAAATTGCACGGTCTGTCATGACTGCTTCAGGCTGCATCAGATACGCAAAAACCCGTGCCATGCCACAATTTGCAATGAAATCAGGGATGACTGCCGTGTGCTCGTCCGTAAAGCGGGCTGTTGGCCCAAAAAACACCTGATCGTCTACAAACGGCACATTCGCACCACAGGCAATGACTTCCACACCGCCTTCCAGGAGTGCATCCACCTGAGCGCGATTAACCAGTTTGGACGCCGCGCCGGGGATGAAAATATCAGCGCCCATTTTCCATATTTGCTCGTTCACCTCATTGAAAGGCAACAAGTTGGACGCAGCGATTTTATTTCCTTCTTTTTCGTTGAAAAGTTTCTTTATCGCTTCAAGTCCCAGTCCTTCCGGGGCAAGAATGCCTCCATCGCGGTCAATGATCCCTATGATTTTTACACCCTCTTTGGCTAAATAGCAAGCAGCAGCAGAAGCCACATTGCCCCAGCCTTGTATGATGGCTTTTTTGCCTGCGTGCGATGAGCGGTGGAAAATATCGTAAAAATGGCGCACCGATTCGGCCACGCCATAACCGGTTATAAGGTCGGCAACGGCATATTTGTGTTGGCCACCTTCGGGCATATATTCAGGGTCTTCCACAATTTTGGTGCAACCGTAACGAAGTTGACCGATGATATTGATTTGCTGGCCTTCGGTAGGCTTGAGGTGGCCTCGAACGATGCCTTCCTGCGGGTGCCATAGGCCCAGTGCCTCCGTAATTGGCACTACGTCTTTCAACTCATCCACGTTCAGGTCGCCACCAGTGCCATAATAATTTTTCAAGATGGGCAAAGCTGCGCGATACCAACGTTCCAGCACTTCTATCCGGCGCGGGTCAGATGGATCAAAATTGATACCGCTCTTAGCCCCGCCGATGGCCGGGCCGCATACGCTAAACTTGATTTCCATCACTTTGGCAAGCGAAATGACCTCTTCACAAGTCAGCCCTTTGCGCATCCTGGTACCACCTCCAGCCGCGCCGTTGCGCAGTGAATTGATGACGATCCAACCTTCCGCGCCAGTCTCTTCGTCGTGCCATTCAAAAATGATTTCGGGCTTTTTCTCCTTGTACTTTTCTAGGAGGCTTTCCATGCAATGGGTGGTGGGTAAAATTGATCAGAGCAAAATGCGGCGCAAAAGTAGCGAAACGTGGGGCGAAATTCAGTTTACCCTACGATAAAAGACGAAATGAATTTCTTAAGCCATGAATGGCGAAATGAATTTCACCCAACATGGATCCGCCTTTGTGTTTCTCCCAAAACTTCGATTTCCACGCGGACTGCATCCTCTGGCAGCAGTTGTTCTGCCAATTGAGGCCACTCGATCACGCAGTACCAGGGATCGTTTAGGATTTCTTCCAAACCAATATCAAAGACCTCCTGCGCCGTGCGCAGACGGTAAAGATCGAGGTGGTGAAAAAGGCTTGCCGATCCGTCGGCTTCGGCATAACTATATTGATTTACAAGTGAAAACGTGGGGCTGGCCGTGTTTTCCCGCACACCCAGGTGCTGGCATATGGCCTTCACGAGCGTGGTTTTGCCCGCGCCCATTTCGCCGTAAAGGGCGATTTTGCGGCGGCCAGCGAAGGCTTGGAGCAAATGTGGGATGATACCCGGCAATTCGTCAGGGGATTTCAGTGTCCATTCCATGGCGGCAAAAATAGCGCATCTCTAGACCTCGCAGCTTTTCAAAAACCTACGGGGTCTGCATACCTTCGCGCTGTGACTTACACCCTCTCCAATATCCAGCATATCCTTCAAGCCTCATGGCTTCAAAAAACCGAGGCCAACCCGACCGTGGAGCAACTGCTTTTCGACAGCCGTTCGGTAGTCGCACCCGCCCTGTCGCTCTTTTTTGCCCTGCCGGGCAAACACCGTGACGGCCACCGGTTCATTCCTGAACTTTATGCACAGGGGGTTCGCCAATTTGTAGTGAGCAAAAATATTGACCACAAAAAATTGCCTGAAGCCAATATCCTGAAGGTCGAAAACACACTCGCCGCGCTACAAAATCTGGCTGCTTATCACCGTTCCCGGTTTCAAACCCCAGTCATCGGTATCACCGGTAGCAACGGCAAAACCGTGGTGAAAGAATGGCTCGCCCAACTACTTTCGCCTGATTTTGACCTCGTGCGCAGTCCCAAAAGTTACAATTCCCAGATAGGAGTACCGCTTTCGGTATGGCAAATGCAGGAGCGCAATACGCTGGCTATTTTTGAAGCGGGCATATCACAGCCCGGAGAGATGGAGCGGCTGGAAAAAATCATCCGCCCTACCATTGGCGTTTTCACCAATCTGGGTCCTGCCCATCAGGAGGGTTTTTCTTCCGACGCGGAAAAGTTGGCAGAAAAAATGCGCCTGTTCGAGCGATCCGATACGCTCGTCTGCGAAAGCCGCTGGGCGCCGAAAAACACGAACGCCCAACTTTTTACCTGGTCCAAAAATGGCGACCCGGCTGATTTGAAAGTCCAAAAAATCGAAAACACGGAGACGGGTGGGGTTAAAATCTGGGCAGAAATAAAGGAGCAGGATCATAAGACCCTCTCAGGGCACAATCGTTCATCGTTCATCGTTCATCGTTCATCGTTAACCATCCCCTTCACAGACCCTGCAAGTATTGAAAACGCGCTCCATTGTTGGGCAGTTATGTTATTGCTCAACATCCATCAAGAAGAAATTGAGCGCCGAATGCTGCGCCTCGAACCTGTGGAAATGCGCCTTGAAGTGAAGGCTGCCATCCACGGATGTACCCTGATAAACGACGCCTACAGCAACGACCTCGCCTCGCTCCGGCTCGCCTTGCAGTTTGCCAGACAACAAGCGGGTAAAGAGAATTTGACGCTCATCCTTTCCGACATCTTGCAAAGCGGACAGTCCAGCGAATCGCTTTGGACGGAGGTGGCGGAGGCTGTTCAAATGCAGAAAGTTGCTCGTATTATCGGTATTGGCCACGACATTAAAGCGATTAAGGATAAATTGTCTTCCTCCGTAGAAATCATTTTTTACCCGGACACAGAACATTTTTTAGAAAAAATAGCAGCGCATGACTTCCGCGAGGAAACGATTTTGTTGAAAGGCGCAAGAACCTTTGCTTTTGAGCGTATTGCCCGGCGTTTGGAACAAAAAGCACACAAAACCGTGCTGGAAGTGAATCTTTCAGCCTTAGCCCATAATCTCAAAACTTACCAGCGCCTGCTCCAACCCGGCACCAAAATGATGGTGATGGTAAAAGCCGAGGGCTATGGTGCTGGCTCCGCGCAAGTTGCGAAATTGTTGGAATTCCAGCAAGTTGACTACCTCGGCGTGGCCTATGCCGACGAAGGCATTTCGCTCAGGCAGGCCGGGGTTAACCTGCCTATTTTGGTACTCAACCCCGAACCAGCGAGTTTTGACACATTGTGGCGTTTTCGTTTGGAGCCAGAGGTCTACAGCTTACCGATGCTCGACGAAATCGTCCTATTTGCCGGAAGGGAAAAACCGCTCAATATTCACCTCAAATTGGACACAGGGATGCATCGCCTGGGTTTTGAACCTGCTGATATTCCCGCATTGCTGGAAAAATTGGGTGAGGCTCCAAATTTGCGCGTGGCCTCGGTTTTTTCCCATCTTGCAGCCAGCGATGCTCCACAGCACGATGATTTTACGCGAAAACAAGCGGCTGTTTTTTCTGAAATGTTTGGACAAATAAGCGATGCGCTGGGGTACGCTCCGTTGCGTCATATTTGCAACACAGGGGGTATTGAACATTGGCCGGAGTACCATTTCGACATGGTACGGCTGGGCATCGGGCTATACGGTATTGGCGGCAAAACGCTGCAGGGCCAACTTCACACAGTAAACTCCTTGAAGGCTACTATTAGCCAAATCAAAACCCTTTCCCCGGGCGAAACCGTGGGCTACAACCGCAATAGTGGACCGCTTGCTACGCCCAAACGCATTGCCACCATCAGCATTGGCTATGCCGACGGCTTGTTGCGACTGGCGGGTGGAGGACGATTTTCAGTCTTGGTTCGTGGCCAGCGCGCGGCAACGCTGGGAAATGTCTGTATGGATATGACGATGCTCGATGTGACGCAAATCCCAGAGGCACAAGTAGGCGATGAGGTGACCATTTTTGGAGAAAACCCGCCCGTTCAGGAACTGGCTAATTGCTTGCAAACCATTCCTTACGAGGTGTTTACGAATATTTCGGAACGGGTGAAGCGGGTGTATTGGCAGGAGTAGTCAGTGGCCGTTTGCAGTAGCAGTTTTACCCGCAGTATATTTAGTGCAACGTCATTGACTTAAGGGTTCCAACCACCACGAAGTGGTTGAATATGAATAGCCCCCGATTGCATCGGGGGTGAATGGGTGAATGTTAACAACCCCGAAAGGGGTTGAATATTGAGGTTGATGCATCATATTCAACCCCATTCGGGGTTGATACACACGCCCTCCAATCTCCCCGAATTTCATTCGGGGTTATTCATATTTGACCCTTTTAGGGTCTTATGTCAACGACATTGAGCTTTAGCGCAAGAGAAGGCAGTAGCAGTTGCAGGGTCGAAAAACACGATTGAACAAGCTAATTATGACAATTTCATCTCTATATTCCATTTTTCAGCAACACCCTTTGGTAAGCACCGACACCCGGCAATTGCCACCTGGCTGTATCTACTTTGGACTAAAAGGAGACAACTTCGATGGCAACAAATTTGCCGAACAAGCCCTTGAAAAAGGCGCAGCATACGCCGTTATTGACGACCCGAATTGTCGTTCAAATGAGCGTTGTCTGCTCGTTTCGGATGTGTTGAAAACCTTGCAGCAACTGGCCAATTACCACCGCCGACAATTCGAGATTCCCGTGATCGCTATTGGCGGATCCAATGGAAAAACCACAACCAAAGAGTTGGTTTCCAGTGTTCTATCAGCACACTACCCTTGCCATTTTACAAAGGGGAATTTGAACAATCACATTGGTGTGCCGCTTACTTTGCTGTCAATGCCGCGCGGAACGGAGGTTGCAATCATTGAAATGGGAACCAACCAACCGGGCGATATCGAGGAATTATGCCGCATCGTGCAACCAACGCACGGGCTTCTGACAAACATTGGGAAAGAGCACCTGGAAGGATTTGGAAGCCTTGCTGGCGTAAAAAAAGCGGAGGGCGAGTTGTATGATTTTTTGGCAAAAAACCACGGCTGCGCGTTCGTGAATCTTTCAGAAAAGCACCTGCCTGCGATGTCCAAAAAAGTACCCATGCGTGTGGGCTATTCGCGCACCGAGGCGCTGCATCTGGAGCAGGGTATCATTGCAGTGCAGATGTTGGAAGACATGCCTTTTGTACGCGCAGCGTTTCTTTCTGACGATGGGCCAAGGATTGAACTGAGTATGCAACTCTTTGGAAGCCACAACTTTCAGAATGTTATGACGGCCGTCGCCTTGGGCATTTATTTCAAAGTGCCTGCGGAAAAAATCAAGGAAGCCCTGGAAAATTATATCCCATCCAACAACCGCTCCCAACTAATCCAGCGCAATGGTGCGACGATCTTGCTAGATGCCTACAATGCCAACCCCTCCAGTATGCAGCCCGCACTTCAGAGCCTTTGCGCCATGCCCGCCAAGCGCCGCATCGCCATCCTGGGCGACATGCTGGAACTCGGCGAAGACAGCCAAAAAGAACACAATGATTTGCTCCGTTTTGCCACCCGGCTCAAGATTGACCAGATCGTTTTGGTCGGAAAAGAATTTGGGGAAACCCCGTTTTCAAAATATGGGGCGCTGCATTTCGCTGATAATCAAGCCGCTAAACATTGGCTGGATGCGCAAGACCTGCGCGACACGGCTATTTTGATTAAAGGTTCCCGGGGAATCAGGTTGGAGAAGGTGCTGGAGGCTTGAATCTTCACTCCACCAAATCCACCTTCTCCCGTCTCCCCAACCCCAACCGCTCCATCCCCCGGTCAAACATCCAGTACACCACCGGCACTACAATCAGCGAAAGGAACATAGAAGAATTCAACCCGCCAATGATGGCCCAGGCGAGGCCGTTTTTCCAGTCTGCTCCTGAGCCTTGCGCAAATGCAATCGGCAAAAGACCAATCACCATCGCGATATTGGTCATCAGTACAGGCCGGAAACGCAGTTTTGTGGCTTGCAGCAGGGAATCGCGCAGTCCTACGCCTTGTTCTCGCAGCTGATTGGCAAAGTCCACCACAAGGATGGCGTTTTTGCCCACCAAACCAATGAGCATGAGCATTCCAAGACCAGTAAACACCGTGAGGTTTTCGCTCGCCAGCGCCATCGCGAGGAACGCCCCGATGACTGAAAGGGGGATGGACACCAGCACCACGAGCGGATAAACCCAGTTGTCGTACAGCGCGACCATGATGAGGTAGACAAATACCAGCGAAGCCCAAAGGGCAAAGCCAAGCGTTCCGATGCCCTGTTGCTGCCGTTTGTAGTCGCCGCCGTATTTGATTTGGGTACCAGGAGGCAAGGGCACCCCTTCGAGGCGTTTGATAATTTCGCGGGTCACCGTACCGTTTGGCCGACCGATCACTTGTGCCGTAAGCAAAAGCGAAGTGCTGCGGTCGCGGCGTTCAAGACGGGTCGGGGCGGTGCCTTGGCGCACATCGGCGAACTGTTTTAGATACACAGTACTGCCCAGTGGATTTACAAAAGAAAGATTTTTGATGTCATCTACGCTTCGTCGGTCGAATGCGTCAAGGGCGATGCGAATCGGATACTCGAAATCCCCGTCGCGGTATTTCGCATCGGTGTTGCCGCTAAAGGCCGTTTGAAGCGTTAAGCCCACTTGCGCCATAGCCAGCCCAAAATCTGCCATGCGCTGGCGGTTCACTTCCACTTTTACCTCCGGGTTGCCGCCTTCTACGGTAGATCCGATTTCGACACAGCCCGGCACGGCGGCCATCTCTTTTTTTACCTTTTCAGCAAGCACCAAAAGGCTGTCGAGGCTTGGGCCGTTGAGCTGTATTTCGATAGGCATGAAGGACAATCCAAGAATGTCAATCGGGTTGGTTTTGATTCTTGCGCCCGCGATGATTTCCTCCAGCTTGACCTTTGTTTTTCGGGCAAAAACGGGTGTGAGTTCTTTCCGTATTCCGCCATAAGGCGTTAGAAACACTTGTATTTCGGCAATATTCGGTGCACTTAGGCCAAAAGATTTGTTGTTCGCACCTACGGTAGTAAAAGTGCGTACTACTTCGGGCTGGGTGCGCAGCCAATCTTCCACGCGCTTGGTGATGGCATCGGTTTGTGTCAACGAGGCGTCTTGCGGCAACACTACTTCGAGCAGAAATTCTCCCCGTTCGCCCGCCTCCATGAACGCATTTCCGATAAGCCCGGAGCTGACCAACAGGAACGAACTAAAAAACATGACCATCGCCGTAAGCACTGTGATAATTTTTGTGCGGCGGTTTTTCAGTGCCAATTTCAACAGGCTCACAAAGGCATCCGAAAGCCATTCCAAAAACTTTTCAAACTTCAAAATGACACGCCCCGCGAGGTTTTTCCCCTCAAAACGATGGAGTTTGCCAAACCTCGATGTGAGCCAGGGTACAAGTGTGAACGAAACGAGCAGCGAAACGAGCGTAGAGGTCAGCACGGTCATGCAAAATTGTCGGAGGAGGTTCGGCACCAATCCCGCAGTAAACACAATGGGAAGAAAAACCACCACGTCCACCAATGTGATGCTTATGGCTGTAAAACCAATTTCCATTCGCCCGTCGTAACTGGCCTGCACCTTGTTTTTGCCCATCTCAAAGTGCCGGTAAATGTTCTCTATCACCACAATGGCATCGTCTACCAATATACCGATGGCGAGCGAAAGGCCCAACAAAGACATAAGATTAAGCGAGTAGCCAAACAAATGCATCATCACGAAAGTACTCACGATGGAGGTCGGGATAGACACGAGCACGATGGCTGCATTGCGCAGACTGTGCAGGAAAAGCAACATGACCAGGCCTACCAAAAGCACCGCCACGAGCAAATCCTCAATAACAGCGTTGGTGGCTTTTTTGGTAAACGTGCTGCTGTTGGCAACCACCTCGAATCGCATCCCTTCCTTGGCATACGCCCCTTGGAGCATGGCGATTTTTTCGAGCACCAGTTTCGACATTTCCACCGCATTGGCGTCGCCTTGCTTGCGGATACTAATGCCCACGGCGGGCTGTCCGTCGGTACGGCAAATGATTTCGGGATCGCGCGTACCATCTTGTACCTCTGCAATATCCTTCAAAAAAATGGACGACCCGAAACGGCTTTTCCCCACTACAAGGTTGCGGATGTCTTCAATCCCCAAAAACTTGCCTGCGAGCCGGATGCGCAATTGCCCCTGTTCGCCGGTCAATTTCCCGGTGGGAAAATCGAGGTTCGCGGTCTGAACTGCTTGTGAGACCTGCAGCAAGGAAAGTCCATACTGTTCGAGCCGTGCGGAGGAAATATTGATCTTGATTTCGCGCTCCTCACCACCTAGAATGCTCACTTGAGCCACACCTTTTACCTGCGAGATTTCCGGAACGACGCGGTTTTTTACCACGTCGTAAAATGCCGGGCCTGTGAGGTTGCCTGCGACGCCTATTTTTAAAATGGGCAATTCGTCCAGCGCGAATTTATTGATGACCGGGGTGCGCACCTCCTTCGGCAAGGAGGCCTGGAGTTGGTTGATTTTGCGCTGCATTTCCTGCACAGCCTTGTCTAAATCAACGGATTGCTCGAATTCCACGGCGACAAACGAGGAGTTTTCCTGCGAGCCGACCTGCACTTGATCAATACCTTCAAGCGAAGAAATCGCGTCCTCGATGGGTTTGCTTACAGCATTTTCCACCTCGGAGGGCGATGCGCCAGGATAAACCGTGATAATGGTAACAACGGGCGCGCTGAATTTTGGCACCAACTCGATGGGAAGCTTCAGGTAACTGGCTATGCCCATAAATGCCAGCACGGCAAATGCCACGATGACGAGCGAAGGGCGGCGGATGGAAAGTGCGGTGATGTTCACGGGGCGAAGGTATTACTATGCCGCTTGCAATTGTAAGACCTCTAGTTCTGCGCCATTTTTGAGAGAGTTCTCGCCTTTTTCCAAAACCCTACGAGTGGTTTGGCTGTCCAAAAAATAACTTGCACAGTTATCACAGACCTTGGCGGGCACGTTTTTCAACAATACAATTGAACCGTCGCGCTCAAGCGTCACGGTCACAGTACCCGGTTTTAATTCTCCGTTTTTGCAAATTGGACAGGTTTGCATGGTATGTCAAAGTTTAGATTTGAAGTCTGATTTCCAAAGGCTTGAATCGGGTTCGTAAGCTGTGATCACATAGCAAACCCATGTACTGCTATCTTGGCTGACGACTACATGAATTGGACGATTACCTACATAATTCAATTTAAGTTGACTGGGGAATGGCGAGTCTTCAGGATAATCCTTTATGATTTCACCATTTTCAATGGTTGCTTCCACATCCTCTGCTGAAATGCTCCGTTTGAACATCTGCGCGATGGCATGGTTGATATATTCATATTTGGAGCATTCCATAGAATTACAAAGGTACGTTTTTCACCGGCGCAATGGTCAACCGATTATTCATATACTCCTAGTACCAAGCCTTCTTTTTCGCCCAATTCCAGCAGGATCTGTTTCGTTTCAAATCCTAACAACAACGCATCATTTTGGTAAAGCCCGGATTCATGGCGGGTAAGGCGAATCTCTTCGAGGGAAGCACCCACAACATCCCGCCAAAGCGGCTGAACATTGGCCACGATGCGTTGGATAAGTGCTTCGCCGTGAAGGGATTGCAAGTTCCGGGCGGTTTCTACCAGAGATTCTGCGCTGATAATCTGGATGGCTTCGGAGCTTTCGCCGCTGGAAAGCAGTAGCGTTTCTCCGTTTTCAAAATACAGTTCGACTGCGTAGAGAAAGGACGTTTTGGAGCTGGCACGCCACAGATAGTAGTTTACTGTTGCAAGTATTTGACCTTCAAATGATTGAAAAGCCTCCACTTCTGCTTGTCGAAAGCAATCGGGCGGGGTGGGGTCTTGCGGGTGGGGAGTTTCTTGCATGGCGCTCAAGTAGTTTGCGAGCACAAACATCGGCAAGATTTATGGTTTGAAGATGTACCTTTCGGGTTTGAAACACCCGCATATCATCCTGATTTTTTGGAATCGCCCATATCATCGATTCTCAAGATGTTTTTTGATTTAAGATTGCAGATTACATGATTTAAGATTTTAGATTGGGGACGATCGCCGGGTATTTCACCCTGCTGCCAAACATCTAAAATCTTAAATCATGTAATCTGCAATCTTAAATCAAAAAACCTGGCTCGCCAAAAATTCGAGATAACTTATGTTTCCCGCGATCTTTATATGTCTCCCACCACCCAATTCCTCGCCGCATTCCGCAGTGCCTTTGCCTCCGGCCAATTGCTCAAATGTACCTTGAGCAAGCCTGGCCCTTCTGCACCTGAGGACTTAAAAAACATATACCTCCGGTCAGTGGAGTTGAAAAAAGGGCTGCACATTGCGTTCAATTTTCGCTACAAAACCCGCGATGAGATCAAGAATTTTGGATTGGAGGAAGCTGTAGCCCAACTAGAAACATTGCTTGGTACTGCTTTTTTAAACGCCGACCTTTTAACCCCGGAACGCGATTTTTCCCTTCAATATGACAAAAAAGGCGAAGCACATTTTTCAGAAAAAAAACCTTCTACAAACACAGCAACTGCAATTCCAACCGCCCACAATCGCGCAAAAAATCGGCTGCTTGACCCTGCTGCGCCCTGGCTTCATTTGCTGGGCATCACCAATTCCAAAGGCGAGGTGCTGGCAGCCTTTCAGGACAAATGGCGGCAAATCAACAAATACCTCGAAATTATCGAAAGCCTGCTGCGGGAGAGTCCGCTTCCGACAGGCGCCCAAATTGCCGACATGGGTTCCGGCAAGGGCTATCTGACTTTTGCACTCTACGATTTTCTGGAAAACCACCTTGGATTGGCACCTCATATAACAGGGATTGAACTCCGCCCTGCGCTCGTTGATTTTTGCAACAAAACTGCACAACAGCTTGGTTTTCAAAACCTTCGCTTTGTTGCTCAAGACATTGCCGCCTATCACCCTGAACGACTGGACATGCTCATCGCGCTGCATGCTTGCGACACGGCGACGGACCTTGCACTGGCTGCAGGCATCCGTCAAAAAGCCCGGATCATTGTAGTGGCGCCCTGTTGTCACAAACAAATCCGCCGCGAAATGCAGGCAAAAAACGAACTCGCGTCTCTGCTCCAACACGGCATTCTGGCTGAGCGACAGGCAGAAATAGTGACCGACGGGATTCGTGCATTGTTGCTCGAAGCCTCGGGCTACCACACCAAAGTGTTAGAATTTATCTCTACCGAGCACACCGCCAAAAATGTGATGATTACGGCCACCACGGATAGTCGGCGATTGAACCAAAGAAGGGTCGAGGCGTTAGCAGAGGTCGAAGCACTCAAGCTGGGCTTTGGCATTAAGGAGCACTGGTTGGAGAAATTACTGGCATAGTGCCGCATCCGCCGAATAACCCGTGAGTTGGCGGCTGCGGCACAAGTGACTTTTCTTTTCCGGTGCGTTTCTTCCGAAAGTATCTTTGTTTTGTCATTTTGTAGAAAAAAATCCCTTGCTCCACACTAAGGCGCAATTCTTGCGTTTGAGTTTTCTTTACTGGAATGAACATTTCCTACACTATTTTTGTCCATTCAAAAAACACATTTCGGCAATGCAAATTTTTCCACGCCGTTTAGGCTCTTTCGATCTTGACAAATTCCTCTACGACATGAAAATTAAATCGTCGCTCACACTTTTTTCTATTGTCGGCATTTTGGGCCTTGTCCTTGTATTCCACGAGTACAACCCATTCAGTGGTCCCGGTACTTCACCTGAACGCGATGCTGCGCTGCTGCGCACGATCTCACAAGTGCTGACACGCGGCCACTTCCAGCCAAAGGTTATGGACGACACCTTTTCCAAAAGCGTGTATGCGCTGTACCTTAAAGATGTGGACAATGGAAAACGCTTCCTGACTCAGGCGGATGTGGATCAACTGAAACCATACGAACTTAAACTCGACGACCAGGCCAAGGCGGGTACTTTCGAGTTTTTTAATATATCCGTTTCACTTCTGGAAGCCTCGCTTTCAAAAACACAAACCTGGTACCGTGAGGTGCTGGCATCACCGTTTGATTTTTCAAAAAACGATGAGCTACAAGCCGACGGCGAAAAACTTAAATGGGCAAAAGACGATGCCGAGCTCCGCACCCGTTGGGAGCGCTGGATGAAATACGAAGTACTCAGCCGTATTACGGAAGAGCAGGACAAACAGGAAAAGCCTGAGTTCAAGGGAGATAAAAAAGACTTTGAAACCCTCGAAAAAGAACAACGTGGTAAAGTGTTGGAAATGTACGACAAGTGGTTCAAGCGCATGCAGAAGCTTGATCACAACCGCCGTTTGGAAATTTATCTCAACGCCATCACCAATTACTTCGACCCGCATACCGGTTATTATTCTCCCCGCGAAAAGGAGAATTTCGACATCCAGATGTCTGGCAAACTCGAAGGAATCGGCGCACGGCTTCAAAGCGACGGCGAAAAAACCTCCGTTTCTGAAATCGTGCCAGGTGGCCCAGCTTGGAAACAAGGCGTGTTGCAGGCAAAAGATGTAATTCTGAAAGTAGCCCAAGGAGAAACCGATGCCGAATCGGTGGATATTATGGGTTGGGATCTTGACGATGTGGTTTCTAAAATTCGCGGTTCAAAAGATACCAAA
Organism: Saprospiraceae bacterium; assembly: GCA_046160625.1. GTDB lineage: Bacteria > Bacteroidota > Bacteroidia > Chitinophagales > Saprospiraceae > M3007. Next base: position 37,292 of record JBJXGZ010000080.1, read on the forward strand.
GTCACACTTACCATCCAAAAACCCGATGGCGCAGAAAAGATCATAACCATCACCCGCGACGTGGTGATTATGGAAGAAGGCTTTGCCAAATCCTTGATACTCAATGAAGGAAGCGCGGAACAAGACCGCATCGGATATATTTACCTCCCGAAATTCTACGCTGATTTTGAAAGCGGTCGCACCAGCTGCGCACAGGACGTGGCTGCCGAAGTGGAAAAACTGAAAAAAGAATCAGTGAAAGGCATCATCCTTGACTTGCGCAACAATGGTGGCGGTTCGCTCCGCGACGTGGTGACCATGAGCGGATTGTTTATTGAGGAGGGGCCAATTGTCCAGGTAAAAAGCCGTGACCGGGCTACCGAGATTCTCCGCGACAACGACACCCGTGTACAATGGGGTGGTCCGCTGATTGTGATGGTGAATGGTTTCAGTGCTTCGGCTTCCGAAATCCTTGCCGCTGCCATGCAGGACTACAGTCGCGCAATCATTGTAGGCGCTTCCAGCACCTACGGCAAAGGCACGGTGCAACGTTTCTTCGACCTCGACAATGCTGCTGCCGATAACCGGGTAAAACCTTTGGGTGAAATGAAAATGACCATCCAGAAGTTCTACCGCGTCACCGGGAAAACAACCCAACTCGATGGTGTAATTCCTGATATTGTACTGCCCGATTTCTACAACTTGCTCAAAAACGGCGAACGCGACAACGATTACCCGCTCGCTTCAACCACCATTGAACCGGTACCTTTCGAACAAAGTGCCTACCGTATTGCGGATGCCAATCAATTGAAAGCCAACAGCCAAACGCGGGTAAAAGCCGATCCAACCTTCCAAAAGGTAAGCGACAACGCCGTCCGCCTTCGCAAGCGCAAAGACGACAGTGTTTTCCCTTTACAAGGCGAAAAATTCCGCATGTGGAATAAAAAGCAAGATCAGGAAGCAGAACAGTTCGACAATATTTTCAAGCCCATCGAAAGCTTCAAAATTGAGAACCTCGCTGCCGATTTGCCACAGATCCAGCGAGACACTGCACGGATTGCCCGCAACGATAGTTGGATCAAAGACCGTCAAAAAGACATTCAACTGTACGAAACCTTGCGCATCATGCTCGATATGCTCCGCATTGATGGCGTGGCTGCAGGGAAGCATTGACCGCTGACTATTGACCGTTGACTAGCATTGGGCTTAGCTGTTGATCCAGCTAAGCCCAATTTTTTTACTTTAAGTGAGTCCTACGGCCTACGGTAAACACATGACATCAGTAAGGAAAGATTGCCTAACGCAATACCTTGCCGTTCTTTTGCATAAAATTTTCCGATCCTATGCGCCTCCTCGTCCTCCCTTTCCTCCTGTTTTTCCTTCAAAACACCTCCGCCCAACCCTGCAACTACCTCGCTTACGACGGTTTCGACTATGCCGCCAACTCATCCCTTGAAGGCTTGCAAGGCGGAACGGGCTGGCAAACGCCCTGGAACGTCCAAAACGAGAACACTACCCTACCCGGATACCAGACCACAGCCGCCAATCCGCTCTACTGGCTTGATCTTCAAACAGTTGGCAATTATACTTCGGGCGGTTTCGCTTACCTGACTTCGGGTCGCCGACTGAATACCAGCGCCGATGGGCCTTTTGCCGATTGGCTCACGCAAGGTGGTACTATTGGCAAATCCGGTACCACGCTCTGGGCCAGCATTTTGCTCCGAAAAAATCAGAACAACGATGAAACGGTGGCTGCGATCTGGCACGAAAGCAATCTGCAATGGTGCGACGGCTGTACTTCCAACAAAGTGGCGGTCGGCTATTTCGGAAGCAACTCAAATGTCGGCGGACAACGCCGCTGGACCTTGCGCATCCGCGACCAATACTTCCCGACTACTTTGCCGATGTTGCCCAATGAGGCGGCGTTTTTTGTATTAAAATTTGAATTTTTGGCAAATTCTACTACTGTTTCGCTGTTTGTAAATCCTGGCTCGCTGGGCAATGATACGCCAGCACCGACACCCACTTTGACCCAAACGACGAATAATCCGGTCTTTATCAGAAGCCTCGCGCTTTATCTCGGTGATGATGCAGCGAGCGGTCAGGCCGACGAGATTCGTATGGGCGCAAGCTACGCTTGTACAGTGCCCGATCCCTCCGTAGCCGTGAATCAGCCTCCCAACGCGGCATTTAGTATGAACCCGCCAACGGGCATTGCTCCACTTCAGGTGAGCTTTGACGGCTCCAGCTCCAACGACCCCGATGGCAGCATTGTTTCCTATCATTGGGACTTTGGCGATGGCTCCGCTGATGCCATTGGGCAAACTGTGATGCACACATTCACCGCCACTGGAACCCTGACGGTCACTTTGACGGTGGAAGACGATCAAGGCGTTCAGCATTCCTTCGCAAAAACGATTACTGTGCTGGATGCGAGCGGTTCTTTTAGTTGCCAGTTAGGCCTGGTCAATGAAAAATTGGCCTCCTGCACGGGAAACGACGGGCGTTTCCGGGTGACGAATTACAGCAACATACCCCTTCAATTGAAAAATAGCGGAGGAACGACCATTGCCCCGGCAACCGGCAATCCGAACCTCTACGATAATCTTGCTCCAGGCATTTACCAACTCACAGCCAATGGCGCAAACGGCTGTCGCGATACTTTTACCGTACATATCCAGCGCGACAGCAACACCTGCCCGGGTTGGACGCCTGATCCATGTGCCATGAAAATCGGGGTTGGCATCGAAGGTCTGGCTTATTGGACCCCGAGCCGTCCGTTCAAAGATTTTTTCAAATCTTGTGGCACCTGGATAACCTACGACCCGAATCCGCCGGGTGGAAATTTTATTTGGAATACTGGAAATCAAGCACATATCCCTGTTGATGTAGACGGGTACGCTACACAAATCCCCTTCACCGTCCCCAATGGAAGCGGCCAAAACCGCCTTCGGGGCATTATTTCGGCCAGCGGTTTTGTCCCACAGGGGGTACCCTTGCGACTGATCTATGAGGGCGTTGGCAGCTTGCAAATGCAGGGAGCTGTGACAGTGACCAGCAATCAGCCAGGCCAGATTGATTTTGTGGTAAACGACAATGGAAACATCTTTTTTAACCTCACGGCTTCTCAGTTGGGCAATCATGTGCGCAACATCCGGGTAGTAGAATTAAGCAATATCGGTTCCTACCAAAACCAACCCTTCCGGCAAGGTTTTCTGGACAAATGCGCAGTGTTCAACACCCTGCGATTCATGGACTGGGTACACACCAATGGCAGCAATCAGGTGCAATGGGCGAATCGGACGCTCCCCAACTATTATTCTCAAGCCGAAAGCCCAAATGGTGGCCTGGCTTACGAGTACATCATCCAGGTAGCCAACCAGTTGGACAAAAACATCTGGCTCTGCATTCCGCACCAGGCCGATGACGACTATATCACCCAAATGGCTGCCATGTTCCGCGATCAACTCGAACCAGGCATCGCGGTGTATATTGAATACAGCAATGAGGTGTGGAACTGGATTTTCCCGCAAGCACATTGGGTGACGGACAACGGTCCGCAGAACATCAGCTATCCTCGTCGTTACGTCGAGCGATCTTTACACGCATTTGATATTTGGATGAACGTGTGGGGCAATCAAAACACCCGATTACGCCGGGTACTCGGCACTCAAAACGGCTACGATTGGATCACCGAGGAAATACTTGCCCATGCCGACCAAAACAAGTACGACTACATTTCGCCCTCCTGGTATGTCGGTCTTGATCATGGGTCAACAGGCAATCCGAATTTACAGTCTCTCGGCGCGGCAGCCACGCCTGAAGATGTGTTGGAGAATGCCAACAACGTTTTCCTCAATTTTTACCCGCGCTGGGAAATGGTGTACAATACCGCCAAACTCTACGGCAAAAAAGTGGTGAACTACGAAGGCGGTCAGCATTTTACAGACTTCAGCATACCTCCCTACATCCAGTCCATGTACGATGCCCAGGTTTTGCCCGGCATGTACGATCTATATGACCGTATGCTCGACAGCCTTCGGAGACTGGGCAGCGAGTTGCCACTGGCTTTTGTGCTCACGGGGCCGTGGCAAAGTCAATACGGTTCATGGGGCCATATCTTTGACGAAGACGACCCGGCGCCTTGGGACGACCGGCCAAAATTTCAGGTGTTGATTGATCAGATCGCACAGTGCGTGGAAAATCCTACAGGTATTAAACCTGTTGAAAATCAGGCAATAATGGAGGTTCAGGTTTTCCCTAACCCGACTACCGGGCTGTTTCATCTGGAAATCCCGACAGGGTGGTTGGGGCAAAATTTCAGCGTGCGGGTGAGTGATACACAGGGGCAAGTGCGGTTTATCCAGCCCATTTCTGGAAATCAAATCACGTTGGGTGAGCATTTGCCAAACGGGATGTATTGGGTGGAGGTTTTGGATGCGGCAGGAAGGAAAGTTGGAGGGAGTCGGGTTGTGAAAATCAGGCCTTAAATTTTCCGTTAATTAAGCTGGGGTTTTGGATAGGTAAGTGAGCAGGCCGCTCACTTACCTATCCAAAATTCACGATTATTTAGGAACTGCCCTCAGTTTTAGGCACGTCATTAACGTGTTCTAAAATGTCGCCTGGTTGACAGTCTAATGCCTTGCAAATCGCGTTTAAGGTACTAAACCGAATTGCTTTTGCCTTTCCAGTCTTCAAGATAGACAGGTTAGATAAGGTCAAATCAACCCTTTCAGAGAGTTCATTCAGAGACATTTTCCGTTTTGCCATCATCACATCCAAGTTTACAATGATTGGCATAGATTAAACAGTTAAATCGTTTTCGTTTTGGATTTCAACTCCTCTTGAAATGATAGTCGCAATAACATAGATTACAGCCGCCATTAGGATAAATGCTTGACTGTCAGCCCAAAACTGGTTTAGCGTGTCGATAACATAGCCACGATGTTGCAAATTTTTAGCCGTCTGTCGTGCTAAGTAGCTTAAAAGTCCAATTGAAAGCGTGTAGTAACTAATTTGCGAAATCTGTCGCGAAACAAAGCTATTGAAGGGTTTTGACAAATCAATTTTGCTCATTAGTATGATGAGCGCGTAAAAAAGGACTGCTTTCAAAATCGCGATGACCAAGATAAAGCTATACATACTGAAAAAAGCCCATTTACTCCGTTCATACATTTCACTTAAGTCCAACTTCTGATATAGATTTTGGACAAATTCAGGATTGTACAGACTGAAAAAAAAGTTGACGATCAGGCCTCCGGCTTCAATGCTTAAGCCAACGAAGATGACCCAGGCAACAATTTGTAAGACAATAAATACGAAGTTGTTTCTTTCTGACATAATTGTTTAAAGTTGAATTGTGCCGCAAAGATAATAAATATTTATTGATAAACAACAAATATGCATTTTTTTTCAAAAAATATTTGTCGTATTATAAAATAGTAAAAAGTTGCACCCCTTCCCTTTCTTGCCTTCTCTCCTTCTACATGCAAGATGCTAAGCCCAGCGCTGCGCTTGTTAATTTCTGCAGCGCTTGGGGGAAAGGCCACGCAGATCTAAAAAAACGGCGCATAAGGTATCCTTCCTTATGCGCCGTTTTGATTTCAAAATTTGGAACGTGTGATTTTATGCCTCTGCCATCTTCTGTTTTGGCTTCGCCTTCGCTGCTCCATTCCCGCTACGCTTAACCGCCTTTTCCAGCCCAATGGCAATCTCCAAAACCTCGACCATTCGGTCTACATAATGGAAGCTCAAGCCTTGGATGTAATTCTGCTCGATTTCTTCCACGTGCTTTTTGTTGTCCTTGCATAGGATTACTTCTGTGATCCCTGCACGTTTGGCGGCGAGGATTTTTTCTTTAATACCACCTACCGGAAGCACTTTGCCACGTAGTGTTATCTCTCCCGTCATGGCTAAAAATGGCTTGAGCGGTCTGCCCGTAAAGGCCGATGTAATTGCCGTAAGCATGGTAACGCCAGCCGAAGGCCCGTCTTTCGGGATGGCGCCTTCGGGGATGTGTATGTGGATGTCATTTTTTTCAAACGCCTCGGCTTCAATTCCCAATTGGTCAGCATGCGCCCTGATGTAACTGAGGGCGGTAGTGGCGCTTTCTTTCATCACGTCGCCGAGATTACCTGTAAGTTGGAGACGACCGCTTCCCTTGTTCAGGCTGACTTCGATAAACAGGATTTCACCGCCCACAGAGGTCCAAGCCAAGCCAATGGCGACGCCGGGCGATTGTTTTTCCTTGTAAACTTCCGAATCAAACTTGGTGGGGCCGAGTATGCCATGCAGGTGTTCGGGCTTCACTGCCACATCGTATTCCTCTTCCATAGCCACTTTTTTGGCAACGGAACGCATAACGGAGCCAATCTCCCGTGCCAGATTGCGCACCCCGCTCTCTGCGGTGTAACTCTGCACTATTTTGACCAAAGCTTTTTCACTGATCTTCACTTGACCAGGCTTGAGGCCGTGTCCTTTGCGCTCAGAGGGCAGCAGGTGTCGCCGAGCAATCTCAACCTTTTCTTCCTGTGAATAGCCTGCAATTTCGATGATCTCCATACGGTCGAGCAAGGCTGGCTGGATGGTGCTCAGCGTGTTGGCCGTAGCTATAAACAACACTTTTGAGAGGTCGAACTCAAGTTCCAGATAGTTGTCGTAAAACGAGGTATTCTGTTCAGGGTCAAGTACTTCTAGCAGGGCAGAGGAAGGGTCGCCCCGGAAGTCTTTACCTACTTTATCAATCTCGTCGAGAATGAAAACAGGGTTGCCTGCTTTCGCTTTTTTCAAGGATTGCACAATTCGTCCTGGCAGTGCGCCGATATAAGTTTTTCGGTGTCCGCGAATCTCGGCCTCATCATGAAGGCCGCCAAGGCTCATCCGGACATATTTGCGTTTTAAGGCACGTGCAACACTGGCACCCAGAGATGTTTTGCCCACACCTGGTGGGCCTACAAGGCAAAGAATGGGGGCTTTCATGTCGCCCTTAAGTTTCAAAACAGCGAGGTGCTCCATGATACGATCCTTCACTTTGGTGAGGCCGTAATGGTCGCGGTCAAGCACTTGTTGTACTTTCCGAAGGTCAAATTGGTCTTTGGTATATTCTTGCCAGGGCAGTTCGAGGAGGGTTTCAAGATAAGTGACCCCAATGGCATATTCTGCAATTTGCGGGTTTACGCGACGCATTTTGTTCACCTCGCGGCTAAAGGCTTCCTCCACAGGTTTTGGCCATTTTTTCTTTTTTGCACGGCGCACCAAGGCATCTATCTCTTCTTCCTGGGGATTATTGCCCAGTTCCTCCTGAATGGTCTTGAGTTGCTGGTTGAGGTAGTAGTCGCGTTGTTGTTTTTCAATGTCTACCCGCACTTTCGACTCGATTTGATCTTTGAGCTCAAGCAATTGCAGCTCCGAATCCATGTGCTGAAGAATGGCGCTGGCCTTGTCCTTGAGGTTATTGATTTCGAGTATTTCCTGCTTGCTATTGACTGGTATACCCAGGTTGGATGCAATAAAATTGAGCAGGAAGTTGTCGTTGTTGATGTTCTTCAACATTACAACAGCCTCAGATGGAATCTGAGGAGAAAGTTCGATGATCTGTCGTGCAGCATCGCGCACGCTGCTGATCATGGCTCGGAATTCCAGTTTGTTTTTGGGTGCGTCGTATTCGAGTGTGCTGATTTGACCGACCATATAAGGGTCGTCGTGCATCAAATCATCTAGGTGGAAACGTTTGCGGCCTTGCAGGATGGCTGTAGTGGAGCCGTCGGGCATCTTGAGGAGTTTCAAAATGCGGGCCACGGTACCTACACGGAAGAGATCGCGGGCAGATGGGGATTCGATTTTGAGGTCTTTTTGGGAAAGCACCCCGATATAGCGGTCGCCTTCGTAGGCGCGTTGTACAGCACGGATACTTTTATCGCGGCCCACGGTAATGGGCGTGACAATTCCGGGGAACAGCACAGTATTTTTCAACGGAAGGAGTGGCACGGTGTCTGGGAACACCTCACCAGCCTTTTCGTCGTCTTCTTCAAGGGAGAAAAGTGGCACAAAATCAGGCTCATCGTCTGATTGCTGCGACATTAAATAGTTATCAAACATACGATTAGAAACGAATGGGGAGTAAAAATTGAAAACGCCGCGTTTTTCAATGACGCAAACATGGGAATTATCGCTGGAAATATGGTGGGAAAAATGGTTTTGTGTCAAACTGACAACAAATATATCCTTTTACGACCACTAGACTTCATGGCAAACAACCTGCCAGCCCGAAAAATTGCAAGCTTTGGCAGGTGGGATGTTGAGTTGTACGACAAAACGGCAGGTGGAGGGGGGACACGGATGCCACGGATTGGACACGGATTTTCACAGATTCTTTTTTGATTGGGAAAAATCCGTGAAGATCTGTGTCCTATCCGCGTCATCCGTGTCCCCCCCCTCAAAAACGCAGTAACACCAATTTCAGTCTCCCCCGAAATTCAGATGGCACTATGCTTTCTGAAGCATTCAGTTGCAGTGCATCGCGAAAACGCAGCCGAAGATTTTGATTCAGCGTATTGAGCAGACTGTTGCGGTCAAAATCACCAACCGCGCTAAGCACATACTCGCTGCATGTGTTCTCGTACTTGATTTCATCGTTGAAAAAGAACCGCATTTTATCTGCGTTTCGCATGAGAAAATAAGAAGAAAAAGTGCCCTCGTCGTCCTGCGAATATTGTTTTTTGTGCAGGGCTGATTTCCATTGCGTCTGGCCATCAGGCTGGAATGCCAATACAAAAACATCATCGTAATAATAGTCCACTATCATGCGCATCCCGTCGCGAAAAAAGCCGCGCCCTGCTGCTGCACCTCGCTGCACTTCGTGGTAGCGCTCGGCCACGAGGATGATGCCGCCATCTTGACGCAAAAGCAATTCGCGCAGCTGAGCATCGGCAATTCCACGTGAATCACTCCCCCCATCTTTTTGCCGAAGGATAGACATAAATTTTTCGTCAAAAGGTTCATAACGAAGCACTTGTGCCGAATCTTTGCCCGGAATAAGGCTGAGATAAAATGCCCCATTGGCTCGTTCCCGGCCTTTTTCAGCCCAAAGTCCCGCCGCACTGAGACGGTTGTTCTGGTTGTCAAAAATAAACCTGGAGTCCACCGTAAGGTACGCGCCGAGTTGTGTACGGTTGGTGTGAACCCCCGAAGCGTCGAAACGAAGGATTTTGATCTCGTGTTTGTCGAGTTTGCCCCTCCGGTTGTTTCTTTCAGACACCCAAAAAAATGCCCCCGCGTTGCTGAGGGTAATTTCGGGTTGCCGGTCTTCAAAAAAATCAGAAGCATCGTCTACTATAGACGCCGAATCCCAAAGCACTTGCATTTTGTCCAAATGAAATGCAACGGCCTCTATCAGGTCTCGGTCGGCAGTATTGTACACCACTACGCAGTTGCGGTCTTCGCTGTGTATCAGATCGAGCACGGGAGTGTTGAAAAGTCGTTCTCCGTAGTCCTTGATCATCATACTGTCAATCAAATTGGCATTCGGGTCGTATTTGTGGACGCGCAGGAGCGTGTGGCCCCGTCGGCGAATTTGAAATACCACCGAAAAATCATTGCGCCCGGGCACTACACCCAATACGCGCATTCCGCGACGGTCGAGATCATCCAGGTCTTTGCTCCAGCTTAGGCGCATCTGGTTGTCAAAAGCCTGCACCACAAAATCGTCGTACCGGTCTCGGAAAACCAAAACACGATCGCCCAACCGACCGATGATTTCGTATCCATAGTCCGAGCGGATGAAAAGCGGGTCGGACACGATGGCAGACTGGCCGTATAAGGCGTTGAAAGCCAAAAAGGAAAAGAGGAAAGGGAGCAGTAGTTTTTGCATACTTGGACAGGATTAACAAGATTTACAGGATTGGAGTTTTTAAATAAATCACGTTAATCATGTCTCATCTTGTTAATCCTGTAAAATTAAAGAGAATTTTGCACCCATGAAAATCCTTATCATAAACGGCCCAAATCTCAACCTGCTTGGAACGCGCGAACCTGAAATTTATGGCAGTCAAAGCTTCGAATCTTTTTTTGAAGAATTGCAAGCCAGTCTACCAAATGCCGAACTCGACTATTTCCAAAGCAACCACGAAGGCACATTGCTCGACAAGCTCCACGAGGCGGGTTTCAGCGCAGATGGCATTGTGCTCAATGCGGGTGCGTTGACCCACACTTCAATCGCGCTGGCCGATGCAGTGGCAGCTATTTCTACGCCGGTAATTGAAGTCCACATCAGCAATGTCCATCGGCGCGAACCATTTCGACATCATTCATTTCTTTCTGCTCATTGTGTGGGGAGCATTGTTGGGCTTGGGCTGGAGGGGTATAGATTGGCCGTTATGTGGTTTTGTCGCCAATGAGACCTATGATGTTTTTGAAACCTCATTGATCTTGCGCATCAAATCCCGCAAATATTAGCCAAAACACCAACTTCTTTCTCAGCCCTTTCGTCATTGGCGGTACATTCGCCGCACTAACTCTGTATCCATGTTTATTCGACTACTTGTCTTCGCAGCTGTCATATTTTGTTGTCCCGTAGGGAATTTGGCACAAAACCTATACGAACCTGGCATCGTGCAGGAAATCAAAATCACCTTTTTCCAAAGCAATTGGGACTTCAAGCTTGACTCGCTCAAGGCCATTGACAATGGAGACTATCTCCTTGCCCAATCGGCAGAAATAAACGGCCAACTCTTTGACTCTGTGGGCGTTAAGTACAAAGGCAATAGCTCTTACAGTGCCAACAACGCCAAAAACCCCCTGCACATCGAACTGAATTTTGTCAAAAAAGGGCAAAACTACAATGGCGTCAAAGACATCAAACTCAGCAACGGATTCGCCGACCCGACCTTTGTACGCGAGCCGCTTTCCTACGAAATTGCCCGGAAATACATGGACGCGCCTCGGGCCAACCATGCCAAACTGTGGATCAACGGCGTCTATTGGGGCCTTTACGGGAACACTGAAAGCGTCAACAAGACTTTTCTTCAAAATCATTTCGCTACCAACGGCAACCGCTCTTTCTTTAAGTGCAATCCCGAAGACTTTGGAGGTCCTGGCACGGGAGGAAACTACCCTGATCTGGTGTATACAAGTGCCGACAGCGCTTTCTATTACGACAAGTATGACATACAATCGGACTATGGCTGGCAGGAGCTGCTACAGTTGATGGAAACACTCAAAAACAATCCCAACGCAACCGACAATATTCTTGACGTGGACCGTGCGTTGTGGATGCTCGCCTTCAACAATGTATTGATTAACCTCGATTCCTATACCGGGGCATTTGCTCAAAATTATTACCTCTACCACGACAAAAACGATCGCTGGCTCAGTACTTTGTGGGATTTGAACATGAGTTACGGCGCATTCCCGCTCCTCAACGGCAATCAGGCACTCAGCCTTACACAAATGAAGCAGTTGGACCCGCTCGCGCAATCCACCAACTCGAATCGCCCGCTCATCAAACAACTGCTCGCCAACCCTACCTGGAAGCGGATGTACCTTGCCCATTTGAAAACCATCCTGTTGGAAAACTTCGCTTCCGAGGCTGACTACAAAGCCCGCGCGCTCGAACTCCAAGCGGTGATTGATGCTGCCGTTCAAGCGGATACAAAGAAATTCTACAGCTATGCCAACTTCCAGTCCAACGTCACCAACAGTGTCAATACTGGTGGCGGCGGGCCTTTTAGCACCATCCCTGGCATCTCTGATCTGATGAATGCCCGGTATAGCTTTCTGATTGCCAATGCAAACCTTACTCCAACCGCCCCAGGTATCAATAACATAAATGGTTCAGGGATTTCTACTTATTGGGTGTCGGCACAGGTGATAAATGCCACTTCGATTACCTTGGCCTGGCGGGAAGATTCCTCCGATGTGTTCCAAAAAACGCCCATGTTCGACGACGGCCAGCATCAGGACGGGGCTGCGGGCGACGGCACGTTTGGCGCATCGTTCCTGCTGACTGACCCCACCATGCAATATTATATATACGCCGAAAATGCGCAGGCTGGCACATTCAACCCTGCCAGAGCAGAGCACGAATTTTATACGGCTACGCCCAATTTGCCCAATGTTGGAGATGTTGTGATCAACGAATTTTTGGCCGACAATGAAGATGGCGAGCTCGACGAGGCCGGTGAAAATGAAGACTGGCTGGAATTATACAACAACACGAACAGCCCCATAAGTCTTTTCGGCCTCTACCTAACCGACGATCCAACCAATCGGAACAAGTGGGCCTTTCCAGCCAATGTGAGTATTCCGGCGCAGGGCTTTATCATTGTTTGGCTTGATAACGACGATTTGCAAGGCCCCATACATGCAAACTTCAAATTGGCTGCTGGCGGAGAAACACTCCTCCTTTCTAACGGGACCTCCATTGTGCTCGATAGTGTGACTTTTGGCCAACAATTGCCCGACGTAACTTTCGGGCGCTACCCGAACGGAACGGGCGGCTTCACGTTCATGCCGCCTACTTTCAGCGCCCTTAATTCCTTGACTAACAAAACTTACGAGCCAATTGGGCAAACTTCCTTGCAGGTATTCCCCAACCCCTCTTCAGGTGTTTTTAGTCTGAAATCTGATGCCGCGTTGGGTGCGATACGGGTATCAAATGCTTTCGGGCAGACCGTTTTTGCCACCGATTTTGAAAGCCAGACGGAAGGATTGCTGAACCTCGAACATTTACCCAGTGGGCTGTATATTATTCAAAATGAAAAATCAGTGGTGCGGGTGGTAAAACGCTGATTTTCGCCCAACATGAGCCACCCCAAATTTTTAACAATATAAAATCATACAAGTAAAAACATCAATAAAGCACTACTTTTCCCATGTAGCATAATTTGAACCACAAAAGGCACAAAAGGACACAAAAGACCGTATCGTCCTACTTTTGTGTTCTTTTGTGCCTTTTGTGGTTCAAATTATGTCAAGTTTGATGTTGCAACGGTACGGATCATAACGTTATAAAATTCGTGATGACCCAGGTATCAAAACATTAATTATGTCACAAACCATGAATACAAAAATGCTACGCTTATTTATCCTCCTCACAGCTTTCACTGCTTCGATTTCGCTTCCTGCTCAAGTCGTTGTGAACGAATATTCCTGCGCCAACTGGAAGCAATTTCTGAATTTCTACCAAGACACGGACGATTGGATAGAACTCTACAACCCTTCCGGATTAGCCGTAGATTTGGCAGGATACCACCTCAGTGACAACGAGAACAAACCCACCAAATGGGCTTTCCCGGCAAACACACTTATTCCCGCCAATGGATTCCTGTATGTATGGTGCTCAGGCCGCGATTTGAAAGATCCGCAGGGAAAATTGCACACCAATTTCAAAATATCACAGACGAAAAGCAACCCGGATCACATTGTTTTTGCCGACCCTGCCGGAGCAATTATGGAAGACATTGAAGTGGTAAAAACACAAACGCACCAGTCTAGGGCACGGTTTCCCGACGGTTCAAACGAGTGGCGCATTTCACAACAACCCTCGCTTGGTATCTCTAACAACAACGCCTTAACGAGCGTAGCTTTTGCCGCCCGACCTACCTTTAGCCAACCAGCTGGGTTTTACACTGGCGAGGTGACAGTAGCCATTAGTAGCACGGAGCCAAACGCGGAGGTACGATACACCCTTGATGGCAAGGAACCAACAATTAACTCAACTGTCTACACACAACCAATTGTACTAACAGAAACAACGGTGTTGAAAGCCACGACTTTCAGCAACAACTCTTTGATTTACAAGAGTTTTGTACAATTCAACACCTATTTTATAAATGAAACGCACTCACTTGCCGTAATATCAATTGGCTCCGATGGCGTATTGGCTTTGGCCAATGGCAACCAAATCCTGAGGCCCACGGGCAGCATCGAATTTTTTGACAAAAGCAAACAACGCAAAACGCGCACTTACGGCGAACTGAACAGCCACGGGCAGGATTCCTGGGCAAACGACCAGCGCAGTCTCGACTGGGTGAGCCGCGACGAAATGGGCTACAATGCTGCCCTGCAAGAACAACTATTCCCGCTGACCGAACGCGATGAATTCCAGCGCATTATACTTCGCGCTTCCGGCGACGACAATTACCCCGCCGCGCATCACCCCCAAAATGAAGGCAGTGCGCACGTCCGCGATGCTTATATACACAATTTAGCAAAACGCGGGGGGCTTCATCTGGACGTTCGCACTGCCGAAAAGTGCATCGTCTACCTGAACGGTCAATACTGGGGCGTCTACGATATGCGTGAACTCCCGGACGACCACGACTACACGGATTATTATTACGGCCAGGGAAAATACGATATCCAATATGTGCTGACCTGGGGAAACACCTGGGCGGAATACGGTGGCCAGCAGGCTATCAACGACTGGCACAGCATTCGTACATTCATCCTGAACAACAACATGAACGACCCCAATAAATTCAAATATGTGGATGATCATTTCGATTACAAAAGCCTGATTGACTATGTAATTGTCAATTCTTTTACCGTTTGCACCGACTGGCTAAATTACAACACAGGCATCTGGCGAGGCCTCAATCCCGAAGGCCAGCACCAAAAATGGGGCTACATACTCTGGGACAACGATGCGACCTTCGACCACTACATCAATTACACAGGCTTGCCCTCAACAGAACATGACGCAAAACCCTGCAATCCGGAGGGACTCACGGGCGGTTCAGACCCTGAGCAACACATCCGGGTGCTGAACAAACTCCGCAGCAATCCTGACGTAGACCGTTATTATGTGACCCGCATGAGCGACATGATGTCCACGGTGTTCGGGTGCGAAAACATGCTGAGTTACCTCGACACCATCGAAGGCCTGATTGACCCTGAAATGGCGCGCCATGCCCTACGCTGGTATGGGACTTATGCTGAATGGAAAAACAATCTGGACGAACTCCGTGATTTCATCATTAGCCGTTGCACCATACTTCCTTCGCTAATGGACGATTGCTACTCCGTGACAGGCCCATTCCAAACCGTGATAGTGGTAGATCCCCCGCTCTCTGGCACTTTGAATATCAACACATTGACGTACACCGCCGATCAATTCCCGCACACACAGGACTACTTTGGCGGCTCAGACGCGGGCATTAGCCTCTGGGCATTTGCCGATACGGCGGCAGGCTTCAAATTTGACCATTGGTCAGCCATAAATCATACATTTGCCGACCCGGATTCCACCTATGGCTTTTTGGACCTGACCAGTGCAGACACGATTGTGGCGCATTTCAGCAAGCAGAGCAGCCCGAGTTTTGAACCGGGAAACCAGTCGCAACCGAGTTTTACCGCTTTCCCATCAGTATTTAAGGAGGATGTTTCAGTAAACTTTTTCCTGCCGGAAAAATCCAAGCTTAATCTTCGCCTTTTCGATGTATTGGGCAACCAGGTGGCGGAATACCTTGTAGCAGAATCGACGGGCAATGGCACCATACAATTTGAATTGGGTGCTGCCCATTTGCCAGCCGGTGTTTACTTTTTGAAATGTTCTGCGGGCGATTTTGAAAAAACGGTAAAATTGGTGCGAGCGAATTGATTGTCAAACACATAGGCACATAGGACACATAGAAGATAGAGCGTCCCAAAACTATGTGTCCTATGTGCCTATGTGTTTAAAAAACAAAGTGTGTTTAAAATATCCTAACCTTTAGACAACGACCTTGCGACACGATCTGAAAAGAATTTTGGGCGGACTGATAATCCTTGCTGTGTTTGTGGCAGCACTTTATGTGCCGATAAAAATACCTTACACCGCAGAAAGCATCGGACGGGTTTTGCCGGCACAAGAATGGCGTTTGGTACAAGATCAAACGGGGCGGTTGACGTCCGTCGTGCGCGACAATAAGCTGGGAGCGGTGCAACAGATTGATGCTTTCCAATTCGAACAAGGCGATTTTTCGGGTATCAAGATTGACGTCCCCGCAGGGGCTTTCGTGGCGTTGGGCGACACGGTGGTGCGCATGTACTCCATTCGGCAACGGGAGGAAATTCAAGCAATAGAGGCACAACTGACCTTGTACTCTGCTCAACTCCAATCTGACATAACCGGCGACAAACCGCCTATTGTACAGGAAGCGGAGAACAAACTCCACTTTGCCGAACAAGACCTGACGCTGAAAGAGAATTTTTACCACCTGAAAAAGAAACTCAAAGACGACGGACTCATTGCAGCCACGGAATTCCAAACGGCGGAAAACGACTGGAACCTCGCCAAAATTCAGGTCGAAATAGCCCGCAAGTACCTGGAAAATGTTGGAACGGGTATCAAAGTAGAAGGTGTTGGCATTACGGAAGCGCAACTGCGCGGCCTTCAAAACCGACTTAATATTCTGAAACAGAAAGGGTTGGCATTTGTCATCCGTGCCCCGTTTTCGGGTTGGGTGGTGTCTTCGGCTTTGCCGGAGGAATTGCTCACGCTCCAACGCGCCGATGAGTATGTGGTGCATATTCCGGTGCGCGTGGAACAATTGCCTTTCCTTAACCCACAAGTGGCCATCCATATCACGGACGTGCAAACCGGGCATGTTTTCAATGGAATTTATGGTAAAATCGGCTCAAAAGTAGAGGTTTTGGACAATCGTCAGGTTGCTATGCTCACAGCATTTGTGCTGCCGGATAGCACCGGAACTCGGCTCAGTACGGGTGTTTCTACAATGTGCAATATTGACTTTGGTGCTGTAACCCAAAGGGAGTTTTTGCGCCGAATCTTGAATTTCCAACTGTAGATAAAATGAGTAGCCGAGCAATAATAAACCGCAGAGGCGCAGAGGCGCAAAGAATTGATTCTCACATGCTTTGCGCCTCCGCGGTTTTTTTGCTCAGTTACTGATCCCAATATCTCAATATCTTAATACCTCAACCTTGCGTTACGAATTCAAATACTTAGTCCCTTCGGAAGATTACACGGCGCTTCGCAGTGCGCTCTTGCCATTTTTACGGGCGGATCGTTTTGCGGCGCTACAGCCCAAAGGGCAGTACACGGTACGAAGTATTTATTTTGACACACCCGACTTTGAGATGTACCACACAAAAGTTAACGGAATTGCACACCGGATGAAAGTCCGGCTTCGGGGCTACAATCGGGGCGATGACGGAAGCCCTGTTTTTATGGAAATAAAGCGGAAATATGAAGGCCCGATATTGAAAAATCGGGCTGATGCACCTTATGGAGTGGTTTGCGATTTGTTCAAGCCTGGTGCTGCATTTGAAGATTACGCCGATCAAATAAAAAACTCCGACAACGCCCGGCGCTTCTTTTACCAGATTTTGAGCCGCAATCTGCGCCCGATAGTCAATGTAATATATGAACGCGAACCCTATTTGGGCAAAAACACCAATCTGGAAAACGACTTCCGGCTTACGTTCGACCTGCATTTGAGGAGTGTAAGCTACCCTTCCGTGAACAGGCTTTTTGATGAAACGAGGGCGGTTTTTGCCTTTCCAGGGTTCTTTATACTGGAGGTAAAGTTCAATCATTTTTGCCCCGATTGGATAAAACCAATCCTCGAAGATTTTCAAATGCGCAAAGAACCAGCCTCCAAATATGTGGGCACTATCAATTCAAACCCTTCTATCAAACCCTTTCGCCATGGCGATGCTTTTGCCAAAAGTCATTCCATCGCTGCGGACTATGAATGGTAAAACTGCAAAAATTTCCCTGAAAACCATTCTTTTACAGTTCAAAATGCTTCGGCATTGCCACTAAAGATTTATACATCGTGTCAACCGACCTAGAAAATCTTGCTTTCCTGGATTATCAAAACCTGGCCGTTTTCCCCACGGCTACGGCGGATGTGCTCGCCAATCTGCTGGTGGCTTTCATTTGCGGATTGATGATGAGCATCGTCTATCGGCTCACTTATCGAGGGCCTTCCTATTCGGTCACCTTCGTCAATTCCCTGGTGCTTCTGAGTATTATTGCGGCCATCGTCATCATGGTGATCGGCAACAATATCGCGCGTGCATTCGGTTTGGTAGGCGCCATGAGCATTATTCGCTTCCGAACGGCCATCCGCGACACGATGGACCTGGTGTTCATATTTCTCGCGCTCGCACTCGGAATGGCTTGTGGTGTGGGCTTGAATATTGTAGCCGTGACAGGTTCACTTTTGGCGGGGTTGGTGGTCATTGCGCTCACCTTTACCAATTTTGGCGCGCCACGCAAAAGACACTTCCTCCTTCAAATCATCCACCATTCAAGTGAACAAAACGATGTGACCAAACCGCTCTCGCGATATTGCAGCACCTTAAAATTGGTCAGTTTGAAAAATATCGGCCTGGAAGACCTCACAGAGAGCAACTACCACATCACCCTAAAAAGCACCAAAAAAACGGAAGAAATGGTGCGGAATCTTCGGGAAACGCCGGGTGTACAACAAGTCAACGTCTTTTTTGACGAGGATGATTTTAACCCGCCGACGATGTAAGGTTGGCTTAAAAACCCGGCAGATTAGGAATTGAATTCCTAATTTGCCGGAAAAATATTTATCTCATACTTTCGCTTTTGCCACCGCCTCCCGCACCATCCCCTCCTCCGCCAAATACGGCACCGTCACCCTCAAATCGGGATAAGCCTCCATCGTGCGCTCCAAAGTGCTGATAGCGTGTGGGTTGCGCGCCCATGCCCTGCGACTAATGCCATTGTTCACGTCCCAGAAAAGCATGGATTTCAGTCTGCGTTCTGCGTCCGGCGAGCCATCGAGCACCATGCCAAAACCACCGTTGATAACATCGCCCCAGCCTACGCCGCCGCCGTTATGGAGACTGACCCAAGTGGCGCCCCGGAACGAATCACCGATCACATTTTGTACCGCCATATCCGCCGTGAAGCGGGAGCCATCGTAAATATTGGCCGTTTCGCGGAAGGGGGAATCCGTGCCGCTCACGTCATGGTGGTCGCGGCCCAATACCACCGGGCCATGCAGTTCGCCGCTCGCGATAGCGTCGTTGAAAGCTTTTGAAATCCGCATGCGGCCTTCAGAATCGGCGTACAAAATGCGCGACATCGAGCCGACGACGGGCAAATTGACCTTCGCATCCCGAATCCAGTTCAGGTTGTCGCGTATTTGGCCTCTGATCTCGTCGGGGGCTTCGGCAAGCATTGATTCCAAAACTTGCGCGGCAATGAGGTCTGTTTTTTCCAGATCCGCTATTTCGCCGGAACAACAAACCCAGCGAAAAGGGCCAAAACCGTAGTCGAAACAAAGCGGCCCCATGATGTCCTCGACGTAGGAGGGATATCGAAAAGTTGGGGATTCGTTTATTTGGGCATTTGCTTGCCCGCCGAAGCCCGTTTGGGCGAAGGTGGGGGATTTGAACACCTCTGCCCCCGCTTCGCCAGCCTCCTTCAAGAATGCATTGCCGTAATCCCAGAAGTACATGCCGCGCTCTGCCATGGTATTGACGGCCACGACATGTCGTCGAAGCGTGGCCCTCACTTCTTCCAAAAACTTCTCTTTGTCTTTGATTAGTAACAACTTAGCCTCCTCGAATGTATAGCCCACCGGGCAATAACCCATGTCGTGGATATTATGACAACTGGTCTGGTCAGAGCCGAGTTCGACCGTAATATTGTCCTTTGCAAATCGCTCCCAGAGATCTACAATGTTTCCATGATAGACCAGCGTGATGGCCGTTTTGTCGCGCCGACATTCCTCCAATCGGGCAATAAGCGTATCAAGATTGGTGAATACATTTTCTTTTTTGATGTATCCGTCTGTCAGGCGTTGTTGCACCATATCGCCATCCACTTCGGCGATAATGCCAATACAACCTGTTATAACGGCCGCAATAGCCTGTGCCCCACTCATACCGCCCAAGCCGGAGGTGATAAACACGCGCCCACCGAGCACATCGCCGAGTCCGATGCGCCGACCAGCATTGAGCAAGGTAATGGTCGTGCCGTGTACAATTCCCTGAGGACCAATATACATAAAAGAACCAGCCGTCATTTGGCCATACTGCGTCACGCCGAGGGCGTTATATTTGTTCCAATCTTCTTTTTTGGAATAATTGGGGATCATCATGCCGTTGGTCACCACCACCCGCGGTGCGTCGGAGTGACTGGGAAACAGACCCATCGGATGACCGGAATACAACACAAGGGTCTGATTATCTGTCATTTCGGATAGATAACGCATGGTGAGCAGGTACTGTGCCCAGTTCTGAAACACCGCCCCGTTGCCGCCATAAGTGATAAGTTCGTGCGGGTGTTTGGCCACCTTCGGATCCAGGTTGTTTTGGATCATCAGCATAATAGCCGCAGCTTGTCGGGAGCGATGCGGATACTCCGAAATGGGCCGCGCATGCATGGCATATTCGGGCCGGAAACGGTGCATATATATACGTCCGTAACGCTGGAGCTCATCCGCAAATTCAGCAGCCAATTCCCGATGCCACTCCGTGGGAAAATAACGCAGCGCGTTTTGCACAGCCAGCACCTTTTCATTTTCTGACAAAACACCTTCGACGACGCGGCGCGGGGCGTGGCTCACGAAGGGGTCGAGTGGGCGGGCGGGGGGAAGTTGGGTTGGGATGCCGGCGCGGATGGAGGACTGAAACGCAAGGATATTTGCCTGCATTTTTCTTTCAGTATGAGGGGTTCAATTATATTTAAAAGCAAAGTTTACCGGCGTGTTGTCAATGGTGTATGCTTTCACCCGGGCCTCTTTTTCAGCAACCGAGAGGATCAAATTGGGCAATTTCCCAATTGGTACAACCGTGACATCGCGGCCTGATTCCTTCGACGGATTTTCCAGATAATAATAGGATATACTTTGTCGCGTAGGCAAGCTTTTGTAGAAGAAAACCACGTCATTTGCTTTGTCGTAATTCACTAATTCCCCGAAGTTGCGTTGGGCAACGGCAAGATTTTGCAGGTCAAAAAGTACCACTTCATAATGGTAAGTGCTGTCGGGCACACTGTTATTAACCAGGAGGTATTTTGAGTCTTTCGACCAAAAAAACTTTGGCTCCCTTGGCAACGAATCTTTGGCAGGTATGGTGGACACCGCGGTCATAAGCGAATCCCGGAGGCGTACTAGTATCAAGTCTGTTACCGTTTGTTCGCCAAGCTGGCGCGCACTTTTAAAAAGCCGGTAGGCATTGTCAGGAGAGGAGCCTAGCACGGCGGAAGGATCATTAAGCAATGAATCTGCAGTCTTGTTTGAAGCGTCCGAGCCAGGCGATTGGGAACATGCTTGCAAACAAAGTAAAACAATAAAAAACGAACCCGCCTTCGCTGAAGCTTCGGCGGGTAAAGAATAAAAGAAATTTTTCATGCGCTGAGAATTAAAATTTTTGTCAGCGCAAAAGTACCAAAAGCCAAGCAGTAACAAGTTTCAAGTGAAAAGTACCAACATGAGTCATGCGATTCATGTTTCCACTTGAAACTTGTTACTTCCCACTTGCTACTTTATTCCGCCTGGCTTGCCGGACAAAACGCCGTGTCCTGAGCCAACAGCGCAATGCGTGTCCAGATTCCCCTAAGGAAAGCGAAGCCAAGCTCATGGCGATCAGCAAGTTGCGTGAGATTTGCATAGGTTGCAAAAGACTTGGGAAAAACCGTGGCACTGCCAAAATTTCCAATGCAATTACGATAACGGCTATCAGTGCAAAAGCAACCGAAGCTGCCCGTGCCCTGTAGAGCCATTGGGGCTTTTGGAGCAAAAGGGCTTTGTTCAGATACAGGGCAGCCAAGTGGTCCTGCGGGTAGATTTTGATGATTTCACGGAGAATTCGCGCTGATTTCTCAAATTCTAGGATCTGGTATAGCGAAGCTGCTTTTTTAAAAAGCAGCCGGTGGTAGAGGTCCTCGCCGTCCCAGTGGCTCACGTTTTGCATGATGACAAATTCGAGCAAATGGTCGCACATAACGAGGTGCTTGCCGTGGTCTCCAGCCTCAAAAAGCGCGTTGGTATAGCTCAATGTGCAGTCAAGGTATTCATCAAAATCCAGCGCGCGAATGCCATCCTCATGCTGCTCGTAAAAACGGATAAGTCCATGAAAGTCATTGACTTCTATAGACTTGAAATTGCGGTAAAGCCGCAGCCGTTCTGCTGGAAGGAAATACATTTTTTGAAAAACAACGCAACTAATTTAGGGTTTAACCCTACTATAATACTATACGCAAATTTCTTGCCACGGGTTGGTAAAGCACCCCTGAAAATCTACTAACGTTAGGGTAGTTGCACTTATTCGACCAATTCACAAGTAAAGGCTAGGTCGTTTTGTTTAAAAAAATGTCAAATAAACCACTTTTTGTTTTAAATTTGCCCAAAATTTCCTCCAGTGTTAAAAGGTCAAAAATCACCCGCCAACAATAAGCCCTTCCTCAAAGGACGGGGCGCTCAAATAAACCCGACATCCAAATATGAGAAAGTGGTGCGCAGCCAGGAGCCTATTGATTGGGCGCTCGTTGCCGACGATTGGGACGACGGTGAGCTCAAAACGCAGTACCTCGAAACCCACCCAAAAACCATTCTCAACAAAGTAGAAAGCCCAGACATCCCGCTCGAATGGAGTCTGAACCCCTACCAGGGCTGCGAGCACGGTTGTATATATTGCTATGCCCGAAACACCCATCCCTACTGGGGCTACAGCGCAGGACTTGATTTTGAACGAAAGATATTGGTAAAACGAAACGCCGCGCAACTCCTTGAAAATGAATTGAAAAAGAAAACCTGGAAAGCCTCGCCTGTGATGTTTGCCGGCAATACTGACATCTATCAACCCGCCGAACGGAAGTTCCAAATCACCCGGGAATGCCTCGAAGTTTTTTGGAAATACCGGCATCCTGTGGGTCTGATCACCAAAAACAGCCTCGTGTTGCGCGACCTTGATTTGCTCGAAAAACTCGCGTCCGAAAATCTCTGCCATGTAGCCATCAGTATCACCACTTTGCAGGAAGAGCTCCGCCAATATCTGGAGCCGCGAACAGCTTCCGTGAACCAACGCCTCAAAACAGTAGAGACCCTGAGCAAGGCGGGTATCCCAACGTTTGTAATGATGGCACCCATCATCCCCGGACTGAATGATCACGAAGTACTACCCCTTGTGAAAGCCGTGGCAGATCGTGGCGCATTGGCTGTTGGACACACGCTTGTGCGGCTCAACGGCGATGTGGCTGCCATTTTTGAAGACTGGATTCGCAAGGCCATGCCCGACCGTGCCGACCGCGTTTTGAACCGTATCCGCGACACCCATGGCGGCACTTTGCACGAATACCGCTCCTCTGTTCGTATGCGCGGCGAGGGCAACATTGCCGAAATCATTCACGCGCAGTTCCGGGTAGCAAAGGAAAAATACCTGAAAGACAGGAAAATGCCTGCCTTCAACCTTGATCTACACGTGCGGCACAAGTCCGCGCAGATGAGTTTGTTTTGATGGGGTTTGTAATTAATAGGGGTGGGCCACGGATGGCACGGATTGGACACGGATTAATGATCAA